>NZ_JAPVBO010000001.1:0-172622 GCF_026967995.1 Modestobacter sp. VKM Ac-2979
CCGGGAGCCGGCTGAAGCCGCTGCGCAGGCACAGCGCCAGCGCCTGCCGGAGGGTCTTGCCGCGCTCGATCCAGACCACGTCCGGCCGAGGCACCATCACCTCGCGGGCGATGGTGTCGCCGAGTTCGAAGACGCCGTGGATCATGTTGCGCTCGCCGGCCTCGACGACGCCGCGCTCCTCGGCCATGTCGACGAGCTCGCGCAGCTCGACCTCACTGCTGAACGGGCCATCGCGGTAGCCCTTGCCGGGGGTGATCGCGTTGCCGATGAGGATCAGCAGCGTGGCGATCGGGCCGAGCAGGCGACCCAGCAGCCGGATCAGCGAGGCCGCGGACAACGCGATGCCGTAGGCGTGCTGCCGGCCCAGCGTCCGCGGGCCGACGCCGATGAGCACGTAGCTGACCACCGTCATCACCGCGATGGCGGTCAGCACGCCGAGTGCGACGCCGTCGAACAACCCGTCGAGGATGACCGCGACGATGACGGTCGCGGCCGTCTCGCAGGCGATCCGCAGCAGCAGCAGCAAGGCCACGTGCCGGGCTCGGTCCTCCATGACCTGCGCCAGCGGGCCCGCCCGCTTGATCCCGTCCCGCCGCATCTCCTCCACCGCGGCCTTGGACAGCCGCTGCAACGCGGCGTCCAGTGCGGCGAAGACGCCGGCGACGAGGACCAGGACGACGGCGATCCCCAGCAGGACGATCGCGGTCGAGCTCATCGGGTCTCCGGCTCCATCGGCTCGCCGGTCACCGACTCCCGCGGAGTGGCGCGCCAGCCCTCGAGGAGCTTCGACTGCAGGCCGAACATCTCCTTCTCCTCGTCGGGCTCCATGTGGTCGTAGCCCAGCAGGTGGAGCACGCCGTGGGTGGCCAGCAAGAGAAGCTCGTCGGCCATCGAGTGACCGGCGGCGCGGGCCTGCCGGACGGCGACGGCCGGGCACAGCACCACGTCACCGAGGAGCGCCGGACCGGGGTCGGGGTCGTCGGGACGGGCGGTGTCCAGCTCGTCCATCGGGAAGGCCAGCACGTCGGTCGGGCCCTTCTCCCCCATCCACCGCTCGTGCAGGGTGGCCATGTAGTCGCCGTCGACGCAGAGCACCGACAGCTCGGCCAGCGGGCTGACCTCCATGGCGTCGAGCACGTAGCGGCAGACGCCGGCCAGCGCTCCTTCGTCGACGGAGATCTCGGACTCGTTGGCGACCTCGACGGGCACGCTCAGCTCCCCTGCTGCCGGGTCTGGGGACGGCCGTGCCGGGCCGGACGGGAACCGGCCGCCGGCGCCGGCGGCTGCCGGGTGGCGTCCCAGCGCTCGTAGGCGTCGACGATGTCGCCGACCAGCCGGTGCCGGACGACGTCGGAGCTGGTCAGCGTGGAGAAGTGCACGTCGTCGATGCCCTCAAGGATCTCGCGCACGATCCGCAGACCGCTCTGCGCGCCCCCGGGCAGGTCGACCTGGGTGACGTCACCGGTGACGACCATCTTCGAGCCGAACCCCAGCCGGGTGAGGAACATCTTCATCTGCTCGGCGGTGGTGTTCTGCGCCTCGTCGAGGATGACGAACGCGTCGTTCAGCGTGCGGCCGCGCATGTAGGCCAGCGGGGCGACCTCGATGGTGCCGGCCTGCATCAGCCGCGGGATCGACTCCGGGTCGACCATGTCGTGCAGCGCGTCGTACAGCGGCCGCAGGTAGGGGTCGATCTTCTCCGACAGCGAGCCCGGCAGGTAGCCCAGTCGCTCACCGGCCTCCACCGCCGGACGGGTCAGGATGATCCGGTTGACCTGCTTGGTGGTCAGCGCCTGCACGGCCTTGGCCATCGCCAGGTAGGTCTTGCCGGTGCCGGCCGGGCCGATGCCGAAGATCACGCTGTGGACGTCGATGGCGTCGACGTACCGCTTCTGGTTCAGCGTCTTCGGCCGGATGGTGCGGCCCCGGCGGCTGATGATGTCGAGGCTGAGCACGTCCGCGGGGCGCTCGGAGCCGCCGGCGCGGAGCATGCCGACGACCCGGCGGACCGAGTCCGGCCGCAGCGCCTGGCCGGTCGCCAGGAGCGCGATCAGCTCGTCGAAGACCCGGACGGCGAAGGCGTTGTCCGCCGGCTGACCGGTGATCGCGATCTCGTTGCCGCGGACGTGCACGTCGGCGGCGAGCTCGGTCTCGACCAAGCGGAGGAGCTCGTCTCCGGAGCCCAGGAGGGCCACCATGGAGACGCTGTCGGGGACGGTGATCGAGGTGCGGACCTCGGCCGGTACGGCCGGTTCCGGGACGCCGGCTCCCGCGGCACGCGCGGAGAGCTCACGGGAGGACGCGATGGTCTCCGGTACGGCGTCTGGTGAGGTGTCGGGCAAGAACGCTCGACCCTGCCTTCCTGCGACGGGGGTTGTGACCCGGCCCAGCGTACCCGCGCGGACGGCCGCTGAAGCCCGGCTCCACAGCGGACCGGGTCAGCGGCCGGTGTAGCGAGCCCTCCCCGGACCGTCGGTGAGGAAGGACGCCACGGCGCCGCGCAGGTCCTCGGTGCCGAACAACAGCCCCGAGACGGCCGGCACGACGTCGTCCGCCGCGGGTACGCCGTGCCGCACCGCGGTGGCGACCAGCCGCTTGGTCGCCGCGTGCGCGACGGTGGGGCCGGCGGCGACCCGGCGGGCGTACTCGCGGGCCGCCTCGGGGAAGCCGTCGTCGGGCAGGACCCGGTTGACCACGTTCCAGCGCTCCAGGACCGCCGCCGGGTAGCGCTCACCGGTGAACACGAGCTCCCGGGCGCGCGCCGGGCCGGCCCGCTCGGCCAGCCGCTGCGGCCCGCCCATCGACGGGGTGAGCCCGACGACGATCTCCACCAGACCGAAGGACGCGCTCTCCGCGGCGAGCAGCACGTCGCAGGCCAGGGAGATCTCGAACGCCGCGGTCAGGGTCAGGCCGTGGGCGGCGAAGACGGTCGGCACCGGGAGGGCCTCCAGCGTCTGCACCGTGCGCAGCAGCCGGGCCCACAGCGCCCCGCCGCGGGCGACGGCGTCCGGGCCCTCGGCGATCTCGGCGAACAGGTGCACGTCGACACCGGCGGAGACGACCCGGCCACGCGCCTCCACCAGCACCGCACGGGCCCGGTCGGGCCGCGCCGGATCGGTGAGCTCGACCAGCTGGCCGGTCACCCGTTCCCAGGCGTCGAACACCGCCTGGTCGAACAGGTTCAGCGGTGGGTTGTCCAGGACGACGACGGCGACATCGCCGTCCCGCTCGAGCCGGACGGGGGCAGCGGTCTCGGACACACCCTCACTCTGGCAGGCCCGAGCGGCCTCAGCCGGGCGGCCAGCCCAGGCCGCGGCCGCCGAGCACGTGCAGGTGCACGTGGTGGACCGTCTGCCCGGCCTGCGGCCCGGTGTTGGCCACCACGCGGTAGCCGGGCTCGGGCACGTCCGCGGTCACGAGGCCCTCCTGGACGGCGACTGCATGTGCGGCCGCGACCAGCTCGGCGGTGAGCTCGGGGTCGGCCCCGGCCAGCGCACCGAGGGTGGCGTGGTGCTCCTTGGGGATCACCAGGACGTGCGTGGGCGCCTGCGGGTTGATGTCCCGGAAGGCGAGCGTGCGGTCGGTCTCCCGGACGACGTCCGGCGGGATCTCCCCGGCCACCATGCGGCAGAACAGGCACTCGTTCGTCGGCTCGCTCACCGGCCCGACTCTAGGACGTGGGTGGACGGCGGACCGAGAGAGTTCGTTGAACAGTGCACGACTTGGTCGTTCGACTGAAGGTGGGCCGCCACCGGCCGACCACGACCACAGGGACGTCGACGCCACGGCTGCCCGGACCGTGGAGGCACCATGCGCATCGCCGCGTCACGACGCACCGCTCTGCAGCACACCGCCGAACTCGACGAGGCACGCTCCGACATCGCCGCGGTCACCCGGGCGCTCGGCGCGCTGGACCGGGCCACCACCTGCGAGGAGGTGGCCCGGGCCGCGCTCGACACCGTCCGGGACAGCTTCGGCTGGGCGTACGGCTCCTACTGGATGGTCGCGCCGGAGGACGGGCAGCTGCACTTCGCCGTGGAGTCCGGTGACGCCGGACCCGAGTTCCGCGCGGTGACCAGGAGCGCCTCCTTCGCCGAGGGTGTCGGGCTCTCCGGGCGGGCCTGGAAGGCCCGGGACCTGTTCTTCGTCGCCGACCTCGGCGAGATGACCGACTGCGTGCGCGCCCCGGTGGCCCAACGGGTCGGGGTGAAGAGCGGCGTGTGCTTCCCGATCATCCAGCAGGGCCGGGTCGTCGGGACGATGGACTTCTTCACCATGGAGACCCTGGCTCCGTCGGCCGAACGGCTCGACGCGCTGCGGGCGGTGGGGCTGCTGGTCTCCCAGGCCTTCGGCCGGGTGGCCGAGGCCGCTGACCAGAAGCGTGCCGCAGGCGACGTCGCAGCGATCAACAGCCTGCTCCGCGGGTTCGCCCAGGCGCGCACGCAGGAGGAGACGCTGTCCGTCGCGCTGGACACCATCCGGCGGGAGTTCGACTGGCACTACGGCTCCTACTGGGCGCTGGACGCCTCGACGAACGACCTGCGGTTCGCCCAGGAGTCCGGCGACCTGGGGCCGGAGTTCCGGCGGATCACGCTGGAGGCGGGCTTCGCCAAGGGCGTCGGCGTCGCCGGCCGCACCTGGGCCGCCGGCGAGCTGGTGTTCGTCGAGGACCTCGGCCAGGTGCACGACTGCGTACGCGCCCCGGCCGCGCGCAACGCCGGCGTCCGCTCCGGGGTGTGCCTGCCGATCACCGTCGGCGGCCGGATCGTCGGCACGATGGACTTCTTCGCCAAGCGGACGCTGATCCTCGCCGACAGCCGGCGGGACGCCCTGCGCAACACCGCCTTCCTGATCTCCCAGACGCTGGAGCGACTGGCCGCCACCCAGCGCATCGCCGACGCCGGCCGGGAGATGGTCGCCTCGATCGACGAGGTGGAGCGCAACGTCGCCGAGGCCACCAAGGTGGCCGGTGACGGTCAACGCGTCGCAGGCGAGGCCACCGAGTTCGTGGCGGGGCTGGGACGTTCCAGCGCGGAGATCGACAAGGTGGTGAAGGTGATCACCGGCATCGCCGAGCAGACCAACCTGCTGGCGCTGAACGCCACCATCGAGGCCGCCCGGGCCGGGGAGGCCGGCAAGGGGTTCGCCGTGGTCGCCGGCGAGGTCAAGGAGCTCGCCCGGGAGACCGCCCAGGCGACCGAGGACGTCAGCAGCCGGGTCGCGGCCATCCAGGGCGACGTGCAGAACGTGGTCGGCGCACTCGCCTCGATCCGGGAGATCGTGGAGCGGATCAACGAGACCCAGCACCTGATCGGCGGCGTGCTCACCGAGCAGGCGGCGGTCACCCGCAGCATCGTCGAACTGGCCTGACCGTCCCGCCGACCACCAGAATGGCCATTGTGGTGGTCGGCGCGGCCCGGGAGGACGGCGTGGGCGACGATGGGCCGGTCCCCGTCGTCCCTCTCCCTTGGAGGTCCCCCGTGTCCGCACCGCAGCCCCATCCGAGGACGTAGTGAGCAGCCGTCGCGCCGTCCGGTCGGGTGGCTTCGGAGAACACGCACTGAACAGGCGCGGCTTCCTCGCCGGGAGCGCCGCCGTCCTCGCCGCCGGGCTCGCCGCCTGCAGCCGGGACTCCCCCGTGTCGTCGTCCGGGGGCTCGACCGGCAGCCGCGGCTCGCTGACCATCGGCGCCATCCCCGACCAGGACCCCGAGGTCCTGCAACGGCTGTACAGCACGCTCGCCGACTCGATGTCCGCAGCACTCGACCTCGACGTCGACTACCAGCCGGTCACCGACTACGGCGCCGCCGTCTCCCTCTTCCGCACCGGTGACCTCGACCTGGTCTGGTTCGGCGGGCTCACCGGCGTGCAAGCCCGACTGCAGACCCCCGGCGCCGAGCCGATCGCCCAGCGCGACATCGACGAGTCGTTCACCTCGGTGTTCATCGTCAACACCGGCACCGGGCTGACCCCGGCCGACGACCTCGGCCCGCTGGCCGACCTGCGGTTCAGCTACGGCAGCGAGACGTCGACGTCCGGCCGGCTGATGCCCGCGTACTTCCTGTCCGAGCAGGGCGTCGACCCGCAGGGCTTCCCCGGCGGCCCCGGGTTCTCCGGCTCCCACGACGCGACCATCTCGCTGGTCTCCTCCGGCAGCTACCAGGCCGGGGTGCTCAACGAGCAGGTGTGGCGGTCCCGCGTCGAGGACGGCACCGTCGACCCCGCCGCGGTGGTCCAGTACGCCCGCACCCCGGAGTACCACGACTACCACTGGCTGCTCAGCCCGGAGGCGGTCGAGCGGCTGGGTGCGGACCTGCCCGAACGGCTGCTCGAGTACTTCACCGGCCTGCCCGCCGGGGACGAGGTGCTGGAGCTGTTCGGCGCCGGGGCGTTCCTCCCCACCGAGGCGTCGAACTACGACCAGATCGAGGCGGTCGGCCGCGACCTGGGGCTGATCAGCTGAGCGCCGTCCTCCGGCTGGACGGCGTCGAGGTCCGCTACGGCAGCACCCGCGCGCTGGCCGGTGTCGACCTCACCGTCGACGCCGGCCAGCGGGTGGCGCTGGTCGGGCCCTCGGGGGCCGGCAAGTCGACGCTGCTCGGGCTGGTCAACGGCTCGGTGCTGCCCACCGCGGGCTCCGTGCAGGTGCTCGGGGACGACGTCGCTGCGCTGCGCGGCCGGGCCCAGCGGCAGCTGCGGGCCCGGGTCGGCACGGTGCACCAGCACCTGGAGCTGGTCGGTCAGCTGCGGGTGGTGCACAACGTCAACGCCGGGCGGCTGTCCAGCTGGCCCGCGTGGCGGGCGGCGTGGTCGCTGGTGCACCCGCAGGGGCTGCCCGAGGTGCTCGCGGCGCTGGACCGGGTCGGACTTGCCGACCGGGTGTTCGAGCGCACCGAACGGCTCTCCGGCGGCCAGCGGCAACGCGTCGCGCTCGCCCGGTTGCTGGTGCAGCAGCCCGAGCTGGTGCTCGCCGACGAGCCGGCCTCGGCGCTGGACCCGGTGCTGGCCGAGCGCGCCCTCGCCCTGCTCGCCGGGCTGTCCGCCGACCGGGGCGGCGCGCTGATCGCCTCGCTGCACGACCCGGCGCTGGCGCTACGGCACTGCACCCGGGTGGTCGGCCTGGTCGAGGGGCGGGTGGTGCTCGACGCACCCGCGGCCGCGCTCACGGTCGGGGACCTGGCCGACTTCTACGGCGCCCCGCGGTGACCGCCGTCCTGGACCGGTCGCCGGTGGCCCCCCGGCTGCACCGGGCGCGGGCCCGCTGGGCGTGGGGGCTGGGGACGCTCGCCGTCGTCGGCTGGTCGCTGGCCGGCGCCGGGGCGTTCGCCGGCGACGTGGTCAACCCGGCCGGCACCGGGCAGTTCGGCCGGTTCGCCTCCGCCGCCCTCTCCCCCGCCCTGGACGGTGCGTTCCTGCGGGTGCTCGCCGACTCGGTGCTGGTCACCGTCGCCTACGCCGCGCTCGGGGCGGCGCTGGCGGTGCTGCTGGGCGCGGTCGGCGCGGTGGCGGTCGCCCGCACCACCTGGGGACGACGCCGGCTGGGCTGGACGCTGTCCCGCGGGGCGCTCGCCGTCCCCCGGGGGTTGCACGAGGCGGTGTGGGGGCTGCTGCTGGTCAACCTGCTGGGGCTGGACCCGTGGGTCGGGGTGCTGGCGATCGGCGTCCCGTACGGGGCGGTGACCGCGAAGGTCTTCGCCGACCTGCTCGACGAGGTGCCGCGTACCGGGTACTCGGCGCTGCTCGCCGCGGGTGCCGGCCGGACGACGGCCGCGCTGTACGGGCTGCTGCCCCCGGCGTCGGGCGGGCTGCTGTCCTACTCCTTCTACCGGCTGGAGTGCGCGGTCCGCTCGGCCGTGGTGCTCGGGCTGATCGGCGCCGGTGGGCTGGGCTACCAGTTGCTGCTGTCGTTCAGCTCGTTGCGCTGGGAGCAGGTGTGGTCCTGCGTGTACGCGCTGGCGCTGCTGTGCCTGCTCGCCGACGTCGGCGGCCGCGCGGTGCGGCGGCGGGTGGCCGCACCGCGCTCGTCCGGGGACCGGCTGCGCCGGGACCCCGCGCTCACCACGGCGGTCCTCGGCTCGCTGGCCGGGGTCGTCTGGTCGTGGTGGTACCTGGCGATCTCGCCGGCCACGCTGGTCTCCGACCGCACCGGCGAGCAGCTGCGCTACGTGCTCGCCGCCGCCTGGCCCCCGGACGTCGACGGGCCGCTGCTCTCCGCGGTCGCGGCGGCCGCGGTCGACACGGTGCAGATGTCGGTGATCGCGATCGCCGTCGCCACCGTCGGGGCGGTGCTGCTGGCCGGGGTGGCCGCCCGCCCGGCCCGGGCGTCAGCCGGACGTCGACTGGCGGGGACCGTCGTCCGGCTCGCCCTGCTTCTGCTGCGGGCCGTGCCGCCGCCGGTGTGGGCGCTGGTGCTGCTGTTCGTGCTGCTGCCCGGGATCCTGCCCGGGGCGCTGGCGCTGGGTGTCTACACGCTCGGCGTGCTGGGGCGGCTGGCCGCGGAGGCGACCGAGGAGCTGGACCCGCGCCCCCGGGCGGCGCTCACCGCGATGGGGGCCGGGCCGGTGGGTGGCTGGCTGTACGGGGTGCTCCCGGCGGCGACCGGGCCGGTGCTGTCGTTCGCGCTGTACCGCTGGGAGGTGGCGATCCGGGACACCGTGCTGGTCGGGCTGCTGGGCGCCGGCGGGCTGGGGGCGCTGCTGGCCTCGCGGGTGGCGGCCTTCGACTGGGGTGCGGTGACCACCGTGCTGGTGGCGCTGGTGCTGCTGACCGCCGCGGTCGACCTGGTCAGCGCCCGCGCCCGCTCCGCCCTGCGCTGAGGCCCGCTCCGTCGAGTGCGCAGTCGTGGTCGTCGTCCCCGGCGTGTCCGGTCGTGTCGGCGACCACAACTGCTCAGTCGAGCGTCATCTCCAGCGGGTGCGGGCGCTCAGTGCGGCGAGCACGGCGGCGCCGGCGGTCGACGTCCGCAGCACCTCCGCACCCAGGCGCACCGACTGCGCGCCGGCCGCCCGGAAGGCGACCACCTCGCCGTCGGTCAGCCCGCCCTCGGGGCCGACGATGACGGCGATCGCCCCGGTCGTCGGC
This sequence comes from Modestobacter sp. VKM Ac-2979, assembly GCF_026967995.1. Classification (NCBI taxonomy): domain Bacteria; kingdom Bacillati; phylum Actinomycetota; class Actinomycetes; order Geodermatophilales; family Geodermatophilaceae; genus Modestobacter; species Modestobacter sp. VKM Ac-2979. Next base: position 9,082 of record NZ_JAPVBO010000001.1, read on the forward strand.
ACCTCGAGCTGCGCGAACGGCTGACGGGCCTGCTCGTGCAGCACCAGGGCCAGGTCGACGTCGGCGAGCATGCCGCAGACCTGGCGCGTGCTCATCGGCTCGGTCACCTCGGGCACCCGCGGCCGGCGGGCCTGCTTGGTCGCGGCCCGGGCGACCGAGCGCCACTTGGCCAGGCCCTTGTCGATCCGGTCCTCCCGCCACCGGGTGACGCAGCGGGCTGCGGTCCACGGCACGATCCGGTCGACACCCAGCTCGGTGGCCAGGTCGACGGCGAGCGGGCCCCGGTCGCCCTTGGGCAGCGCCTGCACGAGCACGAACTCCGGTTGCGGGGCGGGGACGTCGTGCCGGGCGAGCACCTGCACCTGCAACGCCGACCCGGCGGCCGCGAGCACGGAGCCCTCGACCAGCAGCCCCTGCCCGTCGCTCACCCGCACCCGCTCCCCGGCGCCGAGCCGCAGCACGTCCACGGCGTGCCGGCCCTCGGCGCCGTCCACGGTCAGGACGTCGCCGTCCGGCAGCTCGTCGAGCAGGAAGAGCGGGGCGCCGTCGGCCGCGAGTGCGTCCGGGCCCTGGCTCATCGGCCGTTGAACGCGTCGCGCACCCGGGTGAACAGGCCACCGTGGTTCGCGCTGTTGCCGTCGGTGAGGTCCTCACCGCGCAGCCCGGCGAGCTCGCGCAGCAGCTCCTGCTGACGGCCGTCGATCCGGGTGGGCGTCTGCACGTCCAGGTGCACGAGCAGGTTGCCCCGGCCGGTGCCGTGCAGCCGCGGGGCGCCGTGTGCGCGCAGCGTGAGCACGGTGCCCGACTGGGTGCCGGCCTTGATGGTGAGGTCCTCGACGCCGTCGAGGGTCTCGAGCTTGAGCGTGGTGCCCAGCGCCGCCGCGGTCATCGGCAGGGTGACCCGGCAGTGCAGGTCCTCGCCGTCGCGGGTGAACACGTCGTGCGGGCGCTCACGCACCTCGACGTACAGGTCACCGGCCGGGCCGCCGCCGGGGCCGACCTCGCCGTAACCGGCCAGCCGGATGCGCATGCCGTCCTCGACGCCGGCCGGGACCTTGACCGGGATGGTGCGGCGGGAGCGCACCCGCCCGTCACCGGCGCACTTGGGGCACGGGTTGGGGATGACCTGGCCGGTGGCCTGGCAGGTGGGGCACGGGCGGCTGGCGATGACCTGACCGAGGAAGGAGCGCTGCACGCTCTGCACCTCGCCGCGGCCGTTGCAGGTGGAGCAGGTCTCCGGGTGCGTGCCGGGGGCGGTGCCGGCGCCGGTGCAGGCGTCGCAGAGCACGGCGGTGTCGACGGTGACCTCCGTCGTCGTCCCGAAGACGGTCTCGTCGAGATCGAGGTCGACCCGGATCAGCGCGTCCTCGCCCTCGCGGGTGCGGCCGCGCGGCCCGCGGCCGGCGCCCCCGCCGAAGAAGGCGTCCATGATGTCGCCGAGGCCGCCGAAACCGGCGGCGTTGCCGAACGGGCTGCCGCTCCGTCCGCCGTTGGTGTCGTAGGGGTCACCACCCAGGTCGATGATCCGCCGCTTCTCCGGGTCGGTCAGCGCCTCGTAGGCGCGGCTGACCTCCCCGAACTTCTCCTTCGCACCCGGGTCCGGGTTGACGTCCGGGTGCAGGTCGCGTGCCATCTTGCGGTAGGCGCGCTTGATCTCGGTGTCGCTGGCTCCCTGGGCAAGACCCAGCACGCCGTAGTAGTCGGTTGCCATGAAGCGTTCTCAGTCCTCAGCTCTCGGCCAACAGGTGGCCGACGTAGCGGGCCACGGCTCGTACCGCGGCGATGTTCCCTGCGTAGTCCATCCGGGTGGGGCCGACGACACCCAGGCCACCGAGCGCCTGGTCGCCGGACCCGTAGCCCACGGAGACGAACGACGCGGCGGTCAGCGCCTCGTGCTCGTTCTCCTCACCGATGCTCACCGTCACGGTGCTGGGCCCCACCTCGGCCATCAACCGCAGGACGACCACCTGTTCTTCCAGCGCCTCCAACAGCGGGCGGAAGGTGCCGGGGAAGTCCAGCGCGCTGCCCTGCGCGAGGTTCGCCGTCCCGCCGATGACCAGCCGGTCCTCCGAGGGCTCGACCAGGGTCTCCAGCAGCGTCGCGCTCACCGCGGCGACCAGCGGGCGCAGGTGCGGGGCGGAGGCGTCGACCAGGTCACCGACCTTGTCGCTGGCCTCCCCCAGCTTCGCGCCGGTGAAGGCGGTGTTGAGCAGCGTGCGCAGCTCGGCGACGGTCTCGGCCTCGGTGTCGACCGGCACCTCCACCACGCGCTGCTCGACCCGGCCGGTGTCGGTGATCAGCACCATCAACAGCCGGGACGTCGACAGCGGCACCAGCTCCAGGTGCCGGACGGCGCTGCGCGCCAGCGTCGGGTACTGGACGACGGCGACTTGGCGGGTCAGCTGGGCCAGCAGCCGGACACTGCGGCCCAGGACGTCGTGCAGGTCGACGGCGCCGTCGAGGAACTTCTCGATCGCCTTCCGCTCAGCGGCCGACAGCGGCTTGATCGCGCTGAGCCGGTCAACGAAGAAGCGGTAGCCCTTGTCGGTGGGCACCCGGCCGGCACTGGTGTGCGGCTGGGTGATGTAGCCCTCCTCCTCCAGCACCGCCATGTCGTTGCGGATCGTGGCTGGGCTCACCCCGAGGTCGTAGCGGGCGGCCAGCGCCTTGCTCCCCACCGGGTCGTTGGTGGAGACGTAGTCCTGGACGATCGCCCGCAGCACCCGCAGGCGCCGGTCGTCGTGCGCCACGGCTGACACCTCCCGTACCGGATCGACGTGGTCCGCGGTGGTCGCCCGGGCAGGTGCCTGGCACTCGCGTGGACCGAGTGCCAGCATACGACCGCACCATCCCGGCGTCCTCCGGCTCGCGGTGCCCGCCCCCGGAGATGGGAACGATCCCTGCTGACGAGCGTCGGCGATGGCCGCTGGACCCCACTAGTGTGGTTCCGGTCGACGGACCCCACCGGGGGGCCGGGGAGCGGGAGGCTCAGCCCTGATCTTCAAGGCGGTGCGCGATGGGCGCCCCTATCCCGACCACGGCTTCTCCACCCGCGACTGGGCGATGATCCCGCCCCGGCAGATCCGGATGGACACCCTCGTCACCACCAAGCGCGAGCTGGCCCTCGACACGCTGCTCGCCGACGACTCGACCTTCTACGGCGACCTGTTCCCGCACGCGGTGCAGTGGAACGGCGAGACCTACCTGGAGGACGGCCTGCACCGGGCCCTGCGCGCGGCCCTGCAGCAGCGCAACGTCATCCACGTGCGGGTGCTCGACCTCGACTCGCTGATGCCGGCCCAGACGCCGACCGAGAGCAGCTCCGCAGACGCCAGCCCGGCCGACGCCGGCCAGGCGCGCTGACGGCTCAGAGCCAGCCCTTCTCCTCCGCCACCCGGGCCGCCTCCACCCGGGTGCGCGCCCCGGTCTTGCCGATCGCCGAGGACAGGTAGTTCCGCACCGTCCCCTCGGACAGGTACAGCCGCCCGGCGATGTCGGCGACCGTCGCCCCGTCGGCCGCCGCCCGCAGCACGTCGGCCTCGCGACCCGACAGCGGTGTCGCGCCCATCGCCAGCGCAGCGGCGGCCAGGTCCCGGTCGATCACCCGCTCCCCCGCCATCACCGCCCGGATGCCCCGGGCCAGCTCGGCCACCGGCGAGTCCTTGACCAGGAAGCCGGCGGCGCCGACCTCCATCGCCCGGCGCAGGAACCCCGGCCGGCCGAACGTGGTGAGGACGACGGTGCGCACCTCCGGCAGCGCAGCGGCCAGCTCCCGGGCCGCCTCGAGCCCGTCCTTCCCCGGCATCTCGATGTCCAGCAGCGCCACGTCCGGCCGGCAGGCACGCGCGGCCGCCAGCACCTCGTCACCGCGGCCGACCTCGGCCACCACCTCGATGTCCTCCTCGAGGTCGAGCAGCGCCCGGAGCGCGCCCCGCACCAGCGCCTGGTCCTCGGCCAGCAGCACCCGGATCGTCACGCGCTCACCGACACCGGGAGCAGCGGCACCGTGGCCTGCAGTCGGTACCCGCCGCCGTCCACCGGGCCGGCTGCCAGCTCACCGCCCAGCGCACCGACCCGCTCGCGCAGCCCGGCCAGCCCCGACCCGGGCGAGGTGCCCAGCACGGTGATCGGGTCCTCCGCGCCACGACCGTCGTCGGTCACCGTCAGCACCGCGTGCACCCCGTCCTCGGCCAGGCCGATCGTCACCGTGCCGGCCCGGCTGTGCCGCAGCACGTTCGTCGTCGCCTCGCGCACCACCCAGCCGAGCGCGGCGTCGACCGTGCCCGGCAGCGCCGGCACCCGGTCGGGCAGCCGGACGTCGATCCCGGCCCCGGTCAACGCGGAGCGCGCCTCCGCCAGGGCCTGGGCGCAGGTGACCTGCCGGTAGCCGCTGACGGCGTCCCGCACCTCGGCCAGCGCCCGGCGGGCCGCCGCCTCGACGTCGGCCATCTCCTGTCGGGCGCGGGCCGGGTCGGCCTCGGCCAGCCGGCGGGCGAGCTCGCTCTTGAGCGCGATCAGCGACAGCGAGTGCCCGAGCAGGTCGTGCAGGTCGCGGGCGAAGCGCAGCCGCTCCTCGGTGACGGCGTTGCGGGCCAGCTCCTCGCGGGCCTCCTGCAGCTCCCGGTTCACGGTCATCAGATAGCCGGTGCCCCGGATCCCGAAGGCGGTGAGCAGGCAGATCGGCGACAGGAACAGCAGGCCGGGGTCCCCCGAGGCCAGGGGCACCGCCAGGCACACCAGTGCCGCGGCGACCACAGCGGGCCACACCCAGCGCGCGGGCAGCGTGGCCGCGGCGGCCGCCGACACGTAGATCATCAACCCGGCGAAAGCGGGCCCGAACCCGACCGCCAGCGCGACGGCGAGCACCGCGGTCGCCGCGAACTCCGGCCGCAGCGCCCGCGGCCGGCCGAGCTGGCCCATCACCCGCAGGTAGACCACGGTGAAGACGAGCAGCCCGATCGCGCCGACCCAGCGCGCCGCCGTCGGGCGGTCGGTGGTGACGAGGTCGACGATCGGGAAGAACTGGAACAGCAGCCAGGGCACTGCCCAGATCGCCTGCCCCCACCAGTTCGACCGGTCCATGAGACGGACGCTAGCGGTCGGCCGCCCGGTCACGGCTCAGCCCGCCACCGCGTGCAGCGGGCGCCGCCGGGCGACCACCAGCGCAGCGGCGGCGAACACGACCCCGTAGCCCGCCAGCACCATGACCGGCGGGCCGGTGAACGTCCCGGCCGTGATGTCGCGGCCCAGCTCGGCGAACCAGTAGGACGGCATCGCGCGGGCCAGCGCCGCCATCCCGTCCGGGAACATCTCCACCGGGAACCACAGTCCACCCAGCGCGGCGAGCACGGTGCCGAGGATCCCGATCGCCGCGCCGGCGGCCTGGGCGTCCAGGGCCAGCCCCACCGCCAGACCGAGCGCCACGAACACCACCGACCCCGCCCACAGCGAGCCGACCAGCGCCAGCCACGTGCCGAGGCCGAACTCGACGCCGTTGACGAACCGCCCGACCAGCGCCACGACGAGCAGACTGGGCAGCACCAGCAGCGCCCCGACCACGACGTCGACGGCGAACACCGACCCGGTGGGCACCGGCGTCACCCGCAGCTGCCGCAGCCAGCCGGAGGAGCGGTCGAAGGCGATCCGGATCGTCGCGCCCAGCGCGGCACCGATCGCCCCGTAGGCCATCATCGAGACCAGGACGGCGCCGGCGAGGTCCTGGTACTCCCCGGCCGGCGCCTGCCCGCCGATGACCTTGGTGAAGAAGATCGTGAACAGCGCCGGCAGCAGCACCGTGAAGAACAGGTACTGCTTGTTCCGGCCCACCCGGCGGAGCTGGAAGAGCAGCAGGTCGGTCATCGGAGGGCTCCCTCGGTGGCGTCCGGCGTGGCGTGCGGCCGGGTGGCGTCCGGCTGGGTGGTGAGGTGCAGGAAGGCCTGTTCGAGGCTGGCGCCGCGCACCTCGAGGTCGGGCAGCGGGGTGCGGCTGTCGAGCAGCGCGCGCAGGGTCGCCTCGGCGTCGGAGGTGGCGAGCTCGACGAGGTCGGCGTCCCCGCTGATGCCGGTGACGCCCGGCAGCCCGGTCAGCCCGTCCCGCGGCCCGGGGCAGCGGAACCGGACGGTGCGCCCGGCGATCCGCGACTTGATCGCGGCCGCCGTCCCGTCGGCGAGGACCCGCCCACCGGCGACGACCACGACCCGGTCGGCGACCGCGTCGGCCTCGTCGAGGTGGTGGGTGGCGAAGACGACGGTGTGCCCGCGCCCGGCCAGACCGCGCATCGTCGTCCAGAAGGCCTGCCGGCCCTCGACGTCCATGGCCGAGGTCGGCTCGTCCAGCAGCAGCAACGGCGGCGCGCCGGCCAGGGCCAGGGCGAGGAGCACCCGCTGGCGCTGCCCACCGGAGAGCGCGTCGACCGCGCGGTCGAGCAGGCCGCCGATGCCGGCCGTGGCGACCAGGTCCGCCAGCGGCCACGGGTCGTCGTAGCGGCGGCGCACCAGGGCGAGCACCTCGCCGACGCGCGCCTCGCTGGGCAGGCCGCCGTGCTGCAGCATCGCCCCGACGCCACCGGCCTCCAGCGCCGCGGCCGGCTCGCGCCCGAGCAGCCGGACCGTGCCGGCCGCCGGGCGGAACAGCCCGAGCGCGGCGTTGACGACGGAGGACTTCCCGGCGCCGTTGGCACCGAGCAGGGCGACGGTCTCGCCGCGGGGGACGGCGAGGGTCAGGTCGTGGACGGCGGTCGCGCTGCCGTACCGGACGGTCAGTCCGCGGACGTCCAGGGCGAGTGGTTCGGGCATGCCCCGAGCCTGGCCGCCCACGGGGCCCCGCCGGGAGTGCGAGACGTCGTCCACACCTCATGACGGATGTCAGACCGGCGGCCCCTGCCCGCCTACGCTCGCGCTGTGGACGTGACCGAAGCCCCCGCGCTCGGGGACCCTGCGCTCGAGGTGCTGGGCCGGGTGTTCGGCTACGACGCCTTCCGCGGACCGCAGCGCGAGGTCGTCGACCACGTCGTCGCCGGCGGCGATGCGCTGGTGCTGATGCCGACCGGTGGCGGGAAGTCGCTGTGCTACCAGGTGCCGGCGCTGCTGCGCGAGGGCGTCGGCGTCGTCGTGTCCCCGCTGATCGCGCTGATGCAGGACCAGGTCGACACGTTGCGCGGGCTGGGCGTGCGCGCCGGGTTCCTCAACTCCAGCCAGGACCGGGCCGAGCGCCGGGACGTCGAGGAGGCGTTCCTCGCCGAGGAGCTCGACCTGCTCTACGTGGCCCCGGAGTCCCTGGGCGGTGGCGCCTCACCGACCGCCCGCCTGCTCGAACGGGGCCGGATCGCCCTGTTCGCCATCGACGAGGCGCACTGCGTGGCGCAGTGGGGGCACGACTTCCGGCCCGACTACCTCGCCCTGTCGATGCTGCACGAGCGCTGGCCCGACGTGCCCCGAATCGCCCTGACGGCGACGGCCACCCCCGCCACGCACGCCGAGATCAGCACCCGGCTCCAGCTCGACGACGCGCTGCACGTGGTCGCCGGGTTCGACCGGCCGAACATCCAGTACCGGATCGCACCGAAGAACGAGCCGCGCAAGCAGCTGCTGGACCTGCTGCGCACCGAGCACCCCGGGGACGCCGGCATCGTCTACTGCCTGTCCCGCGCCTCGGTGGAGAAGACGGCCGAGTTCCTGGTGGGCCAGGGCATCCCCGCGCTGCCCTACCACGCGGGGCTGGACCAGCGGACCCGCGCGACGCACCAGTCCCGGTTCCTGCGCGAGGACGGGCTGGTGATGGTCGCGACCATCGCGTTCGGCATGGGCATCGACAAGCCCGACGTCCGCTTCGTCGCCCACCTGGACCTGCCCAAGTCGGTCGAGGGCTACTACCAGGAGACCGGCCGCGCCGGCCGGGACGGACTGCCGTCCACCGCATGGCTCGCCTACGGGCTGGCCGACGTCGTCCAGCAGCGCAAGATGATCGAGTCCTCGGAGGGCGACCTCGCGCACCGGCGGGTGCTGTCCGCCCAGCTCGACGCGATGCTGGCGCTCTGCGAGACGGTCGAGTGCCGGCGGGTGCGGCTGCTGGCCCACTTCGGCCAGGAGAGCGCGCCCTGCGGCAACTGCGACACCTGCCTGAGCCCCCCGGAGTCCTGGGACGCCACCATCCCGGCGCAGATGCTGCTGTCCACGGTGCTGCGGCTGCAGCGCGAGCGCGGGCAGTCCTTCGGCGCCGGCCAGTCGATCGACATCCTGCTGGGCAAGCGCACCGACAAGGTCACCCAGCACAGCCACGACGAGCTGACCGTCTTCGGCATCGGCACCGACCTGTCCGAGGGCCAGTGGCGCGGCGTCGTCCGCCAGCTGCTGGCGCAGGGGCTGCTCGCGGTGCAGGGCGAGTACGGGACGTTGGCGCTCAACGAGGCCAGCGGGCCGGTGCTGCGCCGGGAACGCGAGGTGCTGATGCGCCGCGAGCCCGAGCGCCCGACCCGGGCCGCCACCGCCCGCGCCCGGGGCAGCCGGTCCACGGCTCCCGAACTGCCCGCGTCGGCCGCCCCGGCCTTCGAGCGGTTGCGGGCCTGGCGGGCTGCCACCGCCAAGGAGCAGGGCGTGCCCGCCTACGTCGTCTTCCACGACGCGACCCTGCGGCAGATCGCCACCGAGGAGCCGGCGACCCTGGCCGCCCTGGGCACGATCGGCGGCGTCGGCGCGACGAAGCTGGAGAAGTTCGGCGACCAGGTCCTGGCCGCCCTGCACGGCTGACCCCTCGGCCCGGCTGCAGGGTGCGGCCGCGGGTCCTTCTTCAGTCCGTGAGGTCGCGGACGACGGCGTCGGCGAGCAGTCGGCCACGGTCGGTGAGGACGGCGAGCCCCGCCTCGTGCGGCGCGGCCGCCAGCAGCCCCCGGGCGACGGAGTCCGCGGCCCGCGCCCGCCCCGCCGCGCTCAGTGCGGTCAGCGGCAGCCCGTCACGCAGCCGGAGCCCGAGCATCACCGTCTCCAGCGCCTGGTCCGCAGGCGTCAGCAGCTCGCTGTCGGCGGCCGGGTGCAGACCGGCGGCCAGCCGGTCGGCGTAGGCGGCCGGGTGCTTGACGTTCCACCAGCGCAGCCCGCCGACGTGCGAGTGCGCGCCGGGCCCGATCCCCCACCAGTTCGCGTTGGCCCAGTACAGCTCGTTGTGCCGGCAGCGGGCCGCCCGGTCGCGGGCCCAGTTCGACACCTCGTACCAGCCGAGCCCAGCCGTTCCGAACGTGCGGTCGGCCATCTCGTAGCGGTCGGCCAGCACGTCGTCGTCCGGCATCGGCAGCTCGCCCCGGGCCACCCGCCGGGCCAGCCGGGTGCCCTGCTCGACGATCAGCGCATAGGCGCTGACGTGGTCGACCGGCGCGGCCAGCACGGCGTCGAGCGAGGCCTGCCAGTCGGCGTCGGTCTCCCCCGGTGCGCCGTAGATCAGGTCCAGGTTCACGTGCTCGAAGCCGGCGGCCCGGGCCTCGTGCGCAGCCTGCACCGCCCGGCCGGGGGTGTGCCGGCGGTCCAGCACGGCGAGCACGTGCTCGGCGGCGGACTGCATGCCCAGGCTGATCCGGGTGAAGCCACCGGCCCGCAGGGTGGCCAGCGACTCCGGCGTCACCGACTCGGGGTTGGCCTCGGTGGTCACCTCGACGTCGGGGGCCACGGGGAAGAGCTCACGGACGGCGTCCATGACGGCCACCAGGTCCTGCGCCGGCAGCAGCGTCGGGGTGCCGCCACCGACGAAGACCGTCTGCACCGGCGGGCGGTCGGGCCCCAGCACCTCGGCGGCCAGCCGCAGCTCGGCGATGGCGGTGCCGGCGTACTCGCTGCGGTTGGCGCCCGGGCCCAGCTCGTCGGAGGTGTAGGTGTTGAAGTCGCAGTAGCCGCAGCGTGTGGCGCAGAACGGCACGTGCACGTAGAGGCCGAACGGCGTCGTCGGCAGGCCGTCCCGGGCCGACGCCGGGAGCATCGAGGGGTCCGCGGGCAGCGCCGGGGTCTGGCCGAGGAGAGGGAGGGTCGTGGTCATCGCTGCTCCCAGTGTGACCGCCCCCGGCAAGATGGCGGCGTGACCTCCGCGACCAATGACGACCGCGTGCTCTCCGTCGACGTGTCCGCCGGCGTGGCCCGGCTGACCCTCGACTCCCCCGCCAACCGGAACGCCCTCTCCCGCGCCATGCGCGCCCAGCTCCGCGCTGCCCTCACCGAGGCCTTCGCCGACGACGCCGTGCGGGTGGTGGTGCTCGACCACACCGGCCGGGTGTTCTGCTCCGGCATGGACCTCGCCGAGGCCACCGGAGGCTCCGCCGCCGACCAGGGGGTCAACGAGTTCCCCGAGCTGCTGGAACTGATCTGGAACGCGCCGAAGCCGGTGCTCGCCGCCGTCCGCGGCCCGGCCCGTGCGGGTGGGGTGGGGCTGGCCGCGGCCTGCGACGTCGTGGTGGCCGGCGCCGCTGCCACCTTCGCGTTCACCGAGGTGCGGATCGGCGTCGTCCCGGCGGTGATCTCCGCGGTGTGCCGGCCGCGGATGCTGCCCAACGTCGTCCACCGGCTGATGCTCACCGGCGAGGTCTTCGACGCCGCGACGGCCGCGGCCGGCGGGCTGGTCGACCTGGCCGTGCCGGACGACGAGGTCGACGCCACCGTCGCCGCCCAGGTCACCGCCCTGGCCGCCGGGGCGCCGACCGCGCTGGCCGAGACGAAGCGGCTGCTGCGGTCGGGCACCGACCTGCCCGGGCAGATCCCGGCGCTGCTGCAGCTGTCGGCGCGGTTCTTCGCCGGCGAGGAGGGCCAGGAGGGCATCGCCGCCTTCCGGGAGAAGCGCCCCGCCCGCTGGGTGCCGGCCGGCGACTGACCCTGCCGACGCTCGTGCTCTGGCGCACCAGTGCAGCCAGAGCACAAGCGTGCCCAGACCCCTTGTCGCGCTGCACTCCGCGGCCGCACGCTGGGGCCGTGACCGAGCAGGCGCACCCGCGGGCCCAGTACCGGCAGCTCCCGGAGCCGGTGACCCTCGACCAGCTCGTCGAGGTGCACGACGCCGACCCACCGCTGCCGGTGGAGACGCCGGCACACGTCGACCTCCGCCAGTTGGCGGCCGGCGGCGGCCCGGTCTGAGTGGTCGGCCCGGCACCAGGTGGGCTCAGAGCACGTACGTGGCGATCAGCGGGCCGAGCTGGATGTCGGCATGTCGCTCATCGGTGACCCGCGCGAAGCGCCCCGCCCGCTGGGGGCCGGCCACCGGGTGGTCCCGGACGCTGGTGCTCTGGTGCACCAGTGCAGCCAGAGCAGCAGCGTCCGGGATCCACGTCCCACCTCACGCCGTCCGGCTGACGGAGCCGGCGACGCCCGTCCGGTGAGACGGCGGGTCAGCGCAGGCGGCGGGTGTTGTCCGGCTGGCGGACGGTGACCCCGCGGGCGTCGAGCCACTCGGCCAGCGGGACGGCGACCCGGCGGGTAGTCCCCCACGCCTTGCGCGCCTCGCTGAGCGTGAACGGCTGCGGGAGCGCCGCGAGCCTGGCCCGGGCCTGCTCGGCGACCCCCGGTGCCAGGTAGATGCCCTCGGTGATCCGCACCAGCTGCTCGTCCCGCACCGCCGCGGCCAGCTCGCGCGGCCCCAGCCCCGCGGCCACCAGGTCACCGGCCTCCGGGGCGGCGAACGGCTCCTGCACCAGCCGGGCGCGGATGCCGTCCACCGCCTGCTGCACCGCCGGGGGCAGCGCCGCAGCACCGGAGACGACCCGGCCGTCCCGCAGCGCCAGGGGCTCCCGCACCAGCGCGGGCACCAGCTCGACGTCGGGCAGCTCCAGCGCCGACCGCAGCACCGCGGTCGGCGGGCCGGGCTCCAGCGGGCGCAGCTGCCGGTAACGGGCCACCACCTGCGGCACCCGGGCGGCCAGCTCGTCGGCCAACCCCGGAGCGAGGAGCCACGGGCCGACGGCCGTGGCGTCCGCGGGCACCGGCCAGCCCATCGCCACGAAGTCCGCCCGGCGCACGAACCGCCGCCGCACCAGGTCCGCCCGCGCCCCGGCCTCACCCAGCGGCTGCTCGGCGAGCTCGGCCGCGCGGGTCCGGGCAGCGCCGCGGCGGCGCAGCTCCGGTGGGTCCACGTCGCGCACGTCGGCACCGTGCACCCGGCGGGCGCCGGGGTCGCGCAGCAGCAGCCGGTCCCCCACCCGCAGCGGCAGCTCGGTGGCCAGTCGCAGACGCAGGGCCGACCCGTCCAGCGGACGCACGCGCGCCGCGACCGTCGCCGACCCGATGTGCACGACCAGCTCCGCGGGCAGCTTCTCCTCGACCGGTCGCACCAGCGTCACGTCGAGGTCCGCGGTGCGCCGGAACGCGTCGGGGGTGAGCAGCGCGTCGCCGCGGGAGAGCTGCTCGACGGCCACCCCGCGCAGGTTGAGCGCGACCCGGGCGGTGGCCGAAGCCGCCTCGACCGGCGCACCGAGGGACTGCAGCCCGCGCACGGTCACCGGTCGCCCGCCCAGGTCCAGCCGGTCGCCGGTGGTCACCCTTCCGGCGGCCAGGGTGCCGGTCACGACGGTCCCCGCGCCCCGGATGGTGAACGCCCGGTCGATCCACAGCCGCACCGGCGCGGCCGGGTCGGGTGCGGGCAGACCGGCCAGCACCTGCTCCAGCGCAGCGGCCAGCTCAGGCAGCCCGGAACCGGACCGCGCGCTGACCGCCACGGCGGGCACCCGGCCCAACGACGTCCCGGCCAGCCGCTCGGCGGCGTCTGCGAGCACCGGTGCAGGGTCGGCGAGGTCCGACTTCGTGACGGCGAGCAGCCCGTGCCGCACCCCGAGGGCATCGAGGACGGCGACGTGCTCGGCCGTCTGCGCCGACCACCCGTCGTCCGCGGCGACCACGACCAGCGCGGCGGGCACCGAACCGACCCCGGCGAGCATGTTGCCCACGAACCGCTCGTGCCCGGGCACGTCGACGATCGCGAGCCGGCGACCGGAGGGCAGCGTCGTCCAGGCGAACCCCAGGTCGATGGTGAGCCCGCGCCGGCGCTCCTCCTCCCAGCGGTCCGGCTCCATCCCGGTCAGGGCCGTCACCAGCGTCGACTTGCCGTGGTCGACGTGGCCGGCGGTCGCCAGGACGTCCATCCGGGCAGCAGCGGTCAGCTCCACCGGCGGGCCACCTCCGTCACGGCGGTGATCAGCCGCTCGTCGTCGGCCGGGAGCAGGCTGCGCAGGTCGAGCAGGGTGCGGTCGTCGTCCAGGTGGCCGACCACCGGCGGGTCGCCGTGCCGCAGCGGCTCGGCGAACCGCGGGTCGAGCGCGACGGCGGCGCTGGGCAGCTCGAACTCCGGGGCGCCCCCACCGCCGACCCGCGCAGTCGACGGGACGGCCACCGCCTCGATCCCGCGGGCCCGCAGCGCGCCGGCCACCGCGGTGGCCCGGGCCTGCAGCACGGCCGGGTCCGCGTCCAGCATCTGCTGGACCGGCGGCACCGGGCCGCGCACCGTCGCCTCCAGGGCTGCCAGGGTCGTCTTGTCCACCCGCAGCGCCCGGTAGAGCGGGTGCCGGCGCAGCCGCTGGACCAGCGCTGCCGAGCCGAGCACGATGCCGGCCTGCGGGCCGCCGAGCAGCTTGTCGCCGCTGCACAGCACCAGGTCCGCGCCGGCGGCCAGCGTGGTCTGCAGGTCCGGCTCGTCGGGCAGCAGCGGATGCGGGCGGAGCAGCCCGCTGCCCACGTCGACGACCAGCGGCACCCCGGTGTCGGCCAGCGCGGGAGCCAGCTCCGCGACGTCGGCGGACCGGGTGAACCCGCGGACGACGAAGTTCGAGGGGTGCACCTTGAGCACCGCGCCGGTGTCCGGGCCGAGGGCGTCGGTGTAGTCGGTGAGCGAGACCCGGTTCGTCGTCCCGACCTCGCGCAGCCGCGCACCGGTGCTGACCAGCAGGTCGGGGATGCGGAAGCCGTCGCCGATCTCGACCAGCTCCCCGCGGGCGATGACCAGCTCACCGCCGAACGCGGTGGCCACCAGCGCCAGCGCGGCGGCGCAGTTGTTCACCACCAGCGCGGCCTCGGCGGCGGGCACGGCGGCCAGCAGCGCCGACAGCGCTCCCTCTCCCCGGGGACCGCGGCGGCCGGTGCCGAGGTCGAGCTCGACGTCGGTGGTGCCGCTGGCCGCCACCACCGCGGCCACGGCCGCGCTCGACAGCGGTGCCCGGCCCAGGTTGGTGTGCACGAGCACGCCGGTGGCGTTGAGCACCGGCGAGAGGCTGCTGGCGGTGCCGGGCAGCCCGGCCAGCACGGCGGCGACGACGCCGTCCGGCGACAGCTCGCCCTCCCGGACGCGCTGCTGCGCGACCTGGACGGCGCGCTTCACCAGTTCCCGGCCCAGTCGCTGCACCGCAGCGGCGACGGCGGGGTCGGCGAGCACCGCGTCGGTCCGGGGCACCCGCCGGCGCGGGTCGGTGGTCGCGGCGGTGGTCGTGGCGTCCGTGGTCATCGCGGCCGAGCGTAGGTGGCCGTCGCGGAGCCGGCCCGAGGGCCGGCTCCGCGGAGCGGCTGGCGGAGACGGACGGGAATCGAACCCGCCTGACCGAGTTGCTCGGCCACGTCGGCTTTAGAGGCCGCGGGGGCCACCAGACACCCTGACGTCTCCACCGCCGACCTTACGTCCCGGCGGCTGCACCGGCAGGTCCCACCCGTCCGGCGGGACCCGGCGGTCAGTCCGCCAGCCGGACCCCGTCGCTGCCGAAGAGGTGGACGTGGTCGGCCCGCGGCACGACGTGGACCCGCTCCCCCCGGCGGGGTGGCTGCCGGCCGTCGACGCGGACGGTGACCAGGGACTCGGTTCCCCCCTGGGTGAGCCGGCCGTAGACGTAGGCGTCGGCGCCCAGTTCCTCGACGACGTCGACCTCGACCGCGGCCCCCGAATCGGAGAGGTCGAAGTCCTCCGGGCGGACACCCAGGGTCATCGTGTCGCCGGCGTTGGCGGCCAGGACCTCCCGCGCCACCGGGTGGACCCGGTCGCCGAAGCGGACGCCCCCGTCGGTCACCGGCACCTCGAAGAGGTTCATCGCCGGGGAGCCGATGAAGCCCGCGACGAAGACGTTGGCCGGCCGGTCGTACAGCTCGCGGGGAGCACCGACCTGCATGAGCTCGCCGTCCTTGAGCACCGCGACCCGGTCGCCCATCGTCATCGCCTCGACCTGGTCGTGGGTGACGTAGACGGTGGTGATGCCCAGCCGGCGCTGCAGCGAGGCGATCTGGGTGCGGGTCTGCACCCGGAGCTTGGCGTCCAGGTTGGACAGCGGCTCGTCCATCAGGAAGACCTTGGGCTTGCGCACGATGGCCCGGCCCATGGCGACCCGCTGTCGCTGGCCACCGGAGAGCGCCTTGGGCTTGCGGTCCAGGTAGGGCTCGAGGTCCAGCAGCCTGGCCGCCTCCTCGACCCGGGCGCGGCGTTCCTCCTTGCCCATCCCGGCGATCTTCAGCGCGAAGCCCATGTTCTCGGCGACGGTCATGTGCGGGTAGAGCGCGTAGTTCTGGAACACCATCGCGATGTCCCGGTCCTTCGGCTCGACGTCGGTGACGTCCTTGCCGTCGATGAGGATGCGCCCTTCGTCGACCTGCTCCAGGCCGGCGAGCATCCGCAGGGACGTGGACTTCCCGCAGCCGGAGGGCCCGACCAGGATCAGGAACTCCCCGTCGGCCACGGTCAGGTCGAGCGAGTCGACCGCCAGCCGATCGGAGCCGGCGTAGGCACAGGTCGCTCGCTCATAGGTGACGGTCGCCATCGGGCGCACTCCTGGTGGTCGGGGATGCCGGGGATCCGGGCAGGGCGGACGAGGGAGAGGTGATCGGGTGCTCGGCGGGCGGGGCCGCTGAGCAGGCGGGCCGGGGGTCAGCCAAGGGAGACCGCCGTCCAGGACACCGGGGGCAGCTCGATGGTGAGGACGCCGTCCTGCAGGTGGGCGCTCTTGTTCGCCACCGGGGCGACCCGGGTCGGCTCGGCCAGGGTGTTGACCGCGTAGGGGTCGTCGTCGTTCAGGGTGTGCGTCTCCAGGACGCGCACGTCGCCGAGGCTGCGGGCGTCGACGGTCACCGTCGTCGGCCCCTCGATCGCCCGGTTGACCAGGAAGACCGCCGTGGCGCCGGTCTCCGGGTCGTGGGTGGCGACCGCGTCGACCAGGGGGACGTCGCCGTGCTCGGTCGTCCGGTACGTCTCGCTCGACAGCTCGACGCGCAGCGCGGTGCCCCGGGCCAGGCGGGAGGTCAGCGCGAAGGGGAAGAACGTCGTCTGCCGCCAGGCCGGGCCACCGGGCTCGGTCATGATCGGCGCGATGACGTTGACCAGCTGCGCCAGGCTGGCGGAGGTGACCCGGTCGGCGTGCTTGAGCAGCGAGATGAGCAGGCTGCCGACGACGACGGCGTCGGCGACGTGGTAGGCGTCCTCGAGCAGCCGGGGTGCGTAGGGCCACTTCTCGATGTCGGTGATCTGGTCCTCGGCGTGGAAGCGCTCCTGGTACCAGACGTTCCACTCGTCGAAGGCGATGTTGATCGTCTTGGCGCTGCGCAGCTCCGCCTTGACGTGGTCGGCGGTGGCGACGACGGACTCGATGAAGTGGTCCATGTCGACGGCCGAGGCGAGGAAGCCGGCCAGGTCGCCGTTGCGCTCGGCGTAGTAGGCGTGGCAGGAGATGAAGTCGACGTCCTCGTACGTGTGCTCCAGCACGGTGCGCTCCCACGCCCCGAACGTCGGCATGGCGGAGTTGGAGCTGCCGCAGACCACGAGCTCGACCGACGGGTCCAGCTGGCGCATGGCCTTGGCGGCCTGGGCGGCGACCTTCCCGTAGTCCTCCGCGCTGCGGTGCCCCAGCTGCCACGGGCCGTCCATCTCGTTGCCCAGGCACCACATCTTCACGCCGAAGGGCTCCGTGGTGCCGTCGGCGATCCGCTGGTCCGACAGGGCCGACCCGGACCGGACGTTGCTGTACTCGAGGAGGTCGAGGGCCTCCAGCACACCGCGGGTGCCGAGGTTGACCGCCAGCATCAGCTCGCTGCCCGCCTTGTCGTTCCAGCGGGCGAACTCGTGCAGGCCGACCTGGTTGGTCTCCAGCGAGTGCCACGCCAGGTCCAGGCGCTTCGGCCGGTCCTCCCGGGGCCCGACGCCGTCCTCCCACCGGTAGCCGGAGACGAAGTTGCCGCCGGGGTAGCGGATCGTCGAGACCCCGAGCTCGCGGA
This sequence comes from Modestobacter sp. VKM Ac-2979, assembly GCF_026967995.1. Lineage (NCBI taxonomy): Bacteria > Bacillati > Actinomycetota > Actinomycetes > Geodermatophilales > Geodermatophilaceae > Modestobacter > Modestobacter sp. VKM Ac-2979. The sequence continues at coordinate 26,274 of NZ_JAPVBO010000001.1, forward strand.
CCAGCTCCAGCACGTCGGTCCGGAAGCCCTCCTCGTCGGCCGTGGGGTGGCCGGGCTCGTAGAGGCCGTCGTAGACGCAGCGGCCCAGGTGCTCCACGAAGGAGCCGAAGACCCGTCGGTGGACGGCTCCGATCGTGAAGCGGGGGTCGAGCGTCAGCTGTGCGGTGGACATGGGGGTTCCTCAACGTGGGAGCGGCCGGGCCGCGCGGTGGGGTGACGGGCCTGGAGCAGGCACGCCAGAGGGAGGGGGCGCGCAGCACGGGGACGTGCCGCGCCGGCCGTGGCCCGGCGCCGGTGGCGGGCCACCGGGGGGATTACTTGAGGCTGCCGATGGACAGGCCGCCCTGCCAGTACCTCTGCAGGCCGAGGAAGGCGGCGATCAGCGGGATGATCGACACGAGGGACCCGACGACGATCAGCGTGTAGAGCGAGACGCCGCCGCCGTTGTTGGCCCCGGCGAGCCCCTGCCAGAGGTTGATCCCGACGGTGATCGGGAAGAGCTCGGAGTCCGACAGGACGGCGAGGGGCAGGAAGTAGTTGTTCCAGGTGCCCACGACCGACAGCAGCAGCACCGTCACGATCGCCGGGCGCATGAGGGGCAGCGCGACCTGGAAGAACGTCCGGAACTCCCCCGCGCCGTCCATCCGGGCCGCGTCCAGCAGCTCGTCGGGCACGCCGTCGGCGGTGTAGACGCGCATCAGGTAGACGCCGAACGGGCTGAGCATCGACGGCAGGATCACCGCCCACGGGGTGTTGGTGAGCTCGACCTCCGACAGCATCACGAACGTGGGGATGACCAGCGCGGTCATCGGCACCATCACCGCGCCGAGCAGCAGCGCGAAGGAGATCCGCCGGCCCGGGAAGTCGAACTTGGCGAACGCGTACCCGGCGAGCACGGCCAGGACGGTGGCCCCGATGCCGCCGCCGAAGGCGTAGAGCAGCGAGTTGCCCAGCCACCTGAGGTAGATGCCGTCGTTGTAGGTGAACAGCGTCGAGAGGTTGTCGAAGAGGGCGAACTCCTCCCCGAACCACAGGGCACCGTTCGGCGAGTTGAACAGCCCACCGGGGCTCTTGGTGCTGGCCACCACGAGGAACCACAGCGGCAGCACGAAGTAGAGGACGAGGAAGGCGAGGAACAGGTGCGAGCCGGTACGACGCCGACGCGGGCGTCGGGCACGGCGGCCCTCCCGGAGGGCGTGGACCGCGTCGTCGGCGCGGACGGAGGTGGACAGGACGCTCACTTGAGGAACCCCCCACGCTTGCGGGTCAGGAAGAGGAAGAGGTAGACGCCGATGAACACCACGATGCCCAGGGCGAAGGAGATGGCCGAGGCGTAGTTGAACTGGGCGAACCGGAACGCCAGGTTGAAGGCGTAGACGTTCGGGGTGATGTCGGTGGTGATCGACCCGTTGGAGATCGGCAGCAGCACCTGTGGCTCGGTGAAGAACTGCAGGGTGCCGATGACGGCGAACACCAGGATCAGGACCAGCGCCGAGCTGATCATCGGGATCTTGATCCGGGTGGCGATCTGCCAGGCCTTCGCGCCGTCCATCCGGGCCGCCTCGTAGATGGCCGGGTCGATCCCCTGCAGCGCCGCGTAGATGATGATCATGTAGTAGCCGGCCCACTGCCAGGTCACCACGTTGGTCAGCCCGTAGAACAGGTTGTCCGGGCTCAGCAGGAACGGTGCGCTCTCCCCGAACAGCTGCTCCAGCGGCCCGAAGTTCGGGCTGTACAGGAAGCCCCACAGCACCGCACCGATGACGGCGGGGATCGCGTAGGGGATGAAGATCATCAGCCGGGAGAACTTGGCGAAGCGGCTGGTGAGCGAGTCGAGCACCAGGGCGGCGATCAGGGCGACCAGCATCTGGGCCGGGATGACCACGACGGCGAAGCGCACGACGAACCAGACACCGGACAGGAACGCCGGGTCGGTGAAGGCCCGGCTGTAGTTCGCCAGACCGGCGAACTCCTCGCCCGTGGCCAGCCCGTTGGTGAAGAGGCTGAGGTAGAAGGCGTACAGCAGCGGGCCGACCAGGAACAGCAGGAAGACCACGGCGAACGGGGCCAGGAACAGCCAGCCCACCATCCGGTTGCCGCGCTTCTTGCGCCGGGCCGTACCCCGGCGTCCGGTGGCCGACGTGGCGCCTGCCGGCGGAGACACCGGCCGCTCTGCCGTGTCCAGCGTTGCCATCACCGTCTCGCTCTCGTTCGTCCTGGGGAGGTGGGGGTGTCCGGTCCCGGAGGGGGTGCTGCGCCCCCTCCGGGACCGGACGGAGTCGTCCGGCTGGGCCGACGGCCTCAGTTGAGCGTGAAGCCCTGCTGCTCGGCGTAGGCCTCCATCTCGGCCTGCAGGTCGTCCAGCGCCTCCGAGCCGGTCTTCTCACCGGCGTTGATGGCGGCGATCTCCTCGGTGAACTGGGCGTAGAACGTGGTGCCGAAGGGGCTGTAGGTCGACCCCTCGTAGGCGTTCGCCGCCGGGATGTAGACGTCCTTGTTGGCCGTCTGGCCGGCGAAGAACTCCGACTCGTGGTCGATGAACTCCTGCGAGTTCAGCACCGACTGGTTCAGCGGGAAGATCGTCTGCGACGTCCACCCGTCGGTCAGCGACGGCTCGTCTGCGTAGAGCTCCTTCGCGACCTGCGCGGCCAGCTCCGGGTCCTCCGCCTGGCTGGTCACCGCGAGGACCGAACCACCCCAGTTGACCGAGACGGGGTTGGCCGGGTCCCACTGCGGCAGCGGGGCGACGCGCCAGGTGCCCGCGTCCGCGCCCTCACCCGCACCGGCGCCGGTCAGGTAGCCGGGGGCCCAGGCGGCGGAGATGTAGGTGGCGTAGTCGCCGTTGATCGCACCGGAGATGTACTCGGTGGTGAACTGGTCCTGGGTGCCGATGAGCCCGTCCTCGACCAGGCCGGCCCAGTAGTCCAGCACCTCCTTGCTCTCCGGGCTGTTGAGGTCGATCTCCAGCTCGGTCGGGTTCGCCGAGTCGTAGGTCCACGGCTCCGCGCCGTTCTGCTGCATCAGCGCCACGGTGGGGGCGGGGACGTTCGCCGGGAGGTCGCCCATCAGCGGCCCACCGGCCGCCTTCAGCGTCTCCGCCGCGGCCCGGTACTCGTCCCAGGTGGTGGGCGGGGTGATGCCGTACTGGTCGAAGATGTCCTGGCGGTACATCATCGCCATCGGGCCACCGTCGATCGGGATGCCGTACACCGCGTCGCCGCTGGAGACGTCGCGCCAGGCACCCTCGCCGAAGTTGCCCTCGACCTCGCTGGCGCCGTACTCGCTCAGGTCGACCAGCGCCTCCTGGAGGGCGAAGACCGGGACGGTGTCGGTCTCCAGCATGATCACGTCCGGGGCGCCGCGGCCGGCCGAGACGGCGGTCTGGAACTTGGCGTACTCGTCGGCCCCCTGGCCGGCGTTGGTGAGACAGACCTGCACGTCGGTGTGGGTGTCGTTGAAGTTCTCCACCACCGTCTTCATGTTCGGGTACCACGCCCACACGGAGACGACCGGCGCCTCCTCGTTGGCGATCGGCACGCTGCACGACCCACCGCCGCCGCCACTGGCTGCGGCCTCGCCGTCCCCGCCGCCGCCACAGGCGGTGAGGCCGGTCATGACGGTCCCCGCACCGAACAGTGCGGTCATGATCTTCTTGTTCACGGGAGGTCCCTCTCGGAGTGACGGCCACGGACGCCGTCGTCGGTGGCTGGAGCCGGCTGCACGTTCGACTCCCGGCGGAGCGAGGTGCGGCGAGCTGCAGTGGGCGAGGGTGTCGCCCAGCGCCGCGCGCAGGTTCGCCCGGTCGCTGGGTGGTGACCGGGAGCAGACGCCGGAGCGCCGCACACGTTGGCGACTGTGCCCTGGAGCACGTTCTACAACGTTGTGAAGAGCAATGTGGCCCATCCCACGACCGGTGTCAAGAGGCTCTTCGCAACGCGCCGACGGGGCAGGCGGAGGCGCCGCAGGACTGCCCGAGCGACCGGCTCGAGGGCTCACCCCGGGGACGGCGCCCGCGACCGACGCCCGGCGATCGAGGCCTCAGGTGGACTCGCGCTGGACGATCGAGTAGCCCACTTCCACGTGCTGCGGGGCGATGCCCCGGTCGGCGATCCGCTGCACGACCGCCTCGACGGCCCGCTCGGCGATCTCCCGGCGGCCCGGGTCGACGGTGGTGAGCGTCGGCTGGGAGAACATGCCGTCGTCGGTGTTGTCGAAGCCGATCACCGCGACGTCGTCGGGGACCCGCCGGCCGGCCGCGATCAGGGCGTGCATGGCACCCAGGGCGAGGGTGTCGTTGAAGGCGAACACGGCGTCGAAGTCCACCCCCGAGGCGATCAGCGCCTGCGCCGCCTCGGCACCCTCCCGCCGGTGCCACAGCTCCGCCGGGCCCAGCAGCCGCTCGTCGAACGGGATGCCCGCCGCGTCCAGCGCCGCCCGGTACCCCTGCAGGCGCAGCCCGGCCGAGCCGATCACCTCGCCGGGGTGGGACCCGACGACCGCGATGCGCCGGCGACCGCGGGCGAGGAGGTGCTCGGTGGCGGCCCGCGCGGCCGCCACGTTCTGCATGGTCACGTGGTCGACCGAGGGGTGGAAGATGCGTTCCCCGAGGAGCACCAGCGGGGTGTCGATCTCAACCAGCGAGGCGTCCTCGGCGCTGAGCCCCAGCGGGCTGAACAGCAGCCCGTCCACCATCCGGAGCCGGGCGCTGCCGAGCAGGTCGAGCTCCCGCTTGCGGTCCCGGTTGGTCTGCTCGATGAGCACGACCAGGCCCCGGCGCTCGGCCGCCCGGATGACCTCGTCGGCGAGCTCGGCGAAGTACGGCAACCGCAGCTCGGGGACGGCGAGGCTGATCGCGTCGCTGCGACCCGACCGGAGGCTGCGCGCCGACAGGTTCGGCTGGTACCCCAGCTCCGCGATGGCCTCCTGCACGCGCTGCCGGGTGCTGGGGCGGACGTGCGGGTAGTCGTTCACCACGTTCGACACCGTCTTGAAGGAGACCCCCGCAAGGCGGGCCACGTCGTGCAGCGTGGCGACCACGAACCCGCTCCTCCCGTCGCGACCAGGCGCTCCGGCGCTGACTCGGCAGGTCCGGGGTGGTCCCGGCCGCACTGGTCCTCCGGAGACTGCCACAGCGCGGAACCCCCGGGGCGCCTGGACGAGTCGTCCCACACACCCGGGTGACCACACCAGGCCGGACAGCGGCCTAGATTCGACGACCGTGACCGCCACTGCACCGCCCGTCCGGCTGACCCAGTACGCGCACGGTGGCGGCTGCGCCTGCAAGATCCCGCCCGGCGAGCTCGAGGCGGTCGTCGCCGGGCTCACCGCCACCGGCCCGGACCACCCCGCGGCCGAGCTGGTCGTCGGCCTGGACGACGGGGACGACGCCGCCGTGGTGCGGATCGCCGGCGGCCAAGGGCTGGTCCTCACCACCGACTTCTTCACCCCCGTGGTCGACGACGCGTACACCTTCGGCCGGATCGCCGCGGCCAACGCGCTCTCCGACGTCTACGCGATGGGCGGCACCCCGGTCATGGCCGTGAACCTGCTCGGCTGGCCGCGGGACGTGCTCCCGGCCGAGCTGGCCGCGGAGGTGCTGCGCGGCGGGCTGGAGGTCGCGCACGCGGCGGGCTGCCACGTCGGCGGCGGCCACTCCATCGACGACCCCGAGCCGAAGTACGGCATGGCGGTCACCGGCCTGGTCGACCTGGACCGGCTGATCCGCAACGACGCCGCCGTCGCGGGGACGGCGCTGTCGCTGACCAAGCCGCTGGGCGTGGGCGTGCTGAACAGCCGGCACAAGAACACCGGCGAGGTGTCGGCCGAGGCAGTGGCCTCGATGACCGCGCTCAACGCCGAGGCGTCGGTGGCCGCCGTCGCCGCCGGGATCCGGGCGGGCACCGACGTCACCGGCTTCGGCCTGCTCGGCCACCTGTACAAGATGGCCCGCGCCAGCGGGGTGACCGCGGTGGTCGACGCCGCCGCCGTCCCCTACCTGACCGGGGCCCGGCAGGCGCTGGCCGACGGCTGGGTCTCCGGCGGCACCCGGCGGAACCTGGACTGGGTGCGCCCGCACGCCGACCTGTCCGCGGTCAGCGACGACGAGGCGCTCCTGCTCGCCGACGCCCAGACCTCCGGCGGGCTGCTGCTCGGCGGCGAGGTGCCCGGCGCCCCGGTGATCGGTGAGTTCGTCGCCCAGCAGGAGTTCGCCGTCGTCGTCCGCTGACCTCCAGGGCGCCAGCGTGTCCCCGGCGACGCGCCGGGCGACCGGTCACTCCCGCGCCGGACGACGTCCCCGACCGGCCTCGACCGCTGCATCCTCCCGGCGGGCCCGCGGCCGCGACGAGGCGGCCGGCTGATCGACCGGCCCGTCGAGAGGACAGGTCATGCGGACGACGACACGATCCTGGATCTGCGGCAGCACCGGGCTGGCGCTGCTCCTGCTGGGCGCCGGCCCGGCCGCGGCGTCGCCGCCCGGCCAGGACTCCGGGAGCGGGCCGCCGGCCAGTGCCATCGGCTACGCCACCGCGCTGCTGTACGGCGAGAACCGGACCGGCGAGGGCGGCGCGGAGAGCCTGTTCGAGGCCTACGCACCGGCCGGCGTGCCGGCGTTCGCCCGGGGCGAGGTGTTCATCGGGGGCTACGAGTGCCTCACCGAGGGCTCGGTGCCGGCGCAGGTGACCGGGCTGCAGTCCGCACGGGCCACCGGCTGGCTCCGCTACGACTGCGGCTCCGCCGAGGGCACGGTCCGGGGGTACGCCATCGTGCACCTGTCCTGGACGGGACAGGGCGAGGTCACCGAGCAGTCCTGGACCGACGAGATGGGCTGCACCGTCACCCTGCAGGTCCGCCCGGCCCGGGTGACCGGCGGCATGCTCGCCGTGGTGCCCGGCGTCGGGTCGGCGGTGCTCACGCTCAACGCGCCGGCCGACGCCGACATCCGGCAGGAACGGGTCACCTGCTGAGCGGACCGCCCCGCGAGGGGCGGGGGTGACCCGCGTCGCAGCGGCGGCGGCACTCGGTTAGCGTCCGCTCATGCTCGCTGCCTTCGTCGCCACCCCCGCCCCCGAGGACCCGCTCTCCGTGCTGGAGGTCGGTGACCGGCCAGAGCCCGAGGCCCCCGAGGGCTGGACGACGGTCCAGGTGAAGGCCGTCTCGCTAAACCACCACGACCTGTTCAGCCTCCAGGGCATCGGCCTGCCGCAGGAGCGGATGCCGATGATCCTGGGCACCGACGCGGCCGGCACCGACCCGGACGGCAACGAGGTCGTGGTGCACGGCGTCGTCGCCAGCCCGGGCTGGACCGGTGACGAGACGATGGACCCGAAGCGGTCGCTGTTCTCCGAGGTGCACCAGGGGACGATGGCCGAGCGGGTCGTCGTCCCGAAGCGGAACGTCGTCCCCAAGCCGGCCGAGCTCTCCTTCGCCGAGGCGGCGTGCCTGCCCACCGCCTGGCTGACCGCCTACCGGATGCTGTTCGTCCGCTCCGGGCTGCGGCCCGGGTCGACGGTCCTCGTGCAGGGGGCCAGTGGCGGCGTGGCCACGGCGCTGATCAAGCTCGGCAGCGCAGCCGGCTACCGGATCTGGGTCACCGGCCGCAGCGAGGGGAAGCGGGCGGCGGCGCTCGCGCTGGGCGCGGACCAGGCGTTCGAGACCGGCGCCCGGCTGCCCGAGCGGGTGGACGGCGTGATGGAGACCGTCGGTGAGGCCACCTGGTCGCACAGCATCAAGTCGCTCAAGCCCGGCGGCGTGGTGGTGACCTGCGGGGCGACCACCGGCTTCAACCCCGGCGCCGAGCTGAACCGGGTGTTCTTCACCCAGCTGTCGGTGATCGGCTCGACGATGGGCACCCGGGACGAGCTCGACGACCTGATCCAGATGTGCCGGATCACCGGGGTGCGGCCGCAGATCGACGTGGAGCTGCCGCTGTCGGAGGCCCGGGACGGCTTCGCGCGGATGCTCGAGGGCCGCACCGCCGGGAAGATCGTCTTCACGATCTGACCGGTCAGGCCCGGGCGGCGACCCGCTTGTCGATCTTGGCGGCCAGCGCCGGCTGGGCCCTCGTCGGCAGGTACCGGACGACCGGTACCAGCTCGGGCAGCCGCGACTTCTGGGTCATCACGATCCGGAAGGCGGTCTCCACGGTGATCCCGTGGTCGGGACGGGACACGACCTGGACCTCGTCCCCCGCACCGAGCTCACCGGTCTGCAGCACCCGCAGGTACGCACCGGTGGCGCCGTGCGCGGCGAACCGCTTCACCAGGTCGGGCACGCCCCAGAACCGGGCGAAGTTGGCGCACGGGGTGCGCCAGGCGGTCACCTGGAGGAGCGCCGTCCCGACCTGCCACTGCTCGCCGAGGACGGCGTTGCGCAGGTCGAGCCCGGTGGTGCGCAGGTTCTCCCCGAAGCGCCCTGGCGGCAGCTCCCGGCCGAGCTCGGCCTCCCACCAGTCGGCGTCGGCCTGGGCGTAGGCGTAGACCGCCTGGCCCTCGCCGCCGTGGTGCTTCTTGTTGACCTGGACGTCGCCGTCCAGCCCCAGCTCGCCGACGGCGACCCGGCCGGCCACCGGCGCCTTGTCGATGCCGCTGCGGTCGGGGCGCCGGCCGGGCAGCGGCAGCAGGTCGGCGCCGGAGACACAGACCGCGGTGACGCGCCCGCTCACTTCGGCTTGGCGGCCGTCGACTCGTTGGTGGAGAGCGCGGCCACGAAGGCCTCCTGGGGGACCTCGACGCGGCCGACCATCTTCATCCGCTTCTTGCCCTCCTTCTGCTTCTCCAGCAGCTTGCGCTTGCGGCTGATGTCACCGCCGTAGCACTTGGCCAGCACGTCCTTGCGGATGGCGCGGACGGTCTCGCGGGCGATCACCCGGGCGCCGACGGCGGCCTGGATCGGCACCTCGAACTGCTGGCGCGGGATGAGCTCACGGAGCTTGCCGGCCATCAGCACGCCGTAGCTGTAGGCCTTGTCGGCGTGCACGATCGCGGAGAAGGCGTCGACGGCCTCGCCCTGCAGCAGGATGTCGACCTTCACCAGCTTCGACTCCTGCTCACCGGCCTCGGCGTAGTCCAGCGAGGCGTAGCCGCGGGTGCGCGACTTCAGCGCGTCGAAGAAGTCGAAGATGATCTCGCCGAGCGGCAACGTGTAGCGCAGCTCGACCCGGGACTCCGACAGGTAGTCCATGCCACCGAGCTGGCCGCGGCGGCCCTGGCAGAGCTCCATGATCACGCCGGTGTAGTCGCTCGGCGCGATGATCGTGGCCTTGACGATCGGCTCGTAGATCGTGCCCAGCTTGCCGCCCGGCCAGTCGCTCGGGTTGGTCACCGTGATCTCGGAGCCGTCCTCCATGACCACCCGGTACACGACGTTGGGTGCGGTGGAGATCAGGCTGATGCCCGCCTCGCGCTCCAGCCGCTCGCGGACGATCTCCAGGTGCAGCAGGCCCAGGAAGCCGACCCGGAAGCCGAAGCCCAGGGCCGCCGACGTCTCCGGCTCGTAGGTCAGCGCGGCGTCGTTGAGCAGCAGCTTGTCCAGTGCCTCCCGCAGCAGCGGGTAGTCGCTGCCGTCGATCGGGTAGAGCCCGGAGTAGACCATCGGCTTCGGGTCGCGGTAGCCGCCGATCGACTCGGCTGCCGGCTTGTGCTGGAGGGTGACGGTGTCACCGACGCGGGACTGACGGACGTCCTTCACCCCGGTGATGAAGTAGCCGACCTCGCCGATGCCCAGGCTCGCGACCTGCTTGGGCTCCGGGGCGATGACGCCGATCTCCAGCAGCTCGTGCGTGGCGCCCGTCGACATCATCTTGATCTTGTCGCGCGCGGAGATCCGGCCGTCGACGACGCGCACGTAGGTGATGACGCCGCGGTAGATGTCGTAGACCGAGTCGAAGATCATCGCCCGGGCGGGGCCGTCGGCGTCGCCGGTCGGCGCGGGGATCTCCTGCACGATCCGGTCGAGCAGCTCAGGCACGCCCTGCCCGGTCTTGCCGCTGACCCGCAGCACGTCGTCGGGGTCGCAACCGATGATGTGCGCGATCTCCGCGGCGTACTTCTCCGGCTGCGCCGCGGGCAGGTCGATCTTGTTGAGCACCGGGATGATCGTGAGGTCGTTCTCCAGCGCCAGGTAGAGGTTCGCCAGCGTCTGGGCCTCGATGCCCTGAGCGGCGTCGACGAGCAGGACGGCGCCCTCACAGGCGGCCAGCGAGCGGGACACCTCGTAGGTGAAGTCGACGTGGCCCGGGGTGTCGATCATGTCGAGCACGAACTCGGTGCCGGTGTCGTCGCCGGTGCGGGGCGTCCAGGGCAGGCGGACGTTCTGCGCCTTGATGGTGATGCCGCGCTCGCGCTCGATGTCCATCCGGTCGAGGTACTGGGCGCGCATGTTGCGCCCCTCGACGAGCCCGGTCACCTCGAGCATCCGGTCGGCCAGCGTCGACTTGCCGTGGTCGATGTGGGCGATGATGCAGAAGTTCCGGATCCGGGCGGGATCGGTGGAGGCAGGAGTCGTCACAGTGCGCCCATCGTCCCACGGACTCCGCCCCGGTAGAGCGATTGCCCGGGATGGCGTCGTCGGGCGCCTCCTGTGCAGCTGCCTCGCGCCTGCGCGGTTGGGTCACCGGCGGCGGGCTGGTATCTTGTGAGGCCGGTCCGCGCTGCGCTTCGTTGTGCCGTGGACGCACTGTCAGAAGTACACCTCCCTGCGACACATCCGAGGCTCACGCGTGGCGAACATCAAGTCCCAGATCAAGCGGATCAAGACCAACGAGATCGCTCGTCAGCGCAACGTCGCTGTCCGCTCCGCCCTGAAGACGCAGGTGCGGCGTTTCCGCACGGCCGCCGACGCCGGGGACAAGGCAGCGGCCGATGCCGCCCTCGCGACCGCCTCGAAGGCCCTGGACAAGGCGGCCAGCAAGGGCGTCATCCACAAGAACCAGGCTGCGAACCGCAAGTCGGCGCTGGCCAAGAAGGCCGCCAGCCTCTGAGCTGCGCGCACCGCTCCGCGACGAGCCCCCTCCCTGCTGGGAGGGGGCTTGTCGCGTCTCTGGACCCGCCCCGTCCTCCGGGCACCAGCTCCGGCCGAGCGAGCCGCCGGCCACGACGCCGGGCCGGGGTGGACGGACGGTGGGCTCGAGACGTCAGCGCAGCGCGCGGGCCCGACCGCCGGCCGCGGCGGCACGGATGCCCACGATCCGACGGACAGCCCGTTCCAGCGCGTAGTCGGCGCTGGCGGCAGCGCCCTTCACGTCGGCGTTGAGCTCGGCGACCACCCCGATCGCCTGCTGCAGCCCGTCGATGCTCCAGCCCCGCGCCTGCGCCTGCGCCTTCTTCACCTTCCACGGCGGGAGCTTGAGCTGACGGGCCAGCTCACCGATGTTGCTGGTGTTCAGCGACGCGACCCGGGCCGCCGTGCGCACCCCGTCGGCCAGCGCATCGGCGATCAGCACGTGCGCCACCCCGCGGTCCAGGGCCCACCGCAGCATCTCCACCGAGCCGGCCATGTCACCGACCAGCACCCGTTCGGCGACGGTGAACCCGGTGACCTCGGCCTGGCCCCGGTGGAAGCGGGCGACGGCGTCGGCGTCGACGACCCCACCGAAGTCCGACACCAGCTGACTGGCGGCGGCCGACAGCCCGCGGAGGTCGTTGCCGACCGCGTCCAGCAACGCGGTCACCGCGTCCGGGGTGATCTTGCCGCCGGCGAAGCGCACCTCGTTGCGCACGAAGGCGACCCGTTCCCCCGCCGAGCTGATCTTCGGGCACTCGTCGACCGCCGCCCCGGCCGCCTTGAACGCCTTCAGCAGGGCCTCGTTGCGCTTCCCGCCGTTGTGCACGACGACCAGCGTGAGCTCCGGGTCGGGCTCCTTCGTGTAGCTCACCAGGGAGTCGGCCAGCGCCGCCGCGGACTCCTGCACCCCGGTGACGACGACCAGCCGGTGTCCGCCGAACAGGGAGGGCGCGAGCACGTCGGCCAGCTGGCCGATCGCCAGCCCGGCCGCGGGGAGCTCGTGCTCCTCACTGTCGGGGTGGCGCTCGCGGACCGCCGCGCGCACGGCGGAGACCGCCCGCGCGCGCAGCAGCTCCTCCTCGCCCACCACGACCCGGAGCCGGGAGGTCGGAGCCGGAGGTGCCGCTGTTGCCACGGGGCCATGCTGCCACGGGGCGCCGACGGGTCCGGGGCGCTCCCGCGCCCGGTCGTGGCGCACCCGGCGTACCCGGGGCGAGTGGCTCGGCCGCAGCGGTGGCGCGCAGCACGGCGTCCGGCCCCCGCACCGCCACTCCCCACTCCCCCGCCCGGCCGACCACCGCGACGTCGCCGTCCCGGTCGGTCCGGTGGGTGCGCATCCCGGCGTCGGCCAGCCAGTCCAGCAGCCGCCGGGTCGGGTGGCCGTAGCTGTTGTCGGCGCCCACCGAGATCAGCGCGACGGCCGCCCCGCTGGCGGCGAGGAAGCCCGGATCGGCGTCCGCGCTGCCGTGGTGCGGCACCTTGAACACGTCGGCGCCCAGGTCGAGGCCGGCCGCCACCAGGCGCGCCTCCGCCTCCGCGCCGAGATCACCGGTGAGCAGCACCCGGACTCCGCGCTGGGTGGCCCGGACGACGAGGCTCAGGTCGTTGGGCTCTGCCCCGGCGACGGCCTCGGCCGGATCGGGGGCCAGCACCTCGAGGTCGGCGCTGCCGACCGTGCGCCGGTCACCCGGCAGGGGGACCACGTGGCGCGCACCCGCGTCGGCCACCGCCCGGTCCAGCTGGGACACCCGTTCGTCGTCGGGCGCCAGCGTCCCGGTGGCCACCTCCCCGACGTCCCGCCCCGCCAGCGCGCCGGCCAGCCCGCCCACGTGGTCGGCGTCCAGGTGCGAGAGCACGACCAGCGGCAGCCGCTGCACCCCGAGCCGGCGCAGGCAGCCGTCGATGAGGGCCGGGTCCGGCCCCGCGTCGACCAGCACCGCCTCGCCCGGACCGGTCGGCAGCACGAGCGCATCACCCTGGCCGACGTCGCAGGCCACCACGATCGTGTCCGGCAGCGGCCAGCCCCGGCTGAGCTGGCGCAACGGCCAGCCGACCAGTACGACGCCCACCAGGGCGGCCAGCGCCAGCGGGCGCAGCCGGGGCCAGCGCCGCAGTGCCCAGACCACGCCGGTCAGGACGACGGCCAGCAGGACCGCGCCCCGGGTGCCGGCCGGCCAGCCGGTGGCGCCGTCGGGCACGGCCGCGGCGCGCTCGGCGACGACGACCAGCCAGCGCACCGGCCAACCGGCGAGCCAGGTGAGCCCGTCGGCCAGCCAGGGCGCTGCGGGCGACACCAGGGCGGCCAGCACGCCCAGCGCGGTCGCCGGGGGCACTGCGGGCGCGGCCAGCAGGTTGGCCGGCAGGGACACCAGGCTGACCAGCCCGGAGAGGCCGGCGATCAGGGGCGCGGTGACCACGCCGGCGGCCGCACTGACCGCGACGGCATCGGCCAGCGGACGGGGCGCGCGGTGGCGGCGGAGCGCCCGGGACCAGCCCGGCGCCAGCAGCACGATCGCCGCCGTGGCGGAGACCGACAGCGCGAACCCGACGTCGGTCGCCAGCCCCGGTGCCAGGAGCAATAGCACCAGGACGGTGGCCGCCAGCGCCGGGACTGCGGCACGGGCCCGGCCGGAGGCCAGCGCCAGCACCGCCACCGCGCCCATGGCCGCAGCCCGCAGCACGCTGGCCCCCGGGCGGGCGAGGACGACGAACCCGGCGATCGCCAGGCCCGCGGCCAGCGCCTGCCACCGCCGGTCGACCGCCCGCGCCCGCAGCGGCCAGAGCACCAGCGCCACCACGATCGCCACGTTGGCCCCGGAGACGGCCGTCAGGTGCGCCAGGCCCGCGACCCGGAACTCCTCCACCAGAGCGGGGTCCATGGCGCTGGTGTCGCCCACGACCAGGCCGGGGAGCAGGCCTGCCGGGCGGTCGGGCAGGGTGCGGGCAGCCGAGTCGGCCAGCCCGGCCCGCAGGGACCCGGCCGCGTCCTGCACGAGACCCGGCCCACCGACCGGATCGGGCGGTGACCGCGCCGACAGCACGGCCACGACGTCGTCGGTCGGCTCGGCCGGTCGAACCAGGACGTGGGTTCGCACCGCTTGACCGGGGAGCAGCCCGGCCCACTCCTCTGCGGTGCCGAAGAGCAGCACCGGGTCGTCGGCCACGGTCCGGCCGGCGGCCTGGGAGACGGTGCCGTTGACGAGCACCCGGGCCGGTCCGGCACCGGCCACCGGCCGCGGGTCGTCGGTCAGCTCCATGACCACCTCGACGACCGATCCACGGTCGGCGAGCGTCAGCAGGGGTGACGCCGCCCGCGCCTGGGCCCGGACCGCCGCGGCGGCCCCGGTGACGGTGACCGCGGCCAGGCAGCCGATGACGACCCCGCGCACCGCGACCCCTCGGAGCGTGCCGGCGCGGCCGGGTCCGCCGGCCAGCAGCAGACCAGCGGCACCGAGGGTCGCGACCACCGCGAGGGTGAGGAGCAGCCCGACGGGCAGCTGGGGTGCCAGCAGGGTCAGCACCCACACGGTGGCCGCGGGTGGGACGAGCCGGAGGTCGAGCCACGACCACCGCTCCGTCACCGGCACCCGGTGGACCGGGCGCCCGGCACCCGGCGCTGGCCTAATCAGACCCGCACCCGCTCGGCCAGGTCGGCGAAGATCGCCGGTCCGATGCCGCTGACGTCGTCCAGCCGGTCGACGCTGGTGAACGGCCCGTGTGCGGAGCGGTGGTCGACGATCCGCTGGGCGAGCACGGGGCCGATCCCCGGCAGCGCGTCGAGCTCCGCGACGGTCGCGGTGTTCAGGTCCAACAGGGCCCCGCCCGCCGCTGCACCGCCCGCCGGCTCCGCGCCGGCCACCGCCCCGGGCACCCCGACGGCGATCTGCTGACCGTCGGTGACCACGGCAGCCGCGTTCACCGACGCCGGGTCGGCCTCGGGCAACAGCCCGCCGGCCGCGGCCAGCGCATCGGCCACCCGCGCCCCGGCCGGCAACGTGACCAGGCCCGGGGTGCCGACCAACCCGACGACCGAGACCACGACCGCGCCGGTCGGTGCGCCGGGTGCGGGGGCAGCCGAGGCAGGTGGCACCGGGCTCGCGGTGGCCACCGCAGCACCGCTCGACGCAGCCGCCGGCACCTGGTCGACGACCGGGCGGTCGACCCACGTCCAGCCGACGACGACGACCGCCGCCAGCACCGCGACTCCCCACAGCGCCCAGGCGCCCGGACGACCGGGGTCGAGGCGGGCAGCACGCCCGGGAGCGCGGTGCCGGCCGAGCCCCGCGGGCAGGTGTGCGGGTTCGACGGGCTGGGTCGCCCGGTCGTCCTCGTCCTCCGGCCAGCCACCGTCGTCGGACGGCCCACCCGGCTCGCCCGCGTCGGGGACCCAGCCCCCGGACTGCCCCTCCGCCAGCAGGGCCCGGAGCCGTGCCCGGATGACGTCGGAGTCGTCGCTGCGACGGGCAGGAGGGCGCACGGCACGGACGCTAGGGAGCCGGCGCCGCCCCCGCCGAGGCCCGCGGGCAGGTTGTGGACGGCGGGCACCGTTGTGGACGGCGACCCCCGCGCAGTGCCGGGACCGCCGGACCGTGGCCGGGTGCCCGAGCTCCCGCCCTCAGTCCTGCCCGTGCGCCGACGGGTCCGGCGGTGGCGCGTCCGCCGGCCGCTGTCCCGCCTGGGTCGCGGGCCGGGGCGTGGGGTCGACGACCACCCCGACCGCTCCGGGCCCGACGTGCGCCCCGACGGCGGCCCCCAGCTCGCTGACGTACAGCTCGGTCAGCGCCGGGAGCCGGGCGGCGAGCTGGTCGGCGAGCCGTTGCGCGCGCTCAGGGGCGGCGAGGTGGTGCACCGCCGCCGCCACCGGCGCGTCACCGGCCACGTCGGCCGCGCGCTGGACCAGCCGGTTGAGCGCGCGGGCCGAGGTGCGCACCTTCTCCAGGGCGACCACCTGGCCGTCGGTCACGTGCAGCACCGGCTTCACCGCGAGGGCACTGCCCAGCAGGGCGGCCGCTGCACCGATCCGCCCGCCGCGCCGCAGGTGCTCCAGGGTGTCGACGACGAAGAAGGTGCGGGTCGCCGCCGCCGTCTGCCGCGCCGCCTCGGCCACCTCGGCGGCCGAGGCGCCGTCCGCCGCGGCCCGGGCGGCGGCCAGCACGGCGAACCCGGTGCCCATCGCGGCCGACCGGGAGTCCAGCACGGTCACCAGGTGCTCACCGACCTGCGCCGCCGCCACCCGGGCGGCGTCCCACGTGCCCGACAGCTCCCCGGACAGGTGCACCGACACCAGCCGGTCGGCGCCGCCGTCCAGCAGCCGCCGGTAGACGGCGACGAAGTCCCCCGGCGTCGGGCGGGACGTGCTGACGTGCCCGCCCCGGACGGCCAGCGAACGGGCGACCTCGGCGGAGGTGACGTCGCTGCCCTCCCGGCCGGACCGCCCGGCGAGCACCACGTACAGCGGCACGACCTCGATGCCGAAGTGCTCGACGACGTCGGCCGGCAGGTAGGCCGTCGAGTCGGTGACCACGGCGACGGACATGGCGCGAGGCTAGCCGCGTGGTGCGCGGCGCCGCGGGAGTGGCTGGTCAGCCGGCGTCGGCGTCGGTCGCCGGTGCGCCCTCCTCGGGGCTGGCTCCCGCCCGCGGCGCGTCGGGGGCGTCGGTGGCCGAGGGCTCGGGGAAGGGACCACGGTCACCGGTCGCCCGCGCGCCGCCCTCCACGCCCTCCGGCGTCGGCGCCGACAGGTTGTGCCGCATCAGCCGCCAGCCCGAGGCCTGGAAGGACAGCTCGCTCCAGTGGCAGTTGCCCAGCGGCCCGAAGACCCGCTTGTGCTCCGCCCCCAGCCCCAGCAGCGCCTCGATCAGCCGGCCGGCCGTCCCGCCGTGGGTCACCAGCACGGCCGTGGCCGCCGGCGGCAGGTCGGCCACGGCCGCCAGTGCCCGCGCGGCGACGTCGGCCTGCGCCTCTCCGCCGCGCTCGGGCACCGGGCGGCCGGCCATCCAGTCGGCGTACTGCCCCGGGTGCCGGTCGGCCACCTCGTGCCGGGTCAGGCCCTCCCAGCTGCCCAGCCCGTGCTCGCGCAGCCGCTCGTCGATGCGCAGCTGCACGCCCAGCAGCGGGGCCAGCGCACCGGCCGTGTCGACCGCGCGCTGCAGGTCGCTGGAGACCAGCAGCACCTCCTGGCCCTCCAGCAGGGCGGCGACGTGCGGTGCGGTGCGTGCGGCCTGGGCCCGCCCCTCGGCGTCCAGGGGCGGGTCGAGCTGGCCCTGGAAGCGCCCGGCGGCGTTCCACTCGGTACGGCCGTGCCGCCACACGAGCAGCCGGGGCACTGCCGGGGCGTCGGCGCCCCCGGTCACCGGCCGGACTCGCCCGGGGCGTCCTCGCCGCTGCCCTCATCGGCGGCGGCAGCCTCCTGCTCAGCGGGCGTCGGGGCGGCAGGGACCGCGCCGTCGGTGAACGGGATCACCGGGCAGTCCTTCCAGAGCCGCTCGAGGGCGTAGTAGGCGCGCTCCTCGGCGTGCTGCACGTGCACGACGACGTCGACGAAGTCCAGCAGCACCCACCGCCCCTCGGCCATGCCCTCGCGGCGGACCGGCTTCACACCGTGCTCGCGCAGGCGCTCCTCCACCCCGTCGACGATCGACTGGACCTGACGTTCGTTGGGCGCCGAGGTCAGGACGAACGCGTCGGTGATCGCCAGGCGGTCACTGACGTCGACGATCGAGACATCGGTGGCGAGCTTGTCGGCGGCGGCCTGCGCTGCGATGAGCGCGGTCTCGCGTGCCTCGTCCGAGGCGGTCATCGGGGGATCTCCTGCAGGTCGGGGGACGGATCGTCCCCGTGGGTGGGGGTGTCGCTCAGGTCGGGGGCCGCGGTCTCACGGTGGTCGGTGGCCGCGGTCTCCCGGTGGTCGAGGGCCACGAGCCGCTCGGCCGGGAAGCCACCGACCCGCGGGGCGGTGTCGGGCAGCAGCTCGTCGGGCCCGGCCGCGCCGGGGTGGTACAGCCCGCGCTTCTCGATGTACTGGACCACACCGTCGGGCACCAGGTACCAGACGGGCCGTCCCCGGCGCACCCGGTCGCGGCAGTCGGTGGAGCTGATCGCCAGCGCCGGCACCTCGACCAGGCTGACCGCACCGCGCGGGAGGTCGGCGTCGGCCAGCTGGTACCCGGGCCGGGTGACGCCCACGAAGTGCGCCAACTGGAAGAGCTTGTCCGTCTCCCGCCAGCCCACGATCTGGGCGAGCGCGTCGGCGCCGGTGATGAAGAACAGCTCGGCGTCGGGGTGCAGGCGGTGGAGATCGGTCAGGGTGTCGATGGTGTACGTCGGCCCGCCCCGGTCGACGTCGACCCGGCTGACGGAGAAGCGCGGGTTGGAGGCGGTCGCGATCACGGTCATCAGGTAGCGGTCCTCGGCAGGGCTCACGCCCCGGTCGGACTTCTGCCAGGGCTGACCGGTCGGCACGAAGACGACCTCGTCGAGCCCGAACAGCCCGGCGACCTCGCTGGCGGCCACCAGGTGCCCGTGGTGGATGGGGTCGAACGTGCCGCCCATCACCCCGAGTCGACGTCCTGCCACCGATCGAGCCTAGCCCGGCGCTGCCGGAGCCGGTCGTCCGACCACCGGCTCCGGCGACCAGCGGGAGGGGCACGACGGCCGGGTGCTGCCGGTGTGCGCCGGTCGGCGACCGGCTCCCCCGTGCCGCCGCTCGCCACCCGGGGAACGCCGCGTGATCGCGCACCCCGTGCTCCGGCCCCGTCGTCCACCCTGCCGTCGTGCCCGATCGGACGATGCCGTCTGGGTCCCGGGTCCGCAGGGAGGAGCTCCCATGGGAACGATTCCGTCGGCGTGTCGTCATGTACGGGGACACACCCCGGGCGACCGAGGCCCCGGCTCAGAGGGTGGTGACGAAGTCCGCCAGCTGCGCCGCGGTGCGGACCTCCACCATCGGGATGACGTCGGCGTACCGGTCGGCGGCCGAGTCGCCGCTCCCCCACAGCCGGCGCGGCTCCGGGTTGAGCCAGTGGGCCGACCGCGACCGCCGCACCAGGTCCGCCAGCGTCGGCAGGCCCGGGTGCCGGTAGTTGGTGCGACCGTCGCCGAGCACCAGCAGCGACGTCTTCGGGCCGACCGCCGCCGGCCACTTCTCGGCGAAGACCTCCAGCGCGTTGCCGTAGTCGCTGTGCCCGTCGAAGCTGACCACGTCGGCCTCCCGGCCGATCCGGGCGATCGCGTCGACCACGTCGGCCCCGGGTGTGAAGAACCGGGTCACCTCGTCGGTCGAGTCGACGAAGGCGAAGGCGCGCACGCCGCTGAAGTGCTCGCGCAGCGCCTGGGTCAGCATCAGGGTGAAGTGGCTGAAGCCAGCCACCGAGCCGCTGACGTCGCAGAGCACCACCAGCTCGGGCTTGTGCACCGCCCGCGGCCGGTGGTGCGTGACCAGCGGCATCCCGCCGGTGGCCAGCGAGGCGCGCACCGTGCGGCGGAAGTCCAGCCGCCCGGCCCGGCCCAGCCGCCGGCGGGCCGACAGCCGCACGGCCAGCCGCCGCGCCAGCGGCGCCACGGTGCGGCGCAGCTCGGCGAGGTCGGCCTGCTGGGCGCGGAGGAAGTCGACCTGGTCGGCCATCGGGCGGACGGCGTTGCGGGCGACCTTGTCCCGCCCCTTCTCCGCGGCGGTGCGGCGCCGCACCTCGGCCTCCACCGCCGTCCGGAACGCCGCGATCCGCTCCTTCGCCGTCGACCGGGCCACCTGCTCGGCCAGCCCGCCGGCCTCACCGCCGGCGAGCATCCCGGCCAGCAGCTGCGCCACCAGCGTGTCCGGCGACAGTGCGCGCAGCACCCGGTAGCTGAAGAACGACTGCCCCGAGGGGGTGGGCGCCCCGGCGCCCAGCTGGTCGACCGCGAGCCGGGCGAACCGGCGCAAGGCCTCCTCGTCCCCCTCCAGCAGCAGCCGCAGCAGCTCGGCGCGCAGCGCCGCGGCCAGGGCGCCCGGATCGCCCACCGGCAGCGGTCCGTCGGTGCCGGGCTCGCCGTCCTCGCCGCCGTCCTCCGCTCCGTCGTCGTCCGCGATGGGCACCGGCCGGTCGGTCAGCGGCCACCAGAGGTCGAACAGCACGTCGAAGACATCCCGCTGGGCGGCCCGGCGGAGCAGCACCGCGGCCAGGCCGTGCCGCAGCTGCTCCCGGTCGAGCAGGTCGACGACGGTGAGCACCTGGGCGGCGTCCACCGCCTGGCTGATCCCGACCGGCACGCCGGCCTCCCGCACCGCGCGGACGAAGCCGTCGAGGTGCCCGACCAGCCCACCCGGCTCGACGGCGGCGGCTCCCGGCGGCATCAGTTCAGCCGGAGCTCGGCGGCGGCCCGGGCCTGGTCACTGGCGTGCTTGAGCACCACGCCCAGCGTCGAACGCATCGCCGACTCGTCCAGGGTGTCCAGGCCGAGGGCCAGCAGCGTCTGCGCCCAGTCCAGCGTCTCGGAGATCGACGGCGACTTCTTCAGCTCCAGCGCCCGCAGGGCCCGGACCGTGCGCACCAGCTGGTCGGCCAGGCCCGGAGCCAGGTCGGGCACCCGGGACAGCACGATCTCCCGCTCCCGCTCGGCGCTCGGGTAGTCCAGCGCCAGGTACAGGCAGCGCCGCTTGAGCGCCTCGGACAGCTCGCGGGTGGCGTTGGAGGTGAGCACCACCAGGGGGCGGCGGGTGGCGGTGATGGTGCCCAGCTCGGGGATGGTCACCTGGAAGTCGCTGAGCACCTCCAGCAGCAGGCCCTCCACCTCGACGTCGGCCTTGTCGGTCTCGTCGATGAGGAGCACAGTCGGGTCGGTGCGCCGGATCGCGGTCAGCAGCGGCCGGGCGAGCAGGAACTCCTCACCGAAGACGTCGTCGTGCACGGTGTCCCAGTCGGCACCGCCGGTGCCCGCCGCGGAGATCCGGAGCAGCTGCTTCTTGTAGTTCCACTCGTACAGCGCCCGCGCCTCGTCCAGGCCCTCGTAGCACTGCAGCCGGATGAGCTCCGAGCCCGTCGCGGCGGCCATCGCCTTGGCCAGCTCGGTCTTGCCCACCCCGGCCGGGCCCTCGACCAGCAGCGGCTTGCCCAGCCGGTCGGCCAGGAAGACGGTCGTGGCGATCTGGGCGTCGGGCAGGTACCCCGCGGCCGACAACCGCGTCGTCACGTCCGCCACGTCGGCGAACTGGGCGGCGTGCGTGGGCGTGCGGGACATGCGGCTCCTCGTTGAGCGGGTGCGTGCCGGGGTCAGCGGGTGTGGCCGTTGCCCGTGACGACGTAGGTGGTGGAGGTGAGCTCCGGCAGCCCGAGCGGACCGCGGGCGTGCAGCTTCTGGGTGGAGATGCCGATCTCGGCGCCGAACCCGAACTCGCCGCCGTCGGTGAACCGGGTGGAGGCGTTGACCAGCACGGCGGCCGCGTCGACCCCGGCGGTGAACTCGGCGATCGCCCGGGCGGAGTCGGCGACGATCGCCTCGCTGTGCCCGCTCCCCCACCGGCTGATGTGGTCCAGCGCCCCCGGGAGGTCGTCGACCACCCGGACGGCCATGTCCAGCGACAGGTACTCGGTGGCCCAGTCCTCGTCCGTGGCGGGGACGACGCCCTCGTGGGCCTCGGCCGCGGCCTCGTCGCCGTGCAGCGTGACCCCGGCGTCGGCCAGCGCGGCCAGCAGCCGGGGCAGGAAGGCGACGTCCCGGTGCACCAGCAGGGTCTCCGCGGAGTTGCACACGCTGACCCGCGAGGTCTTGGCGTTCAGCACGATCGCCTCGGCCATCGCCGGATCGGCGGAGGCGTCGACGTAGACGTGGCAGTTGCCGACGCCGGTCTCGATCACCGGCACGGTCGCCTCCCGCACCACCCGGTTGATCAGCGAGGCCCCGCCCCGCGGGATGACCACGTCGACCAGCCCACGGGCGTTGAGCAGCTCCCCGACCGACGCCCGGTCCGCCGGCAGCAGCGCGATCGACCCAGCGGGCAACCCGGCCTTCTCGGCGGCCTCGGTGAGGACGGCGACCAGCGCGGTGTTGGTGCGGTGCGCCGAGCCGGACCCGCGCAGCAGCGCCGCGTTCCCGCTCTTCAGGCAGAGCCCGGCGGCGTCGACGGTCACGTTGGGACGGGCCTCGTAGACGATCCCGACCACACCGAGCGGCACCCGCACCTGGCGCAGCTGCAGCCCGTTGGCCAGCGTCGACCCGCGGACGACGTCGCCGACCGGGTCGGGCAGCGAGACCAGGTGTCGCAGCGCGTCGGCCACCGCGGCCAGCCGGGCCGGGTCCAGCCGCAGCCGGTCCAGCACCGAGGCCGGCGTGCCGTCCGCCGCGGCGGCCTCCACGTCGGCGGCGTTGGCGGCGAGCACCTCGTCGGCCCGCTCCAGCAGCGCCTGCGCCATCGCGGCGAGCGCGGCGTCCTTGGTCTCGGTGGGCAGGGTGCGCAGCACGCGGGCGGCCGCACGGGCGCGGACCGCGGCGGCCCCGATCAGCGGGAAGTCGGCGTCGGACACGTACCGAGGTTACGCGCGGCCCCCGTGCCGGGTCCCGCCGCGAGCCAGCGGGCGGCGGGGGCCTCCCTCAGCTGCGCAGGGCGCGGAGGACCTGCTTGCGGGCATCGCCGGTCAGCCGGTCGACGAAGAGCTTCCCGTCGAGGTGGTCGACCTCGTGCTGCAGGCACCGGGCGAGCAGTCCGCTGCCCTCGATCCGGAGCGGCTCACCGTGCACGTCGAACCCCTCGGCGACGCAGTGCATCGCCCGGACGGTGGGGGCGTAGAGCCCCGGGATCGACAGGCAGCCCTCGTCGTCGTCCTGGGTCTCCTCGCTGCGCTCGGCGATCACCGGGTTCACCATGTGCCCGATGACGCCGTCGACGTTGTAGGAGAAGACCCGCAGGCCGACCCCGATCTGGGTCGCCGCCACCCCGGCCCGGCCGGGGTGGTCGACGGTCTCCTCCAGGTCGCGGACGAGCGCGGCGAGGTCCTTGTCGAAGGCGCGGATCGGGTCGGCCGGGGTGCGCAGCACCGGGTCACCGATCTCGCGGATGGGGCGAACAGTCACGGGGGCAGTCTCTCAGCCGGGAGTGCGGCGCCCGACGAGGACCATCTCGTCGCGGTGGACGACCTCGCGGCGGTGCTCCGGGTCCAGGTCACCGGTCTTGCGCCCGAGCAGCGCCGGCAGCTCGCGGGCGTCGTAGGCGACCAGGCCGCGGGCGACCACCTCGCCGTCCGGGCCGACCAGCTCCACCGGGTCGTCGGCGAGGAACTCCCCGGTCACCCCGGTGATGCCCGCGGCCAGCAGTGAGGCGTGCCGTTCCCGGACGGCGCGGACCGCGCCCTCGTCGAGCAGCACCCGGCCGCGGGGGCGGCTGGCGTAGCGGAGCCAGAACTGCCGGGCCGAGGGACGCCGCCCGGTGGGGGCGAACAGCGTGCCCACCCGTTCCCCGGCCAGTGCGTCCGCCGCCTGCGCGGTGGAGGTGACCACGACGGGCACCCCCGCCGCCGAGGCGATGAACGCGGCCTCCACCTTGGTGGCCATCCCGCCGGTGCCGACGCCGTTGCGGCTGGCCGAGCCGAGCGTCACCGCCGCCAGGTCCGCCGGGCCGTGCACGGTGTCGACCAGCGCGGCCGGACCGGTGCGCGGGTCGCCGTCGTAGACGCCGTCCACGTCGGAGAGCAGCAGCAGGGCGTCGGCCATGGCGACATGGGCGACCAGCGCGGCGAGCCGGTCGTTGTCGCCGAACCGGATCTCCTCGGTGGCGACCGTGTCGTTCTCGTTGACGATCGGCAGCACGCCGAGCGCCAGGAGCCGCTCGATCGTCTGCTGCGCGTTGCGGTAGTGGCTGCGCCGGGTCAGGTCGTCGGCGGTGAGCAGCACCTGGCCGACGGTCACGTCGTGGGCGGCGAAGGCATCCGCGTAGGTCTGCACCAGCCGCAGCTGCCCGACGCTCGCAGCCGCCTGCGCGGTGGCCAGGTCGCGGGGGCGGCCGGCCAGCCCCAGCGGCGCCAGCCCCGCGGCGATCGCCCCGGAGGAGACGAGCACGACCTGCCGGCCGGCGGCCCGCAGCGCGCCGAGGACGTCGACCAGCGCCCGCAGCCGGGTCTCGTCCAGCCCGCCGGGCAGCGTGGTCAGCGACGAGGACCCGACCTTGACCACCACCCGCTGCGCGGCGGCGATCTCCGCGCGGGCGGTCACCGGTCGGTGTCGTCGAGGAGGCCGGCGTCGATCCAGCCGTCGCCCTCGGTGACCTCGTACGGCAGCCGGCGGGCCTTCTTGGCCAGCAGGCGCTCCTCGGCCGACAGCCGGGTGTTGTCCTCCAGCCGGGTGTCGGTACCGCGGCCACCCAGGCCCGCGGTCTCCTCGATGGTCAGCGTGCCGGCCGGGAGGGTGGGCTCCCAGTCGAACGTGACGTCGCCGACGGTGATCGCGTCACCGGGGACGGCGCCGGCCTTGGCCAGCCCCTCCTCGACGCCGAGCCGGTTGAGCCGGTCGGCCAGGTAGCCCACGGCCTCGTCGTTGCTGAAGTCGGTCTGCCGGACCCAGCGCTCCGGGCGCACCCCGAGCACGACCCACCCGTCGGTGCGGGGGTCGCGCTCGACGGTGAAGCCGCCGTCGTCGACGGCGCGCGGGGTGATGGTGATCGGGGCCGGCGGGAGGTCCGGCAGCGAGGCGCGGTGCTCCCGGACGGCGGCGGCGAGCGCGTAGCCCAGCTCGGTCACGCCTTCCCCGGTGGCCGCGCTGATCGGGAAGACCTGCAGGCCGCGCTCCTCCAACGAGGCGCGCACCAGGTCGACGAGCTCGCGGCCGTCCGGGACGTCGATCTTGTTCAGCACGGCGATCCGCAGCCGGCCGACCAGGTCGAGGTCCTCGCCGCCGTACTCGCGCAGCTCGTGCTCGAGCGCCTCGATGTCGGTCTCCGGGTCGCGGCCGGGCTCCATCGTCGCCATGTCGACCACGTGCACCAGGACGGCGCAGCGCTCGACGTGCCGGAGGAACTCCAGACCCAGGCCCTTGCCCACGGACGCGCCGGGGATCAACCCGGGGACGTCGGCCATCGTGTAGGTCGTGTCGCCGGAGCGGATCACGCCCAGCTGCGGCACCAGCGTGGTGAAGGGGTAGTCGGCGATCTTGGGGCGGGCGGCCGACATCGAGGCGACGAGCGAGGACTTGCCGGCCGAGGGGTACCCGACCAGACCGACGTCGGCGATGCTCTTCAGCTCGAGGACGGCGTCCACGGCCTCGCCGGGCTCGCCGAGCAGCGCGAACCCGGGGGCCTTGCGGCGGGCGTTGGCCAGCGCCGCGTTGCCCAGACCGCCCTTGCCGCCGCGGGCGAGGACGAGCCGGGCGCCGGCGCCGACCAGGTCGGCGACGACCTGACCGCCGACGCTCACGACGGTGCCGGAGGGCACGCCGAGGACCAGGTCGGCCCCGCGTCCGCCGTTGCGGTAGTCGCCGGCTGCCTGCTTGCCGTTGCCGGCCTTCTGGTGCGGACGGTGGTGGAAGTCCAGCAGGGTGTGCACGCTGGGGTCGACCTGGAGGACGACGTCGCCGCCGTCACCGCCGTCGCCCCCGTCGGGGCCGCCCAGCGGCTTGAACTTCTCGCGGTGCACGGAGCTGACCCCGTTGGCACCCTTGCCTGCCGAGACGTGGACCGTCACGCGGTCGACGAAAGCGGCCATGATCGCCGCCTCTCTGCGTTACGGCCGAACTGTCCGGAAAGGGCAACGGGTGGCGGCGCCGAGAGTCGGCGCCGCCACCCGGTCAGAGCTGGTGGTGCTGGGTGGTGCTCAGACCGAGGCGGTCTCACGGGCGGCAACCGGGGCGCCGACGGCCGTGATGGCGACCTCGCGGCGGCCGCGGCGGAACCCGAAGGTCACCGAGCCGGGCACGAGCGCGAACAGGGTGTCGTCCTTGCCACGGCCGACGCCGAGACCCGGGTGGAAGTGGGTGCCGCGCTGGCGGACGATGATCTCGCCCGCCTTGACGACCTGACCACCGAAGCGCTTGACGCCCAGGCGCTGGGCGTTCGAGTCGCGACCGTTACGGGACGACGATGCGCCCTTCTTGTGTGCCATGTCGTCAGCCCTTCGTGATGTCGCGGACCACGACGCTGGTCAGGGGCTGACGGTGCCCCTGGCGCTTGTGGTAGCCCGTCTTGTTCTTGAACTTGTGGATGTGGATCTTCGGGCCCTTGCCGTGCTCGACGATCTCGCCGGTCACGGTGACGCCGGCGAGCGTCTGAGCGTCGGCGGTGACGGTGTCGCCGTCGACCAGCAGGATGGCCGGAAGGGTGACGGTGTCACCGGCCTCTCCGCTGAGGCGGTTGATGGTGAACGTGTCACCGACACCCACCTTGTGCTGCGCTCCACCGGCCTTGACGACTGCGTACACCACTGACTCCTCGATCGGTTCCATGTGTCCAGCACTGTGTCCTGCGCGCACGACCGCCACGAGGGCCGAATGCTGGACGTGCTGCTCGCGCCCCCCAGGCGGCACCGGAGTGCGCGGCCCGTGGTGGAGCAACCCGTCCAGCGTACCCGAGGCGCCGTGCCCGGGTCGAACCGCGTAGGAGCGGTCCGACCCGGGCCCCGGGCGGGGCGGCGCCCTGCCCGGGGTCCTCGGTCAGGCGGGCGGGCCTGCGGGCCGCGAGGCGGCCCTGCGGCGCCGCGGCCGGACCGCCGGCACGTCCTGGTCGGCCACCGGCTCGGCGACCGGTTCGGGCGCCACGACGACGGTCGGCTCCAACTGCTCCGCAGCCGCGGCCGGGACGTCCGGGGCAGCCGTCGGCGCCGCCACCGCAGCGGCGAGGACGGTGTCCGGCGTCGACTCCTCGGCGACCACCTGCACGGCCGTCTCGCCGGCGGGCAGCGGCTCCTCGTCAGCGGGTGCCTCGGCGATGGGTGCCTCGGCGACCGGAGCGTCCTCGGCCCCACGGGCCTCGGCCGACTGCCCACGACCGCGACGGCCCCGGTTGCGACGACCACGGCCCTCACCGGCCGGCTCGGTCGTCGACTCGGTCGTCGGCTCGGTCGTCGGCTCGGCGACCTGCTCCCCCGCGGCCTGCTCACCCGCAGCGGGCTCGTCGAAGGACGCCCCGCCCTGCAGCGCCATGGCGTCCGCGACGTCCCAGCCCGCGGCCGGGTCCTCGCGACGGGACGGCGCGGTGCCCTCGTCCGCCGTCTCCGGGGCCGTCTCGTCCGCCGCCGCACTCTGGTCGGCCTGCGGGGCCGGCGAACCGGCGTCCACGGAGCCGCGCTCGGTGGCGTTGCCGCCCCGGGAGCCACGGTCCCGGCCACCCCGGCTGCGACGCCCGCGACCGCCACCGGTCTCGGCGGCGTCGGCGCCCGTCACGTCGGCTGCGTCACCCTCCGGGCCGACCTCCGCAGTCGCGGGTGCAGTGTCCTTCGCGTCGGGGGTCGGGACGTCGGCGTCCTTGGCCCGGTCGTCCCGGCCCTTGTCCCGACCCCTGTCGGAGCCCTTGTCGGAGCCCTTGTCGGAACCGGCACCGCTGCCCGAGCCGCTGCCCGAGCCGGACCCGATGCCCGAGTCACCCCGGTTGCGACCGCCGCCACCGTTGCCGGCCGCGCCGTTGCCCCCGCCACCGTTGCCGCCGTTGCCACTGGACCGCTTCTTCTCGTCCACCGGGTCGACCTGCACCAGGACACCCCTACCGCGGCAGTGCTCGCACGGCTCGGAGAAGACCTCCAGCAGGCCCTGACCGACGCGCTTGCGGGTCATCTGCACCAGGCCCAGCGAGGTCACCTCGGCGACCTGGTGCTTGGTGCGGTCGCGGCCGAGGCACTCGGTGAGCCGCCGCAGCACGAGGTCGCGGTTGCTCTCCAGGACCATGTCGATGAAGTCGATGACGATGATCCCGCCGATGTCGCGCAGCCGGAGCTGGCGGACGATCTCCTCGGCGGCCTCGATGTTGTTCCGGGTGACGGTCTGCTCGAGGTTGCCGCCGGAGCCGACGAACTTGCCGGTGTTCACGTCGACGACCGTCATCGCCTCGGTGCGGTCGATGACCAGCGAGCCACCCGACGGCAGCCACACCTTGCGGTCCAGCGCCTTCATCAGCTGCTCGTCGATCCGCAGGTCGCGGAAGACGTCACCGGTGCCGGTGTAGCGCTGCAGCCGCTCGGACAGCTCCGGAGAGACGTGCGCGACGTAGGCCTCGACGGTGTCCCATGCGTCGCCGCCCTGGACGACCAGCCGCTTGAAGTCCTCGTTGAAGACGTCGCGGATGACCCGGATCGCCAGGTCCGGCTCGCCGTAGAGCAGCGTCGGCGCGTTGCTGGTCGAGGAGGCCTTGGTCTGGATGACCTCCCACTGCGCCTGCAGCCGGGCCACGTCGCGGGTGAGCTCCTCCTCCGAGGCGCCCTCCGCGGCCGTGCGGATGATGACGCCGGCGTCCTCGGGGACGATCTTCTTCAGGATGTCCTTGAGCCGCTGGCGCTCCTTGTCCGGCAGCTTGCGGCTGATGCCGGTCATCGAGCCACCGGGCACGTAGACCAGGAACCGGCCGGGCAGGTTGACCTGCTGGGTCAGCCGGGCGCCCTTGTGACCGATCGGGTCCTTGGTCACCTGGACCAGGACCTTGTCGCCGGACTTCAGCGCGGTCTCGATCGAGCGGGACTTCCCGGACAGGCCGGCGGCGTCCCAGTTGACCTCACCGGCGTACAGGACGGCGTTGCGGCCCTTGCCGATGTCGACGAACGCGGCCTCCATGCTGGGCAGCACGTTCTGCACGCGGCCCAGGTAGACGTTGCCCGCGAACGAGGTGGCCTGCGCCTGGGTGACGTAGTGCTCCACCAGGACGTCGTCCTCCAGGACGGCGATCTGGGTGCGCTCCCCCTGCTGGCGGATGACCATCGCCCGGTCCACGGCCTCGCGCCGGGCCAGGAACTCCGACTCGCTCAGGATCGGCGCGCGGCGACGGCCACCGTCGCGGCCCTCCCGGCGGCGCTGGCGCTTGGCCTCGAGCCGGGTGGAGCCGGCCACGCCGCGGACGTCGTCGTCGCTGGAGGTGCGGCCGTTGCGGCCGGCCCGCTCCGGCCGGTCGTCGGCGTCCTCGGTGCTGTCCTCGGTGCTGCCGTTCTCACCGCTGCTGCCGCGGCGACGGCGCCGGCGGCGACGGCGGGTGCTCGAACCCGAGCCACCCTCGGCGGCGTCGTCGTCCTCGCCGTCGTCGTCCTGACCCTCGGGCTCGGTGCTGTCGTCGGACTCCTCGGCACCGGCCGGGGTGTCGGTGTCCTCGTCGTCGCGGTCGCCGTCGGCGCCGTCCTCGCCGGTGCGGCCACGGCCGCGGCCCCGACGGCCCCGGCGCCGACGACGGCTGCCCGAGGAGCCGCCGTCCTCGCCGTCACGGTCGTCGGAGTCCTCGAGGTCCCGCTCGTCGGTCTCGGTGGTCTCGGTGGTCTCGGTGGTCTCGGTGTCCTGGGCCTCGACCGGCTCGCTCTCGGCCGCGCTGCGGCGGCGACTGCGGGACCGCCGCGGCGGTGCCTGCTCCTCGTCGCGCTCGTCGGTGACCGGGCGGTCGTCGGTCCGGCCGGCGTCCGCGTCGGTCGACTCCGTCGGCGACTCGGCCTGGGGGCGGCGGCTGCGGCGACGCGGTGCGGCGACCTCGGGCTCGGGGGCCACGAAGCTGACGAAGGCGGGGGCCACCGGCGAGAGCTGCGGTGCCGGGGGCTCGACCGAGTCGGGGTCGGCGGTCACGGCCGGCCGGGTGGCGCGGCGGCGGGGCCGGGCGGTGACGGTGGTGGGCTCGGGCGAGCTGAACTGGGCGCCGAAGCTGGGGAGCTCGTGCTCGGGCTGGGGGGTGACCGCCTCGGCGACCGGGACCTCGACCTGCTCCTCGGAGAGGTCGTCGGCCGATGGCTCGGCGTCCGGCTCCGCGGGCGACCCGTCATCCGCGGCCGGCTCCGCGGCGAGGC
This sequence comes from Modestobacter sp. VKM Ac-2979, assembly GCF_026967995.1. Lineage (NCBI taxonomy): Bacteria > Bacillati > Actinomycetota > Actinomycetes > Geodermatophilales > Geodermatophilaceae > Modestobacter > Modestobacter sp. VKM Ac-2979. The sequence continues at coordinate 56,192 of NZ_JAPVBO010000001.1, forward strand.
CGCCGAGCAGATCGGAGGGAGGCGCCGATCCGTCCGCGGCGCTGGTGTCGGTGCTGTTCTCGTTGTCGTTGTGGTCGGCCACGAAGGGCTCGCCTCCTGTGCGTTCCCGGGCGCCGATCGTCTCCGACTGGCGGCCGCGCAGGAACGTGGGTTGGGCGGATCGGGCGGCCGCTGGGAGCGGCGGTTCTGCCCGGCCCGCGAAGTCTGGTGCGCGCCCCGGCCGGTGCGGCTGGGGCCCGGTGGTGCAGCGTGCTGAACACAGGTGGTGCGGTGGTTCGAGAGTTCAGGTGGTTCGAGAGTTCAGGTGATGCAGCGCCACGGCTGGCAGACGTGTCGCAGGCGACGCCCGGCACTTCCGGTCCCGCCGGATCAGACCTGAGCCGGCTCCCCCTGGCAGCGGGAACTGGCCTCGCGGTCGGGCCCCAGCGGATCGGCGACGTCACCGCTGTCGTCGAGCCGGCCCTGCGCCTCACGCACGGCCCGGGCGGGCAACGGCGGGTGCAGGTCGGCGACGGCAGCCAGAGCGGCCATCACGTCATCCGGTCGCACGGTCGGCGTGAGCTGCCGTACGACCACGAGCAGTATGGCACAACCTGCCTCAACAGCGACCGCGGCGGAGACGACCGCCGCCCGCGCGTCGACGTCCTTGGTGCCGTTCTTGGTCCGCTTCGCGACCAGCACCACCTCCTGGGCGAGGAAGGCCTGCACCGCCGCGGAGAGCTCGTCGGCGTCCACCCCCGGCAGGTCGATCCGCCACCGGGTGGCGTTCAGCCGGTCGGCCAGGGACCCGCTGCCCTCGACGGCCTCGACGCACTCCAGGACGTCGATGCCCGGGGGCAGCGAGGCGTCCAGCGCGACCCGCACCTGCTCCGGGTCGCGCCGTGCGGAGAGCCCGATCTCGAAGTACTCCGCCTCCGAGGCCGCGCCGGTCGGCGCCGCACCCATGTAGGAGATCTTCGGGTGCGGGCTGAAGCCGGCGGAGAACGCCATCGGCACCTGCGCGCGGCGCAGCGCCCGCTCCAGGGCCCGGGCGAGGTCGCGGTGCGAGGCGAAGCGCAGCGGACCGCGCTTGGTGTAGCGCAGCCGCAGCTTCTGCACGGTGGGCGGCGGCGGCGGGCCGTCCGGGGTGCGGGCCACTACCGGCCGACGGGGGTCAGGGGCAGCAGGCTGCGCCCGGTGGGCCCGATCTGGATGTCGGTGCCCATGGTCGGGCACACGCCGCAGTCGTAGCAGCCGGTCCAGCGGCAGTCGCCGACCTCGTCCTCGGAGATCGCGTCCTGCCAGTCGTCCCAGAGCCACTCCTTGTCCAGCCCGGAGTCCAGGTGGTCCCAGGGCAGCACCTCGTGCTCGGTGCGCTCCCGGGTGGTGTACCAGTCCAGGTCGACCCCGAACGCGGCCAGCTCCTCGGCCGCGGCGGTGACCCAGCGCTGGTAGGAGAAGTGCTCGCTCCAGCCGTCGAAGTGCCCGCCGTCGCGCCAGACCCGCTCGATGACCCGGCCGACCCGGCGGTCGCCGCGGGACAGCAGTCCCTCGATCACCCCGGGCTTGCCGTCGTGGTAGCGGAGGCCGATGGAGCGGCCGATCCGGCGGTCGGCGTTGATCGCCTCGCGCAGGATCCGCAGCCGGTGGTCGATCGTCTCGGCGCTGGCCTGCGCCGCCCACTGGAAGGGGGTGTGCGGCTTGGGCACGAAGCCACCGATGGAGACGGTGCAGCGGATGTCCTTGCTGCCACTGGCCTCGCGGCCGGCGCGGATGACCTCGACCGCCAGCTCGGCGATCTCCAGCACGTCCTCGTCGGTCTCGGTGGGCAGGCCGCACATGAAGTACAGCTTCACCTGGCGCCAGCCGTTGGCGTAGGCCGTGGTGACCGTGCGGACCAGGTCCTCCTTGGACACGGTCTTGTTGATCACCCGGCGGATGCGCTCGCTGCCGCCCTCGGGGGCGAAGGTCAGCCCGGAGCGGCGGCCGTTGCGGGAGAGCTCGTTGGCCAGGGTGACGTTGAAGGCGTCGACCCGGGTGCTGGGCAGGCTCAGGCCGGTGTTGGTGCCCTCGTACCGGTCGGCGAGCTCCTTGGCCAGCTGGCCGATCTCGGAGTGGTCGGCGCTGCTCAGCGAGAGCAGGCCCACCTCCTCGTAGCCGGTGGCCTTGAGGCCGGCGTCGACCATCGAGCCGATGCCGGTGATCGTGCGCTCGCGGACCGGGCGGGTGATCATCCCGGCCTGGCAGAACCGGCAGCCCCGGGTGCAGCCGCGGAAGATCTCCACGCTCATCCGCTCGTGCACGCTCTCGGCCAGCGGGACCAGCGGCTGCTTGGGGTAGGGCCACTCGTCGAGGTCCATCACGGTGCGCTTGCCGACCTTGACCGGGACGTCGTCCCTGGTGCGCCGCACCTCGGCGATCGTGCCGTCGGCGGCGTAGCTGACCGCGTAGAAGCGGGGCACGTAGACCCCGTCGACCCGGGAGAGCCGGGCCAGCAGCTCGACCCGCCCACCGGGGCGGCCCTGCTCCTTCCAGGCGGAGACGACGTCGGTGATGTCCCCGACGACCTGCTCACCGTCACCGAGCACCGCGCAGTCGACGAAGTCGCTGACCGGCTCGGGGTTGAAGGCGGCGTGCCCACCGGCGACGACCACCGGGTGGCTCTCGTCGCGATCGACCGCGTGCAGCGGGACGCCGGCGAGGTCGAGCGCCTCGAGCAGGTTCGTGTACCCCAGCTCGGTGGCGAAGCTGACGCCGAGCAGGTCGAACTCCCGCACCGGGCGGTGGGCGTCGACGGTGAACTGGCCGACCCCGTGCTCGCGCATGAGCCCGGCCAGGTCCGGCCAGACGGCGTAGGTGCGCTCGGCCAGGGCGTCGGGGCGCTCGTTGAGCACCTCGTAGAGGATCATGAGGCCCTGGTTGGGCAGCCCGACCTCGTAGGCGTCGGGGTACATCAGCGCCCAGTGGACGGCGACGTCGTCCCACGGCTTCACCTGGGCGTTGAGCTCGCCACCGACGTACTGGATCGGCTTCTGCACCTGGGCGAGGAGTGGCTCGAGGCGGGGGTATAGCGATTCCACAGTCATGACCCGCCCAGGGTAGCCGCTGCGCCAGGGGCCGAAGTCGCGACTTCGGCCCTCAGACCCCCTCGCCGGGGCCCACCGCGAGCTCGCGAGCGGTGGGGGGCGAGGGGGTGCTTCCTCAGAGAGCCGGGAAGAAGAGCGCGATCTCGCGCGCGGCCGACTCGGGCGAGTCGGAGCCGTGCACGATGTTGGCCTGCACCTCGAGGGCGAAGTCGCCGCGGATCGTGCCGGGGGCGGCCTTCACCGGGTCGGTGGCGCCGGCCAGGGCGCGGAAGGCCTCGATGGCCCGCGGCCCCTCGACCACGAGGGCCAGCAGCGGTCCCCCGGTGATGAACTCGACCAGCGAGCCGAAGAACGGCCGCTCGCGGTGCTCTCCGTAGTGCTCCTCGGCGACCTCGGTGGTCAGGGTGCGCAGCTCGGCGGCGACCAGGCGCAGGCCCTTGGCCTCCAGGCGGGCGATGACCTGGCCGACCAGGCCGCGGGCAACGCCGTCGGGCTTGACCAGGACCAGCGAACGCTCAGCAGTGGGTGCAGACACGCCCGGGAGCGTACGGGACGTCAACTGTCAATCCAGGTTGACAGGTCACCGCTGTCAATCTAGGTTGACGACATGGCCTCCCCCACCGACGTCACCACCGCCGCCGCGGCCGACGACCCGGACACCGGGCTCCGCGCCATCCGTGCGCTGCGCGACCTCGCCGACCGTCTCGAGGTGCTCCAGGTCGGCAACGCCCGGGCGCGCGGCTGGTCCTGGCAGCAGATCGCTGATGCCCTCGGCGTCAGCAAGCAGGCCGTCCACAAGAAGCACGCCACCTCGAGAAGGGACCGATGACGTGTTCGAGCGCTTCACCCGAGAGGCCCGTCAGGTGGTCGTCATGGCACAGGCACAGGCTCGCTGGCTGCACGCCGAGCAGGTCGAGCCGGTGCACCTCCTCCTGGCCCTGACGGCCGACCCCGGTCGAGGGGGCCAGGCGCTGCGGGCGACCGGCGCCGACCTGGGATCCGTCGAGGCGGCCCTGGCACGCTCGAACGGCGCGCTGGACGCCGACGCACTGGCCGCCATCGGCATCGACCTGGACCAGGTGCGAGCTGCTGCCGAGTCCGCCTTCGGCCCGGGCGCGCTGGACCGCGGTGGCCGCGAGCCCACTGGTCACCTGCCGTTCGCCGATGGGAGCAAGCAGGCCCTGGAGGAGTCGCTGCGCCACGTCCTGCGGTCGAAGCTGCGCCGCCGGGCCCGGGTCATCGACAGCGGTGCCGTGCTTGCGGGGTTGCTCGCCGTCGGCGACCCGGTGGTGCGGCAGGTGCTCCAGCAGCTGGGCACCGACGCCGACCGGCTGCGCGGTCAGCTCGGGGACGCCTCGGCGGCGTAGCGCCGTCAGCCGGCCGGCGGTGCCGGAGGTGCCGCCGGCGGCGGCCCGAAGGGCGAGCCGAGCAGCTCCTTGCGGACCTGCAACAGGTACAGCCAGATCGCCACGAAGACGCCGCCGACCAGCCACATCGCCCCACTGAGCAGCCCGGTGAGCAGCAACGGCACCTGCAGTGCCGAGCCGATGACCAGACCCTGCGGACGACGCTGCAGCCCGCTGGCCAGGATCAGCAGCACGGCCAGCACGAGCAGGACGGTCAGCCGGGTGCCGGTGAGCCCTTCTCCGGTCTGGGCGATGCCCCGCGGCACGAAGAGAACGGCGATCCCCTCCAGCAGCAGGATCGCCGCCGCGGCCCCGCCGAGGGCCTTGCCGGCACGGACCGGGTCCGGTGCCGTCACCGCTGCGCGCCGGACAGCAGGGCCCGGGCCTCCCCCGCGGTGACCACGCTGCCGGTGACCAGCACGCCGGAGCCACCCAGGGCGTCGTCCGGGCCGGCCTCGGCCAGCTCGATCGCCGACTCCAGCGCATCGGTGAGCAGCGGGTGCACGCTGACCCGGTCGGCACCGAAGACGTCGACCGCCAGCGCCCCCAGCTCATCGGCCGGGATCGCCCGCGGCGAGCTGTTCTGGGTGACCACCAGCTCGGCGCACAGGCCCTCGAGCTCGGCGAGCATGCCGGTCACGTCCTTGCCCTGCACGCAGCCGACGACGCCGACCAGCCGGGTGAAGTCGAAGGACTCCCGGACGGCCTCGACCGTCGCCGCCATGCCGGCCGGGTTGTGTGCGGCGTCGACCAGCACCGCCGGGGAGGTGCGGACCCGCTCCAGCCGGCCGGGCGAGCGCACCGCGGCGAAGGACTCCCGGACGACGTCCTGGGCGACCGGGCCGGTGGCCGACCCCGCGCCCAGGAACGCCTCCACGGCGGCGAGCGCCACGGCGGCGTTCTGCGCCTGGTGCGCGCCGAACAGCGGCAGGAAGACCTCGTCATACTCCCCGCCCAGCCCCTGCAGCCGCACCTGCTGGCCGCCGACGGCCACCCGGCGCTCCAGCACGCCGAACTCGGTGCCCTCGCGGGCGACGGTCGCGTCGACCTCGATCGCCCGCCGCACCAGCGCCTCCAGCGCGCCGGCCGGCTGGTGGGCGAGCACCGCGACGACGCCGCCGTCCGGGCGCCCGTCGGGCAGCACGCCGTCCCCGGTGCTCGGCTTGATGATCCCGGCCTTCTCGGTGGCGATCGTGGCGACGTCCGGCCCGAGGTACTCGGCGTGGTCCAGCGAGACGGGGGTGACGACGGCGACCCGGGCGTCGGCGACGGTGGTCGCGTCCCAGGTGCCGCCCATGCCGACCTCGACGACGGCGACGTCGACCGGCGCCTCGGCGAAGGCGGCGTAGGCCATCGCCACCATCACCTCGAAGAAGGACATCGGGACGTCGCTGCCCGCGTCGACCATCTGCACGTAGGGCGCGATGTCGTCGTAGACCTCGACGAAGCGCTCGGCCGGCAGCGGCTCGCCGTCGAGCACGATCCGCTCGCGCATCGACTCCAGGTGCGGGCTGGTGAACCGGCCGACGCGCAGGCCGAAGCCGCGCAGCAGCTCATCGACCATCCGCGCCGTCGTCGTCTTGCCGTTGGTGCCGGTGACCTGGACGACGGGCATCGCACGGTGCGGTGAGCCGAGCAGGTCGACCAGGGCGGAGATGCGGGTCAGCGACGGCTCGAGCCGGTTCTCCGGCCACCGCGCCAGGAGCGCCTGCTCGACCCGGGCCAGGTCACGGGAAAGGGAGGTGCTCATCGCTCCTAGGATGCCAGTCATGGTTGCCGACACCCGATCCCTGGACAGCACTCCCCCGGGGAGCACCGGCGGCGTACCCGAGAAGCCCTCGATCGACGGGCTGGAGGACAAGTGGGTGGCCCGCTGGGCCGAGGGCGACACGTACGCCTTCGACCGGGACGCCGCGCTCTCCGCCCCCCGGTCGCAGACCTACGCGATCGACACCCCGCCGCCGACGGCCAGCGGGTCGCTGCACGTGGGCCACGTGTTCAGCTACACGCACACCGACATCGTCGCCCGGTACCACCGGATGCGCGGCAAGCACGTCTTCTACCCGATGGGCTGGGACGACAACGGCCTGCCCACCGAGCGCCGGGTGCAGAACTACTACGGCGTGCGCTGCGACCCCTCGCTCCCCTACGACGAGGACTTCACCCCGCCGGAGAAGCCGGGCAAGGACCAGCTGCCGATCTCCCGGCGCAACTTCGTCGAGCTGTGCGAGCAGCTCACCGCCGTCGACGAGGCGGAGTTCGAGAAGTTGTGGCGCCGGGTCGGCCTCTCGGTCGACTGGGGAGGCGTCTACCGGACGATCTCGGAGTCCTCGCGGGCCACCGCGCAGAAGATGTTCCTGCACAACCTGGCCCGCGGTGAGGCCTACGCCCAGGAGGCGCCGACCCTCTGGGACGTCACCTTCCGCACCGCCGTCGCCCAGGCCGAGCTGGAGGACCGGGAGCGCCCGGGCGCCTACCACCGGATCGGCTTCGCCGGCCCGAGCGGCCCGGTCTTCATCGAGACCACCCGCCCCGAGCTGCTCCCGGCCTGCGTGGCCCTGGTCGCCCACCCCGACGACGAGCGCTACCAGCCGCTGTTCGGGAAGACCGTCACGACGCCGCTGTTCGGCGTCGAGGTGCCCGTCGTGGCGCACCGGCTGGCCGAGCCGGACAAGGGCTCGGGCATCGCGATGATCTGCACCTTCGGCGACCTGAACGACGTCACCTGGTGGCGGGAGCTGCAGCTGCCGACCCGCGCCGTCATCGGCTGGGACGGCCGGTTCATCGCCGACCCGCCGGCCGACGTCCCCGCCGACGTGTACGCCGAGCTGGCCGGCAAGACCTCCTTCAGCGCGCAGCAGCGGATCGTCGAACTGCTGCGCGAGTCCGGTGACCTGGTCGGCGACCCGAAGCCGATCACGCACCCGGTGAAGTTCTTCGAGAAGGGCGAGCGCCCGCTGGAGATCGTCACCACCCGGCAGTGGTACATCCGCAACGGCGGGCGGGACGGCGACCTGCGCGACGCGCTGCTGGCCCGCGGCCGGGAGATCCAGTGGGTGCCCGAACACATGCGGCACCGCTACGACAACTGGGTCGAGGGGCTCAACGGCGACTGGCTGATCAGCCGGCAGCGCTTCTTCGGTGTGCCGTTCCCGGTCTGGTACCGGCTGGACTCCGAGGGCGAGCCCGACTACTCCGCGCCGATCCTGGCGCCGGAGTCGGCGCTGCCGGTCGACCCGTCCTCCGACGTCCCCGAGGGCTTCAGCGTCGACCAGCGGGGCGTGCCGGGCGGGTTCATGGCCGACCCCGACGTCATGGACACGTGGGCCACCTCGTCGCTGTCGCCGCAGGTGGCCTCGGGCTGGGAGACCGACCCGGAGCTGTTCGCGCACGTCTTCCCGATGGACCAGCGGCCCCAGGCGCACGACATCATCCGCACCTGGCTGTTCTCCACCGTCGTCCGGGCGCACTTCGAGCACGGCGCGGTGCCGTGGACGCACGCGACCATCTCCGGCTTCGTGGTCGACCCCGACCGCAAGAAGATGTCGAAGTCCAAGGGGAACGCGACCACCCCGATCGACGTGCTGGAGCGCTACGGCACCGATGCGGTGCGCTGGCGTGCTGCGGGCGCCCGGCCGGGTGCGGACTCGCCCTTCGACGAGGCGCAGATGAAGGTCGGCCGCCGGCTCGCCATGAAGGTGCTCAACATCGGCAAGTTCGTGCTGGGGCTGGGCGCCTCTCCCGACCTGACGGCCGAGGCGGTCACCGAGCCGATCGACCGCGGGCTGCTCGCCTCGCTGGCCCAGGTGGTCGACGAGGCGACCGCGGCGATGGAGGCCTACAACTACACCCGGGCGCTCGAGGTCACCGAGTCGTTCTTCTGGTCCTTCTGCGACGACTACGTGGAGCTGGTGAAGACCCGCGCCTACGGCTCTGGCCCCGCGGCTTCTTCCGCCCAGGCCACGCTGGCGCTGGCGCTGTCGGTGCAGCTGCGGCTGCTCGCCCCGGTGCTGCCGTTCGTGACCGAAGAGGTCTGGTCCTGGTGGCAGACCGGCTCGGTGCACCGGGCGCTGTGGCCGACCGCGACCGAGCTGCCGACCGGTGGCGACCCGGCGGTGGTGTCGGCGGCCGCGGAGGTGCTGTCGCTCGTCCGCAAGGCGAAGTCCGACGCGAAGACCTCGATGCGCACCGACGTCGCCACGACGACGGTGACCGTGCCCGAGGCGCGGGTGGCCGCGGTCGAGGCCGCCCGGGGTGACCTGGTGGACGCCGGCCGGATCGCAGAACTGACCGTCGTCGCCGGCGACGGAACGCTCCAGGTCGACGTAGTCCTCGCCGACACCCCCACCGACTGACCGATGTGCGCTGAGTGCCAGGTGCCGAGGCTGGACCTGGCACTCAGCGCACGACGTCGAGCCCGAAGAGGCGGCGCCGGGCCGTGTGAACAGTCAGGATCTCGGTGCGGCAGGCGGCGGCTTCGACCGTGAGCCTCCGGTAGCTGAACCGGAGGGTCTGCCACCCGACCGTGGCCACCAGGGCGTCTCGGCGGATGTCCCGCTCCCGCTGCTCGCGAGAGCCGTGCCAGGCGGCCCCGTCCATCTCCACGGCGAGCAGCACGTCCTCGCAGGCGGCATCGAGGAGGAACCGCTCCCCCGCCACCGTGATCGGACGCTGTTGGACGAACGCCGGCATGCCGGGAGCACGCAGTACCTGCAGACAACCCCAGATCTCAAGCTCGCTCTGGCACCCGTCGGCGAGCAACCGGACGAGTTCGGTCAAGGCAGCTCGCCCGGGCAACCGGGGACGCCGAGCCAGCTCATCGGTCAACTGTCGCGCCGTGCACAGCCGCCGGCGGACCGCGGTGATCGCTGCTGCGCGGACAGCGGGGCGCCCGGCACCGGAGGGATCAGCCCACGCGTCGACGACCGAGCGCTCGACCGACGTCACCGGCAACCCGCCGACCGGCCGCACGTGCCAGTCGGCGTCAGCCACCCGGTGCAGCACGACCCCCGGGGCACCCCGACCACTGCGGCCCGGCGCCACGGTGACGTGGACAGGCCCGGCGGGCGGCGGGACGAGGCCCCAGAGCGCCAGGGCGGTCGCGTGGCTGACCACGGCCTCCCGCGACCGGACGGCGGCAGCCACCCGGATCCGCCAGTCGGTTGTCGACCCCGGTAGCGCATAGCAGCCACCACCGAGACGCAGCAGCCGGCCACTCGCGACCCACGAGCGGACGGTCGTCGGGCTCACCTGCGCCGTCAACTGCGCCCACGTGGTCCATCCTCGCGGTCCGACCAGAGCCTCGACGTCGTGCCGCACGCCAACAGCCTGCCGCTCGCGGCTCGGGCGCCGGGGCCGCGCCGCACATCTGTGGACGGCGGGCGCGCACTGTCAGTCGGGCAGCTCGCAGCTGTCAGTCTGCGCACGCCGAGTCATGGAATACAGAGACGGCCCGCTCCCCCGGTGGGGAAGCGGGCCGTCGGGTGGTGCTGGGACTACGCGGACTTCTCGCGGGGGGCGCGGGCGGGCTTGCGGGGCACGAGGGTGGGGCTCACGTGCTCCAGCACGACCTCGCGGGTGATGACGACCGTGGCGACGTCCTCGCGGCTGGGGATGTCGTACATCACCGACTGGAGCACCTCCTCCAGGATCGCCCGCAGCCCACGGGCACCGGTGCCCCGCAGGATGGCCTGGTCGGCGATCGACTCGAGCGCGTCGTCGGTGAACTCCAGCTCCACCCCGTCGAGCTCGAACAGCCGGCGGTACTGGCGCACCAGGGCGTTCTTCGGCTCGGTGAGGATGTTCATCAGCGCCGTGCGGTCGAGCTTCTGCACCGTGGTGATCACCGGGAGCCGGCCGATGAACTCGGGGATCATGCCGAACTTCAGCAGGTCCTCGGGCATGACCTGAGCGATGGCGTTGGCCTTCTCCACCTCGGCCTTGCCGCGCACCTCGGCACCGAAGCCGATGCCCTGCTTGCCGGTGCGGGCCTCGATGACCTCCTCGAGCCCGGCGAAGGCGCCACCGACGATGAACAGCACGTTCGTGGTGTCGATCTGGATGAACTCCTGGTGCGGGTGCTTGCGCCCGCCCTGCGGGGGCACCGACGCGGTCGTGCCCTCGAGGATCTTCAGCAGTGCCTGCTGCACGCCCTCGCCGGAGACGTCCCGGGTGATCGACGGGTTCTCGCTCTTGCGGGCGATCTTGTCGACCTCGTCGATGTAGATGATCCCGGTCTCGGCGCGCTTGACGTCGTAGTCGGCCGCCTGGATCAGCTTCAGCAGGATGTTCTCGACGTCCTCGCCGACGTAGCCGGCCTCGGTCAGCGCCGTGGCGTCGGCGATCGCGAAGGGCACGTTGAGCATCCGGGCCAGCGTCTGCGCCAGGTGCGTCTTGCCGCAGCCCGTCGGGCCCATCAGCAGGATGTTGGACTTGGCGAGCTCGACGCCCTCGTCGCGGGAACGGTCACCGCCGGCCTGCACCCGCTTGTAGTGGTTGTAGACGGCGACGGCGAGCGTGCGCTTGGCCTGTTCCTGGCCGATGACGTACTGCTCGAGGAAGTCGTGGATCTCCTTGGGCTTGGGCAGCTCGTCGAACTTGAGGTCCGACGACTCCGAGAGCTCTTCCTCGATGATCTCGTTGCAGAGGTCGATGCACTCGTCGCAGATGTACACCCCAGGGCCAGCGATGAGCTTCTTGACCTGCTTCTGGCTCTTCCCGCAGAACGAGCACTTGAGCAGGTCGCCGCTCTCACCGATACGTGCCACCTGGCTGACCTCCACCTCGAATGGGACGACGCTGCTGCGGCCCCGTTGGTTCGTGCTGTGTCATGCCCTCGTCGACGCCCTTCCTGCTGGCGTCCGGTGCCCCTGCGGTCGTGGACCGGGGATCGGGCGTTCGCCGAACCTACCCGGCTGATCCGACGTTCCCGGGCAGGAACTCACCCGGGTCGCCCGGCCCGTAACACCCGTCCCGGCCCTCCCCCGCGACCCGGCTGAGTCGTCGAGAGGACACCGGGACGCCGGATGGGAGAACGGTACGGGCCGAGAGCGCGACACGCGCGCCCTCGGCCCGTCCCATCCCTGCGTCAGGCCGGCAGGGCGTTGAGCTTGCGGCTCTGGATGACCTGGTCGACGATCCCGTACTCCATGGCCTCCTGGGCCGTGAGGATCTTGTCCCGGTCGATGTCCTTGCGGACCTGCTCCTGGCTCTGCCCGGTGTGCCTGGCCAGGATGCTCTCCATCTGCACCCGCACCCGCTCGATCTCGCGGGCGTGGATCTCCAGGTCGGTGACCTGACCGCCGGCCTCGCCGGAGGGCTGGTGGATCAGCACGCGGGAGTACGGCAGCGCCAGACGCTTGCCCTTCGTCCCGGCAGCCAGCAGGACGGCGGCCGCGGAGGCGGCCTGGCCCATGCAGACGGTCTGGATGTCGGGGCGGACGAACATCATCGTGTCGTAGATGGCCGTCAGCGCGGTGAACGAGCCACCGGGGCTGTTGATGTACATCGTGATGTCACGGTCGGGGTCGTTGGACTCCAGCGTGATCAGCTGGGCCATGACGTCGTTGGCCGAGGCGTCGTCGACCTGCACCCCGAGGAAGATGATGCGCTCCTCGAAGAGCTTGTTGTACGGGTTCGACTCCTTCATGCCGTAGCTCGTGCGCTCCACGAAGGAGGGCAGGATGTACCGGCTGGAGGGCATCTCGAAGCTGCTGCTCATGGTCACTTCTCCGGTCCGTCGGTGACCGGGTTGTCGGTCGAGGTCATGGACTCTGCGCGGGTCACCACGTGGTCGACGAAGCCGTACTCGAGGGCCTCCTGCGCGGTGAACCAGCGGTCGCGGTCGGAGTCCTTCTCGATCTGCTCGACCGTCTGCCCGGTGAACTGCGCCTGCAGCTCGTTGAGCTGGTGCTTGGTGCTCCGGAAGAGCTCGGCCTGGATGGCGATGTCGGAGGCGGTGCCGCCGACGCCGGCCGAGGGCTGGTGCATCAGGATCCGCGTGTGGGGCAGGGAGTAGCGCTTCCCCTTGGTCCCGGCGGTGAGCAGGAACTGGCCCATCGAGGCGGCCAGGCCCATCGCATAGGTGGCGACGTCGCAGTCGATGAACTGCATCGTGTCGAAGATCGCCATGCCGGCGGTGACGGAGCCGCCGGGCGAGTTGATGTAGAGGTGGATGTCGCGCTTGGGGTCCTCTGCGGACAGCAGCAGCATCTGCGCGGCGAGCTGGTTGGCGATGACGTCGTCGACCTGGCTGCCGAGGAAGATGATCCGCTCACGCAGCAGGCGCTCGTAGACCGAGTCGTTGAGGTTCATCATCGAGCCGCCGGCGCGCATCAGCGGCGCGCTGGCGGTGATCAGGTCTGAGTTGCTCACGGGTGCGGTGACCTCCGTAGGACTGCGGTGCAGTCGGTCTCGTGGAACGGGTTGGCCGGTGGTCGGGGGGCGACCGACGACGCTGCGGACGACCCTCGGTGCCGGTCGTCGATGCGGCCTCGTGTGGTCGTCCTTCAGGGGTGCCTGAGTGTCACGTCGACCCTAACGCGCACCCCCGACCGGTTCCTCCCGGCGCGGGCCGGTGTTCGCCGTGGGCGCAGCGGCACCGGCGCCGACCTGCGAGGCGACGACCCGGACGGCACGCCGGAACGACAGCGCCGCCCGTACCCAACGGGGTACGGGCGGCGCAGGGTGTCGCGGTGGGTCAGGCCTTGCCGGCCGTCTCCTCGGTGTCGGTCTCCTCGACCGCGTCGGACTCGACGGCCTCGGCCTCGGCGGCCTCAGCAGCATCGTCCTCGGCGGCCTCAGCAGCATCGTCCTCGGCGTCGGCCGAGTCGGCGGCGACGGTGCGGGGACGCAGCGCCTCCAGGTCGACGACGTTGCCCGACTCGTCGGTGATCGTCGTCTCCTCCAGCAGCTGGGCCAGCGCCTTGGTACGCCGCACGTCGGCGACGAACTCGGCGATGTTGTTGCCCTGCTGGAGCTGCTGGGCGTACTGCTCGGGGCTGACCCGGTTGCGCTGGGCCTGGGCCATGATCTGCGCGGAGAGGTCCTCGTTGTCGACGGTGACCTCGCGGGCGTCGGCGATCGAGTCGAGCACGAACTGCGTCTTGACCGCCTTCTCGACGTTCTCGCGCATCTCGGCGTCGTAGGCCTCGCGGCTCTCGACCTCGGCCATCGAGAAGTAGGCGTCCCAGTCCATGCCGGCCTGCTGGAGTTCGCGCTCCATGGCCTGGGTGCGCCAGCTGAGCTCCTGCTCGACCAGCTTCTCCGGGACCGGGACCTCGATGGTCTCGAGCAGGTGCTCGACCAGCTTGTCGCGGGCCTGCCCGCCCTGCTGCAGCACCTTGGTGCGGGCCAGCCGGGTGCGGACGTCCTCGCGCAGCTCGGCCAGGGTGTCGAACTCGCTGGCGACCGAGGCGAACTCGTCGTCCAGCTCCGGCAGCTCCTTGGCCTTGACCGACCGGACGGTGACGGTCACGTCGGCCATCTCACCGGCCTGGTCGCCGGCGAGGAGGGCCGTGGAGAAGGTGGCGCTCTCGTCGGCGGACAGCCCGCGCACGGCCTCGTCCAGGCCCTGCATCAGGTTGCCCGAGCCGACCTCGTAGGACATGCCGGTGGTGCTGCCGTCCTCGAGCACCTCACCGTTGAGCGTGGCCTCCAGGTCGATGGAGACGAAGTCGCCGTCCTCGGCCGCGCGCTCGACACCGGAGAGGGTGGAGAAGCGCTCCCGCATCATCGTGACCTGCTGGTCGATCTCCTCGTCGGTGACCTCGACGTCGTCGACGGTCACCGCCAGGGAGTCCAGCGGGGGCAGCTCGAGGGTGGGGGCGACGTCGACCTCGGCGGTGAAGGCGAGGGCCTCGCCGTCGTCGAGGCGGGTGACCTCGACGTCGGGCTGGCTGATGACGCGGACCTGGTTCTCCCGGATCGCCTCGGAGTAGACCTCCGGGACGGCGTGCTGGACGACCTGCTCGAGCACGACCGGGCGGCCGATGCGCTGGTCGAGGACCCGGTTGGGGACCTTGCCGGGGCGGAAGCCGGGAACGCGCACCTGCTTGCCCAGCTCCTTGTAGACCTCACCGAAGGCGTGGTCCAGGTCGCTCCACGGCACCTCGATCGCGAGCCGGACCCGGGTCGGGCCCAGGTTCTCGATGGTGCTCTTCACAGCGGCGTGCTCCTCAGGTACGACGGGGGTGGGCGCGGCCTCCGTGGGGACGGCGGCCGATCGTGCCCGCGAGTCTTCCAGACCTCGCGGCGGTGTCGGGGTGACAGGATTTGAACCTGCGGCCCCCTGCTCCCAAAGCAGGTGCGCTACCAAGCTGCGCTACACCCCGTGGCCACCGGCGAGTCTAGGCCGACGGCCTGCGGACACCGCCGCGTGGGCACGAGTTAGGCTGCCGCGGTACGCATGCGGGTGTAGCTCAATGGTAGAGCCCCAGCCTTCCAAGCTGGCCATGCCGGTTCGATCCCGGTCACCCGCTCCACACTCGCCCTGTTGGCCTCACCTGGCCGAACCCAGTGGACGCAGCGGGCGCCGACCCAGGTCGCCCCGAGCCAGCGCCCGCCGCGTGACGACGGCGCCGAGCGGGCACCGCAACCCGGCCTGGGCGATCTCGAGGTCCTGCTGCGCGCGGCGCAGGCCGCCGGCGCCGGCCTGCAGTGGGAACTGCACCTGCCCGAGGTGCCCGCGGCGCTGGGCCTGTCGGCCTACCGCACCGTCCAGCAGGGCCTCGCCGACGTCGCCCGACACACACCCGGTGCACCCGTCCGGGGCCTGACACGAAACGAGGTGTCCGCCTGACAGGCGTCACTTCAGACGATGGCCAGGTACACCCAGAGGGAGCCCAGGACGGTGTCCATCAGGTCGGTCGGCCAGGTCACCGGAGACCTCCCTCGGCAGAGGGCGGCGAATCCTCGACACCGGCCAGGCCCGCGGCGACGAGCACCGCCGTGGCCGCCGTGCCGGCCAGCAGCAGCCGCTCGACCAGCCCGATGCCCGGCATCGGATCGGCGCCCGCGAACACGACGGGGACGTGCAGGGCCAGGAAGGACACGCCCAGCCCGCCGAGGCCGACCGCCGCACCGCGCAGGGCGCGGCGAGCCGGGGGCGAACAGGTCGCCGCGACCAGGAGCCCGACGACCGGCGGCACCACCATCGCCACGCCGGCCGCCACCTGGTGCACCCGTCCCCACGCCGTCGTGTCGAGCCCGGGCAGGTCGGTGGGGAACGCGGCCACCGCGGCGAGGCCGACCGACCACAGGGCCAGCAGTCCGAGCACCGCGGTCCGCCCGGCACCGGCCGGGAGGCGGCGGTGCACCCCGAGGGCCGTACCGGCCGCCGCGATCTCCAGCCCCACCATGCACCCCGCGAGCCACCAGCCGCCGGCGGGCCGGTGCACGGCGTCGCTGAGCATGCCGTCGAGGGTGTCGCCGCCGACGACGTCGGTGCCGATCCCGGCCAGGACGGCGACGGCCACCCCGAGCAGGACGACCGGCAACCACGGCGCGGACCGGCTGCTGGTTCCCGGCGCCGGGTGGACGTCCGCCGCGACGGCCGTCGCCGGCCCGGGTCGCGGCGGCGCCGAGAGCGCGGTCATGTCGGCACCAGGACATCGCGGCGGGGCTGGTCCGCCGTGCGGGAGCGGAGGCAGGCGTCGTAGAGGCCGACGAACGCGCTGAGCGTGGCGCCCAGGTCGTGCTCTGCGGCGACGGCCCGGGCGCGCCGGCCCATCCGCCGGGCGGACGCCGGGTCGTCCAGCAGGGCGGTCAGCCGCTCGGCGAGCTCCTCGACGTCGCCGTGCCGGTAGAGCCAGCCGGTCCGCCCGTGGTGCACCAGGTGCGGCAGCGCACCGGCGTCGACGCCCAGCACCGGCAGCCCGGTGGCCATCGCCTCCAGGGTCACCAGGCTCTGCAGCTCAGCGGTGCCGGCCATGCCGAAGAAGTCCGCGGCCGCGTAGGCGTCGGGCAGCTCGGCGTCGCTCAGGACGCCGGTGAAGGTCACCGCACCCGCCACGCCCCGCTCGGCGGCCAGCGCCTCGAGCCTGGTGCGCTCTGAACCGTCCCCGACGACGAGCAGGTGGAGGTCCGACCGCGCCCGGACCAGGGCGAGCGCCTCGATGAGCTCGTGCACGTTCTTCTCCGGGTCCAGCCGGCCGACGGAGGCCAGGACCGGGACGGAGGGCAGTCCGTACCTGCGGCGGAACCGGGCACCGTCGCGCCCGGGGGTGAAGCGGTCCAGGTCCAGCCCGCAGGAGATCGGCAGCACCGGCCCGGGGACACCGGCCGACTCGGCCAACGCCGCGGCGAACGGCGTGGGGCTGGTGACCACGTCGGCGAGGGCGAGCACGCCGGCGGCGTCCCGCCACGCCCACTGGTGCGCCCGGCGCCGGACGGCGGCGCCACCGGGCACGTAGTGCAGCAGGTTCTCCGGCATGAAGTGGTTGGTGGCGACCACGGGGATGCCCAGCGCGCGCGCCGCACGGAGCACCGCCCGTCCCACCAGGAAGTGGCTCTGGACGTGCACCACGTCCGGTCGCACCGTCCGGAGCACTGCTCGGACGCGGCGTTGCAACCCGGCGGGCGGGCAGATCCGGAAGCCGCGGCGGACGAGCACCGGCAGGGAACGCACCCGGTGCTCGGTGACGCCTCCGGTGGCCTGCGCGGAGGTGCTGTGATGGCTCCGGGACGGGGCGAGCACGTGCACCTCGTGCTCGGTGGCCAGGCCGGCGGCCAGCCGTTGGGCGAAGTAGGACGCGCCGTTGACGTCGGGCGCATAGGTGTCGGCGGCGATCAGGATCTTCACTGGGGAACTCCTCGAGTCCGTAGGGAGAACAACCTCTTGGCGACGAGCGAGACGGCGAGCACACCGACACCCAGGGCCGCGCTGAGCGAGACGAAGGCCCAGGGCGAGCTGGCGATCCCCGAGATGTGCGGACCCGCCAGCAGGCCGAGGGCGACCAGCACGGCCGCTCGCGCGGAGCTGGTGAACGCGACCCAGCCGACGAAGCGGCGGTAGGGGACGCCGGCCAGACCGGCGGCCAGGAACGCCGGGACGGCGCCGATGTCGACCAGCTTCGCGCCGACCACCACGCGAGGGAGGCGTCGACGCACGTCCTTCCGGAGCCGCGCGGCGCGGGCTCCGGAGACACCGAGCCGCGCGAGCAGCGGGAGCATGCGCCCGTGCCGCCCGCTCCGGCCGAGGACGAACAGCAGGCTGTCGCCGACGACGTCGGCGGAGACGGCCAGCAGCCACACGGGCAGCAGCGCCAACACACCGGCGCCGACCATCGAACCGGCCGCCACCGTGGTGGCCGGTCCCTCCAGCAGCATCAGCAGCGCCAGGACGAGATAGGGCTGCACCTGGTCGCTGCTCCCTCCCGACCCGCCCCGGGCAACGGGGCGGATCAACCGCCGGACCGTCCGGCGGCGAGGAGAAGCTAGGACGGCGAGGACGCCGTGGTCGTCGGCCTGCGGAGCTGTTCGGCA
Source organism: Modestobacter sp. VKM Ac-2979 (assembly GCF_026967995.1). Taxonomy (NCBI): domain Bacteria; kingdom Bacillati; phylum Actinomycetota; class Actinomycetes; order Geodermatophilales; family Geodermatophilaceae; genus Modestobacter; species Modestobacter sp. VKM Ac-2979. The sequence continues at coordinate 74,145 of NZ_JAPVBO010000001.1, forward strand.
TGGCTCCGCGGTGGCTGCACCAGGGGCGCGGACCCGTACCGCGGTAGGGGGTCCCCCCGCTCGGGAGAGGGACGACAATCCCTGCGCGACGCTCTAGCGTGCATGCAGGCGAGCCCGCGGGAGGGATCGCCGGCGGGCGGGTGCCCGTCCGGACGGCGGAGAAGTGGCAGGTGGAGGACGGATGGCGGTGACCCGGCCGGACGACCGTGCCCCGGCGAGGTCCTGGACGGCCGGCACGGCGATCGCCGGGATCCTGCTGGTCCTCCTGCAGCTGCCGACCACCACGGGCATCTACGGGCTGCCGTTCACCGCCGCGCTGCTGATCCACCTGCCGCAGGGCCTCGCGCTCCCGCTGGCGTTGCGCCGTCCACTGCTCGCCACCGCCGTCCAGTTCGTGGCGGCGGCGGCCACCGCCCTGGCGCTCGACCCCGTCGACGGGCAGGCCTGGCCGCTCACCATCCCCGGTGTCCTGCTCCTCGTGGCGCACGTCGGGCTGCTGGCGGTCTCCCGCGGCTGGCGGCTCGCTGCCCTGGTCTGGGGAGCCTCGCTCCTGGGCCTCGCCCTCCTGATGGCCGCCCAGGTGGTGGAGTGGGGCAGCGAGACCGCCGGCGACATCACCGTCGCGGTCTACGCGGCCAGCGCCCTGCTCGTGCTGGTGGCCGGGTCGGTGTGGCAGCAGCGGTCCCGGCTGGCCGGCGAGCTGTCGGCGGCCCAGCGGGACGTGGCGGTCGAGCAGGCCCGGCGGGCACTGGTGGAGGAGCGCACCCGGATCGCCCGGGAGCTGCACGACGTGGTGGCGCACACGATGTCGGTCGTGCACATGCAGGCCAGCACCGCACGCTTCCGGCTCCCCGACCTGGGCCCGGAGGCGGCCGCCGAGCTGCAGCAGATCGCGGGTTCGGCCAAGGCCGCCATGGCGGAGATGCGCCAGCTGCTCGGCGTGCTGCGGGACGACGGGGCGAACGCCCCGGTCACGCCGACCGCGACACTGGCCGACCTGCCCGAGCTGATCGCCGGGACGGCGCGCGGCGGAACGGCGGGCCGGCTGACAGTGGACCCGGCGTTGGCGACCCGGGAGGTCCCGGAGATCGTGCAGGCGGCGGCGTACCGGGTGGTCCAGGAGGCGCTGAGCAACGTCGTCCGGCATGCCCCGGGTGCGTCGGCGACGGTCGACGTCAGGCTCGCACCGGAGGGACACGCGATCGAGCTGACGGTCACCAACCCACCGACCGCCTCCCCGGTCGCTCCGCCCGGTCCGGGCATGGACCTCCGCGACCCCACCCGGGCTCGCCACGGGCTGATCGGCATCCGCGAACGCGCAGCGCTGCTGGGGGGCTGGTCGAGCGCGGGCCCCGTACCCGGTGGCGGATGGCAGGTGGACGCCCACCTGCCGCTGGCGGCGGAGGTCCCCGTCGCGACCGACCTGCCCGACCACGGCGTGGCGGCCGGACCAGGGGCTGCTCCGTGATCCGCGTGCTCGTCGTCGACGACCAGTCGATGATCCGGCTGGGCATCCGCTCCGTCGTCGACGCCCAGGAGGACATGACCGTCGTCGGCGAGGCGGAGAACGGGGAACGGGCGCTCGCGGCGGCCCGGAGCCTGCGCCCCGACGTCGTGCTGATGGACGTGCGGATGCCCGTCCTCGACGGGCTCGAGGCGACGCGGCGCATGCTCGCCGCAGACCAGCCGAACAGCCACCGGCCGCGGGTCGTGGTGCTGACCACCTTCGACCTCGACGACTACGTCTACGCCGCGCTCCAGGCCGGCGCCAGCGGCTTCCTGCTCAAGGACAGCGAACCCGAGGAGGTCCTGCGGGCGATCCGCGTGGTCGCCGGCGGTGAGGCCCTCCTGGCGCCGGGGGTGACCCGCCGGCTGATCGAGCAGTTCGTCGACGCCCGCATCACCGCCCGACCGCCCGACCCGGCGATGAACGGGCTGACCGAGCGGGAGCGGGAGGTCCTGACCCTGATGGCGGGCGGGCATTCCAACGCCGAGATCGCCGCAGAGCTGTTCATCGCCGAGCAGACGACCAAGAGCCACGTGAGCCGGGTGCTGCAGAAACTGCACCTCCGCGACCGTGTGCAGGCAGTGGTCTACGGCTACGAGAACGGGCTGGTCCGCCCCGGAGACCCGGACCGCTGAGCTGGTGGCGCGCCGTCGCAGCAGGTCACCGCGTACCGGAGCCGGCCCATCCGCTCAGTCCTCGTCGACCACGAGGACGACGTCGTCCGCCGGGTTCACCGGTCGGCGACGGCCGGGTCGTGCGGCAGGCCGAAGAGGTCGAACAACCGGGTGTCGAGGAACGCCGTCATCCGGGTGATCCGCCCGTCGGCCATGGTCAGCGCGTGCACGGCCCACGGCCGGTGCGCGCCGTCCGGCCCGTTGGGCCGCCACTGGGCGAAGGCCGGGTTCCCGTTGAGCTCCAGCGGCACCACGTGCGAGCCGCGGCACTCCGCGCCGGGGCCGGCGAACCAGGTGCCGATGTCCGCGGCGCTGCGCAGCCACATCGCGTAAGGGGGCATGTCCATCACGGCGTCCTCGTGCAGCAGGGCGACGAGGGCCTCGATGTCGTAGCGCAGGAAGGCGTCCAGGTAGCGGGCCAGCAGCTCGGCGTCCGGGGCGGCGACGTCCCGGTCGGGGGCCTTCTCCCGGGCCTGGGCCGCGGCGAGCGTGGCGCGGGCACGCTGCAGCGCACTGTTGGCGGCCGCGACGGAGGTCTCGAGCAGCGCCGCCACCTCGTCGGCCTTCCAGCGCAGCACGTCCCGCAGGATCAGCACGGCCCGCTGCCGCGGCGGCAGCAGCTGCAGCGCGGCGACGAAGGCCAGCCGCACCGACTCCTTCTGCACGGCGATGTCGGCCGGGTCGCCCCCGACGGGGAGGACGTTGCGGTCCAGCGCCGGCTCGACCCACGCGCCGTCGGCCAGCACCCCGGCCAACGACGCGGGCACGGGGGCCGAGGACTCGTCGGACAGGTCGACCGGGAGCGCCCGGCGCTTGCGGCCGTCGAGGGCGTCGAGACAGACGTTGGTGGCGATCCGGTACAGCCAGGAGCGCAGTGCACCGCTGCCCTGCAACCGGTCCAGCGACCGCCAGGCCCGGACCATCGTCTCCTGGACCGCGTCCTCCGCGTCGAAGGACGACCCGAGCATCCGGTAGCAGTACCCGGTGAGCTCGCGCCGGTGCTCGGCCAGCCGCGGCTCCAGCGCGGCGGCCGGGCTAGCGCCCGGCCGCTCGGTGACGACACCGGTCATCGCAAGCACTCCTGCTCTCCGTCGTCGCCTGGTGGGCCCCGGACGAGGCGCGCTGCGACGTCCCGGCCGATCCTGCCCGAGGGCTACGACAGAGTGAAGGAGTCGGGCTACTGGTAGGTGACCAGTTCCGGGGTCGGCTGCACCGTCTCGATGGTCTCCTGGGGGGAGATCATCGGCTCGTCCTCGTCGATGAAGTTCTTCCAACCCCAGTACAGCGGCTCCGGGGCGCCGCGGTGCAGCACCTCCCAGGTGGTCTGCTTGGCCGGCTGCGAGCCCTGGCCGTCGACGTGCACCAGGATCGCCAGCTCGTCGCGGGAGGTGTCCAGCCGCTCGCGGTCGACGATCATCCGCACCTGGAACTGGTGCAGCACCAGCAGCTTCTGCGGCAGGGCGTTCTCCCGAACCAGGTCGGCCAGCCAGGTCACCACCTGGTTGACCTCGTCGATGTCCACCTGGCCGATCTGGCGCAGGTGCACCTCACCCGGCTTCAGCCGCCACTCCGGGTCCAGCGCCAGGCCGACGTAGGGCAGCTCGAGCAGCGACTGGTACTGCTTGGCCTGGGTGAGGAAGTCGGTGCGGCCCGGCTGCAGGTCCAGCACCACGTACAGGCCGGCCTCACCGGCGGCCTCGACCCAGGGGCGCAGCGTCTCGACGTCCTGCTCGGCGGAGTAGTTGCCGTCCGGGCCGGCCGAGGCCGAGGCCACCGTGGCGATGATCTCGAACGTCGGGACGACGGTGTTGTCCACCAGCGGCCGGTACTCGTCGGCGTACTGCTGTGCCCGCGCGATGGCACCGGGCAGGTCCTGCTCGCCCAGCAGGCCCAGGGCACCGCTGCCGGGGACGCCGTAGAGGGCGATCAGCGTGTGCTCGGGGAACAGCAGCTGACCACCGCCGGGCAGCTGCGTGCCGGTGGCCACGGTGTCCAGCTTCCACTCGATCCCCGGCGCCCCGGCCAGGTCAGCACCCAGCACGACGACCGTGGGCTCGGCGGCGAGGCGCTCGACGACCTCCGCCGACACACGCGGGTCGACCACCCCGCCGGTGAGCAGCACCTCGGCACCGGCGGCCCGGGCCGTCGCGATCCCCGCCAGCGACTGCGCGTCCCCGCTCGCGAGGACCACCACGTCCTCCAGCGGCTCGGGGCGCTGCACCTCGGGCAGCTCCCCCGTCGGCTCCGCCGGCTCGGACTCGGACGCCTCGGACTCGGTCTCCGACGCCTCGGACTCGGTCTCCGAGCCTTCCGCCGCCGTCTCGGTGGGGCTCGCCGGGGCCGGCGGAGCCTCCGCCGTCAGGACCGGCAGCGCGTCCGGCGCCAGCCCGGCCACCGCAGTCGCCCGCTCCGCGTCCGGCACGGTCGTGGGCTCGGCGAGGTCCAGGCCGGTCGCCTCCGCCAGCGCCTCGGCGTCGGCGGGGACGGCCACGACGTCCACGTCGTCCGAGCCACCCGGGACCAGGTCGGCGGCGTCGTCGCCGACGGCGAGCACGGTCTGCACGCCGAGGCGGTCCAGCTCCGCCCCGAGCACGTCGGCGGGGTCGTCGGAGCCCAGCAGCAGGGGCACACCGAGACCCACCGCCGCCACCGCGCCCAGCAGCTCTGCGTCTGCATCACCGCCACCGGCGACGACGGCCACGTCCGAGCTCTCGTACAGCGCCCGGCTGGTCGAGACGGCGGCGGCCACCGGGTCGGCGTCGGGCACGAGCGTGCGCGCCGCATCCGGAGCCGTGGTCACGGCCCCGGCGACGGCGGGGTCGTCCGAGCCACCCGAGTCGGCCGAGCCGCCGGAGTCCCCGTCGTCCGAGCCGGTGCACCCGGCGAGCACCAGCGCGGTGACCAGGGCGAGCGCCGGGACGGCGGGACCGCGAGCGGGACGAGGGAGGACTGCGGTGCGGCGCATCGGCTACTTCCTGTGCCCGCGGCCACCAGGGAGCCGGGGTCCCGGGGCGGGCGGGCACGAACACGGTCGGGGGCACCCCGACAGTAGATGCGTCCGCCGTCGGCGCGAAACCCGCTGCTCGGGTCGGCGTCCTGGACACGGCCGGGGCGGGCCGGGAGCATCTGCGCCTGAGATGAGCGCGCACAGGTCGGGCCAGCCCGAGTCCCTACCGGCCAGCCAGCGGGCTGGGGCGGCGCGTCACCGCAGGTCAGGCTGGTCCGCATGACGACGACCACCGCCGAACTGCCCGCCCGGGCCGGCCAGGCCGTGGCGCACGAGCCCCGGCGCGGCTGGTGGCGCCAGCTCGGCATGGACACCGGGTACGTGCTGGTCAACTTCTGGTTGTCGATCCTCGCGTTCGTCCTGGTGGTCACGCTGCTGACCGTCGGGGTGGTCACCCTGGGCATCTGGATCGGGCTCCTGGTCCTGGTGCTGGCCCTGCTGGTCGCCCGCGCCTTCGCGACATTGGAGCGGAGGCAACTGCCCGACGTCCTGCGGAGGGAACTGCCCCGGCCGGTCTACCGGCGCACGCAGCCGGGTGCCCCGCTGCTGCGCCGCCTGATCACCCCGCTGCGCGACCCCCAGTCCTGGCTCGACGTCCTGCACGCTGTGCTGCACATGACCGTGTCGATCCCGGTCTTCGTCGTGACGATCGTCTGGTGGGCGATGGCACTGGCCGGTCTGACCTCCATGACGTGGGACTGGTCGATCCCCTACGACGAGTCGGGGCAGGCGGAGAACTACACGTTGCCCGAGCTGATCGGGCTGGCCGACACCTCCACCAACCGGGTGCTGCTCTACACCGCGATCGGGGTGCTGTTCGCCCTCACCCTGCCGGCTGTCGTCCGGGGGTGCGCCATCGCCGAGGCGCAGCTCGGCCGGGTCTTGTTGACCTCCCGGGCCGCCACCCAGGCCGAGATCGGCCGGCTGTCGGAGGGCCGGGACGCCGCGGTGGCGGCCGAGGCCGTCGCCCTGCGCCGGCTGGAGCGGGACATCCACGACGGCCCCCAGCAGCGGCTCGTCCGGCTCAGCATGGACCTGCACCGGGCCCGCCGGATGGTCGACAGCGACCCGGACGGCGCCCGCGCGACGCTGGAGGAGGCGGCGGCGCAGACCAGGGAGACGCTGGAGGAGCTGCGGGCGCTGTCCCGCGGGATCGCCCCACCGGTGCTGGCCGACCGCGGCCTGGCCGCCGCGCTCGCCGCCCTCGCCGCCCGCTCCCCCGTGCCGGTCGAGCTGGCCATCGCCCTCCCCCCGGGACAGCGGCTGGCACCGGCCGTGGAGAACTCCGCGTACTTCCTGGTGAGCGAGGCGCTGGCGAACGTCGCCAAGCACAGCGAGGCGACGGTGAGCCGGGTGACGGTGGTCTGCGAGGCCGACCGGCTCCGGGTGGTGGTCGAGGACGACGGCCGCGGCGGTGCCGTGCTGGCTCCCGGCCACGGGCTGGCCGGGCTGACCGATCGGCTGCGCGCGGTCGACGGGGTGCTGACCGTGGACAGCCCGCGGGGCGGGCCGACCCGGCTGATCGGCGAGCTGCCGTGCCGGTGACCGGGGGCGGCCCCCGGATGCGGGTCGTGCTGGCCGAGGACTCGGTGCTGCTCCGTGAGGGCCTCGTCCGGTTGCTCGGCGAGGCGGGCACCGAGGTGGTGGCCGCCGTCGCCGACGGGCCGTCACTGGTGCGGGCCGTCGTCGAGCACCGGCCGGACGTCGCCGTCGTCGACGTCCGGATGCCCCCGACCCACACCGACGAGGGGCTGCGGGCCGCGGTCGAGGCGCGCCGCGCCGTCCCGAGGACTGCGGTGCTGGTGCTCTCCCAGTACGTGGAGGTGGCCTACGCCGACGAGCTGCTCGCCGACGGCGCCGGCGGGGTCGGCTACCTGCTCAAGGACCGGGTCGCGCAGGTGGACCAGTTCCTCACCGCCCTGGACGACGTCGTGGCCGGCGGCACGGTGCTCGACCCGCAGGTCGTCGCCCAGCTGTTCGCCCGGCGCCGGCGGGACGACCCGGTGCGCTCGCTCTCCCCCCGCGAGCGGGAGGTGCTGGGGCTGATCGCCGAGGGCCACTCCAACGCCGCGATCGCCCGCGAGCTGGTCGTCACCCAAGGGGCCGTGGAGAAGCACACCCAGCACATCTTCGCCAAGCTCGGCCTGAGCCAGGACGACGACCAGCACCGCCGGGTGATGGCGACCCTGGCCTACCTGCGCAGCTGAGCGGGGCGCACCGGTTCAGCCGGCAGCGGCGTCGAAGGCCGCCCGCAGCCGGGCCGGTGCCCGCAGCCGCCACGCCTCGGTGAGCAGCTCGGCCAGCTCTGCCCGGTCCACCGCCGCGAGCTGGACGACCACCATGCTGCTGTTGCGGTAGTGGTGCGGCACCGAGAACACCCCCGGCCGCTCGGCAGCCAGCTCGGCGTTCTCCCCGGGCGCCAGCCGGATCGCGACCCACTCCTCCGCCGGCGGCATCGACGCGAAGACCTTGTCGCGTACCCGCAGGCAGGCCATGTCCCACGCCGGGCGCTCGGTGGCCTCCGGCAGGGCCAGAGCGATCGTCCGGACGTCGTCGGAAGTCGCTGCCATGGCGGCAGGGTGCCACCGGCCACCGACAGGACGCAGCCCTCGTCGGGCTGACCGGCCAACCGAGATGGTGCCAGCCCGACCTCATTCGGGGGGCCAGCAGCAACGACATGATCATCTCGGGCCGCGAGGCTCGGTCCAGCGACGCCGCACCTCTGCGGCGCCCGAGCTGGAAGGCCCCATCGTGAGCGTCCCCGTGATGACCACCCTGCCCGCCACCGCGCCACCTCCCCCGCGGGACGGGTTCGCCGTCCGGGTGGCCCGGTGGAGCGCCACCCACCGCTGGACCGTGCTCGGGCTCTGGGTGCTGGCCGTCGCACTGGCCGTCGTCATCGGCGGCGCCATGGGCACCAAGACGCTCACCGCTGCGCAGAGCGGCAGCGGTGAGTCCGGCCGGGCCGACGTCGTCCTGGACGGGGCTGGGTTCCCCGACCCGCCGACCGAGCAGGTGCTCGTGCAGACCCGCGACGGCTCGGGGATCGGCGTCGAGGGCACCGCGGCCGCCGCCGACGTCGCCGCCGCCGTCAGCGGGCTCGACGAGGTGGCCGACGTCGGTGACCCGGTCCCCTCCGCCGACGGGACGGCGCTGCTGGTGCCGGTCACCCTCGACGTCGGGGACCGCACCGGCTCGGCCGCCGACGATGCGGCCGTCGATGCGGTGCGGCCGGTGCTCGACGCGGTCGCCGGGGTGCAGGCCGACCACCCGGGGCTGCAGGTCGTCGAGTCCGGCGGCAGCTCGCTGGACGCCGTCGTCGGCGAGCAGCTGGAGGAGGACTTCCTGCGCGCGGAGCTGCTCAGCCTGCCGGTGACCCTGGTGGTGCTGCTGGTGGCCTTCGGTGCCCTGTTCGCCGCCGGAGTGCCGCTGCTGCTGGGGCTCACCGCCGTGGGCGGCGCCCTGGGCCTGGTCTCCCTGGTGTCCCAGCTGACCCCGGTCGACGCCAGCACCGCCAGCGTCGTGCTGCTGATCGGGATGGCCGTCGGGGTCGACTACGCGCTGTTCTACGTCCGACGGGCCCGGGAGGAACGGCGCCACGGCGCACCCACCGCGCTGGCCGTCGAGCTGGCCGCGGCCACCTCCGGGCGGGCCGTGCTCACCTCCGGCCTCGCCGTCGCGGTGGCGATGGCGGGCATGTACCTGGCCGGGAGCCCGGTGTTCACCTCGTTCGCGACCGGCACGATCCTCGTGGTGCTGGTGTCGGTGATCGGCTCCCTGACCGTGCTGCCGGCGACGCTGGCGCTGCTGGGGCGGGGCATCGAGCGGCCGCGGGTCCCTCTGCTGGGCCGGCTGGTGGGCCGCACGGACGACAGCCGGGTCTGGTCGGCCGTCGTCCGGCGGGTGGTGTCCCGGCCGCGGACCTCGCTGGCGGTGGGGGTGGCCACGCTGCTGGCGGTGGCCGCGCCGGCGATCGGCATGGCCACCTCCAACCCCGGCATCGACGCGCTCTCCCGGGACAGCGACGTGGTCCGGGCCTACGACGCCATCGCCACGGCCTTCCCGCAGGAGGGCAGCACCGACCAGGTCGTCGTCTGGCGCACCGACGAGCAGCGGCTCGACGTGCCCGCCGTCCAGGACGCTGCCGACGAGCTGGTCGCCCGGCTGCCGGACGCCACGGCGGCCGGCGAGCTCGAGGTCAGCCCCGACGGCACGGTCGCCCGGCTGTCGGTGGCGGGCGCCGGTGCGGCCGGCAGCGACGGGGCCCGGGCCGGGCTCACCCAGCTGCGTGAGGACCTCCTGCCCGCCACGCTCGGTTCCGTGTCCGGCACGGCGACGGCCGTCACCGGGGCCACCGCCGGGGACGTCGACTTCGGCGACACGATGGCGCAGCGGCTGCCGATCGTGATCGGGTTCGTGCTGGCGCTCACCGTCGTCGTGCTGACCGTGGCGTTCCGGTCGCTGGCGGTGGCGCTGATCGCCGCCGTCCTCACCCTGCTGTCGGTGGGCGCCGCCTACGGCGTGCTGGTGCTGGTCTTCCAGTCGACCTGGGCCGAGGGCCTGCTCGGCTTCACCTCCACCGGGGCGATCGTCTCCTGGATCCCGCTGTTCCTGTTCGTGGTTCTCTTCGGGCTGTCGATGGACTACCACGTGTTCGTGGTCTCCCGGGTCCGCGAGGCGGCCCAGGCGGGCATCCCGCTGCGGCTTGCGGTGACCACCGGGGTCTCCCGCTCGGCCGGCGTGGTCACCAGCGCCGCGGTGGTCATGGTGGCGGTGTTCAGCATCTTCGCGACGCTGTCGATGCTGGAGTTCAAGCAGCTGGGGGTGGGCCTGGCGGTCGCGGTGCTGATCGACGCCACCGTGGTCCGCGGGGTGCTGCTGCCGGCGGCGATGGCGGTGCTGGGCGAGCGGACCTGGTGGCTGCCGCGGTGGCTGGGCTGGCTGCCGGCCAGCAGCCACTGAGGCCCGGTGCGCGGTGCGCACGGCCGGAACTGGTTGGCCGACCGTCGGTCCCGCCGGGTAGACACGCCTCGTGACCGACATCGCCGACCAGCTCCGCCCGATCACCGCCGAGGAGTGGCCGCGCTTCGTCCGCGGCATGCGCACGACCTTCGGCCACGACCACGCCGGCCCCTACATGGACTCCCCGGCCCCGACGGCCGAGCTGGACCGCTCGCTCGCCCTGTTCGACGGCGAGCGGGTGGCCGCCACCGCCGGCATCTACAGCCTGGAGATGACCGTGCCGGGGGCGGTGGTGCCGACCGCCGGCGTCACCTGGGTGACCGTCTCCCCCACCCACCGGCGACGCGGGGTGCTGACGGCGGTCATGCGACGCCAGCTGCGCGAGGTGCACGCGGCCGGCCGCGAGCCGGTGGCGGCACTGTGGGCCGCCGAGTGGCCGATCTACGGTCGGTTCGGGTACGCCCCGGTCGCCTCGCGGGGCGGCTGGACCGGGTCGACCGAGCGGCTGCACCTGCGGCCGGACGTCGACTGCGGCACCGGCACCGTGCGGCTGGTCGAGGTCGAGGAGTTCCGCCCGGCGGCCGCGGCGCTGCACGAGCGGGTGCGCCGGTTCGTGCCGGGGAACATGGCCCGCGACGACCGGTGGTGGGAGCGACGGCTGCACGACTCCGCCGAGCTCGCCGCCGGCGGTCCGCCCCGCCAGCTGGCGCTGCACACCGAGGCCGACGGGACGGTCACCGGGTTCGCCAGCTACCGGCTGCGGGCCACCTGGACCGACACCAGCGAACCCGACGGCACGCTGACCGTCGAGGAGGTCCGGGCCAGCAGCCCGACCGCGTACGCCGCGCTGTGGCGTTTCCTGCTCGCGCACGACCTGATGCGCACGATCGAGTACCCGCAGGGCCCCGCCGACGATGCGCTGCCGCACCTGCTGGTCGACGGCCGGGCCTGGCACGCCCGCCCGGTCGACACGCTCTGGGTGCGGCTGGTCGACGTGGGCGCTGCGCTGTCCGCCCGCCGGTACCCGGCCCCGCTGGACATGGTCTTCGAGGTGCGCGATCGGTCCTGTGACTGGAACGACGGGCGCTGGCACGTCTGGGGACACCCGGCCGGTGCTTACAGTGACCGCACCGACCGCGACCCGGACCTGGTCCTGGACGTCGAAGCGCTGGCTGCGGCCTACCTGGGCGGTGTCTCACTCGCCTCCCTGCAGGCCGCCGGCCGGGTGACCGAGATCAGCCCGGGCGCGGTGACCCAGGCGTCGACGGCGTTCGGCTGGCCGGTCGCCCCCTGGTGCCCCGACTCCTTCTGACGGACCCGCTGCAGGGTGTCGCCGCGAACTCGCCAGTAGGGGTCGTCCTCAGGCGGGCTGGGTGCCGTCCCACTCCGACAGTGGGGCGCAGTGCCAGCGCCAGGAGGTGACCGGCTCCCGGCCGGGCAGCTCGCCACGGCCGGTGGCCCACAGCAGCGCCGCCCACGGATCGGCGTCGGCCGGCGCCCACGGGAAGAGCCGTGCCCGGGTCGCCTCGGCCAGCCGGGACGGCGGGGTCCAGTCCAGCTCACGGTCCGCCGCGACGTCACCGGTGTGCAGCAGCAGCTCCGCGCAGCCCATCCCGGCGAAGCCCGAGGCGTCGGCCAGACCCCAGTCGTGCGCGCCCCGCTCGGCCGGGCCGGCCGCGTCGACCACCCGGGCCAGCACCTCGGTCGCCGCACCCAACTGCAGGCAGGTCTCGGCGAGATCGGCGTCGGGCCGGCGGACCACGTCGAAGGCGCTCACCTCCACCGGCCCGGCGACCAGGTCCTGGGCGTACCAGGTCAGGCAGGAGGTGATGTGCGCGGCGACGCCGACGACGTCGGTGCCCAGTGTCGGCACCGCCGCCGCACCGTCGGGCACCCGGGCGAACACCTGCTGGACCGCGGCGACCGCGGCGCGCAGGTCGTCCCCGGTCACCGGGTCCGGCTCACGGGTTGCGGGTGGGCAGCCCGCCTGCCGGACGCTGCCGGTTCTGCTCGTACTCGGTGAGCAGACCGATTCGGCGGGAGTGCCGCTCCTCGCCGCTGAACGGCTCACGCAGATAGGTCAGCACCAGCGCGGTCGCCTCCTCGACGCTGTGCTGGCGGTTGCCCACGGCGGCGACGTTGGCGTCGTTGTGCTGGCGGGCCAGCTGGGCGGTGCTCTCGTTCCAGATCAGCGCCGCGCGCACCCCGGGCACCTTGTTCGCGGCGATCTGCTCGCCGTTGCCCGAGCCGCCGATGACGATGCCGAGACTGCCCGGCTCGGTGACGACCCGCTCCCCCACCTCGAAGCAGAACGGCGGGTAGTCGTCCTGCGGGTCGTAGTCGAAGGCCCCGCAGTCGACCGGCTCGAAGCCCTCGTCGGCGAGCACCTGCATCAGGTGGGACTTCAGTTCGAGGCCGGCGTGGTCCGTGCCGAGGAAGACGCGCATGTGCCGATCTTCTCACCGACTCCTGGCAGGCTGGCCCGGTGGCGGTGCTCGGAGTGGACGGCTGGCGCGGGAAGTGGGTCGGTGCGCTGCTCGACGGGCGCACGGTGGAGCTGCGGGCGCTGGACGACGCGGCGGCGGTGCTGGCGGTGCCGGACGTCGAGGTGGTCGCCATCGACATGCCGATCGGGCTGTCGGAGGACGGCGTCCGGGCCTGCGACGTCGCGGCCGCAGGGCTCCTGCGCCCCACCGGCGCGGCCAGCTCGGTCTTCCCCACCCCGGTGCGGGCGGTGCTGGCCACCGACGACTACGCCGAGGCCCGGGCCATCTCCCGCGCGGCCACCGATCCACCGCGTGCGCCGTCGGCCCAGGCGTTCATGCTCGTCCGCTCCATCCGCGCCCTGGACGACGTCCTCGGTCAGCCCCCGACCGACCGGGTGGTCGAGGTGCACCCCGAGCTGGCGTTCCGGCTCGGGCTCGGCGGGGTCACCGACCGCAAGGGCACCGCCCGCGGCACGGTGCAGCGACTGCAGGCCCTGCGCGCCGTCATGGACGTGGAGGAGGCACTGGCCGGGGCACCGGCCGGCGTCCCGCTCGTCGATGCGCTGGACGCCTGCGCCGCTGCCTGGTCGGCCCAGCGGCTGGCCGCCGGCACCGCCGAGCGGGTGGGCGACGGGACGACGGACTCCCGCGGCCGGCCGCTGCGGATCTGCTGGTGACCGCCGGCTGGCGGGAGATCGGCGACCGGGTGTTCGTCCGCCGGCACCGCGAGCTCGACCTCAACTGCGGGCTGGTCGTCGGCGACGGCGGCTGCCTGGTCATCGACACCCGCTCCCACCTCGGGGAGGGCCGGGCCCTGGCCGAGGCGGTCCGGACCGTCACCCCGCACCCCTGGACCGTCGTCAACACCCATGCGCACTACGACCACTGCTTCGGCAACGCGGCGTTCCGGCCGGCCGCCGTCTGGGGGCACCGCCGCTGCGCCGAGGAGCTCGAGGCGACCGGTGAGCAGCAGCGCGCCTCGGTGGTCACCGGTCTCCGGGAGGACGGCGACCCCGCCGCCGAACTGGTCGCCACCGTACCGATCGACCCGCCCGACCACCTGGTCGACGACCTCGCCCGGCTGGACGTGGGTGGCCGCACCGTGACGCTGCGGCACCTCGGGCGCGGGCACACCGGCGCGGACCTGGTGGTCACCGTGGACGACGTCCTCTTCGCCGGGGACCTGGTCGAGGACGGGTCGCCACCGGCGATGGAGGACGCCTACCCGCTGGAGTGGGCGCAGACGGTCACGGCGCTGCTCGAGTTGGTGCGCGGGCCGGTCGTCCCCGGGCACGGCGGGGTGGTGGACGCGGCCTTCGTGGCCGCCCAGCGCGATGAGCTGGCCCAGCTGGCGACCTGGCTGACCGACCCCGCTGCACACCCGCCCTTCGACGATGCCACCCGGGCGACCGCCCGTACCCGAGCCTGACGCACCCCACGAACGCGAGGGGCCGAGGTCCGTCGTCCCGGTCCGTGGTGTGTGATGGGAGCTGTGGTGCCTGATCCGAGCAGCGGCGGGCTCTCCCCGCCGAGCCGGAGGAACCCCGTGCAGGACCGGCCCCGTGCCCACCCTCTCCCTGACGCGCGCCGCGCCGGCGCCTGGGCGGAGTCGGTCGCGATCCCGCTGGTCTGCATGGACCGCGACTTCCGCTGGGTGTACGTCAACCGAGCCGCCGAGACGCTGCTGCAGGAACGGCGCGAGGACCTCCTCGGCCGCACGCAGTGGGAGATCCACCCGCTGACCCTGGGCACCGACGTGGAGCGGGCCTACCGGCACACGATGGACACCCGGGAGCCGGTGGACTTCGAGCAGTACTACCCACCGCACGACCGCTGGTACCGGATGTCGGTGCGCCCGGGCGCCGACGGCATGGACGTCGAGTTCCACGACATCACCGCCGAGCGACGCCGCGCCGGGGCACCCACGCCTTCCCCGGCGACAGCCGACGACGCCCCGGCGGTGGAGCTGCTGGACCTGCTCACCGAGACGTCGGCCGCACTGAGCACCACCCTCGACGTCGGCGAGGGCGTCCGCCGGCTGGCCCGGCTGGTCGTCCCCCGGCTCGCCGACTGGGTCATCGTCAGCACGTACGACGCGGCCAGCGGCGCCCTGGCCGACCTCGCCGTGGTGCACCGGCGCCCTGAGATGCAGCACGCCGCCGAGGTCTACGCCGAGTCCCGGACCGGCGCCCTGGCCGCGGACTCGCCGGCACGCCGGGCGATCCGCAGCGGGCGGCCGGTGCTCCTCGGCGACGGCCGGGCCGACCAGGTCGACTCGTTCGCCGCGGCGCTGGTGGTCACCCCGCAGGCGCAGCAGCTGCTGGCCGCCCTGCGGCCCGGCGGCGTCGCCGCCGTCCCGCTGCTGGCCGGTGGCCGCACCGTGGGTCTGCTCAGCCTCTTCCGGGACGTCGGCTCCACCCCGTGGACCCCCCGGGAGCTGCGCGCCGTCACCGATGTCGCGGCCCGGGCCGGCACGGCCCTGGACAACGCGCGCCTGTTCACCCAGCAGCGCCAGGTCGCCGAGCACCTGCAACGCAGCCTGCTCACCGAACCACCGCAGCCCGACCACAGCGAGGTCGTGGTCCGGTACCTGCCCGCCGTGCAGGCCGCCCGGGTGGGTGGGGACTGGTACGACGCGTTCATCCAGCCCGGGGGCACCACGATGGTCGTGATCGGCGACGTGGCCGGGCACGACATCGAGGCGGCGGCCGCGATGGGCCAGTTGCGCAGCCTGCTGCGGGGCATCGCCGTCTACAGCGACGCGGGACCGGCCGAGGTGCTCTCCGGACTGGACCGCGCGATGGACGTGCTGGCCGTCGGCACGATCGCCACCGCCGCCATCGCCCGCTTCGAGCAGACCGACGAGGAACGCGAGCGCGGCGTCACCCGGATGCGCTGGTCCAGCGCCGGGCACCCGCCCCCGCTGCTGCTGGACGTCGAGGGCCGGGTGACCACCCTGGACAGCCGGCGGGCCGACCTGCTGCTGGGCGTGGACTCGGCCACGAGGCGCGTCGAGCACGTGACGGAGCTCGACCGCGACACGACGGTGTTCCTCTACACCGACGGGCTGATCGAGCAACGTGGGCCCGAGGGCCCCATCGGGCTGGACGTGGGCCTGGACCGGCTGCGGGAGGCGCTGGCCGACCTCGCCCACCTGCCGTTGGGGTCGCTGTGCGACGCCGTCCTCGAGCGACTGGTGCACGGCCGTCCTGAGGACGACGTCGCGCTGGTGGCGGTGCGCCTGCACCGGCAGGACCGGCCCCGCCCGGCGGTGGCCGGACCGGGCCACGTCCCGGACGTCATCCCCGCAGCGCCGGGAGCCTGACGGCTCTCAGGCGAGCTTGCGGACGACCGGCAGCGGCAGCACGCGCAGCAGGCCGGCGATCGGGCGCCACGGCCACTCGGGGACGTAGGCGCGCACCGGCTCCCGCTCGATGGCCGCGGTCAGTGCGGTGACGCCGGTCTGCAGGTCGACGGTGAACGGACCGCGACGACCGGTGTTGATGTCGGTCTCGATGAAGCCCGGGTGGATGGTGCTGACCCGGATCGCGCGGGTGCGCCGGCTCCCCAGCAGGTCGGCGCGGATGCCCTCGGCGAGCACGGCGTCCGCGGCCTTGGAGGTGGCGTACGCGGTCCGGGTGCCACCCATGCCGCGCACCCCGGCGACCGAGGAGATGACCACCAGGTGCCCGCTCCCCTGGGCGCGGAACAGCTCGACGGCGGCCTCGCAGCAGGCGTGCGTGCCCAGCACGTTGGTGACCAGCACCTGCCGGTTCGGCCGCGCCTTGCCCGTGCCCACCGGGGCGCCCTTGCCGAGGCCCGCGTTGGCGATGAACCGGTCGATGCCGCCGAGCTCCCCGGCCAGCCGGGGCACGGTCGCCGCGACGGCCTCGGGGTCGTCGACGTCCAGCTCTCCGATCACGACCCGGATGCCGGGGTGCGAGGTCAGCAGCTCGTCGCGGAGCTCGGCCAGGCGGTCCAGCCGCCGGGCCACCAGCACCAGGTCACGGCCTCGGGCGGCGAACTCCCGGGCCATGCCCTGACCGAGGCCGGCGCTCGCGCCGGTGATGAAGATGCGCTGCCGGACAGGGGGTGCCATCGGGCCATCCTGCCGCAGCGCGCTGCGCAGGCGATGCCCCGGCCGGCTCGGTACGCGAACGGCGAAGACCGCTCCCCGGAAGGGGGAGCGGCCTCCAGCCGAGGACCTCGGTCGTGGCGCGGTTCCGGTCGGCGCTCCGCCGCGACGGGCGTGCTCAGGAGCCGAGGGGACCGGCCGTCGACCGGCGACCGGATGGCCGCCGACCCGCACGTTCCCCTGCGGCTCCTCCCCCTCACTCCTCGCCCGTGGCCTCGCCCTTCTTCGCGCCCTTGACCTTCTTCTCGCCCTTGACCTTCTTCTCGCCCTTGACCTTCTTCTCGCCCTTGACCTTCTTCTCGCCCTTGTCCTTCTTCTCGCCCTTGTCCTCGTCCTCTCCCGGTTCCGGGGTGGTGGGCTCGGACGGCGGGGCCGGTGCGGTCGCGGCCAGCGTCACGGTGACCGGCGGGTAGGCCTGGCTGGAGGTGTACCGGTCGCAGACGCCCTGGATCGTGTACTCCCCCAACGGGGTCCCCGGCTGGAACCACTCGTCGAAGGTGACGCTGCCGTCAGGGAGCGCCTCGCCCCCGTTGCCGAAGTAGGCGTACTCGTCGGTGTTCGAGTAATAGACGCCGGTGGGCGACCCGTCCGCGCTGTCGGGGAGGCACCCGGTGAAGGTCAACGTGAACGGCTGTCCCGGGACGACGGTCGTCGCCGACAGCACGGGTGCCGGCAGCGGCACCGGCGCAGCCAGGGCCGCCGGCGCAACGACCAGGGTGGCTGCGCAGGTGGTCAGGCCGGCCATGGTGACGGCGGCGACGCGGCGCGTGGACAGGCGGGGCATGAGGGTCTCCGTCACTGTTCGGCGGACCGGTCGGCCCGGTCTGGCTGCGGCATGTCTAGAGGCGGGTCCACCCCTGGTCGGCAGCGCAGGCCCGGACACGCCGTCGAGGTGTCGCGGGTGGGACGGGACGGTCTGCATGGACGACGACGGCCGCCTCCCCGTCGGGGGAGGCGGCCGTCCAGGCGCGGGTGGGGCAGCTGCCACCCGCTGCGGTCCAGCTCACGGCACCTTCGCGCCGCGGGTGCCGGCCCGTCAGCGGGTGCCGGTCAGCTCCAGGGCGTCGGCGGGCACCGAGGACATGTCCGGCCCGGACAGGCGGGTGCGCTTGAGCTCCCAGAAGTCGGGCAGGTTGGCCAGCAGGACGGCGCCGTCGAAGGCCTTGCCGGCCTCCTCACCGGTCGGCACCTTGCTGATCACCGGACCGAAGAAGGCCACGCCGTCGATGTGCATGACGGGGGTGCCGACGTCGTCGCCGACCGGGTCCATCCCCTCGTGGTGGCTCTTCTCCAGCGCCTCGTCGTACTCGGTCGAGCCGGCGGCCTCGGCCAGCTCGGCGGGCAGGCCCACGCGCTCCAGCGCCGGGGCGATGATCTCCTCGATCTCGACCCCGTCGTGGTGCCGCAGCGTGCCCATCGCGGTGTACAGGTCGCCCAGCACGGCGTCGCCGTGCTGCTGGGCGGCGGCGACCGCGACCCGCACCGGGCCGATCGCCTTGGCCATCATCTCCTGGTAGTCCGGCGGCAGGTCGCGGCCGCGGTTGAGCACCGACAGCGACATCACGTGCCAGTGGAGGTCGATGTCACGGACCTTCGCCGCCTCCAGCACCCACCGGCTGGTGAGCCACGCCCACGGGCACAGCGGGTCGAACCAGAAGTCGACGCGGGCCTTCACGGGAGAGCTCTGCACTGCCTCGGTCATGGTGCTCCTCAGTCTGTCGTCGGTGCTCCGGGCGGTCGGTCGAACGAGACCCGGTCGTCTGGGCCGACCAAGTCGGGCCGTCCCCGGCTTGTTCCCCGCTCTCCTCGGGACCACACGGAGAGGAGACCGTCGGCCCCGCATGGGAGGCTCCGGGGCGTGGCAGTTCCCAACCTGACTCGTGACGACGCCGCGGCCCGCGCCGCGCTGCTGGCCGTCTCCAGCTACGACCTCTTCCTGGACGTGACCGACGGCCAGGGCCATCCCGGCGAGGAGACGTTCCGCTCGGTCACCACCATCCACTTCGAGGCCCGCTCCCCCGGCGCCGACACCTTCGTCGACCTGGTGGCCGACCGGGTGCGCTCGGCGACGCTCAACGGCGTCGAGCTCGACGTCAGCGGCTACACCGAGGAGGGTGGTCTGGCCCTGCCCGGGCTGGCTGCCACCAACGAGCTGGTCGTCGACGCCGACTGCCGGTACTCCCGCACCGGCGAGGGCCTGCACCGGTTCGTCGACCCGGAGGACGAGCAGGTCTACCTCTACACGCACTTCGAGCCGGCCGAGGCGAAGCGGATGTTCGCCTGCTTCGACCAGCCCGACCTCAAGGCGACGTTCACCGTGCACGTCACGGCGCCGTTCGACTGGCAGGTCGTCAGCAACACCGGTGACCGCACGATCGAGGCCGGCGAGGCCGGTTCGCAGCTGGTGCACTTCACCCCGACCAAGCGCATCTCCACCTACCTGGTGGCCCTGGTCGCCGGCCCGTACGCCCGGGTCACCGACCTGCACGACGGCATCCCGCTGGGCATCTACTGCCGGGCGTCGCTGGCCCAGCACCTCGACCCCGACGAGATCTTCGCGGTCACCAAGGCCGGGTTCGACTTCTACCACCGGGTCTTCGACTACCCGTACCCGTTCGACAAGTACGACCAGCTCTTCGTCCCCGAGTTCAACGCCGGGGCGATGGAGAACGCCGGCTGCGTGACGTTCCTGGAGGACTACGTCTTCCGGTCCAAGACCAGCCGGGCACGCTACGAGCGACGCGCCGAGACGATCCTGCACGAGCTGGCGCACATGTGGTTCGGCGACCTGGTGACCATGCGCTGGTGGGACGACCTGTGGCTCAACGAGTCCTTCGCGACCTACATCTCCACGCTGTGCCAGGCCGAGGCCACCGAGTACACGACCGCGTGGACGACGTTCGCCAACACCGAGAAGTCCTGGGCCTACGCGCAGGACCAGCTGCCCTCCACCCACCCGATCGCGGCCGACATGGTCGACGTGGCCGCGGTGGAGGTGAACTTCGACGGGATCACCTACGCCAAGGGCGCCTCGGTGCTCAAGCAGCTGGTGGCCTACGTCGGTCAGGACGACTTCCTCGCCGGGGTGCGCCGGTACTTCCGCAAGCACGAGTACGGCAACACCACCCTCGACGACCTGCTCAGCGAGCTCTCCGAGGCGTCGGGTCGCGACCTGTCGGACTGGTCGGCGCAGTGGCTGCAGACCAGCCAGGTCAACACCCTGCGCCCGGTGTACGAGCTCGACGCCGACGGCCGGTACGCCTCGTTCGCGATCGAGCAGACCGCCGTCCCCGAGCACCCCGTGCTGCGTCGGCACCGGCTGGCGGTCGGCCTCTACAGCTCCGGCCCCGACGGGCTGGCCCGGTCGCACCGCGTGGAGCTGGACGTCGACGGGGCGCGTACCGAGGTGGCCGAGCTGGTCGGCCACCCCGCCGCGGACCTGGTGCTGGTCAACGACGACGACCTCACCTACGCCAAGCTGCGCCTCGACGAGCGGTCACTGGCCACGCTGCGCAGCCAGATCGGCACGATCCCCGACTCGCTGCCCCGGGCGCTGTGCTGGTCGGCGGCCTGGGACATGACCCGCGACGGTGAGCTGGCGGCCCGTGACTGGGTCCAGCTCGTGCTCGCCGGCGTCGACGCGGAGACCGAGATCAGCGTCGTCCAGTCGCTGCTCGCCCGGGTGCAGTCGGCACTGGCCTCCTACGCCGACCCGGCCTGGGCACCGACCGGCTGGACGATGCTGGCCGACAAGGCACTGGCCGCCCTGCACAGCGCGGCGCCCGGCAGCGACGCCCAGCTGCAGTGGTCGCGCACCCTGGCGGCCGCGGCCCGCGGGGACGAGCACGTGGCGGCGCTGCGGGGGCTGCTCGACGGCTCCCTGGCCGTCGAGGGCCTCACCGTCGACACCGACGCCCGCTGGGCGTTCCTGCACGGCCTGGTCGCCGTGGGGGCCGCCGGCGATCCGGAGATCGACGCGGAGGCCGAGCGGGACGCCACCGCCACCGGTGCCCGGCGGGCTGCGACCGCCCGGGCGCTGCGGCCGACGCCGGAGTCGAAGGCGGAGACCTGGGAGCGGGCGTTCACCGACGAGTCGATCGCCAACGCCGTGCACGAGGCGATGGTGGCCGGCTTCTGGCACCCGGCCCAGCAGGAGCTCACCGCCTCCTACGTGGACCGGTACTTCGCCGACATCCGCGGGCTGTGGCAGCGGCGTCCGGGCGAGATCGCCAAGAACGCCGTGGAGTACCTGTTCCCCAAGGTCGTCGAGGAGCGGACGCTCGTCGCGGCCGACGCCTGGCTGACCGATCAGGACGCCCCCGCGCCGCTGCGCCGGCTGGTGAGCGAGGGCCGGGACGGCATCGCCCGGGCCCTGTGGGCCCGCAAGCGGGACGCCGCAGCCGGCCAGGGATGACCCGCTGAACGCCAGCGGCCCAGGACTCGACGAGTCCTGGGCCGCTGGCGTTCAGCCCGCTGCGGGGCCGTGGTCCTTCTTCAGTCGGCCTTGCGGCGCGCGGGGTGACCGGCGGCGTCGGACAGTTGCCGGAGGCCGTTGATGATCGCCCCGACCAGGTCGCCGGCGCCCAGCCGGCTGGTCATCGACAGCACGGCGAGGGCACACGCCCGGTCGGGCAGCCGGCGGGCGGCCGCGGTGCCCGTGACGATCTCCAGCACCCGCTGCCCCGGCGAGAGGGCGACCAGGACGCTGTTGGAGGTGTCCCCGCCGGAGCGGGAGTGCAGGTCCTCCGCCGTGGCCCGGGTGTCGGAGCCCAGCTCGCCCACGTAGAGGGTGAACCGCAGCCCGGTCTCCCGGGAGGACATGGTCAGCGCCTCGTCGAGCCGGGCGAGGTCGCGGTAGCTGAACGGCCCCGAGCCGGGCTCCATCACGGAGCTGTTCCCGGTCTCCTGCGTCGCGCTGGGACCGTGCTGGTCGGCGGCGGGCTGCCGGTTGAGCTGCTGGGTCATCTGGGGGGTGCCTCCGGACTGCGACGCGGACTGCGACGGGACGTGGGACGACGCGGTGCTCACCGGCGGGTCACCAGGTCCCGCGGGCGCCGCCGGCGGCGGTGCGCCGGACAGTGTCGGGGTCGGCCACGTGCGGGCGCTGACCGATGGCCAGCGCAGCGGAGGTGGCGCCCAGTCGCGGAGCGGCGTGCCCGGCCCCGGGTGCGTCCTCGGCGTGGCCACCGACCACGCCGGGGACGTCGGGGTGCGGCTCGTACCAGAGCGGTGCGTAGTCCCAGGACTGCCCGGGGCGGTACTTGGTGCGGTCCTTGCTGCGGCCGGGGAACAGCGTCACCGCAGCGAACAGCAGCACGATCACCAGCGGGATGACGCCGTAGATGAGCACGGTCTCGAGCACGGGCATGGCCGCAATCTACCGGGACGCCCGATCACCGGCCCGGCAGGACGGTCACCACATCGCGGGGTGTCGGTGCCCCCACGGCCGCGCCTCCTCCAGTTGCGCGGACAGCGAGATCAGCGTCGCCTCGTCGGCCGGGCGGCCCACCAGCATGGTCCCGATGGGCAGCCCGCCCGCCGTCCACCACAGCGGCACGCTGACCGCCGGCTGACCGGTGACGTTGTAGACCGCCGGGAAGGCCGCGTAGCGCTTCTGCCGCTCGAAGTCCGCCGCACCGTCGCCGTCCCCGTCGAACCAGCCGACCGGTCGCGGTGGCAGCGTGCAGATCGGGGCCAGCAGCACGTCGTAGCGGCTGGTCGCCTGGACGAACCGGCGGGCGAAGACCCGCAGCGTGAACATCGCCTGCATCGCGTCCCTCGCGCTGAGCGCCAGTCCGCGGTCCCGGAGGAAGCGGGTCAGCGGCCGCAGCCGGTCCAGCTGGGACGGCGGCACGGGCAGCGTCGTGCCGGACAGCGCCCAGACCACCTCGAAGGCCGGGAACACCTCCGGCGTGAGCGGAGCGGCCGGCAGGTCCTCGACCTCATGGCCCAGCTCGGACAGCAGCGTGGAGGCGTCCTCGAACGCCGCCCGCACCTCCGGGTCCAGGTCGGCGCCGGGCATGCCGGAGTCCAGGTAGCGGCCGATCCGCAGCCGGCCCGGCGGGCGGTCGGCGTAGCCGAGGAACGTCTCCCCGGCCGGCGGCGGCGGAGCCCAGAACGGGTCCCCGGGCACCGGCCCGGCCATCGCGTCGAGCATCGCGGCGGCGTCCCGCACGGTGCGCGCCAGCGGCCCCTGCACGCCCAGGCCGGTGGTCTCGCTGCCCAGCGGGGCGTTGCTCACACGGCCGCGGCTGGGCTTGATGCCGAACAGCCCGTTGATCCCGGCCGGGATGCGGATCGAGCCACCGCCGTCGGAGCCGTGGGCGAAGGGCAGCAGCCCGGCGGCCACCGCAGCAGCCGCACCACCGCTGGAACCACCGGCCAGCAGCGAGGGGTCCCACGGGCAGCGGGCCGGTCCGACGAGGTCGTTGTCGGTGTAGCAGGGGAAGCCGAACTCGGGGGTGTTGGTCTTGCCCAGGCTGATCGTGCCCGCGGCGGCCAGCGCAGTGACCACGGCGTCGTCGACGGCCGGCACGAAGTCGACCAGCACGGCCGAGCCGAAGGTGGTGCGCACCCCCGCGGTGTTGGCCAGGTCCTTGATCGCGGTCGGGACCCCGTGCAGCGGCGGCAGGTCCCCGCCGTCCAGCACCGCACGGTCGGCCGCCGCCGCTGCGGCGCGCGCCCGGTCGGGGGTGACGGTCAGGAAGGCCCCGATGGCGGGGTCCAGCGCCTCGATGCGCGCGAGGGAGTGTTCGACCAGCTCGGTGGGGCTCACCTCCTTGGCGCGGACCGCGGCTGCCTGCTCGAGCGCGGTGAGGTCGTGCAGTCGTGTGCCGGGCGAGGAGGTCACCACCCGGACGCTAGCCGCGACGGGCAGGATCTCCTCGTGGACCTCTCCCGCGCCGCCGCCGAAGCCGCCGACGCCACTGACCCGCTGGCCGGGTTCCGGGCGCGGTTCACCGGCACCGACGACGACGGCCCCGACCGGCTGCTCTACCTGGACGGCAACTCCCTCGGCCGGCTGCCCCGGGAGACCCCCGCCGCGGTGGCCCGGGCCGTCGAGCAGGAGTGGGGACAGGGGCTGGTCGGCTCCTGGCGCGACTGGGTGCAGCAGTCCGGCCGGATCGGTGACGTCCTCGCCGAGGGCGTGCTGGGGGCACAGCCCGGCGAGGTGCTGGTCGGCGACACGACCAGCGTCGACCTCTACAAGCTCCTGGTCGCCGGGGCCGACGCCCGCCCGGGCCGGGACGTGCTGGTCTGCTGCGCCGACGACTTCCCCACCGACCGGTACATCGTGGCCGGGGTGGCCCAGGCGCGCGGGATGACGGTGCGTGAGGTCGAGGCGCACATCGACACCGGCCTGGACCTGGACGTGCTGGCCGGGGCACTGGACGAGCGGGTCGCCGTCGTCGTCCTCTCGCAGGTGGCCTACCGGTCGGGTGCGCTGGTCGACATCGCCGAGGTGACCCGGCTGGCCCGCGAGGCGGGGGCGCTGGTCGTGTGGGACCTCAGCCACGCCGCCGGTGCCGTGCCCGCCGACCTCACGGCGGCCGGCGCCGACCTGGCGGTGGGCTGCACCTACAAGTACCTCAACGCCGGCCCCGGGGCCCCGGCCTTCCTCTACGTGCGCCGTGAGTTGCAGGAGCAGCTGCGCCAGCCGATCTGGGGGTGGTTCGGCCAGCGCGACCAGTTCGCGATGGGGACGGCGTACGACCCGGCCGACGGCGTGGACCGGTTCGCCGTCGGCACTCCCCCGGTGCTGGCCATGGCGGCGGTGGAGGTCGGCGCCCGGCTGTCCGCCGAGGCAGGCATCGAGCGGCTGGCGGCCAAGGGCCAGGCCCTGACCGAGCTGGTGATCGCACTGGCCGACGAGTGGCTCGCCGGGCACGGGGTCGCCGTCGCCTCACCGCGGGAGGCCGCCCGGCGCGGGGCGCACGTCAGCCTCGGGCACCCGCAGGCGTGGCAGCTCACGCAGGCGCTGATCGACCGCGGCGTCGTACCGGACTTCCGCACGCCCGACCGGCTCCGGCTGGGCCCGGCGCCGCTCTACACCCGGTTCGTCGACGTCTGGGACGCGATGGACCGGCTGCGCACCGTGCTGACGGACCGGGTGCACGAGGGCTACCCGGTGGAGCGCGCCCGGGTCACCTGACGGAGAGCGTTCACTCGAGGTCGGGGACGCCGATCGGGTTGTGCGCCGGCCACTCCCCCGCCGCCACGACCGCCCGGCGCACCGGCTCGAGCAGCTCGGCCAGCCGATCGCAGCCGGCCTGGCCGAGCGCCGTCCACGGGCCCTGCGCCAGCCGGTCGGTGTCGGCCTCGACCGCCGCGCGCAGCGCCACCCCGTCGGCGGTGAGCCCACCGTCGGCCAGCAGGCCGCGCCCGGTGAGCTCCTCGGCGCAGGCCGCCCACTGCCCGGGCGACCAGCCGCGGGCCTTCTGCAGCCAGTCGGCCGACGTCGTCCCGGCCGCCGCGGTCAGCACCAGTGCGGGCTGGCCGAGCAGGTCCTGCTGCAGCAGGACGGCCAGGTGGCCGTCGCCCCGGTGCTCGCGCAGCGTGGTCAGCGCCTGCCACAGCACGAGGTGCGGCTCGACCGGCCAGGGCACGTCCGCGTTCGCCGCCGCCAGCGGGCGGGCGAGGACGTCGACGGCCTCCGCGGCCCGGCGGGCCAGCGTCGCGGCCTCCTGCGCCTCGGGTGAGCCGAGCCAGTCGGGCAGCGCCCGGCGGGCCGCGGCGTCCACCCCGGCCAGCCGGGCGGTCAGGGCGTCGGCCGGGGGCGTCGTCGTCCAGACCTCGGGCACCCGCCGGGCGACGAAGTCCGGGGCGAACGAACCGAACGTCGCCGTGACCAGCGCCGTTCCGACCGGCCCGAGGGGCGCGGCGCGGCCGGCGAAGTACCCGGCCCAGAAGCCGCGCAGCCCGGCCTCGACGTAGGCGGTGCGCGACTCGTCGGCGAAGTAGGTCAGCGCGTGGAACGGCTCGCCGAGTGCCCAGAGACGCCGGGCAGGGGCGATCGTCACGCGCTCACCGAGTCGGGCATGCCGAGCCACTCCCGCCAGCGCGGGTCGACCGTGCGGTGCCCGAGCAGCCGCCAGGCGGCACCGCTGGGGGCGCCGGGCGGGTGCGGCAGCGACCAGCCCATCTCGGCCAGCGACCGGTCGGCCTTGGTGTGGTTGCACCGCCGGCAGGCCGCGACGACGTTGTCCCAGGTGTGTGTGCCACCGCGGCTGCGCGGCACGACGTGGTCGATGCTGGTGGCCGAGCCCCCGCAGTACACGCAGGTCTGCCCGTCCCGGGTGAACACCGCCCGGCGGGACAGCGGCACCGAGACCGGGTAGGGCACCCGCACGTAGCGGGTCAGCCGCACGACGACGGGCACGGCGACGGTGACCCGCTCGGCGTGCACCTCGTCGTCGGTGACGTCGACGGCCTCGGCCTTGGCGGCCAGGACGAGCACGATCGCGCGGCGGCTGGAGACCACGCACAACGGCTCGTAGGTGGCGTTGAGCAGGAGCGTCGCACCGGTCGTGCACGCCGCCGAGGCAGGCGCGTGCGGACGGGCGAGGACGTCGCGTCGGGAGCCGGCGGGACCCGGCCCGGACGACGACCCGAGTGCGGTGATCGACACGGGACACCTCCGAGTGCCCCCGGCCACCGACGGCTTCGACAGCCCACGGGCACCTGCCATCCTGCACTGGCGACGGCGGTCTCGGCCATCGACCGACCCGACGACTGTCGGTGGCCGCGGCTACGGTCGGCGCGTGCGCTACCCCGACGCCCCCCGCCTGGACCTGGTCGACGACCTGCACGGTCACCCGGTCGCCGACCCCTACCGCTGGCTGGAGGACGCCGAGGACCCACGCACCGTGGCCTGGGCCGCCGCACAGGACGAGCTGGCCGCCGGCCTCCTCACCGGCCTCCCCGGCCGTCCGGCGTTCGCCGACCGGCTGGCCGAACTGGTGCACGCCGGTGCGGTCGGCATCCCGGTGTGGCGCAACGGCCGGGCGTTCTCCACCCGGCGTGACCCCGGCCAGGAGCACGCCGTGCTGCGGGTCACCGAGCCCGACGGCAGCGTGCGGGTGCTGGTCGACCCGACGGCGCTGGACCCGGCCGGCACCACGACGCTGGACGCCTGGTCCCCCTCGTGGGAGGGCGACCGGCTCGCCTACCAGGTCTCGGTCGGCGGCGACGAGGAGTCGCAGCTGTTCGTCCTGGACGTCGCCACCGGCGAGCTGGTCGAGGGCCCGATCGACCGCTGCCGCTACTCCCCCGTCGGCTGGCTGCCCGGCGGTCAGGAGCTGTTCTACGTGCGCCGGCTGGCCCCCGAGCTCGTCCCGGCCGGTGAGGAGCAGTTCCACCGCCGGGTGTGGCGCCACCGGGTGGGCAGCGACCCCGCCGACGACGTCCTGGTGCACGGCGAGGGCAGTGACCCCTCGACCTACTTCGGCGCCCGCACCAGCGCCGACGGCCGCTGGCTGGTCGTCTCCGCCTCGGTCGGCACCGCCCCGCGCGACGACGTCTGGCTGGCCGACCTGGCCGGGGACGGCGTCCTCCGCGAGCTGCAGGTCGGCGTGGACGCGCAGACCTCGGCCTGGGTGGCCCGCGACGGCCGGCTGTGGCTGCACACCGACCGGGACGCGCCCCGCAGCCGGCTGGTGGTGGCCGACCCGGCCGACCCGGCCAGCTGGGCGCCGGCGGCCTGGCACGAGGTGGTCCCGCAGTCCGACGACGGCGTGCTCGGCGACGTCGCCCTGGTCGACGGCCCGGACGGCGACCTGCGGGTGCTCGCCGTGCACGCGGTCGACGCCACCGACCGGCTCTCGCTGTGGGCCGCCGACGGCTCCGGCCGCGTGGCCGAGGTGACCGCCCTCCGCCCGGGCAGCGTCGCCGGCGTCAGCGCACCCCCGGAGGGCGGCACGACCGCCTGGGTCGGCTTCACCGACTACGCCACGCCCCCGTCGGTACTGCGCTGGGACTCCGCCGACCCGGCCGCGCTCACCAGCCACGAGCAGGCCCCGGTGGCCGGCGCGGTGCCCGACGTGCGGGTGGTCGAGGCCCACGCGACCTCACCGGACGGGACGCCGGTGCACCTGTTCGTGCTCTCCGGCACCGGCACCCCCGACACCCCGCGCCCCGCCGTGCTCTACGGCTACGGCGGGTTCAACGTCTCGCTCACCCCCGCCTACACCGCGCAGGCCCTGGCTTGGGTGGCCGCCGGCGGGGTGTGGGTGGTGGCGAACCTGCGCGGCGGCTCGGAGCACGGGGAGGAGTGGCACCGGGCCGGGATGCGGGAGCGCAAGCAGAACGTGTTCGACGACTTCGCCGCGGCCGCGGGTCACCTGATCGCCGAGGGCTGGACGACGCCGGCCCAGCTGGCCGTGATGGGTGGCTCGAACGGCGGGCTGCTGGTCGGCGCCATGACCACCCAGCACCCCGACCTGGTGTCCGCCGTCGTCTGCAGCGCGCCGTTGCTGGACATGGTGCGGTACGAGCTGTTCGGGCTGGGCCGCACCTGGAACGACGAGTACGGCACCGCCGCCGACCCGGCCGAGCTGAGCTGGTTGCTGGGGTACTCGCCGTACCACCGGGTGGTCGAGGGCACCGACTACCCGGCGGTGCTGTTCACGACCTTCGAGTCCGACACCCGGGTCGACCCGCTGCACGCCCGCAAGCTCGCCGCGGCCCTGCAGCACGCGACGACGGCGGAGGCGCCGATCGTGCTGCGCCGGGAGCTGTCGGTGGGGCACGGCGCCCGGGCGGTCAGCCGCACGGTGGGTCTGGCCGCCGACCAGCTGGCCTTCCTGGCCGAGTACACCGGGCTGGCGCCCGCCCCGGCCTGAGGGCGGGGCGGGCACCAGCCGGAGGCGCTCACTCCAGGTCGGCGAAGACGTTCTCCAGGTCGACGCCCTCGGGGATGACCCCGTCCTCCACGCCGAGCTCGAGCAGCACCTCGACCGAGTCCCGGTCGATCTCGGTCTGGTAGGCGGGCAGCGTCAGCTCCTGCGCGATCGCCGGGTCGATGCTCGTGTAGGAGCCCAGCACCTCGCGCACCTCGTCGGGGTGCTCGGTGGCGTACTGCTGCGCCTCCACCATCGCGTCGGCGAAGGCCTGCACGGTGTCGGGGTTCTCGGCGGCGTACTGGTCGGAGGTGAAGTAGCCGGCGACGGTGAGCGCCTCGTCGGTCTGGGTGTAGGGGGCGGCGACCACGCGCATGCCCTGGCTCACCCCGACGGTGGCGAACGGCTCGACCGCGAAGGCCGCGTCGACCGAGCCGTCGGCGACCGCGGCGACCATGTTGGGGAAGGCCAGCTCCACGAACTGGATCGACGAGGGGTCGCCGCCGTCCTGCCGGACGGTCTCCCGCACGACGGTGTCGCTGATGTTGTTGATCGAGTTGATGGCGACCCTCTTCCCGGCCAGGTCGGCCGGCTCCTGCACCTCGGAGTCGGCCGGGACGATCACCGCGGCGAAGTCCTCCTCCGCGTTGCCGGTGGCCCCGGAGCCCGGGGCGACGAGGGCCAGCGGCACCCCACGCGACTCGGCCTGCAGCAGGCTGGTGATGTTGGAGAAGCCGAACTCCGCCTCCCCGGCGAGCACCGCCGGGACGATGGCGGCGCCGCCCTGCGCCAGGAAGGGCTCCACCTCCAGTCCGTGGTCGGCGAAGATCCCGACCTCCTGGGCCAGGTACAGCGGCGCGACGTCCACGATCGGGATGGCGCCCACGCGCACGGTGGTCAGCTCGTCCGAGCCCGCGCCGGCCACGGGCTCGGCCGCCTCCTCCTCGCCGCCACAACCGGTCAGCACGAGGGCGCCGATCACCATCGAGCCCAGCACCATCGAGCTCCTCGACGTCCTGCGCACGCGTTCCTCCAGGGGATCTCGACGCCCGCCGGGCAACGCGCCGGGTTGTCGTTCGGGTGGGTGGCGGCGGACGCTAGGTCGTGAGCCAGGTCACGTCAACGGGCCCTTCCGCCACGCGGCAGCCCCCGCCGGGCGACTGCCGGGCATGTCGGTACCGGAACGCGGGCGGCACGCCGATCGGCCCCGCCGCCGGTGATCGACGGTGCAACACCGACCTGCCACACTCCCGCGTCATGGAACGGGTACGAGCGGTGATCGCCGCCCCCGGCGACAGGGGACGCTGCTGAGCCGCCGCCGTCCTCGGTCCGACCGCGGGACCACCCGCCCGGCCACCTACGGGCAGGTCTTCGCGGTCGGCGAGTTCCGGCCGCTCTTCGGCTCCTACCTGCTCTCCACCATCGGCGACGAGCTCGCCCGGGTCGCACTGACCGTGCTCGTCTACCAGCGCACCGAGTCGGCGCTGCTGTCGGCGATCACCTTCGGCATCAGCTACCTGCCGTGGATCCTCGGCGGCCCACTGCTGGCCGCGCTGGCCGACCGCCTGCCGCGGCACCGGGTGCTGATCACCAGCGACCTCGCCCGCGCGGTCCTGGTGGCCGCCATGGCCGTCCCCGGCCTGCCGCTGGCGCTGCTGCTGGGCCTGCTGCTGCTGGTCTCGCTGTGCTCGCCACCGTTCGAGGCGGCCCGCTCGGCGCTGATGGCCGACGTGCTGGAGGGCGACCGCTACGCCGTGGCCACCTCACTGACCGGCGTCACGGCCCAGGTCTCCCAGCTGATCGGCTTCCTGCTCGGCGGCGCCCTGCTGCTGCACTTCTCCCCCTCGGCGGCGTTGCTGCTCAACGCCGCCACCTTCGCCGTCTCCGCCGGCTGGCTGGCCCTCGGCCTGCAGCCCCGCCCCGCACCGGGGTCGGCCGACGCCGGGACGGAGGTCCGGTCGCTGTGGCGGGAGACCGCCAGCGGCATGCGGTTCGTCGCCGCCACGCCCCGGCTGCTGTCGATCGTCGGCGTGCTCTGGGTGGCCGCGCTGTTCGTCAACGCGCCCGAGGGCATCGCCACCCCGCTGGGCCTGCAGTTGCAGGGCACCACCGCCGCCACCGGCGTCCTGCTGGCCGCCGCGCCGGCCGGCACCGCCCTCGGCGGCCTGGTCGTGGGCCGGTTCTGCCCGCCGCACGTCCGCGAGCGGCTGCTGGCCCCGCTGGTGGCGCTGTCCCTCGGCGGCGTGCTGCTGGCCGGGCTGGTGCCGGTGTGGCTGGGCACCGGCACCGCCGCGTTCGCCACCGTGGTGGCGCTCTTCTTCGTCGCCGGGATCGGCGGCGCCTGCTCGATCCCGCTGAACGTCGCCTTCGTGCAGGCGGTGCCCAGCGCCTACCGCGGACGGGCGTTCGGGGTGGCGGCCGCGGGACTCGCCGGCGTCCAGGGGCTCGGTGTCGTGCTCGCCGGGCTCGGGGCGGAGGCCCTGGCACCGAGCACGGTGGTGGCGCTGTCGGGCGGCATCGGGCTGGTCGTCGTCGTCGTCCCGCTGATCGCCCTGCGGCGCAGCCGACCCGGGGAGACCACGGCCCGCGTGAGCCCCGCGCCCGTCCCTGGAGGACCATCGCAGTCATGAGCGAGACGAGCCGGCCGCTGCCCTCGGCGGGCAGCTTCTACGACGAGATCGGTGGCGAGCAGTCCTTCCGCACCCTCGTCGCGCACTTCTACGGCGCGGTCCGGGAGGACCCGATCCTGCGCCCGATGTACCCGGCCGACGACTGGGACGGCGCCGAGACGCGGCTGCGGATGTTCCTGGAGCAGTACTGGGGCGGGCCGCGCACCTACTCCGAGCAGCGCGGGCACCCCCGGCTGCGGATGCGGCACGCACCCTTCGCCGTCGACGAGAAGGCGCGCGATGCGTGGCTGACCCACATGCGCGCCGCCGTCGACAGCCTGGGCCTCACCGCCGAGCAGGACGCCACGTTGTGGGGTTACCTGGAGATGGCGGCGCACAGCATGCAGAACCGCTGACCGACCCCCTGCGCCGCGGCCGCACCTGCACCGACCTCCCGAGGAGCCTCCGCTGAGCCAGCACCCGACGCCCGTCTCCCCCACGACCGCCGACTGGTGGCGGGACGCGGTGTTCTACCAGGTCTACGTGCGCAGCTTCGCCGACGCCACCGGCGACGGCGTCGGTGACCTCGAGGGCATCCGCACGCACCTGCCGTACCTCGCCGAGCTCGGGGTCGACGCGCTGTGGATCACGCCCTTCTACCCCTCACCGATGCACGACCACGGGTACGACGTCGCCGACCCCCGCGGCGTGGAGCCGGTCTTCGGCGACCTGGCCGGCTTCGACGCGCTGCTGGCCGACGCCCACGCGCTGGGCCTGCGGGTGACCATCGACCTGGTGCCCAACCACAGCTCCCACGACCACGAGTGGTTCACCGAGGCGCTGGCCGCCCCGCCCGGCTCGCCGGCCCGGGACCGCTACTTCTTCCGCGACGGGTCCGGCCCGGACGGCGCGCAGCCGCCGAACAACTGGCCCTCGGTGTTCGGCGGCCCGGCCTGGACCCGGGTGCCCGACGGTCAGTGGTACCTGCACCTGTTCGCCCCCGAGCAGCCCGACCTGGACTACAACAACCCCGAGGTGGTCACCGACCTCGAGGAGACCCTGCACTTCTGGCTGGACCGCGGGGTGGACGGCTTCCGGATCGACGTGGCGCACGGGATGGCCAAGCCCGCCGGGCTGCCGGACATGGTGCCGGCCGAGGACACCGGCCTGTTCGCCGACGACGGCCCCGGCGACCTCCGGTTCGACCAGGACCACGTGCACGCGTTGCACCAGCGGGTGCGTGCGGTGCTGGACCAGTACCCCGACCGGATGGCGGTGGGCGAGGTCTGGGTCTTCGACGACGAGCGGCTGGCCCAGTACCTGCGCCCGGACGAGCTGCACCTGGCGTTCAACTTCCGGCTGCTGACCGCCGAGTGGGAGCCTGCGGAGCTGCGTTCGGCGGTCGAGCACTCGCTGGCCACGGTCGCCGCCACCCCGGCGCCGGCCTGCTGGGTGCTGTCCAACCACGACCGGCCCCGGCACGTCACGCGCTACGGCGGCGGCGAGGTCGGCACCCGGCGGGCCCGGGCTGCGGCACTCCTGCAGCTGGCGCTGCCCGGCGTCGCCTACGTCTACAACGGCGACGAGCTCGGCATGCCGGACGTCGACCTGCCCGACGAGGTGCTCCAGGACCCGATCTGGGAGCGGTCGGGCCGCACCGAGCGCGGCCGGGACGGCTGCCGGGTGCCGGTCCCCTGGTCCGGCGACCAGCCGCCGTACGGGTTCTCCAGCACCCCCGACACCTGGCTGCCGATGCCCGCCGGCTGGGCGCCGCTGACCGCCGAGGTCCAGACGGACGACGCCGACTCGATGCTGTCGCTGTACCGGGCGGCGCTGGCGCTGCGCCGCAGCTCCCCGGTCCTCGCCGGGGACGGCGTGGAGTGGCTGCCCGCCCCGGAGGGCTGCCTGGTGTTCCGGCGACCCGGTGGGCTGGTGTGCCTGCTCAACCTCTCCGCCGCCCCGGTCCCGCTGCCGGAGGGGAAGCTGCTGCTGGCGAGCGCACCGGTCACCGACGGGTCGGTGCCGGTCGACGCGGCGGTCTGGCTCAGCGCCTGAAGGAACCCGCGGCGCGCCTCCCGAGACCGGCCGTCTCGGGAGGCGCGTCACCCCCCAGCGGGTAGCATCGCTGTCGTTACACAGCGTCGCGGGGGCGCTGGAACCGTCGTCCACCGGCCGTGCCGGGGGCGCTCTCCGGGGGAGGCCCGCCCGCCCATGCCGTTGCTGGAGGTCGCGGGCCTGACCAAGTCCTTCGGGGCCCGACGCGTCCTGCGGGACGTCTCGTTCAGCCTCGGCGAGGGCGAGATCGTCGGGCTGGTGGGCGCCAACGGCGCAGGCAAGTCGACCCTCGGCGACGTCCTCGCCGGCATCACCGCGGCCGACTCCGGCGCCATGACCCTGCTGGGCCACCCCTACGCCCCACTGTCGGCGGAGGACGCTCGCCACCTCGGCGTCGGGGTCGTCGAGCAGCTCGTCCGGATCGACCCGGGGCTCACCGTCGCCCAGGCGGTCTTCCGCGGCACCACCCTGGCCGGGCGCCCGCAGTCCGACCTGCGCCGGCAGGCCCAGGTGCTGCTCGCCGAGGTCTCCCTGGACGTCGACCCCGACACCCTGGTCGGCGACCTGCCGCACTTCGTGCACGGGGTGGTGGAGATCGCCCGCGTGCTGGCCGAGGACACCCGGCTGGTGGTGCTGGACGAGGTCTCGGCCGCGCTGCTGCCCGTGGAGGTGGACGGCCTGCACGCCGTCGCCGGCCGGCTCAGCCGACAGGGGCGCGGCGTGCTCTACATCAGCCACCGGCTGCCGGAGATGCTCGCGGTCGTCGACCGGGTGCTGGTGCTCCGCGACGGACTGATCGCCCTGGACAGCCCGGCCGACGCGCTGGACCCGGTGGAGCTGGCCGCGGTGACGGTGGGCGAGCAGGTGCCGCTGCCCACGCGGCGGGTGGCGCCGCAGCCGGCGCCGGCGGACGAGGCCGCCGTGCTCACCCCGCGGCGGGTGGCCTCCGACGAGGTGGCGCTCCAGGTGCGCAACCTGCGGGTGCCCGGCGCGGTCGAGGGCGTGGACCTGCTGCTGCACCGGGGCGAGGTGATCGGGCTGACCGGGCACCGCTCCTCCGGCGTCGGTGAGCTCGTCGGCGCGTTGTCCGGGGAGCTCCCGGCGATCACCGACGAGCTGCTGCTGCACGGCGAACCCCGGTCGCTGGGCTCGGCGGCCGGCGACGAGCTGCTGCGGCTGCCCGCCTACCGCCCCGACGAGGACGCCTACGGGGTCGACCCCGGGGAGACGATCGCCCGGACGCTCACCCAGGAGCAGTGGGGCGCGCTGACCGACGTGCGCAAGGAGATCGCCACGCTGCGCGCGGTCATCCGGACCGTGCACCAGATGGACGTCAAGACGCTGAGCATCCGCACGATGTTCGGCGCGCTGTCCGGTGGCGACCAGCACAAGATCGCCCTGGCCCGGTGGATGGCGTCCTCCGCACAGGACGTCCTCGTGCTGCACGAACCCACCCGAGGGCTGGACGTGCGGGCCCGCCAGCAGGTGCGCCGGATGCTGGACGACGCCACTGCGCACGGCACGTCCGTCGTCGTCGTGTCGGTGGACCCCGACGAGCTGGCCGAGTGCTGCGACCGCGTCGGCATCGTCTCCGGCGGCCGGGTCGCGCGCTGGATCGACACCACCCAGCTGGCCGCGGACGCCGTCCGCGACCGGATCGTCGAGGCAGCCACCGCCTGAGGCCAGACGCCGACCGGGCCACGCCCTGGGTGAGCGCTGCCGGGTCGATCCGCGTCGGTGGTCTGCGCCGGGTGGCGCCGCCCGGGCAGGCGGCGCCACGCCGGGGTCAGACGCTGACGCCGCCGGCGACCGCCCGCAGCTTGTGGCGGGCCAGCGCCAGGTTGGCCGTCGCGCGGTTGAGCACGAGATAGATGAACAGGCCGGCGTTGCCCTGGCCCTTGAGGACGTTGATCAGGTGGTACTGACCTTCCAGCGTGATCAGGACGTCCTGGATCTCGTCGTTCAGCTCGAGGTCGGAGATGGTGCGGAGCTTGGCGCGCACCACGTTGGAGTTGCCGGCGGCGGCGACGTTGAGGTCGAAGCCGGGCGAACCGCCGACGGCGAGGGCCATGCCGCTGTCGATGTCGACGATCGCGGCGCCGCTGGCGCCCTCGATCGCGAGCAGATCGGCGATGACGTTGTCGAGCTGTGCCACGGATGAGGCTCCTGTCGTTCTCGGTGGGGGTCGCAGCGGGGTGCTGCGCACCGGGTCAGGGGCTGACCCGGGTCGAGCGGACGGACCTGCGGTCCGGACGTGCACGGGGCTCCGGGGAGGCGGCAGGGCCACCCCGGCGTGCGCCGCACTGGGCTGAGCACGGTGCGGGGCCACCTCGTCGCCGGCGGGCGGGGCGTCAGGGCGGTGTGGCCGGGCACCGTCGTCGGGCACCGGGCCCGGCTGCGGCGACCCCGGAGGTGCATCCTGCAGCGGGGGCCGCGACCACGACCACAGCGATGCCCACCACCCGGTTGCCATTGCCCTGTCCTGCCTTCGCCGAGGGGCTCAGGACCCCAGCCAACACGGCTCCGAGAGGCCCGGCAAACCGGGTGATGTACCTGCAGGTGAGCGCCTCGACACTGAGCGCACGCAGCCCCGCGACCCTCGTGGACCACCGAGCCACCACCGACGAGACCGCTCTCCGGCGCCGTCGTGACCGCGCCCCGGCCTGTCGGCGGTGGACCGGCCTCGGGTACCTTCCGCCGGGAATGCGGGCCTCCGCCCGCTCCGCTGGAGGAGACGCCGTGAAGACCCGGGACCTCGCCTACATCGCCCTCTTCGCCGCCATCATCGCGGTGCTCGGGACCCTGCCCGCCATCAACGTCGGTCCGGTGCCGATCACGGCGCAGACCCTCGGCGTCATGCTCGCCGGCAGCGTGCTGGGCGCCCGCCGCGGCTTCCTCGCCGTGCTGCTCTTCCTCGTCCTGGTCGCGGTCGGGCTGCCGTTGCTGGCCAGCGGCGCCGGCGGCCTGGCGCCCTTCGCCGGGGCCTCGGCCGGGTACCTGTTCAGCTGGCCGCTCGCCGCCGCCGTCATCGGCTGGCTGACCGAGCGCACCTGGGACCGCTACAACGTCGCCCTCGGCATGCTGGCCAACGTCCTCGGCGGCATCGTCGTCATCTACGCGGTCGGCGTCCCGGTGCTCAAGGTCGTCGCCGGCCTGCCCTGGGAGACCGCGCTGTGGAGCGGCGCCGCCGTCTTCGTCCCCGGCGACCTGGTCAAGGCCTTCGCCGCGGCGGCCATCGCCGACGTCGTCCGGCGCAGCTACCCGGTGATCGAGCGACCACGACGGGCCGTCGGCACCCGGTGAGGTTCCGTCGTCCCGGTGCCGCCGGCACCGACGTCGACGTCGCCGACCCGACCCGCGGCATCGAGCTGCGAGGGGTCGGGCACCGGTACGGCGACCGGGTGGTGCTCGACGGCATCGACCTCACGCTCGGCGAGCAGCGGGTCGGGGTGATCGGCGCCAACGGGTCGGGCAAGAGCACCTTCGCCCGGCTGCTCAACGGGCTGGTGGTGCCCAGCGAGGGCCAGGTGCTCGTCGACGGGCTGGACACCCGCACCCAGGTGCGTGCGGTCCGTCGCCGGGTGGGCTTCGTGTTCCAGGACCCCGACGCGCAGATCGTGCACCCGACCGTCGCCGAGGACGTCGCCTACGGGCTGGAGAATCAGGCCGTGCCGGCCGAGGAGCGCGCCGTCCGCGTCGCCGAGGTGCTCGCCCGCCACGGACTCGCCGGACACGCCGACCACCCGGCCCACCTGCTCTCCGGCGGGCAGAAGCAACTCCTGGCCATCGCCGGCGTGCTGGTGATGCGGCCGGCTCGCATCGTCTTCGACGAGCCGACGACCCTGCTCGACCTGGTCAACGCCCGCCGGATCGCCGAGCTGGTCACCGGGCTCGAGCAGCAGGTCGTCGTGGTGACCCACCAGCTCGACCTGCTCGACGGCTTCGACCGGGTGCTGGTCATCGACCGCGGCCGGGTCGTCGAGGATGCCGCTCCGGGCCCGGCCGTGGCCGCCTACCGCACGCTGATGGCCGACCGGTGACCCTGGCGCTCTACGTCCCGCGCAGCA
Organism: Modestobacter sp. VKM Ac-2979; assembly: GCF_026967995.1. Taxonomy (NCBI): domain Bacteria; kingdom Bacillati; phylum Actinomycetota; class Actinomycetes; order Geodermatophilales; family Geodermatophilaceae; genus Modestobacter; species Modestobacter sp. VKM Ac-2979. The sequence continues at coordinate 111,484 of NZ_JAPVBO010000001.1, forward strand.
GCGCGGTCCACCGGCTGCCGGCCGGGGTCAAGCTGCTGGGCCTGGCCGTCCTCGCCGTCCTGCTCTTCGCCCTGCCGACGCTCACCGCGGCCGGCGCGGCACTGGCCGGGGTGCTCGCCGTGGGGTTGCTCGTGGCCCGGTTGCCGGTCGCCGTCCTGGCCCGGCAGGCCCGCGCGGTGCGCTGGTGGCTGCTGGCGCTGCTCGTCGTGCACGCGCTGACCACCGACGTGCGCACCGGCGCGCACGTCAGCCTCCGGCTGCTGACGCTGGTGCTGGCCGCGGCGGTGGTGACGGCGACGACCCGGGTGAACGCGATGGTGGCGGTGGTCGAGTGGCTGTGCGCGCCGCTGCGGCTGGTCGGCGTCCGGCCGGCGCGGGTGGGGCTGGCCATCACCATGGCGTTGCGGTTCATCCCGGTGCTGATCGAGCGCACCGACCGCATCCGGGCCGCCCAGGCGGCCCGTGGTGGTCAGCCTCGCGGGCTGCGTGCGCTGCGGACGACGATCGCCCCGCTGCTGGTGCAGGTGCTGCAGATGGCCCACGACGTGAGCGAGGCGCTCGACGCCCGCGGGGCCGACGACGTCCCCCCGCCGCGCCGCCGGCGCTCCCCCGTCCTGGAGGCCCCGTGACCGAGCCCGGCACTCTGCACGAGATCTGGCGCACCCCGGTGGCGGCCGGGCCGATGCAGCGGGTGCCCGCCGCGTGGTTGCTGGCCGGGCGGGGGTTGGACGGCGACCGCTACGCCCTCGGCGGCGGCACTTGGGCGCAGTACCCGGACCTGGAGAAGCAGGTGACGCTCATCGATCGGGAGGACGTCGCCGCCGTCGCCGCCGAGGCGGGCGTGCCGCTGACGCCCGGCGAGACCCGCCGCAACCTCGTGACGGCCGGCGTGGACCTGCCCGCGCTGGTCGGTCACTGGTTCGCGGTCGGGGACGCCCTGCTGTTCGGCATGAAGCGCTGCCCGCCCTGTGCCCACCTCGAGCGGCTGACCGGGGCCCGGCTGGTGAAGCCGATGGTCCGCCGCGGCGGCATCAACGCGGCCGTCTTCGGCGGGGCGGAGATCGCCGAGGGCGCCGTCGTCCGGCCGGTGTCGGAGGAGGAGGCCACCCGGCGGGGGGCGCCGACCGGTACCGGCCGTCCGGAGCCTCGGATGCTCCCCCTCCCCGACTGACGCCGCGGCCTGCGCACCCTGGGGCGAGGAGGCAGGGCGCCGTGGGGGTCAGGCCGCGGGCTCGTCCAGGTAGCGGCTGAGGAAGGTCTTCTCCTCCGGGTTGAGCCGACGGGGCCGGTCCAGCGCGAAGTCGAAGGTCACCAGCAGGGTGCTGCCGGTGACGGCCAGCCGGCCGTGATCGAAGAGCTCGTAGTGGCAGGTGAACGCGGCCGCCCGGACGCCGGAGACCCAGATCTGCACCTGGAGCGGCTCGGCGTCGTAGAGGACCGGCCGCTTGTAGGCGATCTCGTGCGACGCGACCACGATCCCCCGGCGCAGGCCGGTCTTCTCGTCGTGGGTGGGCTGGTCGAAGAACAGGTCCACCCGGGCCATCTCGAAGTAGCCGAGGAAGGCCACGTTGTTGATGTGCTGGTAGGCGTCCATGTCCGACCAGCGCATCGGGACGGCGACGGTGTGCCTCACACCCGTCACCCTGCCTCATGGCCCGCCGCCGTCCGCACCGCCCCTGTTCCGTACCGGGCCGTGCAGGCCTACGGTGCCGTCGTGGACCCGTGGGCGGAGACAGAGCCAGGCGTGTTGGTGCTGCCGTCAGGACGCCGCGTCCGCGGTCGGGGCCTGCGGCGACCGTTGCCCGACGGCAGCCCCCCACCGGCCTTCGGCCTGTACCTGCTGGGCCGCCCGCCGTGCCCCGTCCCGTGGACGACCCGCTGGGTGTGCTGGCCGGACTTCCGGTTGCCCACCGCTCCTGTCGACCTGCACGACGCGTTGCGCGAGCTGTGGCGGCGGGCGGACACCGAGCGGGTCGAGGTCGCCTGCTCGGGCGGCACCGGGCGCACCGGGACGGCGCTGGCCTGCCTGGCTGTCCTGGACGGGCTCCCCCCGGCCCGGGCGGTCGCCTTCGTGCGCGGCCACTACCGCAGGCACGCGGTCGAGACCCGCGGCCAGGCCCGTTTCGTCGCCAGCTTCACCGCCTGACGGAGCGCCCCCGCATCCGCTGACGAGGGGCCCGCAGACGGCGACGGCCGGCCGGAGCACGGAGCTCCGACCGGCCGTCCGGTGACGCCCGGCCCCGCTGCAGGGGCCCGCGCCGAGGTACGAGGCGTGGGGGGCAGCGGGGTCCTTCGTCAGTCCCGCGTGAGCTTCCGGTAGGTGGCGCGGTGCGGGCGGGCGGCGTCCTGGCCGAGCCGCTCGACCTTGTTCTTCTCGTAGTCGTCGAAGTTGCCCTCGAACCAGAACCACTTCGAGTCGCCCTCGTAGGCCAGGATGTGCGTCGCCACCCGGTCCAGGAACCAGCGGTCGTGGCTCACCACCACGGCACAGCCGGGGAACTCCAGGAGCGCGCCCTCCAGGCTGGTCAGGGTCTCGGTGTCCAGGTCGTTGGTGGGCTCGTCGAGCAGCAGCAGGTTGCCGCCCTGCTTGAGGGTCAGCGCCAGGTTCAGCCGGTTGCGCTCACCGCCGGAGAGCACGCCGGCCTTCTTCTGCTGGTCCGGGCCCTTGAACCCGAACGCGGAGACGTAGGCGCGGGAGGGCATCTCGACGTTGCCGACCTTGATGTGGTCCAGACCGTCGGAGACGACCTCCCACAGGCTCTTCGCCGGGTCGATGCCGCTGCGGTCCTGCGCGACGTAGGCGACCTTGACCGTCTCGCCGATCTTGATGTCGCCGTCGTCGGGCTTGTCCTCGCCGACCAGCATCTTGAACAGCGTGGTCTTGCCGACGCCGTTGGGCCCCACCACGCCGACGATGCCGTTGCGCGGCAGCGTGAAGGAAAGCTCGTCGATGAGCACCCGGTCGCCGAAGCCCTTGGTGAGGTCCTTGGTCTCGATGACCACGTTGCCCAGCCGCGGACCCGGCGGGATCTGGATCTCCTCGAAGTCCAGCTTGCGGAACTTGTCCGCCTCGGTGGCCATCTCCTCGTAGCGGGCCAGCCGCGCCTTGCTCTTCGCCTGGCGGGCCTTCGCGCCGGAGCGGACCCACTCCAGCTCGTCCTTCAGCCGCTTGGCGCGCTTGGCGTCCTTGGCGCCCTCGACCTTGAGCCGGGTCTGCTTGGTCTCCAGGTAGGTGGAGTAGTTGCCCTCGTAGGGGTAGGCCCGGCCGCGGTCGAGCTCGAGGATCCACTGGGCGACGTTGTCCAGGAAGTACCGGTCGTGGGTGACGGCGACGACGGTGCCGGCGTACTTCTCCAGGTGCTGCTCCAGCCACGCGACGCTCTCCGCGTCCAGGTGGTTGGTGGGCTCGTCGAGAAGCAGCAGGTCGGGGGCCTCCAGCAGCAGCTTGCACAGCGCCACGCGGCGGCGCTCACCACCGGAGAGCACCCGGACGTCGGCGTCGCCGGGCGGGCAGCGCAGCGCGTCCATGGCCTGCTCGATGCGGTTGTCGAGCTCCCAGCCGTCGGCGTTCTCGATGACCTCCATGAGCTCGCCCTGCTCGCCCATCAGCGCGTCGAAGTCGGCGTCGGGCTCGCCCATGGCGGCGCTGACCTCCTCGAAGCGGGTGAGCGCCGCGCGGAGGTCCTTCACCGCCTCCTCGACGTTGCCGCGGACGTCGAGGTCCTCGTTGAGCGGCGGCTCCTGCTCGAGGATGCCGACCGAGGCGCCGGGGGCCAGCACGGTGTCCCCGTTGGAGGCGGTCTCCATGCCGGCCATGATCTTCAGGACGGTCGACTTGCCGGCACCGTTGGGGCCGACGACACCGATCTTCGCGCCGGGCAGGAACGCCAGCGTCACGTCGTCGAGGATCACCTTGTCGCCGTGCGCCTTGCGCGCACGGACCATCGAGTAGATGTACTGGGCCACTGAGTGGGAGCCTTCCGTCAGGTCGCGAGTGGGGGCGGGGCGGGGCGGCCGTGCTCGGCGGGCACCGGCCCCGCCCCCTGCGTTCTCAGCTCCGATCCTCCCAGCCGGGGAGGCTCACGTCAGCGCCGGGACCGCCGGCTCCTCGGACGTGACCTCGGAGTCTGTGCTGTGCAACGTCTCCGACCCCCCGGTGTAGTCCGTGGCCCGGTGGGCGTACGGGTCCTCGGTCGGCGGCGCGTCCTCGCCCGGCTCCTGCGGGGAGGCGAGCCCGGCGGACCGGTCGACGCGCGGCGGCCGGGTGAAGTCCGACCACCCACGGGCCAGGTTCAGCCCGACCGCGGTGGCCTTGATCCGGTTGGCGCTGCGCCGCCCGGCCTCGCTCTCCCAGGACTCGGTCGACAGGTTTCCGACGACGACGACCGGGTCGCCCTTGGTGACGCTGCGGGCGACGTTGCCGCCCAGCTCGTTCCAGCAGGCCACGTCGATCCAGAGCGTGGCGCCGTCGACGAAGCCCTTGGTCTCCTCGTCCCAGCGGCGGGACGTGGACGCCATCCGGAAGTTGGTCACCGACCCGTTGCTGGTGCGGTGCTGGCGCGGGACGTCGACCACGTTGCCGACGACGTGCAGAGGGGTGTCGTTCACGGTGCTCCTCAGGGTGCGGTCCCCGGCGACCTGCCGGGCTGTGACCACCGTGGAGCGCAGCGGCGCCCCCGGACAGGCGTGCCGCCGGACTGTGGACGCGCCCGCTCGCTGTGGACGACCGGCGCCGACCGGTCGGGGCCGACCGGTAGGCACCCGCGACGCCACCCCCGGTCCCGGCACGGCGGCCGGGGTCCGATGCGATGATCTGGCCGCGAGCGCCCGTAGCTCAGTGGATAGAGCAGGTGCCTTCTAAGCACTTGGTCGCAGGTTCGATCCCTGCCGGGCGCGCCACTGGCTCCCCCCGTCCCCGGTGTACGCGGGCGCCGGCTCGCCCGATCAGCCGGCTGGACGCAGTCGGTCGGCGGGGCGCAGACCGCGCACCCCGCCGACCGACTCACGTCGTCGCGACCGGACGACTCCTAGTCGTCGTCCTCTTCCTCGTCGACCATGCCGCCGTCCTCGACCACGCCGGAGTCCTCGACGCCCTCCTCGTCACCACCGCAGGCGGTCATGGTGAACGACGCAGCGGCGATGGCGACGCCGGCGGCCGCGGAGCGCCACCGGTTGCGGCGTGCGGGCAGGGAGATGCTGGTCATCGTTCTCCTCGTGGTCGATCGGCCGGGGCCGACTCGGATGTGGGCATGGCCGACATGCCCGGCGTCCCGCGGTCCCAACCCCGGACCACCGCCGTCGTCAGGACGCGGCGCGGTTCGGCGGACCCGGCTCAGCTCGGGCCGGACGGTCAGCCTGCGCAGGGCGTCTCGGCGCCCGGGTCAGGGAAGCGTCCGGAAGGTGCCCGAGGCGACCACCGTCCGGTCCGTCCCGGTCTCCAGTTGGTAGTAGTAGGACCTGTCCGGGGAGAGGCTGCTGTTGATGGACAGCGGGACGACGTCGTTGCTGGTCGTGCGGTAAGTGTAGAAGCCGGTCTGCGAGCCGAACGGTGAGGCGGAGACCCGGAGGGTGGTCCGCGACGTGTTCGGGGGGACGTACGCGGACACGGTCACGCCGATGCGGCTCGTGGTGACGGTGTGCTCCCACGGCTGCGGGCTGGCCGCGGGCTCGGACCCGGCGATCGGGGTGGCGTGCCGGTTGAGGACGCCCTCGATGATGGTGCCGAACTGACCGTTGCGGGCGTGGCCGACCCCAGCCGGGTGCTCGTGCGACGTCTGGAAACCGCGGTCGGCGTACCAGGCCTCGCCGACCTTGGCCCCGTAGGGACCGTTCAGCGAGTTCAGGCCACCAGGCGCGGACCCGTTGGTGTCGGTGTCCAGCTCGCCGGTGTCCCAGTGCATGTGCACGTTGGCCTTGAGCGACGCGGGGAACGCGTCCGCGGCGACCGCGGGTGCGCCGCCACCGCCGATCACGATGGTCCCGCCGCCGGTGAGGAGCTCCGAGTGCCGGGGGAACAGGAATCGGGTCGTCAGCTGCGCCCCGGTGCTGTACCCGCCCAGCCACACGCGGTCCCGGTCGATGTCGTACTGGCCGTAGACGGAGTCGATCAGCGCGGCCAGGTGGTCGGCGTACCCGGTCGGGTCGCCCCGCTCCCAGCACTGGCAGGCGCGGTTGGGGCTGGAGGGCACCAGCAGGACCATGTTGTTCCGCTTCGCCACGGCGACGACCCCGTTGACCCCACCCAGTGAGTAGCTGGCCGACGGGTTCTCGAACCCGTACTCGCCGGTGCCGTCGGCGTAGACGAGCAGCCCGACCGGCTGGAAAGGGTCGATCCCGGCCGCGTACAGGTGGTGCTGGGCGGTGTACCCGGCGCCGGTGAACGTCTGGAACGTGCGGTCGGTGAGCGGGCCGCCTGATCCGCCGGTCGGGGCGGCGACAGCGGGTGTGGCGGTGGCGGTGGCGAACAGCGCGACCAGCGCTGCCAGCACGATGCGGGACGGGCGCACGAGGGCTCCAAGCGCGTTGAGGGGTTCGGACATCTCGCCGACGGGGGTGCGTGGACGACCCGTCTGTTTCACGGTTGATGTCACAGGCCGGTCACAGCCTGCGGGGTCGGCGCGAGGCACGCCCGGGGAAGCCGAGAGAGTCTTCTCACCGTTCAGCCGCCGGCTGCTCACCGCACCCGGCCGCGAGCGAGCGGGTCCGGCTGGTCGGTACGTCGGTCGATAGCCTGCCCCGCCATGGGCCTCTTCGGGACGTTCACCTACAGCGACGGCACCTGGACCAGCCCGGACGCCCGCCGCGAGCCGTACCTGGTCATCGACGTCCACGACAGCGACATCGCGACCATCGACTACCGGCCGAGCGGGGACGGCGGCGGCCGGTGCCACCTCGGGTTCCAGCCGCGCGTCTACTTCGAGGACCCGACCGCGAGCGCGCCGGTGGACAACGACGCCGAGGCCCGCGGGCTCGCCCACTGGGCACGGCTGGCGACCGGGCGGGAGGTCGACCCCCGGGACGTGGCGGCGTTGCTGGCCCCGGACGACGAGGACGACGACCCCGAGGACCTCTTCGTCGAGGAGACCGTGCGTCGGCTGCTCGAGCTCACCGGCGTCCCGGTGCCGGAGGAGCTGACCGGGGAGGTGTCACCCCTCGAGGAGTGACACCTCCCCGACGCGCTGCCGGCGACGAGGTGACGCGGACGGGGCACCTCGGACCACCTGCCGACGGCCTACGCTTTCCCGCATGTCCGCTCCCCAGATCCCATCCGAGACCGGGCCGGATCACCCCAGTCGGATGCAGGACGACCTGGGGGACGTGATGGGCCGGATCGCCCGCACCCTGCAGGAGGAACACGGCGACGTGGACCGCACGCTGGCGTCGATCACCGCCGCCGCGGTCGACACGGTGCCGGGCACGGACATGGCCAGCATCAGCCTGGTCATCCGCCGCCGCGTCGAGCCACAGGCCGCCACCAGCGAGCAGGCCCGGCAGATCGACGCCCTGCAGTCCGAGTTCGACGAGGGGCCCTGCCTGGACGCCCTCCGCGAGGAGCAGACCGTCCGGGTCGACGACCTCGCCAGCGAGTCCCGCTGGCCGCGCTTCGCCGGCGAGGCCGCCCGGCGGGGAGCCCACAGCATGCTGAGCTTCCAGCTGTTCACCGAGGGCGACAACCTGGGTGCCCTGAACCTCTACGCCCGGGAGCCGCACTCCTTCGACGCCAAGTCGGAGTCCGTGGGGCAGATCTTCGCCTCGCACGCCGCCATCGCGCTGTCCGCGGCGCGGCAGGAGTCGAACCTGCGGAGCGGCATGGACAACCGCGACCTGATCGGCCAGGCCAAGGGCATCCTGATGGAGCGCCACCGGCTGACCGCGGCACAGGCCTTCGAGCTGCTGGTGCGGGCGTCGTCCCACACCAACCGCAAGCTGTTCGACGTCGCCGAGGAGCTGACCAGCACCGGGGCCATGACGATCGACTGACCGTCGGCCGTCAGCCCGCGGCGCGCTCCGCCGGAGGGGTCCAGCCGATCGCCGGGGCGACGTGCCTGGCCACCGTCTCCAGCAGGTGCGCGTTGTACTCCACGCCCAGCATGTTGGGCACGGTCAGCAGCAGGGTGTCGGCGTCCCGGACGGCGGCGTCCTTGGCCAGCTCCTCGGCCAGCTGGTCGGGCTCGCCGACGTAGCTCTTGCCGAACCGGGCCCGCACGCCGTCCAGGATGCCGACCTGGTCGTCACCGCCCCGGCCCGAACCGAAGTACTGCCGGTCGAGGTCGCTGGTGATCGGCAGCACGCTGCGGCTGACCGAGACCCGCGGTTCGTGCGCCCAGCCGGCCTCGGCCCAGGCCGCGCGGTACAGCTCGATCTGCTCGGCCTGCAGCTGGTCGAAGGGCACCCCGGTGTCCTCCGAGAGCAGCGTGGAGCTCATCAGGTTCATCCCCTGCCGCCCGGTCCAGACCGCGGTCTGCCGGGTACCCGACCCCCACCAGATCCGCTGCCGCAGCCCCGGGGACTGCGGCTGGACGGCGAGCCGCCCGGACGCGCCACCGGTCATCCGCGGGTCGGCGTCCACGACGGTCTCGCCGCTGATGGCCGCGAGGAACAGCGCCGTCTTCCGCCGTGCCAGGTCGGCGTCGCTGCGGCCGTCGTCCGGCACGTGGCCGAACGCCTCCGAGCCGCGCAGCGCCGTCTCCGGTGAACCGCGGCTGACGCCCAGCTGCAGCCGTTCACCGCTGAGCAGGTCGGCGGCCGCGGCCTCCTCGGCCATGTAGAGCGGGTTCTCGTACCGCATGTCGATGACGCCGGTGCCCAGCTCGATCCGGCTGGTGCGCATGGCCATGGCGGTCAGCAACGGGAAGGGGGAGGCCAGCTGCCGGGCGAAGTGGTGCACCCGCACGTAGGCGCCGTCGAGGCCCAGCTCCTCGGCGGCCACCGCGAGCTCGACGCTCTGCACGAGCGCGTCCCGCCCGGTCCGCACCTGCGAGCCGGGGATGGACTGCCAGTGCCCGAAGGACAGGAAACCGATCCGCTTGTCCACTGCACTCACCTCTCATCGTCTGCACTGCGGCGAGCGTCGGCGGGGCCGGGGGTGTTCCCCGGACCCACGGTGGGATGACCTGGAGCGGTGCGTGCGTTGCCGGATGTGTCCAGAGTCATAACCAACGGAGGAGCAGGCATGCGCGCGACCGTCGAGGACACCGTCATCGCCGAGGCACCCGAGTCCGAGCTCGTCCGCATCGAGGGCAACTGGTACTTCCCGCCGTCGGCCGTCACGGCCGGCTCGCTCACCGAGAGCCCGACGGCCTACACCTGCCCGTGGAAGGGGCCGGCACAGTACTTCGACGTGGTCACGCCCGCGGGCACCCGCAAGGACGGCGCCTGGAGCTACCCCGACCTCAAGCCGTCCGCGGTCGACCGGGTCGGCAAGGACTTCGCCGGCTACGTCGCCTTCTCCCGGGAGGTCACCATCGCCGAGTGACACGCCGCGGGCGGGGTCGGTGTGTCACAGCGGGCCGGCGGGACGACTGAGGCCGACCGGTCACGGAAAGTGACGGCACGAACACAATCGACCCGTGCAGGTTCCCCGGCTGGGGGCGGGGCATGGTCCAGGCTGTCCGGGTGACCATCCCCGCCCCCGAGTCGCCAGGCGCCCCCGGGCCCGCCGGCGCTGCCGGGCGACGACTGAGCGCGGCCGACGTGCTGCTGGCCGACCGCGGCCAGCTCTTCCGCGCCCTCTTCCTGTCCGCGCCCGTCGCCAAGGCCGTCGTCGACCCGGACGGCCGGCTGCTCGTCGTCAACTCGGCGATGTGCGAGCTGACCGGCCGGACCTCCGGCGAACTCGTCGGCCGGCACCTGGACCTGCTCACCCACCCCGACGACGTCCCCCTGGAGGACCGCGCCGCCGAGCACGTGCCGGGCACCCCGCTGCTGGACCCCCAGCTGCAGGTCGTCGGCGAGCGCCGGTTGCGCCGCGCGGACGGCAGCAGCATCTGGGCGATGCAGACCCAGGAGCTCGTCCACCACAGCAACGGCGAGCCGCAGTTCGTGCTGCTCACCCTGGTCGACGTGACCGACCGCCGCCGGGTCGAGGACGACCTGGTCCGCCGCACCTTCACCGACCCGCTGACCGGGCTGCCCAACCGGCGGGCCCTCACCGAGCGGCTGCAGCGTGCCCTGGCCGCGTCCGGCCGGCGCGGCACGCTGGTCGGGCTGCTGCACCTGGACCTGGACCGCTTCACCGCCGTGAACGACTCCCTGGGCCACGAGGGCGGCGACCAGCTGCTCTGCCAGGTCGCCGACCGGCTGCGCTGGAGCACCCGGGTGGAGGACACCGCCGTCCGCTTCGGGGCCGACGAGTTCCTCGTCCTCGCCGAGGACGTCGAGGACGTCGAAGGGCTGCACACCCTGGCCGACCGCCTGCTCGGCGTGCTCGACGAGCCCTTCCACGTGCTCGACCGCGAGGTGACGCTGTCGGCCAGCGTCGGCATGACGCTGGGCTCCGACCTCGCCCCCGAGGCCCTGCTGCGCCAGGCGCACAGTGCGCTCGCCCGGGCCAAGGCCAGCGGCGGCCGGGGCCGGATCGAGGTGCACGACGAGGCGCTCGGCGAGGGCTACGTCGACCAGCTGCAGCTGGAGACCGACCTCCGGCACGCGCTGGAGGCCGGCGAGCTGCGGCTGTTCTACCAACCGATCGTCGCACTGTCCGACGAGCACCTGCTGGGCTACGAGGCGCTCATCCGCTGGCAGCACCCGACCCGCGGTCTGCTGCCCCCCGGCGCGTTCCTGTCCGCGGCCGAGGACAACCGGCTCACCTCCCGGCTGGGCGCCTGGGTGCTGCACCAGGCCTGCTGGGACGCCGCCGGCTGGGACCCCTCCCTCCGGGTGCACGTGAACATCTCCGCCCGGCACCTGGCCGAGCCGGGCTTCAGCGAGCTCGTCGCCGACGCCCTGGCCGAGTCGGGGCTGGCGCCGGACCGGCTGGAGCTGGAGATCACCGAGTCGACCGCGCTGTTCGCCGCGGACGCGACGCTGCACGCCGTCGACACGGTGACCGAGACGGGCGTGACCCTGGCGCTGGACGACTTCGGCACCGGCTACTCCGCGATCACCGCGCTGCACCGGCTGCCCATCCACACCCTGAAGATCGACCGTTCCTTCGTCGCCGACATCGTCGCCCAGCCGGCCACCGCGGCCCTGGTGCAGGGCCTGCTCCAGCTCGGTCAGGGCATGGGCCTGCAGGTGATCGCCGAGGGCATCGAGGACGGCGAGCAGGCCCGCTGGCTGCGCGAGCACGGCTGCGCGATGGCCCAGGGCTACGCCTTCGGCCGGCCCGCCCCGCTGCCGGCCCGCGAGCTCGACGAGTACCCGGCACCCCTGCGGCTCGGTGACCTCGACGACCCGCCGGTGCACCCGACGCCCGACCCGGCCCCGGCAGCCGGTGACAGCTCCGCTGCCGAGTCCCAGCCGGAGTGGTCCGGATCGGACGACGACGAGACCGGACCCGGGTTCGACCTGGGCGCCGCGCTCGCCGAGCAGGACCTCGACGGGCCCGGCCCGGCCGTGGGCAGCGCCGCCGTCCCCCAGCTCGACTCCTTCGAGCTCCCGGGGACCACGACGGAGCCCCCGTCCACGCCGTCGGCCGATGCCCCGGTGCGCGACGAGATCCCCGAGGCGGGGCCACCGCAGGGCGACTCCTTCGACCCGGGCGTCTTCCGGCCCTCCAGCGCGCTGCTGGAACTGCGTGCGCTGCTGGCCGCCAACGGTGCCCCCGACGCCCCGGGCGTCCCCGGGCCGCGGGAGCCCGCGGAGCTGGGCGACCTGCGGGCGCTGACCGCCGACCCGACCGACCTCTCCGGGCTGCGCCCGTGGCTGGAGTCCTTCCAGCAGCGGCTGGGCCTGGACACCGGCGACCTGCCGGAGGTCGGCCGCAGCTGACCCGGGGAACGGACCTGCGCGTCCGTCCCCCGGGTCAGGAGTCCTCTCTCCGGCTCAGGAGTCCGGCACGGGGACGACGCCGGCGCGCAACGGGAGCGCGTCGGGTCGCTTGGCCGCCCGCCCGTCGCCCGAGGACTCACCGCGCAACCGGCGGCCGATCCAGGGCAGGACGAACCCGCGCACCCAGGCGAGTTCCTGCCCGACCACCTCCCGCACCGGCAGCGGCGGCGCCGGGTCCAGCGGGGTGCGCCAGTCCGTGTGGTCGCCGGCCACCGGGACGCCGAGCGCGGCCGCGGCGGCCAGCGCCGTCCGTCGGTGTCCCTCGGCCGTCAGGTGGATCCGGTCGCCCGGGTCCCACATCCGGGCGTCCTGGACCCAGGAGGCGCCCCACTGGTCCAGCACGACGGCGCCCTGCCGGGCGGCGATCGACCACAGGTGGGTGTTGAAGACCGCGACCCGGCCCCGGGTGCGGCGGATGATCGGCGTCTGCCGTGGGTCCACGCCGGTGGCCAGCAGCACGTCGGCCCCGGCCGCGCGGAGGGAGACGACGGCGGACTCCAGGTCCGCGGCCAGCTGGTCGGGGTCGGCGCCCGGACGCAGCAGGTCGTTGCCACCGGCGACCAGGCTCACCAGGTCCGGTCGGGAGGCGAGCGCGACCGGCACCTGCTCGGTCAGCACCTGCGCCAGCAGCCGGCCGCGGACGGCGAGGTTCGCGTACTCCACGGTGCCCGACGGCGAGGCCGCGGCCAGGTGCTCGGCGAGCCGGTCGGCCCAGCCCCGGAAGGAGTCCGGCGTCCCGGGCTCGGGGTCGCTGAGGCCCTCGGTGAAGGAGTCCCCCAGCGCGATGTACCGCTGCCACGTCCGACGATCACTGCCCGGTTGCACGACCCCTACTGCACCACGCCCCTCCGGGCGCCAGGGTGACGGGGTCCGGCCGGCCCCGGCTGCCCCGTTGCCCTGAGGCCGCCCGGCTCAGCCGACCTCGTCGCCGGGCCCGCGGGCGCCCTGCGGAGCGCGCGCCGGGCCGGTGCCCGGGGCCGGCACCCCGCCCGGTGTCCGGCGGCGCAGCTCCTCGGGCAGCAACTCCACCAGCTCCTCCGGCAGCAGCGGCAGGTCCAGCAGCGAGAGCTTGACCCGGCTGCGGTCGGCGGCCAGCCAGTCGTCCAGCCGCACCAGCAGCCCGGCGTCCGCGCGGGCCTCGACGTGCAGCTCGTCCCCCGGCCCGAGGCGACCGACCACCAGGCCGTCCACCTCCACGGCCGGGCGGCCGGCGGTCTCCGGCAGCGCCAGGTGCAGCGGCTCGTGCAGCCCCAGCACCACGGTGCGGTCGATGCCGTTCAGCGGCGCCGACGGGGTGACGAGCACGCCCGCGGCCCCGGGGGACATCACCGGACCGCCGGCGGCGAAGTTGTAGGCCGTCGACCCCATCGGGGTGGCGATGATCAGCGCGTCGCTGCGGTAGTGGCCGTAGCGGCGGCCGGCCACCGACAGGGTCGCGTCGACCATGCCCTCCCCCGGCACCCGGGCCAGGACGACGTCGTTGAACGCCACGGTCTCCCAGCCCGGCCCCCGCACCACCAGGCAGCTGCGCGACTCCAGCGTCGAGCGGCCCTCGGCCAGCGCGGTGAGCGCCCCGTCCAGCTCCTGGCCCTCGACCTCGGTGAGGAAGCCCAGCCGGCCGAAGTTGACGCCCAGCACCGGGACGGGGTCGGCGACCACCATCCGCATCGCGCCGAGCAACGTGCCGTCACCGCCCAGGGCGATGATCCCGTCGCAGCTGCTGGCCAGTTCGGCGACGTCCACCGGCGTCACGCCGTGCAGGTGCAGCCGCTCGACGTCCGCCGCCGCGGCGACCAGCTCCACCCCGTGCGTCGTGGTCCAGGCCAGCACCTGGGCCACCGCGCCGACGCAGTCGCGGTACGGGTGGAGCACGAGGCCGATCCGGCTGCCATCGTGCACCCGTCAGCCCCGGTAGGTCTCGAGCAGGCGCAGCCAGATCTCGCTGATCGTCGGGTAGGACGGGACGGCGTGCCAGAGCCGGCTGATCGGCACCTCGCCGACCACCGCGATCGTCGCCGAGTGCAGCAGCTCGGCCACGCCGGCGCCGACGAACGTGACGCCGAGCAGCACCTCGCGCTGGGTGTCCACCACGGCGATCGCCGTGCCGGCGTAGCCGTCGGCGAAGAGCGAGGCGCCGGCGATGCTGCCGATCGGGTACTCCACGACCCGGTGCGGGACGCCGGCGTCGGCGGCCTGGGCGGCGGTCATCCCGACCGCCGCCACCTGCGGGTCGGTGAACACCACGCTCGGCGTCGCCCGGCGGTCGGCGGTGGCGACGAACGGCGACCAGTCGGCCAGGTCGACCTGCTCGCCGCGCGCCCGGGCGACGATCGCGGCGCCGGCCTGGCGCGCCTGGTACTTGCCCATGTGGGTCAGCTGCTGGCGGCCGTTGACGTCGCCGACGCCGTAGAGCCACGGGACGCCGGGCACCTGCAGCGACTCGTCGACGTCCAGGTACCCGCCCGGCTCCAGGCCGACCGTGTCCAGCCCGATCTCGTCGGTGTTGGCGGCGCGGCCGGTGGCCACCAGCACCTCGTCGCCGCGGAACTCGCCGTCGGCGGTCGTGAGCACCACGTCGCCGCCGTCCTCCCGCCGGGCCGAGCGCGCCTCGCTGCCCAGCCGGACGTCGACGCCCATCGCCCGCAGCGACGCCTCGACCGCCTCGCCGGCGGCCGGCTCCAGCGCCGGCAGCAGCCGGCCCCCACGCTGGAGCAGAGTCACCGAGGAGCCCAGCTGCTGCCAGGCGGTGGCCATCTCGCTGCCGACGTAGCCGCCGCCGAGCACCAGCAGCCGGCCCGGCGCCTCCTTGGCGCTGGTCGCCTCCCGCGGGGTCCACGGCTGCACGTCGGCGAGACCCTCGACCGGCGGGACGGCGCCGCGGGACCCGGTGCAGACGGCGACGGCGTGCCGGGCGGTGAGCACCAGCTCCGTGCCGTCGTCCTGGGCCACGACGACCCGCTTCTCCCCCGCCAGCCGCCCGTGCCCGCGCACCAGGGCGATCCCGGCGCTCTCGACCCACTGCGCCTGGCCGGCGTCGTCCCAGTGGCTGGTGAAGCCGTCCCGGCGGGCGAGGGTGGCGGCAACGTCCTGCTCGCCGGTGACCGCCGCTGCGGCGCCGGAGACGGCGCGGGCCTGGGCGAGCGCCTCGCTGCCGCGCAGCAGCGCCTTGCTGGGCATGCACGCCCAGTAGGAGCACTCGCCGCCGACCAGCTCGCTCTCCACCAGCACGGTGCTCAGCCCGCCACGGGTGGCGATGTCGGCGACGTTCTCCCCCGTCGATCCGGCGCCCAGGACGATGACGTCGTACGTCTGCTCCGCAGTGGTCACCTGGGCATTGTGGTCGACTGACCCCCGTGCCTGTCGATCCAGCCGACCACGCCGCCGCCCTGCGCCAGTACGCCGCCGGTGTCGTGCTGCTGACCGTGCGCGACGACATCGACGACGTGGGGACGACGGTCACCTCGATGATGAGCGTCTCCGCCGACCCCCCGCTGATCGCCGTGGGGCTGGCCGCCGACGGGTACCCGGCCGAGGTGCTGCAGGGCATCGGCAGCGGCGCGGTGAACGTGCTGAGCACCGGGCAGGCGATCCTGGCCAGCCGGTTCGCCACGGCGGGGCGGCCCAGCGCCCGGCACCTGCTGGAGTCGGTGCCGTGGCACCGCGCCCCGGTCAGCGACGCGATCGTGCTGGACGGCGCACTGGCCGCGCTGGACT
The DNA here is from genome assembly GCF_026967995.1 of Modestobacter sp. VKM Ac-2979. Lineage (NCBI taxonomy): Bacteria > Bacillati > Actinomycetota > Actinomycetes > Geodermatophilales > Geodermatophilaceae > Modestobacter > Modestobacter sp. VKM Ac-2979. Next base: position 127,189 of record NZ_JAPVBO010000001.1, read on the forward strand.
GCACGGTCGCCTCGGTGGTCGAGGCCGGCAGCCACGTCGTGGTGCTGCTGACGGTGGAGGGCGTCCCGGTGCTCGGGGACGGCGACCCGCTGGTGCGACTGCGCGGCCGCTGGACCGACGGGGCGGGTGCGCCGCTGCGGCGCCCCTGACGGCTCACCCGCCACGCAGCACGTCCCGCAGCTGCCTGGCCACCTGCGCAAGGACGGCCTCTGCGCCCGGCTGGTGCACGGCGGCGACTCGTGACTCCGACAGTGCGGCGACCGCGAACCGCTGCCCGTCGGCGTGCTCCACCACGCCCACCTCGTGCCGGAGGTTGAGCAGCGTGCCGGTCTTGGACGACCAGCGGGAGGCGTCGGTGCTGAAGTCCGGGGTCAGCCGCTGCCGGTGCAGGTTGGCACCCAGCAGGTCGCGCACCCGTCGCGCGACCGCGGGCGCGATCGCCGAGGGCGACCACAGCGCCTGCAGCAGGTCGACGTGGGCCCGGGCGCTGCCGGAGTTGGCCCTGGTCACGTCCAGCTGGGCGACCGCGTGCCCTCGCCCGCCGGTGCCTGCGGACCGGGCGAGCACGTGCGCCAGGTGCACCTCGTCCTCCGTGAAGCGCTCGGCGGGTGTGTCGGTGAGGTCGCAGACCAGGTGCCGGACGGCGATCCCCTCGATGCCCAGCCGGGCGAGCTCGGCCCGCACCCGGTCCGGCGGGGTGAGCTCGAACAGCGCGTCGGCGGCCACCCCGTCGCTGATCGCGACGGCGAGGTAGAGCAGGTCATCGATGGCGATGGTCGCGGGGTGCCGGAACCGGCTGATCCCGGGTGGCCCGGGTGCGCCCACCTCGACCGGGCCGACCCGCAGCTGGGTGCCCCCGTCGAGCTCGCCGCGCTCGATCCGCTCCAGGGTGGCCACCGCGAGGGGCACCTTGACCAGCGAGGCGCTGGGGAACACCGCGTCGGGCTCCAGGCCGATCTCCTCGCCCGTCGCCAGGTCCCGCACCAGGAGCCCGGCCCGCAGTCCGGCCACCCGCAACGCCGACCGGGCCTCGTGCAGCACCACCGCCGCGCTCACGCCGGTGGCCCGACGTGCTCCGGGACGCCGAGGCAGCGCCCCACCGACGCGTGCAGCTCACCCCGGAGTCGCTGCACGTCCTCCCGGGCCCGCCCGGCGACGTCGTAGCCCCGCAGCACGGCCAGCTCGCCCAGCGGCCGCCAGTGCAGCCCGAGCTCCGTGGCCTGGACGGCGGAGCAGAGCAGCACGTCGGCCGAGCCGAGCACCTGGGCCGCCGCCGTGACCAGCGACCGGGCCACGCCGAGCTGGCCGGGGTGCAGCCCGACGGCATCGCGGAGCCGGGTGAGCCGGTCGCGCACGTGCGGGACGTCGTCCTCCGGCTGCACCCAGATGCGCCGCCGCGGGCCGCTGTCGGTGCGGCCGGGCCGGAAGGTCTCCAGGTGCACCACCGCCGTCCGAGGGGCGGTCCGGCCCGCCAGCCCCAGGGGGACCTGCCAGCCGGCCTCCTCCGGAGGCACCGCCACCACCGCTGCGCCCACCTCCGGGGTGTGCGCGAGCTCGCTGCGCCGGGTCGGACCGGCGTTCTCCAGCTCCAGGTGCAGGCCGTGCCGCCGGGCGTCGAGCACCAGCTGCGCGAGCACCGGGGCGGCGCAGGTCTCGGGCAGGACGAGCCGGAACGGGCGGTGCCGGGCGCTGCGGGCCTGCTCGGCCATCGCGTCGGCGAGCTCCACCAGCCGGCGGGCCGAGGGCAGCAGGTCGCGGCCGAAGGGGGTGAGCCGCACCTGTCGGGAGGTGCGGTCGAACAGCTTGCCCCCCAGGTGCTCCTCCAACGCCGCGATCCGCCGGCTGGCGACCGACTGCGGTATCCCGCCGGCCGCGGCGCCGACGGTGAAGGTGCCGTGGGCGCTGACGTCGACGAAGGCCCGGCACCCGGCGAGGACGTCCATTCCGCCAACCTATGCCGATCCTGCATCGATCCCTCCACTTCCGTCTTGGACCGCATGACGTCCGGCACCCAGGGTGGGGTCGTCGCGCGGCGGACCTCCTCGTCCGCCGCCTCCCCGGACCGGAGGACTCATGTCCCTGCCACGCCCCCGGACGCGCGCCGCACTGGCCGCGACCGTCCCGTTCCTGCTGCTGGTGACCGGCTGCGGCTCGCCGGACGCACCGTCCGCCGCTCCCGCGACCAGCACCTCCGCAGCCACCTCCGCTGCGGAGACCGGGTCCACCGACGCCGCGGCCGAGGCCGCCCTGGCCGCGCTGGAGACCGAGTTCGGCGTCCGGCTCGGGGTCTTCGCCGTGGACACCGGCTCCGAGGAGGTCGTCGAGCACCGCGCCGACGAGCTCTTCCCCTACGCCTCCACCTACAAGGCACTGGCCGCCGCCGCGGTGCTCGACCGGACGACGCCCGCCCAGCTGGACGAGGTGGTCACCTACACCACCGAGGACCTGGTGACGTACTCCCCGGTGACCGAGCTGCACGTGGACACCGGGATGACGCTGCACGACGTGGCGGCAGCCGCCGTGCAGGTCAGCGACAACACCGCCGGCAACCTGCTCGTGGACCAGCTGGGCGGCACCGCGGCGTTCGAGCAGGAGCTGCGCGAGCTCGGCGACGAGACGACCTCGGCCGACCGGTACGAGCCGGAGCTGAACACCGCCGTCCCCGGCGACGAGCGGGACACGAGCACGCCCCGGGCGCTGGCCACCGACCTGCGGGCGGTCGCCGTGGACGACGCGCTCGAGCCCGACGACCGGGCGCTGCTGCTGGAGTGGATGCGCACGGCGACCACCGGGGCCGCTCTGGTCCGCGCGGGCGTGCCCGCCGGGTGGGAGGTGGCCGACAAGTCCGGCAGCGCGGAGCACGGCACCCGCAACGACATCGCCGTCGTCCAGCCGCCCGGACGGGCCCCGATCGTGCTCGCCGTCCTCTCCACCCACCCCGGCGCCGACGCCGAGCCCTCCGACGCCGTCGTCGCCCGCGCCGCCGAGGTGGTCGCCACCGCCCTCCGCTGACCCCCGGGCCGGAGCGGCCCGTCCGCCCCTGCGAGCTCCGGCCATGTCGGCCGACATGGCCGGCCGGCGGCCGGACGGGGAGCCGGGGAACGCGGGTGTCGGGACGCGGGGTTAGCGTCGTGACCCTGATGAGCCAGCCCATCCCCGCGCCCACCGACTCCGCCCTCCGCCGCGCCCTGGTGCGCGCCGAGCGCGGGGTGACGCTGGACGCCACCGAGGCCGAGACCCTGCTGCACGCCCGCGGGCTGGGCGAGGGCGAACCGCTGGACCGGCTGCTGACCGCCGCCTCCCGGGTGCGTGACGCCGGGCTCGCCTCGGCCGGGCGCCCCGGGGTGGTCACCTACAGCCGCAAGGTGTTCATCCCGCTCACCCACCTGTGCCGCGACCGGTGCCACTACTGCACGTTCGTGACCACGCCCGGCCAGCTCCGCGCGCAGGGCAAGGCGCCGTTCCTGTCGCCGGACGAGGTGCTCGACGTCGCCCGGGCCGGGGCCGCGCTGGGCTGCAAGGAGGCGCTGTTCACCCTGGGCGACCGCCCGGAGGACCGCTGGCCGGTGGCCGCGGAGTGGCTCGAGGCGCACGGCTTCGACTCCACGCTGGGCTACCTCCGGGCGATGGCGATCCGGGTGCTGGAGGAGACGGGGCTGCTCCCCCACCTCAACCCCGGCGTGCTGTCCTGGGAGGAGATCCAGCGGCTCAAGCCGGTCGCCGCCTCGATGGGGATGATGCTGGAGACGACGGCGACCCGACTGTGGTCCGAGCCCGGCGGCCCGCACTTCGGCAGCCCGGACAAGGAGCCCGCCGTCCGGCTGCGGGTGCTGGAGGACGCCGGCCGTTCCGCCGTCCCGTTCACCACCGGCGTGCTGCTGGGCATCGGGGAGGACTACGCCGAGCGGGTCGACGCGATCGCCGAGATCCGCGCCTCGGCCCGGCGGCACCAGCACGTGCAAGAGGTCATCGTGCAGAACTTCCGGGCCAAGCCGCGCACTGCGATGGCCGCCCACGACGACCTGGACCTGCAGGAGTACGTGGCCGCAGTCGCGGTCAGCCGGCTGATGCTCGGCCCGTCCGCCCGGGTGCAGGCACCGCCGAACCTGAGCGACTCCACCGAGCTGGGCCTGCTGCTGCGCGCCGGGGTCGACGACTGGGGCGGGGTCTCGCCCCTGACGCCGGACCACGTCAACCCCGAGCGGCCGTGGCCGAACATCGACAAGCTCGCCGCGCTGAGCGCCGAGGCCGGGTTCACGCTGCGCGAGCGGCTGGCCGCCCAGCCCGGCTACGTCACCCAGCCCGAGCCGTGGCTGGACCCGCGGGTGCGCCCGCACGTCTCCGCGCTCGCCGGCTCCGACGGCCTGGCGGTCGAGGGCCGGCTCCCGGTGGGCCTGCCGTGGCAGGAGCCGGACGAGGCGTGGACCTCCTCCGGCCGGGTCGACCTGCACACCGAGATCGACACCGTGGGCCGCACCGGTGACCGGCGCAGCGACTTCGACGCCGTCTACGGCGACTGGTCGGAGCTGCGCGAGGCCACCGTCGCCGCCCGCGACGGCTCCTCCACCGCACTGACCGTCGGCGACCGGGAGGTGCTGGCCGCGCTGCTGCACGCCGAGCAGGACCCGGCCGGGCTCTCCGACGCCGAGTACCTGACCCTGCTGGGCGCCGACGGCACCGACCTCGAGAACCTGTGCGCGCTCGCCGACGCGGTCCGCCGGGACGTCAACGGCGACGACGTCACCTACGTGGTGAACCGGAACGTCAACTTCACCAACGTCTGCTACACCGGCTGCCGGTTCTGCGCGTTCGCCCAGCGCCGCACCGACGCGGATGCCTTCACCCTGTCGATGCAGCAGGTCGGCGACCGGGTCGACGAGGCCTGGGCCGGCGGGGCGACCGAGATCTGCATGCAGGGCGGCATCCACCCCGACCTGCCCGGGACCGCCTACTTCGACCTGGCCCGGGAGGTGAAGTCCCGCCGTCCCGACATCCACCTGCACGCCTTCTCACCGATGGAGGTCGTCAACGGCGCCGCCCGCACCGGGTTGAGCTTCCGCGACTTCCTCACCGCGGCGAAGGAGGCCGGGGTCGACTCCCTCCCCGGCACCGCGGCGGAGATCCTGGACGACGACGTCCGCTGGGTGCTCACCAAGGGCAAGCTGCCGACGGCGACCTGGCTGGAGATCGTCGAGACGGCGCACACCGTGGGCCTGCCGACGACCTCGACGATGATGTACGGCCACGTCGACACCCCCGCGCACTGGGTCGCCCACCTGCGCACGCTGGCCGCCCTGCAGGACCGGACCGGCGGGTTCCGCGAGTTCGTGCTGCTCCCCTTCGTGCACCACAACTCGCCGATCTACCTGGCCGGCGTGGCCCGGCCGGGGCCGACGAACCGGGAGAACCGGGCGGTGCACGCCGTCGCCCGGCTGCTGCTGCACGGCCGGATCGACAACATCCAGACCTCGTGGGTGAAGCTCGGCGACACCGGCACCCAGGCGATGCTCGACGGCGGGGCCAACGACCTGGGCGGCACGCTGATGGAGGAGACGATCAGCCGGATGGCCGGCTCCGGCAACGGGTCGCTGAAGACGATCGCCGAGCTGGAGTCGATGGCCGCCGCGATCGGCCGTCCGGCCCGCCAGCGGACGACGGACTACGGCACCCCGAGCGCCGAACGGATGGCCACCGCCCGCAGCGACGAGGGCCGGCGCGCCCTCACCCTGAAGCTCCTCTGACCGCTCGGGCCGTAGCCTCCCCCTCCGGGGACGACGAGGGAGCGGCGGCATGGGACGAGCAGCGGCGCTGAGCGGCCGGGTGCTGGCCGGCGGCGTGCTGGCCGGCGGGGTGCTGGCCGGGTGTGGCACCGGAGGCACGGACTCGAGGGACCTGCTCGACGTGTCCCTCGACGGCTTCGTGGCGGTCGCGGAACGGCCGACGCCCGCGACGCTGTGCGACCCGGACCCCACGGCCACGGCCAGCACGCCCCCGGGGCTGCCCGCCGGACTCGGCGACCCGGAGGCGGCGTACCTCCAGTCGGCGCCCACGACCGTCGAGGCGTACCTCTGGACCGCCGAGGACGCCGACGCGGCCCAGACCCTCGTCTCCGAGGCCACCGTTGCCGCGTCGGCCTGCACCTGGACGGTCACCCAGGACCTCGATCTCGACGGCGACGGGGTCACCGAGACGCCGGGGGCGCACGCTCAGCAGGTCGAGCAGTGGTCGACCGACGACTGGTCGGGGACGCGGATCGTCCGCACCGTCCCCGGGGCCGAGCAGGTGGACCGCCGGCTGGTGTCCGACGGTGCCGTCGTCCTGCTGGTGGTGACCCGGACGGACGGCGATGACCCCGCCCTGCTGACCCCCGCCGACGACTACCTCGACGCGGTCGCCGAACGCCTCGCCTGACCCGGGCCGGGGCCGGGTGCCGGCGGTGGCCCGCCGCGCATGGCAGGCCAGGAGGTCCCCGACGACTGACACCAGCCGCTGCGGCACGTCCGCGCCGGGGTGCGCATCGCCCGCAGCAGCCAGGGCGCGATCGTGGTGAGACCTGCCGGGCCTGCTGCCCCAGCCTGACCGCGCCGCCGACCGATCCGCCGCCGACCGGCCCCGAACGGCGGCACTGGGCGGACACGCGCTGACCAGGCGCCAGGCGGCACCGCCGGTCAGGCGGTCCAGCGGGACGGGGTGCGGCGGCTGTCGGCGCCGCTCGCCGTGCGCGCCCAGGCGGCCTGCAGCACGGCGGCCACCTCGTCGGCCTGCTCCGGCGGCACGCTCAGCGGCAGCCGCAGCCACCGGTCGGCGGTGCCGTCGACGGTGAACCGCGGTCCCGGGGTCACCCGCAGGCCCAGATCGAGGGCGTGCGCGGCCAGCCGGGTGGAGCTCTCCCCCGGCAGCTGCGCCCAGAGCACCGAGCCGGCCCGCGGCCGCACGACGCGCCAGTCCGGCAGCCGGGCGGTGAGCGCGGCGAGCAGCCCGTCCCGGGCGGCGGTCAGCCAGGCCACCCGGTCAGCGAGCACCTCGTCGGCGACGGCGAGCAGCCGGACGGCGACCAACTGCTCGAGCACCGGGCTGCTGAGGTCGACGGTGCCGCGCGCTTGGGCGAGCCGGGCCAGCAGCGCCGGGTCGGCGCGCACCCAGCCCACCCGCAGCCCCGACCAGTACGCCTTGCTCATCGAGCCGAGCGTCACGACCCGGCGGTCGAGCGCGGCGAGCGCAGTGGGCCGGGCGCCGTCGAGCACCAGCTCGGCGAACGTCTCGTCCGTGGCGACCACCGGGGCGTCGAGGGCGGACAGCAACGCCCGGCGCTGGCCGTCGTCGGCGAGCAGGCCGGTGGGGTTCTGCCCGTCCGGGGTCACCAGCGCGACGTCGGCCGCGGCGCCGGGCAGCTCCCAGCCGTCGGCGCCCACCGGCAGTGCGACCGGCCGCAGGTGGTGGGCCGCGAGGCAGTCCAGCGCCGCGGGGTAGGTGGGCTGCTCGACCAGTGCCCGCTGCCCGGGCCGGGTGACGGTGCGCAGCAGCAGGTCCCAGCCCGCCAGCGCGCCGTTGGTGACCAGCACCTGCTCCGGCTCGGTGGCCAGCCCGCGGCGGGTCAGGTGCCCGGCGACCGCGGTGCGCAGCGCGGGCAGGCCGTAGGGGTGCAGGCCGTGGCCGGCCAGCAGCGGGCGCAGGTCGTCGGTGGCCCCGGCGACGGCGTCGAGCAGCTGGGCGGGTGCCGGTGCGGCCGCGATGGTGAGGTCCCGGACGACGGCCGGCTCCCCCGGGTCGGCGTCCGGGCGGACCGGCGCGGAGGACGGGAGGGTCACCCGGCTGCCGGCACCTGCCGCACTGTGCAGGTACCCCTCGCCACGCAGCACGTCGTAGGCGGCGGTGACCGTGGTGCGGCTCAGGCCCAGCGCCTGGGCCAGCTGCCGTTCCGAGGGCACCCGGGCGCCCACCGACAGCCGGCCGTCGAGCGCGAGGCCGCGGATCCCGGCGGCCACGCCCGCGTAGGCCCGGCCGCCGTCCAGCCAGGGTCCCAGGAGGTCGGCCAGCCGGTCGGTGCGCACCGGGCCATTGTGCGGGACTTGGCCCTGTTCGGGCAGGGCCAAGTCGTCCAGGGTGGCCTCATGCGACTGATCGACCCGGTGCCCGTCGACCGCCGTCCCGCCCGGCTGGCGCTGCTGCTCGGCGGCCTGGCTCTCTACGGCGTCAGCGTCGCGATGATGCTGCAGGCCGGGCTGGGGCAGATGCCCTGGGGCGTGCTGGACCAGGGGGTGGCCGGCGTGCTGGGCATCGAGGTCGGCACCGGCTCGATCCTGGTCGGCGCGGTGGTGCTGCTGCTGTGGGTGCCGCTGCACCGCCGCCCGGGCCTCGGGACCCTGTGCAACGTCGTCCTCATCGGGCTGTCCATCAACGCCACGCTGGTGCTGCTGCCGGCACCGGAGGCGCTCGGCGCCCGCATCCCGTTGCTGCTGGCCGGGGTACTGCTCAACGCGGTGGCCACCTGCGCCTACATCGGCGCCGGGCTCGGCGCCGGGCCGCGCGACGGGCTGACCACCGGCATCGCCGCCCGCGGTCACTCCGTGCGGGTCGTGCGGACGACGATCGAGCTGCTGGTGCTGGGCGGCGGCTGGCTGCTCGGCGGCACCGTCGGCGTCGGGACGGTGCTGTACGCCGCCGCGATCGGGCCGCTGATGCACAGCATGCTGCCCGTGTTCCGGCTCCGGGACGGAGCGGTGGCCCCCGCCGCGGTGCCCGGAGTGCCGGTGGGACCCACCGACTGAGCGACGACGTCCTCGTGCCGCCGTCCACCCCGCACCGCGAGGAGGACCCGCACGCCGAGGAGGCGGTGGGCAGCGACTGACCGATCAGCCTGCCACCGGCGGGCGGCACCACAGCGCCTCGACGTCGCCGCCGTCGGTCTCCAGGACCAGCTCCCCGGCCGCGTGGGGCACCAGGACCGTCTGCCCGGCACGCACCAGGGTCGCCTGCTCCCCGCCCTGGGCCCGCAGCCGACCGCTCCCGCCGGTGACGACGACGACGCCGAACCCGGCGTCCAGCACCGCGCCGGCAGCGATCCGGTCGACCCGGAAGAACTCCGCCGCCTGCCCGGGCAGGACCGAGCCGCTGCCCTCGGCTCGCCGCACGAGCCGACCGACCTGCTCGGTGGAGCAAGCGGTCAGGTCGGCGGCCTCCAGCGCGAGGTCGAAGCCCAGCCCCAGGTGACCGTCGCGCTCGCCGTCGATGGCGAACCCGCGCCACTCCATCAGGATGGAGAGGTCCTCGGGCTCCTGGACCTCGACGAGGAAGACGCCCTCGCCGATCGCGTGGGGCATCCGGGCGGGCACCAGGACGGCGTCGCCCGGGGCGACCTCGATCCGGTGCATCGCCGCGAGGAGCGGCTCGACGTCCTGCTCCCGCACCAGCCGGTGCACCTCCGCGCGCGACAGGGCCCGGGCGAAGCCGAGGTGCACGCTGCCCCCGCGCAGGATCACCCACGCCTCGGTCTTGCCGTGGGCCCGCCCGAGGTGCTGGGCGGCGAACGCCGTGTCCGGGTGGACGTGCACGGGCAGCCGCTGGCCGGCGTCGAGCAGCTTCGTCAGCAGCTTCGTGTCGGTGCCGAAGCGCGCCACGTGCGCCGCCCCCAGCCAGGCCACGGGGTCGGCCTGGACCGCATCGCGCAGCACGCGCCCGTCGGGCAGGACCGAGAGCCCGAGCACGTCCTCCCCGTGCAGGGTGTTGGTGGCACCGATCCAGTCCTCCGGCAGGTTGCCGCCGGTCCACGGCACGCCACGGAACTCAGCGATCCGCTCACCGCCTGCGTAGAACCGGTCCGGTGGTCGGTTGCCGGGCAGCGAGATCGGCGAGAGGGACATGCAGGCTCCTCGATGGGCGGGAGGTGACGGGACCCGTACCGGGCAGGCGCGCTGACTCCCGGACGGGGATCACCCGGCAGCCGACCGACCCGTCGGAGACACCGGACGTCACCCTCCTCGCGGGCGTCGTGAGCGAAGCTATCTTTCACCGGCGGCCCGTCCACGGTCCCCTCCGTCCACCGGACGGCGGGACCGTCCTACGGTGCACGACTCGAGCACGATCCAACGGAGGAACAGACGATGAAGTCGATCTCTCGGGCCCGGACCACGTCCACCGCCCTGATCATCCTGGGCGCAGTGGCACTCAGCGGCTGCAGCAACGGAGACACCAGCGCGGGCGGCGGCGGAGGTGGCGACGGCGAGGTGGAGCAGGTCGGGCTGATGCTCCAGGACATCTCCAACCCGTTCTTCGCCTCGATGCAGGACAGCATGGAGGCGGCTGCCGAGGAGCAGGGCTTCGACCTCAACGTGCAGGACGGGCGGCAGGACCTCGCTGCGCAGAACGACCAGATCGACGCCTTCATCCAGCAGGGGATGGACCTGATCCTGCTCAACGCCGTCGACAGCTCCGGGATCGCCTCCGCGGTCGCCCGGGCCGAGGCCGCGGGCATCACGGTCGTCGCCGTCGACGTGGACGCCGAGGGTGCCGCCGCCGCCGTCACGACCGACAACGTGGAGGCCGGCCGGCAGTCCTGCCAGGCGCTGGTGGACGCCCTCGGGGGCCAGGGGAACATCTTCATGATCGAGGGCACCCCCACGACGGCTCCGCAGGACCGGGTGAAGGGCTGCGAGGAGGTCCTCGCCGAGAACCCCGGGATCACCGTCGTGGCCCGCCAGGCCGGCAACAACGACCGCGCCAGCGGACTCGCCCTGACCACCGACATGCTCACCGCGAACCAGGACGTCCAGGGGATCTTCGCGATCAACGACCCCGAGGCGCTCGGTGCCGACCTGGCCGTGGCCCAGGCCGGCCGCAGCGGCGTGACGATCGTCGGCGTCGACGGCTCCCCCGAGGCCGTGAACGCGCTGGAGGACCCGGCCTCGAACTTCGTCGCCAGCGCCGCCCAGGACCCGGGTGGCATGGCGTTGGAGGCCCTCGAGGTCGGCAAGGACATCGTCGCGGGGAACGCCCCGGCGGAGCGGGTCACCCTGCTCGAGCCGACGCTCGTCACCAAGGACAACGTGAGCTCGTACGAAGGCTGGTGACGGCGTGACCGGCTGGTGGGAGGAACTCTCGTGACTGGGTCAACAGCTCCACTGCTCGAGGTGGAGGGCATCAGCAAGCGCTTCGGCGCCACCCTCGCCCTGTCGGACGTGAGCTTCGACGTCCGGGCCGGCGAGGTGCACGCCCTGATGGGCGAGAACGGCGCCGGCAAGTCGACGCTCATGAAGATCATCTCAGGCAACTACCAGCCGGACACCGGCTCCATCAGGATCTCCGGCTCCCCGGTGACCATGGCCTCGCCCCGCGACGCCATGGCCGCCGGGGTGGCGATCATCCACCAGGAGCTCAACACCATCCCGGAGATGACGGTGGCCGAGAACCTGGCCACCGGGAACGAGCCGCTGCGCTTCGGGATGCTGGACCGCAGGGCGATGGTCGCGCAGGCCCGGGAGAAGCTGGCCCGGGTCGGCGCGGACATCGACCCGAACCGGCCGATCGGCCGGCTCAGCGTCGGCATGCAGCAGATGGTCGAGATCGCCCGCGCGGTCGCGGAGAACGCCCAGGTCCTGGTGCTCGACGAGCCGACGGCCGCGCTCTCCCGCACCGAGAGCCAGCAGCTGTTCGAGCTCATCCGGTCGATGCGCTCGCGCGGCATGGGGCTGGTCTACATCAGCCACCGCATGGAGGAGGTCTGGGAGCTCGCCGACCGGGTCACCGTCTTCCGCGACGGGCAGCTCATCGGCACCCGGGACATGCGGGCGAGCGGGCCGGAGCAGGTCGGGCCCGGCGACATCGTGAAGATGATGGTCGGCCGCGACATCGACGACCTCTACGTGCGCAACGCCCACCAGTCCGGGGAGGTCCGCCTCACCGTCCGGGACCTCACCGGGCCCGGCGACATCGGACCGGTCAGCTTCGACGTGCGCGGCGGCCAGGTCGTCGGGATGGTGGGCCTGATCGGTGCCGGACGGACCGAGGTGGCGCGGCTGATCTACGGCGCCGACCGCCGCACCGGGGGGACCGTGACCCTGGACGGCGAACCGCTGGAGGTGCGCAACCCCATCGACGGCATCAAGGCCGGGGTGGGGCTGCTGCCGGAGAGTCGCAAGGACCAGGCGCTGTTCCTGGACCTGTCGGTCAAGGACAACATCGGCATGTCCACGCTGCCGGACCACAGCAGCGCCGGCGTCGTCCGGAACGGGTCGCTGCTCACGGCCGTGCGCGGCGTGATGGACCAGCTCAAGGTGCGGTCCAACGCGCTGAAGCTCGAGTCGCGGGCGCTGTCCGGCGGGAACCAGCAGAAGCTCGTGCTCGGGCGGCTGCTGCTGCAGAAGCCCAAGCTGCTGATCCTCGACGAGCCCACCCGCGGGGTCGACATCGGCGCCAAGAGCGAGATCTACCGCCTGATCAACGAGATCGCCGGGACCGGGGCAGCCGTGCTGGTCATCTCCTCGGACCTCCCGGAGGCCCTGGGGATCAGCGACGAGCTGCTGGTCATGCGCAACGGCCGGATCGTCGCCACCCTCGACGCCCGCACGGCGGACGAGGAGAGCGTCATGCAACACGCCACCGGCGTCTACGACGACGGCGCCACCACGACCGAGACCGCTGGGACTGCCCGATGAACCCGATCACCGACACCACCCCGGAGAACCCCCTCCCGGACACGAAGCCCGAGCCGGCGGCGGTCCGGCGCGGGTCCGTCATCGCCCACTGGTGGGACCGGGTCGGCATCTTCCTGGTGCTGCTCATCCTCATCGCGCTGATGGCCGCCCTCGCGCCGAACTTCCTCTCGGTCGACAACGCCATCAACGTGGCGCGGTCGGTCTCGATCAACGCGATCCTGGCCGCCGGGCTCACCGTGGTCATCCTGACCGCGGGCATCGACCTGTCCGTCGGGTCGATCCTCGCGGTGGCCGGGGTGGGCAGCGTCCTGCTCGCGGTCGACGGGGTGCCCACGCCGCTGGCCCTGCTCGGCGGCATCCTCATCGGTGCCGTCGCCGGCGCGCTCAACGGCGCGTTCGTCGCCTGGCTGGCCCTGCCCGCGTTCATCGTCACCCTGGGCTCGATGACGTACCTGCGCGGCCTGGCCTACTCGCTGCTGGACGGCCAGCCGCTGGTCGCCAGCGACCTGGGCTTCCGCGGTATCGGCAACGGCAGCGTGGCCGGCATCCCGCAGCCGGTGGTCGTGATGGTCGTCGTCTACGCGATCTTCTGGTTCCTGCTGGAGCGGACCCGGTTCGGCCGCCACGTCTACGCCGTCGGCGGCAACATGGAGGCGGCCCGGCTGGCGGGGATCAACGTCAAGCGGGTGCTGCTGTCGGCCTACATGCTCGCCGGGGCGGCCGCCGGGGTCGCCGGCCTCATCTTCTCCGCCCGGGTGCTGTCCGCCCAGCCGACCGCCGGCCAGGGCTACGAACTCGACGCCATCGCCGCGGTCGTGCTCGGCGGCACCTCCCTGGCGGGTGGCCGCGGCCGGATCCTCGGCACGCTGGTCGGCGCAGTGATCATCGGGGTGCTGTCGAACGGCCTGATCCTGCTGGACGTGCCCTTCTTCTACCAGCTGATCATCAAGGGCGTGGTGATCATCATCGCCATCGCGCTGGACAGCCTGAAGCGCTTCTCCCGCGCCGGCACGTGACTCCGGGTCGGTGGGCGGATGCCGTCGCCCACCGGCCGGCCCCTGACCCACGACGCCCGTCCCGGTCCACCGACCGGGACGGGCGTCGTCGTCGCGGGCGCGATGCTCCTCCGCGCGCGACCGGTACGGCACGATCACCGCAGCACACCGGGCGGGAGGAGAGACGTGCCACGGGTCACCAGCGCCGACGTCGCCCAGGAGAGCGGCGTCTCCCGGACGACGGTGAGCTACGTGCTCAACGACAAGCACGGCGCGATGATCTCCGCGGACACCCGGGAACGGGTGCTGGCGGCGGCGGCCCGGCTCGGCTACTCCCCCTCGGCCGCCGCCCGGACGCTGCGCAGCGGCCGCAGCGACCTGGTGCTCTGCGTGCTGCCGAACTGGACGGTGGGGCCGGTCCTCGACACCGTCCTCGACGAGCTGACCCGGGAGCTGTCCGACCGGCAGCTGTCGGTGCTCGTGCACCACGGCCGGGGGCCTCGCCCGCTGGCGGACCTGTGGCGGGCGGTCACCCCGCGCGCCGTCGTCGGCTTCACCGAGTTCAGGACGGAGGACGCCGACGCCATGCGCCGGGCCGGCATCCAGGTGCTGAACACCTCCCTCGACGAGGACCCGCGCGCGGTGTTCGCCGTCCCGCAGACCCGGGTCGGGCAGCTGCAGGTGCGGCACCTGGCCGACACCGGGCACGTGCACCTCGGCTGGGCCGCACCCGTCGAGCCCCGGCTCGCCGACTTCGCCGAGCGGCGGCTGAGCGGGGTGCGCACCGAGTGCGCGCGGCTCGGGCTGGCCGCGCCAGTGGTGCAGGACGTCGACCTGGACGTCGATTCGGCCACCGCCGCCGTCCGCGCCTGGCGCAGCGCAGGGGTCACCGCGGTGGCCGCCTACAACGACGAGGTGGCGCTCGCGGTCCTCGCGGGCGTGCGCACCTGCGGGCTGTCGGTGCCGGACGACGTCGCGGTGATCGGCGTCGACGACGTGCCCGCCGGACGGCTGAGCGACCCGGCGCTGACCACCGTCGCCCAGGACGCGGGAGTGCAGGCCCGGGCGATCGCCACCGCCGTCGCCGCGGCGCTGGACGGCGTCCCGGCGCACGCCACCCACGGGGCCGAGGTGCTGCGGCTGGTGGTCCGTGGAACGGCGTGACCGGCGGGCCGGGGCACGACGCCCCGGCCCGCCGGCAACGGGTCAGCCCGGGTAGTCCACGACGTACTGCGGCGTCCCCTGGGTGCTGGCGTCCGACCGGCCCCCCACGTCGTTGACCACGTTCTCGATCACGCCGATCCCGTCCAGGTGGACGGTCATGACGTGGTGCAGCTGCACGCCCGGGGTGACCGGCACCTCGAACCCCGTCTCGGTGGTGATGCCGGGTTCTGCGTTGCGCTGGTAGCCGTAGACGCCGCCACCGTCCAGCCGGTGCTGCCGGACGTGGTCACCGACCTTGTAGCCGGCCCAGCCGAGCGTGCCGTCCGGCTCCTGCCAGTCGGCCTGCGACGGCGGGTCGTAGGGGATCTCGTTCTGGTACAGCACGACCCGGCCGCGCTCGCCGTTCCAGATGGTGTTGTGCTGCTGGAAGTGCTCGACGAAGAGGCCGGTGGCGGTGACGTCGTCGCCGTTGACGACCACGCCGTTGCGTCCGACGTTGGTCCGCCAGCGGTCGGTGTCGCCGTTGACGCCGGCGGTGAAGTCCTCCACCCCGTGGTCGGCGCGCCACACCCAGGTGTGGTCGATGAGCACGTGGTCGCTGTTCACCTGCAAGGCGACGTCGGTCTTCCCGACGTGCGGGCCGCCGACCCGGAAGTAGACGTCGGACAGCGTCGTCGGGTTCGCCGCGTCGGACCGGGACCGGCCCCGGTCGTCACCCACCTGCAGCAACACCGGGGACAGCCGGCTCCCGGCGTCGATGGTCATCCCGGCGACGACCACGCCGGGCACGTCCGCGATCTCCAGCGGGGTGACACCGCGGTCGGCCGTGAGCGTCGCCTGCCCGATGCCCAGCACGACGGTGTCGGCCCGCTTGACCTTGAGGCTGTGCGCGACGTCGTAGACCCCGGGGGTGAACAGCAGGTGCCCACCCCGGGCGAGCTGCGCGTTGATCCGCCCGAACCCGGTGTCCGGGGTGACGACGAGGAACTCCGACAACGGGATGGTGCGCCCGGCGGTCATCCCGTCGTCCCAGCTCACCCCGCGGGTGTCGCGCTGGGCGTCCGGCACCCGGACGGCGTAGCGGCCGCGCTCGTCCAGGAACAGGAACGGCTTCTCCCGGCTGACCGGGGTGGTCTCCAGGGTGGTGTACGGCGGGTCGGGGAACGTGGCGTCGGCCGGGGCGCTCTCGACGCCGGAGAAGACCTGGTTCCACACGCCGTTGGTCCACTCGGCGATCACGCTGTTGCGGGTGTACCACTGCTGCTGCGAGCCGTTGATGACGGTGCCGGCGGTCGAGTCGGCGATGAACCCGCCGCTGGCGTACTGCGGGCCGGCGGTGCAGTAGTCCTGCAGCGAGAGGGTGCCGCCCTGCACCTGGACCCGGCGCATGGACACCGCCTGGGAGACGGCCCAGAAGTTGGCCGAGGCGCGGCAGCCGTCCTGCCCGGTGCCGTTGACCTGGATGGTCAGGTTGGAGACGGTGCGCCAGAAGTTGTTCAGCGCGATGCAGTTGTCCGGGGCCAGGCAGCGGTTGTAGGTCTCGACCTTGCCGTTGATCACCACGTCGGACGGCGAGTCGCCGAGCCCCGAGATCTCCGTGTAGTAGCCGACCTTGATCTGCAGCGGGTCGCTGTCGGTGCCGTAGGTGCCCGGCGCGAAGAGGTAGGCGTAGCGCTCGGTGCCCATCTCGTTGTCGACCTGCTGGGCATAGGTGGCGTCGAGGGTGGCCTGGATCTGGTCGACCGGCATGCTCGGGTCGAAGACGGTGACGTTCGGGCCGAGGTCGGCCACACCTCCGCCCGGACCCCCGCCCCCGCCCGGCCCGTGGCCGGGTGGCGCGGCGCTCGCGGTCGCCGGGACGGCGAGCACCGCGAGTGGCAGGGCCAGGGTCAGCAGGCCACCGAGGTGGCGGCCACGGGCGGGCGCTCGTCGGAGTGGTGGGGACAACGGGCGGGCAGGGGCGCTGGGAGATGCCATGCGGGTCCTCGTCGTTGAGTAGGTGACACGTGTCACGTGACTCGGGTCACCGGGAGGGTCGACGAGGGGCAGAGCTGTGTCAAGAGGCCATCGGCGTGCCCTCGAGGCGCTGTGCCGTGGGTGGGGGGAGGGCCGATCCGCCCCCTCCCCCCACCGTCGGGGTCAGCGAGGGCTGCCGCCGCGGATCATCGGCTCCTCGCCGTCGTCACGTCCGGTCGGCGTGTTGGCCTCGGCCGCCGGGGTGACGCGGGCACCGGCGTCCGGCTGCTCGACCAGCACCTCGTCCCGAACGTCGGCCGCCGGCGGCTGCTCGACACCGGTCACCGGCTGCGCCGGGACCACCGGCGGCGCGGCAGGCACCTCGCGCGGCTGCGACTGGGGCTGCGACTCGGGCTGCGACTCGTCGTCCGACCCGCTCTTCGAGGCGGCCACGGCCGCTCCGGCAGCGGCGACCGCAGCGACGCCGGCGACCACGCTCTTCGCCGAGATGCCGGCCTTGCCGCTGTCGCCACGAGAGGACGCCGCGTCCTCGACGCCGGGCGTGCCGGCCCCCATCCCGGGCCGGACGGACCCGCGCCACGCACCGCTCGCGTAGCCCTCGTCCTCGATCAGGTCCTTGAACTTCGCCAGGTCCGACTTCACCTGCCGGCCCACGATGCCGAGCTTGTCGCCGGCCTGCTCGACCACGCCCTCGGGCTCGTACTCCAGCGTCAGGTGGACGATCGTGGACGCCGGACCCGCAGGCTCGAACCGGACGGCGCCGGCGTTGGTCGCGCCCCCCGTGGCGGCCCAGGCGATCTTCTGGTCGGGCACCTGCTCCAGGATGGCCGCGTCCCACTCCCGCTTCACCCCGGCGATCTCGGCCACCCAGTGCAGCCGCTGGTCACCGCGCTGCTGGACCTCCTTGACCCCGCCCATGAAGTGCGGGAAGTCCTCGAACTGCGTCCACTGGTCATACGCGGTGCGTACCGGGACGTCGACCTGGATGGACTCTTCGACCTTGGTGGTCATCGCCGTTCCTCCTCCGTAGCAGGACGTGCTCTGGCCCACCCCCTACCCCGTCGATCGGTGGATCCACGCGTCGGGGACCGGCCACCTGGCTGCTCGATCGGCGAAGATGACCTCGACGTCCCGAACCACTGGAGGAGCACCGTGGCCCGACCGCAGCAGGAGACCCCCGACGACTGGCACCGGCCGCTGCGGCACGTCCGCGCCGGCGAGCTGTCCGGGGAGACGGCACAGACCGCCGGCATGTCGCGGAGGGAGGCGATCTCGGCCACGACGGTCGGTTCGGAGCGGCTGTGGATGGGCGAGACCCGCGTGCCTCCGCACACCGGCTCCGGCGACCACCACCACGGCGACTCGGAGACGGCGATCCACGTCCTGCGCGGCCACCCGGTGTTCGTCTTCGCCGAGCACGGCGAGGAGGTGCGGCTGCAGACCGGCCCGGGCGACTACGTCTTCGTGCCCCCGTACACGCCGCACCGCGAGGAGAACCTCAGCGATGAGGAGGCCGTGGTGCTGATCGCCCGCAGCAGCCAGGAGGCGATCGTGGTGGCCCTGCCCTCGCTGACGCCGCAGGGCGGCGGCGCCGACGACTGATCCCCCTGCAGCCGTGCCTGCCCGCGGCTAGCGTCCGCGGCGTGACCGAGCCCGCGCGTCCGCCGTCCCCCCTCGACCTGCTGGCCGACCGTTTCGTCGACGCCTACGCCGCCGACCAGCCGACCGTGGCGACCTACATCGGCGTCCCCGGGCACGACGACCGCTGGCCCGACCTGACCCCCGCCGGGCACGCAGCCAGCGCCGACCTGCTGCGCCGCACCGTCGCCGAGGTGGAGCGGATCGAGCCGGTCGACCGGCGGGACGAGGTCGCCCGCAGCGCGATGCGCGAGCGGCTCGGCGCCGAGCTGGCGCTGCACGACGCCGGCTGGACGCAGGCTGCGCTCAACAGCATGGAGAGCCCGCTCCAGGACTTCCGCACCACGTTCGACCTGATGCCCACCGACACCGAGGAGGACTGGGCGGTCATCGCCCGGCGGATCGCCGGGATCCCCGAGGCGCTCGCCGGCTACGTGGCCGGGCTGACCGCCGCCGCCGACGAGGGCCGGGTCTCCGCCGTCCGGCAGGTGCGGCTGGCCGCCGGCATCGCCCGCCGTTGGGCCGGCGCCGGCGGGCAGCCCAGCTTCTATGCCGAGTTCACCGGCCGGGCGTCGGTGGGCGACGCGTTGCGCGCCGACCTCGACCGGGCGGTGGAGGGGGTGCACACCGCGCTCCTCGACTTCGCCGACACGGTCGAACGCGAGCTCCTCCCCCGCGCACCCCAGGCCGACGGCGTCGGCCGCGAGCGGTACGCGCTGGAGTCCCGGCTGTTCACCGGCGTGGACCTCGACCTGGAGGAGACCTACGCCTGGGGCTGGGCCGAGCTGGCCCGGGTCGTCGCCGAGAAGCGGGCGGTCGCCGAGCAGATCGCCCCCGGGAAGGGCATCGCCGAGGCGATGGCCGTGCTGGACGCCGACCCGGCCCGGCAGGTGCGCGGGCGCGAGGCGCTGCAGGCCTGGCTGCAGGACACGGCCGACCGGGCGATGACCGCGCTGGACGGCGTGCACTTCGACATCCCCGGCCCCGTGAAGCGGGTCGAGGGCCGGCTCACCCCCACCTCCGGCGAGGGCGTCTACTACACCGCCCCGACCGAGGACTTCAGCCGCCCCGGCCGGATGTGGTGGTCGCTGCCCGACGGCGTCACCGACATGACCACCTGGCGGGAGACGACCACGGTCTTCCACGAGGGCGTGCCCGGCCACCACCTGCAGATCGGGCAGACCGTCTACAGCGCCGCCCTGCTCAACCGCTGGCAGCGGCTGCTCTGCTGGTGCTCCGGGCACGGTGAGGGCTGGGCGCTGTACTCCGAGCGGCTGATGGGCGAGCTGGGCTTCCTCGACGACCCCGGCGACCGGCTGGGCATGCTCGACGCCCAGGAGCTGCGGGCCGCCCGCGTCGTCCTGGACATCGGGGTCCACCTGGACCTGCCCATCCCGCCCGGCCGGGCCGCCGGTGACCGCTGGACCTACGACGTCGCCCTGGCGTTCCTCCGCACGCACGTGGACATGGAGGACGCGATGCGGGTGGACGAGCTGCACCGCTACCTGGGCTGGCCGGGCCAGGCGCCGTCCTACAAGGTCGGCGAGCGGGTGTTCCTGACCTGCCGTGCGCAGGCCGAGCAGCGCGCCGGCGCGGGCTTCGACCTCAAGGCCTGGCACCGCGCCGTCCTCGACCTCGGGCCGCTGGGGCTGGGGCCGCTCGCGGCGGAGCTCGCCCGGTTCTGACCTCGACCGCCGGGTGGACGTCGCGGGTCCGGAACGTCCAGATCCAGCGCCGACGGCCGATCTCGATCTGGACGAACCGTTCGGTCCCGGTGGGCAGAACCTGACCCCGGACACGGCGTGTCGGGCCGATCTCCACATGCTCGTGAGGCCGCCGGGGCGGCTGTGACCCATGGGGTTCGGCGTCACATCCCCGACATTTGACGCCTCGGAATGACCCCCGTGTAATTCCTCTCGAAGTCACCGACGGTGACGAAACGGCAACCGCAACCGCGGTACGCCGGAACGAGACGCAGGGGGACGCATCGTGATGGCTGACGTGACGTGGATGAGCGACTACCGGACTGCTGCTGCCGAGGCGGCCCCGGTCACCTACGGGCAGGACGTCCTGGGCCTGGCCGACGTCTTCGACGCCGGCTTCCCGGGCATGGACACCGAGGACCAGAGCTGGCAGGAGCGCGCCCTGTGCGCCGAGACCGACCCGGAGGCGTTCTTCCCGGAGAAGGGCGGCTCGACCCGGGAGGCCAAGAAGATCTGCACCGGCTGCGAGGTCCGGGCCGAGTGCCTGGAGTACGCCCTGACCATGGACGAGCGCTTCGGCATCTGGGGCGGGCTCTCCGAGCGCGAGCGTCGTCGCCTCCGCCGCCGCGCCAGCTGAACGGCGCATCGCAGCCGGTGCGACGGGTAGGAGCGGCTCGTGCGAGCCATCACCTACACCCAGCCCGGCGGCCCTGACGTCCTGCAGCTCGTCGACCGCCCCACCCCCGACCCCGGTCCCGGTGAGGTGCGGGTGCGCCTGGCCTTCTCCGGCGTGAACCCCACCGACTGGAAGACCCGCAGCACCGCCCAGCCCGGCCCCGGCGGCCAGGTGCCCAACCAGGACGGCGCCGGCACGATCGACGCGGTCGGCGAGGGCGTCGACCCCGTGGTCGTCGGCGAGCGGGTGTGGGTCTGGGAGGCCGCGTGGCAGCGGCCGCACGGCACGGCGGCGGAGTACACCGTCGTCCCGGCCCGGCAGACCGTGCTCCTGGGCGCCGACCCCTCCTTCGAACTGGGCGCCGCCCTCGGCATCCCGTTCCTCACCGCACACCGCTGCCTCACCGTGGCGGAGTCACTCCCCGACCGGCTCGCCCCCGGCTCGCTGAACGGCCGCACCGTGCTGGTGCAGGGCGGCGCCGGCGCGGTCGGCAACGCGGCCATCCAGCTCGCCCGCTGGGCCGAGGCCACCGTCATCGCCACGGTCAGCTCCCCGGCGAAGGCACAGCTGGCCGCCAAGGCCGGCGCCGACCACGTCATCGACTACAAGCGGCAGGACGTCGTCACCGAGGTCGGCAAGATCGCGCCCACGGGCGTCGACTCCATCGTCGAGGTCTCCGCCGCGCAGAACGCCGCCACCGACGCCCAGGTGATCGCCCTGCACGGCGCGGTCGCCATGTACGCCGACGACGGCGGCGCCGAGGTGACCATCCCGGTGCGCGCCCAGATGGTCCCCAACGCCCGCTGGCAGTTCGTGCTCGTCTACACCGAGCCCGCCCGGGCGAAGGACATCGCCGTCGAGGACGTCAACTCCGCGGTGCTCGACGGCGCGGTCCGGGTCGGCGCGGACGCCGGGCTGCCGCTGCACGTCCACCCGCTGTCCGAGACCGCGGCCGCCCACCAGGCCGTCCAGGACGGCGCCGTCGGCAAGGTGCTCATCGACGTCACCGGCTGACGAAGGACCCGGACACGAGGACGCCCCCTCCCCCGGCTCAGGCCGGGAGAGGGGGCGTCGCCGTGCTCGGGTCAGGTCAGCGGGCCACGCGGAAGGGCACGCTCACCGGATCGGCGGACCGCTCACCCAGCGACTGCTGGGCGGTCAGCTCGTACGTCCCCGGGCGCAGCGTGCCCAGGGCCGCCCGCCAGGTGCCGTCCGTGCCGACGACGACCGTGCGCGTCATGCCGGCCGTCACCGTGACGGTGGCGCCGGGGGTGCCGGTGCCGGTGGCCGTGACCGCCGGCGACGTCGTCGTGTCGACCGCCGGCGAGGTGACCGTGAGGCCCTCGATGTCGGCCCGGGCGGTCAGCCACTCGTCCCGGCCGATCGGGTGGTCGACCACGCGGGTCTCACCGATGCAGCCGTTCCAGCCGTTGGTGGCCTGGTCGTCGACCCAGTCGGCACCGAAGATCCACGGCATCGCGTCGTCCAGCCCGTGGCCCACGGTGTTCGAGGCGTTGCGCAGCACCGGGGCACCGTCGACGTACATGGTCGTGGTGGCCGTGGCCGGGTCGTTCACGAGGGCCACGTGCGCCCACGTGTCGACCATGATCTCGCCGGACCACGAGGTGCGGTCACCCTTGGCGGTGTCGATCGGCACCTCGGTCCACTGGAACTCCTTGAGGTTCGACAGGCCCAGGGCCACCGGGGACGCCGTCCAGTCCCAGCGGGTCTGCGGCACGCCGATCTGTGAGCGGTTGCCCGAGCGCACGATCGCCTTCATCCACGCGTTGTCGGACTGGGTCCAGCTCTCGTCGATCTGGAGGAACGTCTCGATCGTGTAGCCGTTCTCGAGCGCCGCCAGGTTCACCGGCGCGTCCGCGCGGGTGGTCAGGTAGCTGTACCGGTCGGTCTGCTTGCTGGCGTTGCTGAAGCAGACCGCGGCTCCGTCCGAGGAGTACGGGTGCGCTTCCTGGGAGAAGTTCACGTCCCGCAGCTGTGCGGTCGGCGAGCCGGACCGGCTGATCGGCACGCGCATGAGGTTGTTGCGGTTGTTGCCCTCGACGTCGCGGATGACGCCGCCCTGGGCGACCACCCCGCGCAGCCCGTTCATCCGCCAGTGCGCCAGCGTCCCCTCGACCTGCGGGTAGTCCGCCGTCGAGCCCGGCAGCTCGGTGGTGACCGGGTCGGGGCTGACGAAGCCGTCCAGCAGGATGTCGCGCGCCGCCTGGGTGAGCGAGGGCTCGTCGGCGGAGCCGGCGGTGAACCCGGGGTTGAAGCCGGCGAACCGCTCGGAGAAGTCGATGTCCAGGGTGAACTGCTCGTTGGGGCCCTCGAGGAACGCCTGGTCGTAGGAGGTCAGCTTCTCCTGCGGCTTGGCGACCACCCACGGCGAGGCGGTCTGCGCCGAGATGGTGTCGTTGGTGAGGTCGAACTCGAACAGGCCGAGGTAGCCGTTCCCGCCCTCGTAGGCCATCTGGTAGTCCATCAGGACCTGGGTCACCGCGTGCCCGGCGTCGTTCTGCTTCACCAGCTGGGTCGCGCCGTGGAAGTGGCCGTTCAGGGTCATGAAGATCTGGTCGTTGCCCTTGATGAGCTGGTCCCAGAGCCGCAGGCCGTAGCCGGTCTCCTGCGGGGAGACCCCGTCGTCCTGGATGCCGATGATGTCGTGCGAGGTGAGGACGACCGGCACGGTCGGGTGCTGCGCCATCACCTCGTCGGCCCAGCGCAGGGTGGCGTCGGACGCCCGCCAGGACAGCGCCAGCACCATGAACTGCTGACCCTCGGCCTCGAACACGTGGTACTGGTTCATCCCCGTCGGGTCGCTGCCGCCGTAGGTCGACTGCTCGGCTGCCCGGTCAGGCCCGAACCAGCGCAGGAAGGGCTCCCGGGCCAGGTCGTACTGGTCGTCGTAGTGGTTGCTCGAGCTGTTCCGGACGTCGTGGTTGCCGGCCAGCACCGAGTACGGCAGGTCGGCGTCGTCCAGGGTCTGCATGGCGGCGTCGGCGGTGCGCCACTCGCCCTCCTGGTTGACCTGGTCCACGACGTCGCCGAGGTGGGTGACGAACGGGATGCGCAGCTCGTCCGCGTGCTCGGCGAGCCACTCGGTCTGGGCGGCGAAGGGGTTGTTGCCGTCGCCGTAGCGGTCGGGCCGCTCGAACTCCGACTCGGCGTACCGGGAGTAGAACTGGGTGTCCGGCAGGACGGCGAGGGTGAACCGGGAGGCCGGCTCGGTGGCAGCGGTCTCGACGGCCGCGGCCTCGACGGGCGCGGCCGCCGCCGGGCCGGCGGTGACCAGGCCGCCGGCGGTGGCGAGACCGGCGACCGTGGCGGCCACCCCGACCCCGGCGACGGCCCGCAGGCACGCCGTCCGGGCGGGGGTGGCGCCGCGGTGTGCGGGCCGTGGGCTGAGCAGGTGCATGGGGACGTCCTTCGACTGTGCTGGGGCGGTGGGGGGTCCCACCGCTCCAGCACGCTGTCGAGCGGCTGTGGCCGCTCGGTGTCCGCGCTGTGTACGCCGGACCAGCCGGACGTGAAGCGTCTAGATCATCTTCTCCGGCTCGGCCCGTACCGGAACCGCGACGGCAGGTGGACCCGGCCGGCTCCGCTCACCGCTGGCACGCTCGGCCGGGCCTCGGGCGGGGTCAACCGCCCAGCCGGCGGTGTCGCGAGCGCTGCTGCCCTGCCCGGGCGTCGAGCAGCGCCCGGGCACTGGTGGCCACGACCAGGTGCTCGTGGGACGTCGGATCGTCGACGGGGCGCCCCAGCAGTGCCTCGATCCGGGCCAGCCGCAGGTAGAGCGACTGCCGCTGCACGTGCAGCGCATCGGCTGTGCGGGTCCTGCCGCCCCCGTGCCGCAGGAGGACGGCGAGGGTCTGCACCAGGTCGCTGCCGTGCGCGGCGTCCCAAGCCAGCAACGGCGACAGCGCGTCGTCCACCAGGAGCGCCAGCGCCCGGTCGTCCAGCCTGCCCAGCAGCCGGAGCAGGGTCAGGTCGCGGGTGACCGCGGTCCCCCGTCCGAGCAGCGTGGCCACCGGCAGGGCGTCGTGCGCCTCCCGCAGGGAACGGCCGGCGTCGGCCACCGGGACCTCCGGGCCGACCGTGGTGACCGCCCCGGCAGCGGGGAGGACGCTCGCCAGCCACCCGGCCGGGTCGGGTCGGTCCGGGGCGGCAGGGACCGCGACGAGCCCCACGGCCTCCCCGCGGACCCGGTCGGCGAGCAGCTCCAGGTCGTGGGTCGACGCGACGTGGGCCCACGTCGCCAGCACCTGCCGAGGGTCGGGTGCGGACGCGGCGATGCCGAGCACCCGCGCATCCGGCGACGGGTGGAAACGCGCCAGTCCGGCGCGGACCAGCAGCTCACGGACCCCGGGGACGGCGTCGGCGAGCAGATCGGCGAGCAGCGGCGCCGCGAGGTCGCCGGGCGTCCCCGTTCCCGACTGCCCGACCGCCACCGCCGCCACACTCGCCAGCCGCGCCGCCAGCACCCGCAGCCCGGGCAGGTCGCAGCCGGGGCCGGGCCCCAGCAGGACCGACCCCCAGTCGACGTCCCAGATGCGGACCGGCGAGCTCGCCGCGGGCCGGCGGAGCAGCCGTTCGGTCGCCCGCTGGTCCCGCAGCCCCGCGGCGGCCACCACCTGCCCCGACCGGGTGACGAGTGCGGCCGGGCCGCCGGTCACAGCCGCGGCGCAGGACACCACTGCGGGGGTCCCGCCGCCGGCGGCCAGTGCCGCGTGCACCTCGTGCACCACCTGGTCGGCCAGCCGCAGCCGGGGCGCGTCCGCGTGCAGGATCGCGCCGTTGGCCTCCTCGGAGATGCGGATGAACGGCACGACCTGGCGCAACACGTACAGCGGCAGGCCGTGCCGGGTGGCCTCGTCGAGGATCTCGCCCGGCAGGTCCGGCAGTGACCGGCCCAGCTCCATGGCCACCGCCGACACCCGCTGGGCCGCCAGCTCGCGGACCCAGTGCCGCCGGGCGCCGGCGTCCACCCCGGCCAGGCCGAGGCCGGTGGTGAGCAGCAGGTCGCCGGCCGACAGCAGGGGGCCGATCTCGTAGATCTCACTGGAGTGGACCCAGCGGACGGTGGCGCCCAGCCGCGCGGGTGGGACGGCCACCTCCGGCCTGGCCTGCCGCACCGAGGGCAGGAGCAGGAACTCGGCCAGCGTCAGCGCCACAGGCGTCCTCCCGGTCGACAGTTCGTCATGGCCCGACAGGACGATCCCCGACACCGAGCGTATTGCCCACTCCTCGCCGCACGGCGGACCCTGCGGAGGACCAGCCCGCAGGTACATGGGCGACCGCCCCACGAGGAGGACCCGCATGACGACTCCCCAGCCACCGGACCAGGACCGCGCGTGGCTGGAGGTGGCCCTGGCGGAGGCCCGGACCGGCTTGTCCACCGGCGGGGTGCCGATCGGGGCAGCGCTGATCGGCCCGGACGGCACCGTGTGGGGCCGCGGCCACAACCGACGGGTGCAGGACGACGACCCGTCCGTCCACGCCGAGACGGCGGCGTTCCGGGCCGCCGGGCGACGCCCCACCTACCGCGGCACCACGATGGTGACCACGCTGTCCCCCTGTTGGTACTGCAGCGGGCTGGTGCGCCAGTTCGGCATCACCCGGCTCGTCGTCGGGGAGGCGCGCACGTTCAGCGGCGGGCACGACTGGCTCGCCGAGCACGGCGTGGAGGTCGTCGTCCTCGACGACCCGGGGTGCATCGACCTGATGACCGACTTCATCGCTGCCCAGCCGGCGCTGTGGAACGAGGACATCGGCGAGGACGGCGCAGAGCCGTCCGCCCGTACCGGTGCGGAGGCAGCCCGATGAGCGCCAGCACCAGCCGCCACGCGGAGTCCCCGGCCGCCGTCGTCGACCCCGACTACCCGATCGACCCGGTGCCCGCGTCGGCACGGCGGTCGCTGTTCTCGCTGTCCATCGTGCTGCTCGGGTTCACCTTCTTCACCCCGACGATGCTGGCCGGCGCGCAGATCGGGGCGGCCTTCTCCGCCACCAGCCTGATCTGGGTGCTGCTGCTGGGCAGCGCCGTGCTGGGCGTCTACGTCGGCGCGATCGGCGGCATCGGCGCCCGCACCGGGCTGACCACGGTGATGATGTGCCGCTACACGCTCGGCACGCGCGGCGCGAAGCTCGCCTCCCTGCTGCTCGGCGGCACCCAGATCGGCTGGTACGGCGTCACCGTCGCCACCCTCGCCCAGCTCACCGCCAGCGCACTCGGCTGGGACGGCCGCGGGCCGGAGGTGGCGCTGATGCTGGTCGGCGGCGCGGTGATGGGCGCGACGGCGTACTTCGGCTACAAGGGGATGTACGCGCTGTCGCTGGTCTCGGTGCCGCTGCTGCTGGCGCTCGCCGGATGGGTGACCTGGCGGTCGCTGGAGGAGGTCGGCGGCTGGAGCGGGCTGACGGCGATCGTGCCCAGCGAGACGATGACCGTCGCGGTCGCGGTGACGATCGTCGTCGGCACCTTCGCCTCCGGCGGCACCCAGGCGCCCAACTGGACCCGCTTCGCGCGCACCCCGTCGGCGGGCTTCTGGGCCTGCCTGGTCGCCTTCCTCGTCGGCGAGCTGCTGATGCTCGGCTTCGGCGCGGTCGGCGCCGTGGCGTTCGGGGAAGGCGACTTCGTGCTGGTGCTCTACCAGCTCGGCCTGGTCGGCTGGGGGCTGGTCTTCCTGGTGGCCAACCTCTGGACGACGAACGACAACACCGCCTACAACTTCGGCGTCGCCGGCGCCGAGATCGCCGACTCACGGTCGAAGAAGCCCTTCGTGGTGGGCGGTGTCGTGCTGGGCACGCTGCTGGCCGTCACCGGCATCTACGACAACCTGATCGACTACCTGGTGTGGCTGGGCATCCTGATCCCCCCGCTCGGCGGCGTGGTGATCGGCGACTTCCTGGCCCGCTGGCGGAACGGCATGTCCGGTGCCACGGCGCTGCTGCCGAGCGTCGAGTGGCGCAACATCGGCGTCTACGTGGTGGCCTCGATCGCCGCCTGGGCGAGCAACGAGGCCGGCTGGGGCATCCCGCCGGTGATCGGCGTCGTGGTGGCGGTCGTCGGCGTGCTGGTCGTGCAGCGCGGCCGGCGCCCGGCCCCGGTCGGCTGAGCCGGCGGACCGGCGCCTCGAGTGCGCAGTCCCGGTCGCCGACCCGCGGGGACACGCCGCGGCGGACGACCGGGACTGCGCACTCGACCGGCGAGGTCGCTCAGCCGAGGCCGAGGGAGCGGGCGATGAGCATCCGCTGCACCTCGCTCGTCCCCTCGCCGATCTCCAGGATCTTGGCGTCGCGGTAGAAGCGGCCGACCGGGAACTCGGTCATGAACCCGTACCCGCCGTGCACCTGGGTGGCATAGCGGGCGTTCTCCATCGCCATCTCCGAGCTGTACAGCTTGGCGATCGAGGCCTCCCGCTTGAACGGCTCACCGCGCAGCATCTTCTCCGCCGCCCGGTAGTAGGCCAGCCGCGCGGTCGAGGCCCGCACCTCCATGTCGGCGATCATGAACTGCACCGCCTGGTTGCGGCCGATCGGCTGCCCGAACGCCTCCCGCTCCCCGGCGTACTTGACCGACTCGTCGACGCACCCCTGGGCCAGCCCCACGGCCAGCGCGGAGATCGCGATCCGGCCCTCGTCCAGGATCGACAGGAACTGGGCGTACCCGCGCCCCCGCTCGCCCACCAGGTTCTCCGCGGGCACCCGGCAGTCGCTGAAGGAGAGCTCGCGGGTGTCCGAGGCGTTCCAGCCGACCTTCGCGTACCGCTTGCCGACGGCGAAGCCCGGGGTGCCCGACGGCACGATGATCGTGGAGATCTCCTTGCCGCCGTCGGCCTTGGTGCCGGTGACCGCGGTGACGATGACCAGGTCGGTGATCTCGGTGCCGGAGTTGGTGATGAACGCCTTCGAGCCGTTGATCACCCACTCGCCGTCCTCGAGCCGGGCGGTGGTCTTCGTGGCACCGGCATCGGAACCGCCACCGGCCTCGGTGAGCCCGAAGGCGCCCAGCGCCTCACCGGCGCACAGTCGGGGCAGCCACTGCTGCTTCTGCTCCTCGGTGCCGAAGCGGAAGATCGGCATCGCGCCCAGCGAGACCCCGGCCTCCAGGGTGATCGCCACCGAGCTGTCGACGCGGGCCAGCTCCTCCAGCGCCACGCACAGGGTGAAGTAGTCACCGCCCGAGCCGCCGTACTCCTCGGGGAACGGCAGGCCGAACAGCCCCAGCTCGCCCATCTGCCGCACGATGTCGGTGGGGAACTCGTCGCGTTCGTAGAACCCGCCGATCTGCGGTGCGATGACCTCCACGGCGAACTCGCGGACCACCTTCCGCAGCGCCTCGGTCTCCTCGTCGAGCCGGTAGTCCAGCACGGTCACTCCTCCTCGCCGGGCGCCGGTGGGGTCACCACGGCCACCCGCTCGTCGAGCCGGACCGACTGGCCGGCCGTCACCGGGAGCTCGGTGACCGTCCCCGCGAGCGGGGCGGTCAGCACGTGCTCCATCTTCATCGCCTCGACGACCAGCAGCGGGGTTCCCGCCTCCACCTGGTCCCCGAGGGACACCTGTACGACCGTGACCGTGCCGGGCATCGGTGCGGTCACCGCACCGTCGGACCCGGCCGCCGTCCCGGCCGTGGCGAGCCGTTCGTGCTCGCGCAGCCCGACCGCGTGCCCGTCCCCGGCGAGCCAGACCGTGCCCCCGGCGTGCACCACGGTGTAGCGGGTGGTGACGTCGTCGAGGGTCACGCCGAGCAGGTCGCCGTCCCGGTCGACCCGGGCGGTCATCGGCTCGCCGTCCCCGACGCGCACCTGCGCCGCCGTCGACCGGCCGCGCACCCGCACCGTCACCGGATCGGCGCCGGGCGCCTGCAGCCGGCGCACCGTCCAGGCCGGCTCGCCGAGCCGCCAGCCCGAGGTGTCCGCCCACGGGTCGACCGCTGCGCCCCGGGGCTCGACCTCGGCCAGCAGCGCCAGCGCCGCCGCGGCGTGGACGTGCGGGGGGATCGGCCGGGCACCGGTCAGCGCCTCGCCGCGGCGTTCGATCAGCCCGGTGTCCAGCCGGCCGGCGACGACGTCGGGGTCGGTCAGCAGGTCTCGCAGGAAGCCGGTGTTGGTGGCCACGCCCAGGACGGCGGTGTCACCGAGGGCGGTGACCAGCCGCGCGCGGGCGGTCTCCCGGTCCGGGCCCCAGGCGATCACCTTGGCCAGCATCGGGTCGTAGTCGGTGCCGATGACGCCGCCGACCCGCAGCGAGCTGTCCACCCGGACGCCGGCGCCGGTCGGCTCGACCAGCCCGACGACCGCACCGGCCTGCGGCAGGAACCCGCGCGCCGGGTCCTCGGCGTAGACCCGCGCCTCGATCGCGTGGCCGGTCAGCCGGACGTCGTCCTGCCCGATCGGCAGCCGCTCCCCGGCCGCCACCCGCAGCTGCAGCTCCACCAGGTCCAGCCCGGTGACGCACTCGGTGACCGGGTGCTCGACCTGCAGCCGGGTGTTCATCTCCAGGAAGAAGAAGTCCTGCGGGGAGTCGGCGTCGACGATGAACTCGACCGTCCCGGCGCCGGTGTAGCCGACCGCCCGGGCTGCCTCGACCGCCGCTGCGCCCATCGCCTGCCGCTGGGCCGGGGAGAGCAGCGGGGACGGCGCCTCCTCGATCACCTTCTGGTGCCGGCGCTGCAGGCTGCACTCCCGCTCGCCCAGGTGGACCACGGTGCCGTGCTCGTCGCCGAAGACCTGCACCTCGATGTGCCGGGAGTGCCCGAGGTAGCGCTCGACCAGCAGCGTGTCGTCGCCGAAGGAGCTGCGGGCCTCGCGGCGGGCACCGGCGATCTGCTCGGCCAGCTCGGCCGGGTCGCGCACCACCCGCATGCCCTTGCCGCCACCGCCGGCGCTGGGCTTGAGCAGCACCGGGAAGCCGACCTCGACCGCGGCCCGGGCGACCGCGGCGTCGTCCATGCCCGGCTCGGTGCGGCCTGGCACGACCGGCACCCCGGCGGCGGCGACGGTCTGCTTGGCCCGGATCTTGTCGCCCATCGCCTCGATCGCGGCGACCGGCGGGCCGATGAAGACGATCCCGGCCTTCTCGCAGGCGCGGGCGAACTCGACGTTCTCGGAGAGGAAGCCGTAGCCGGGGTGCACGGCCTGCGCGCCGGTGCGCCGGGCGGCGTCCAGCACCCGCTCGATGGACAGGTAGCTCAGCGCGGCCGGGGCGGGCCCGATCGGGACGGCGACGTCGGCCAGCCGGGTGTGCAGCGCACCGGTGTCGGCCTCGCTGTACACCGCGACCGAGCGGATGCCCATCGCCCGCAGCGTCCGGATGACCCGGACGGCGATCTCCCCGCGGTTGGCGACCAGGACGGTCTCGAACACGCCTCAGCACCCCCCACGGAAGGGGCCAAGAGCGCGACTCCGGCCCCAGGTGGGATCAGGCCGCCTTGCGGGTGCTCTTCGCGAGGACGACGTCGGCCTTGGTGGCCTTGACCAGCCGGCGCTTCTTGACGGTGTAGCCGGGCGGGAGCGTCCCCTCGGCGAGCGCCCGCAGCGGACAGCGACCGCACCGCGGCTTGTCGACGCAGCACTTCTTCTTGGGCATCTTGGCCGGCTTCCCCACGCGGTGAGGTTAGCCATGCCTTGCCGACCCGTCCACGGGTGCGGCGTGTCGCCCGATACCGTTCGAGGGACGTCACCCAGCGACCTACAGGAGTCCCGATGGCCGCCGATGCCTTCATCGACCTGCTCAACGCCCAGATCGGCCACGAGTTCGCCGCCCACCAGCAGTACGTCGCCTGCGCCATCTACTTCGACGAGCAGACCATGCCGCAGACCGCGCAGCTGTTCTTCGACCAGGCCGGCGAGGAGCGCGACCACGCGATGATGATGGTCCGCTACCTGCTCGACGCCGACGCCCCGGTGAAGATCCCCGGCATCGCGGCCCCGACCACCGAGTTCTCCGACGTCGTGGCGCCGGTCGCCCTCGCCCTGGAGCAGGAGAAGCGGGTCACCGAGCAGATCAACCAGCTCACCGCGGTCGCCCGGCAGCACAACGACTTCGCCTCCGACCAGTTCATGCAGTGGTTCATCAAGGAGCAGGTCGAGGAGGTCAGCAAGATGAGCGACCTGCTCACCGTCGTCCGCCGCTCGGCCCACGACGTGGAGCAGATCGAGGACTACGTGCTGCGCGAGGTCAAGCCCGAGGGCACCGACCCGATGGCCCCCGCGATCGCCGGCGCCACCAACTGACCCCGCTCCGGTCCCACCGAAATGGCCATTTTGGTGGGACCAGGGCGACCGCTCACATCCGGAAGACGCCATAGCCGACCTCCTCGAGGGGGGCGTTGGCGCACGCGGAGAGCGCGAGCCCGAGCACGGTGCGGGTCTGGGCGGGGTCGATGACGCCGTCGTCCCAGAGCCGGGCGGTGGCGTGGTACGGGTGGCCCTGCTCCTCGTAGCGCTGGCGGATCGGCGCCTTGAACGCCTCCTCGTCCTCGGCGCTCCAGTCGTCCCCGAGCCGGTCCCGGCGGACCTGCGCCAGCACGCTGGCCGCCTGCTCCCCGCCCATCACCGAGATGCGGGCGTTGGGCCAGGTGAACAGGAACCGGGGTGAGTACGCCCGGCCGCACATCGAGTAGTTGCCGGCGCCGAACGAGCCACCGATGACGACGGTCAGCTTGGGCACCCGCGCGCAGGCCACGGCGGTGACCATCTTCGCGCCGTGCTTGGCGATGCCGCCGGCCTCGTAGTCGCGGCCGACCATGAACCCGGAGATGTTCTGCAGGAACAGCAGCGGGGTCTTGCGCCGGTCGCACAGCTCGATGAAGTGCGCGCCCTTGAGCGCGGACTCACCGAACAGGACGCCGTTGTTGGCGATGATCCCCACCGGGTGCCCGTGCAGCCGGGCGAAGCCGGTGACCAGCGTGGACCCGTACAGCGGCTTGAACTCGGCGAACCGGCTGCCGTCGACCAGCCGGGCGATCACCTCGCGGACGTCGTAGGGCGTGCGCGTGTCGACCGGGACGACGTCGTAGAGGCTCTCCGCCGGGTACGCGGGCTCCTCGACCGGCTCGACGTCCCAGGGCCGGGGCTCGCGCGGGCCGAGGGTGCCGACGATCTGCCGGACGATCTGCAGCGCGTGCGCGTCGTCCTCGGCGAGGTGGTCGGTGACGCCGCTGACCCGGGAGTGCAGGTCGCCGCCGCCGAGGTCCTCGGCGCTGACCTCCTCCCCCGTCGCCGCCTTCACCAGCGGCGGGCCGCCCAGGAAGATCGTGCCCTGGCCGCGGACGATGACCGCCTCGTCGCTCATCGCCGGCACGTAGGCACCGCCGGCGGTGCACGACCCGAGGACGGCGGCGATCTGCGGGATCCCGGCCTTGGACAGGTTCGCCTGGTTGAAGAAGATCCGACCGAAGTGTTCGCGGTCGGGGAAGACCTCGTCCTGCAGCGGCAGGAAGGCCCCGCCGGAGTCGACCAGGTAGATGCAGGGCAGCCGGTTCTCCTTGGCCACCTCCTGCGCCCGCAGGTGCTTCTTCACCGTCATCGGGTAGTAGGTGCCGCCCTTGACGGTGGCGTCGTTGGCGACGACGACCACCTCGCGACCGGCCACCCGCCCGACCCCGGTGATGATCCCGGCGGCCGGCGCCTCGTCGTCGTAGAGGCCGTGCGCGGCCAGCGGCGACAGCTCCAGGAACGGGCTCCCGGGGTCCAGCAGCGCGTCGACGCGCTCGCGGGGCAGGAGCTTGCCGCGGTCGGTGTGCCGCTGCCGGGCCCGCTCACCCCCACCGAGCGCCACCCGGGCCAGCTGCGCGGCCAGCGCGGCGGCCAGGCCGGCGTGGTGCGCGGCGTTGCCGGCCACCGCCGGGTCCGCCGACGGGGCACTGGGCAGCACCGGTGCGTCCACGGGAGTGAGGTTAACCACGGTTCACAGTGTTGGTCCAGGGTGAACGGCGATTAACCTGACGCCGTGACGTCCCAGCAGGACAGCGCCCTGCACAGCGACGCGGCGAACCCGTCCCGCCGGGAGCAGATCCTGCGCGCGGCCGCCCAGCTCTTCGCCGAACGGGGCTCGCGCGCGGTCGGCGTCGACGACGTGGGCGCCGCGGTGGGGGTGACCGGCCCGGCGATCTACCGGCACTTCGCCAGCAAGGACGCCATGCTGGCCGAGATGCTGCTGCGGATCAGCGAGCGGCTGCTGGCCGGCGGCACCGAACGGGTCGCGGCGGCCGGGGCGTCACCGGTCGACCAGCTGCGCGCCCTGGTGGAGTTCCAGGTCGACTTCGCGCTGGACAACCCCGCGTTGATCACGGTGCAGGACCGCGACCTCGGCGCACTGACCGACCGGGACGCCCGCCAGGTGCGGCAGCTGCAGCGGCGCTACGTCGAGGAGTGGGTCGCCGTGCTGGCCCGGCTCCACCCCGAGGCCTCGACGGCGGCCTGCCGCGCTCGGGCGCACGCGCTCTTCGGGCTGATCAACTCCACCCCGCACAGCGCAGGCCGGGTCGCCCGCCCGGCGATGGCCGGGTTGCTGGCCGAGATGGCGATCGCCGCCGCCCTCGCCTGAACGGCCCCGCTGCAGGGCCCCGCCGCGAGCTCGCGAGCGGTGGGGGGCAGCGGGGTCCTTCTTCAGTTGGCGTCGACCCCGTCGCCGGGCAGCGAGAGCCCGGCGCTGGCCAGGGCGTCCAGCGCCGAGGTGGCGCCCCGCTCGGCCCCGGCCCACGAGGTCTCCACGATGCTGACCGTGGCGCCCTGCTGACTGCTGGCGTACTGCGCGCCGGAGAGCCCCTGGGGAGCACCCTCGTAGCTCGCGCCTTCGCGCAGCAGGTCGCTGACGTTGCCGCTGCCGTCGGTGTCGGCCAGCGACCGGAGCGCCTGCGCGCTCGCCGGGTCGGGCATGGTCACCCGGGCCACCGAGACGACGGCGGGCAGGCCCTCGACCTCGGCCGACCACAGCGCCCGGTCCAGGTCGGTGCAGTCGTTGTTGGCGAAGAACCCGGCGACGGCGTCGTAGGAGTGCCCGATGCAGGTCGAGTTCTCCTCGACCACGCGCAGCGTGAAGGTGGTGCCGTTGACGACCGCGGTGGCGCCGACGACGGGGCCCGGGGCCGCCGACGTGGCGGGTGCTGAGCCGGCGGTCGCGCCCGCCGTCGTCGCCCGCGCGTCGCCGTCGTCGTCGCTGAGCGCCAGGACGCCCACGACGACGAGCAGCGCCACCACCGCCAGCGCCGCCAGCACCAGGGCGACCTGCCTGCCGCGGGAGGAGTCACCCCGGGCGGTCGCCGTGCTGCCCCCCGCCGGTCCGACGGACCGCACCTGCGGGCGGGGACGGAGCTCCGGCGGCAGCTCGCGCAGCCGCGGTGGGGTGGGCTCCGCGACGGGCGCCGAGGCGCCGGCGGCACCGAAGAGCCCACCCAGCCCACCGGTGTCGTCCGCCGAGGGCGCGGCCGGCTCGTGGACCAGCGCCATGGTGTCGCCGGGGCGGCCCGGCGGCCGGCGGTCCGAGGGAGCCTCCTCCGCGGGCGGGGCGGCGGCGGACTGCGGCGCGACGTCCCTCCGCTCGGCGGCCTCCTGCGCCTCGACGGCGGCGGCGGCGATCCGGGCGGCGGCGGCCGGGTCGACCAGCGGCCCGGCCTCGCCGCTGCTGCGCCTCGCCCCGTCCGCTGGTGCGGACGTCGGCGCGGCGACGGTGGTACGGCGGGGTGCGGCGTTCAGCGCGGCCGGGGTCAGCAGGTCCGGACGGCGCAGCACGTAGGGCGAGTAGGGGAACCCCTCGCCGTTGAGCTCCTCGACCGTGGGGATCCGGCCGGCCATGCCGAGGGCCTCGATGCCGGCCCGGACGTCGGCCGTCGTCCACAGTCGGGGGTTGTCCGTGCCCGCGTGCCGGGCCGCGCGGGCGACCCCGAGCTGCAGCGAGCCCGAGTCCAGGAGGGCGACCTGGTCACCCTCGCCCAGGTCGCCGTCGGCCGGCAGCAGTCCGGTCACCGAGCCGGTGAGGACGGTGAGCCGGGCGATCCGCCCGGGCTCCAGCCCGGCCTGCCGCAGCGTCACGGCGGCGTGCATGCCCGACCGCATCAGGCCGTCGAGTGGGTTGGAGCCCCCACCGGCCAGCTGGAGCACCTCACCGGGGCCGTCGCCGGGACCGATGGTCCAGGCGCCCTCGGGTGAGGCGGTGACGACGCCGGACTGGCGCTCCACCTCGACCACCCGGACGACGGCGACGCCCTCGGGCACGAACAGCACGGCGTCGGACTGCCGGCGCTGCATCGGCCCCTCGACGACCGGCAGTGCGGCCATCACCGCACCGCGCACGCCGCTGCCGGTGTCCCAGCCGGCGAGTTCGGCGAAGAACGCACGCTCGGCCGCTGTCTGCAGCGGCGTCGGCGTGAGGATCAGCACGGACTCTCCAGGGGCAGGCAGCGGGGCGCGGCGGGACGGGTGCGGCCGCGGCGGGCGCCGCGGCGGCTGGGCGGCGGACCGGTTCGACGTTACGTCATCGACCGGCCCGTCCCGGGCTCAGCGCGAGGACGCGCCGCCGTCCGTGACCGCGACCGGCGTGTCCGCGGCCGAGGGGCGGCCCGGCTCCAGCGGCGCCTGCCAGCGGACCCACCAGGAGCTCCTGGTCAGCACGTCCAGTGCGCCCCACAGCACGGCGAGGCCGGCGGCCACCAGGGGCAGGGCCGACCAGTTCCACGGCGGGATGACGTCGAGCGTCGACTGGACCACCGCCGCGGCGGCCACTCCCCCGGTGACGGCCAGGCCGGCCAGCCAGCCCGGGACCCGGGCGAGCACGGCCAGGTCGACGAGGACCGCGCCGGCCAGCAGCATCAGCGGCAGGACCGAGGGCGGGAAGCCGGTGGCGTCCAGCAGCAGCCCGGTCACCGCCCGGTAGGCGAGGTAGACCCCGGCCAGGGTCGTCGCCGTCCAGCGCAGGCCGACGGTCCTGCGGGCCACCACCAGGGCGAGCAGCCCGGCGCAGACCAACCAGGCCGGGTGCACCCAGGCGGGCACCGGGAGCATGAACTGGATCGGGGTCTGCCCCTGGGAGGCGGCGAAGTCGAGCAGCTGCGGTTCGGCGGTGGTGCGGCCGGCGCGGTAGTCGGCCAGGGACAGCACCCCGTACTCCTGGTGCTGGTTGGGGAAGAGCAGGTTCTCCACGAAGAACAGCCACAGCCCCAGCGACACCAGGTCGCGCAGCCGGCCGGGTGCCGCGTAGAGCCACCAGCCCCGGATGGCACCGGCGAGCATGATCGCCGTCCCCACGTACAGCAGCGCGTGGCTGGGGCTCCAGCTGGTGATGTCCAGCCCGTTGATGCGGTGGTTGAGGACGTCGATCGGGACGGCGACCAGGAAGGTGCCGATGCCGGCCTGCATGAGCTGCAGTGCCCGCCGGTCGACGCCGTAGCCGCTGTAGCTGTGGAAGACGACGAGGGCGACGACGAGCACGGTGCCGGCCGAGTTGAGCAGGTGCGGCGGGGCCAGGTCGTCGCGCAGCCACTTGAAGTGCCAGGAGACGTCCCAGGAGGAGCCGAGCATCTTCAGCGCGAACGCAGCCAGCCAGGCCGTGTAGACCCAGCGCAGCTCGTCCTGGCTGGTGGGCCGGCCGGGGCGGCCGGGGGTCAGGTAGGCCTGCCAGAGCCAACGCAGGAGCGCGATCGGGTGCCGGAACGCGGCGCCCGGCGAGGCCGGTGCCGGCACCGCCGTGTCGGAGCGCGGGGTGAGGGAGGTGCTGGAGGACACGAGCGGCTCCGCGAGGTCGGTGCAGGAGCCCGGACTGTAGCGGCGGGAGATGGCCCGGAGACCCGATTGCCGGAGCGGACCGGGAGCGGTGGGGCGGGTGTGGCCGGTGGTCCGCCGAGCGGTGCGTAGGGTCGCGGCCGTGGCCGACAGCGCAGCGAACAACCTGGTCTGGATCGACTGTGAGATGACCGGGCTCGACCTGGCCAGCGACAAGCTCATCGAGGTCGCGGTCGTGGTCACCGACTCCCAGCTGAACGTGCTCGACGCGGGTCTGGACGTGATCATCCACGCCGAGGACTCCGACCTGGCCGGCATGGCCGACGTGGTCACCGAGATGCACGCCAAGTCCGGGCTCACCGAGGAGGTGCGCGCCTCCACGGTCACCCTCGAGGAGGCCCAGGCCCTGGTGCTCGCCTACGTGAAGCGGTTCGTCCCCGAGCGCCGCACCGCCCCGCTGTGCGGCAACTCGATCGGCACCGACCGCGGCTTCCTGGCCCGGGACATGCCCGAGCTCGACGACCACCTGCACTACCGGATGATCGACGTCTCCTCGATCAAGGAGCTCGGCCGGCGCTGGTTCCCCCGGGTCTACTTCGCCCAGCCGCCCAAGGGCCTGGCCCACCGGGCGCTGGCCGACATCCTGGAGTCGATCCGGGAGCTGGCGTACTACCGGCAGACCCTCTTCGTGCCCGAGCCGGGTCCCAGCAGCGACCAGGCCCAGGCGGCGGCCACCGACGTCGTGGCGGCCTTCGCTCCACTGCTCGCGGTCGACCCCGAGCCGGCCCCGACCCCGGCCTCGTCGGAGAGCTGACCGCCTCCGGTATCGTGTTCTCGTCCACCGGGTCGGCTCTCGCCAGCCGCCCGGTGTGCATGGTGGGTGTAGCTCAGCTGGTAGAGCGCCAGGTTGTGATCCTGGATGTCGCGGGTTCAAGTCCCGTCACTCACCCCACCCGGAGGCCCTGGTCAGTTCGCTGACCGGGGCCTCCGTCCGTCTCGGCGCCGCCGGCCCGGCCGGCGGCGGATGCTGTGTGGAGCAGTACGCCCGTCCGGTCTCTGTGGGGAGCTCATGTCACCGTCCGTCCTGCCGTCCCGAGCCGCTCGATCCGTCCCCGCAGCCGCCACGGGTCCACGCCGTCGGGTGCTGGTCGGTGCCGCCGCGGCCGGGGCACTGCTCCTCGCCGGGTGCGGCACCGACGCCACTGCCGGAGACCAGGTCGCAGCCGACGGCGAGGCGCACAGCCACGACGAGGGCACCCACGCCTCCCCGGAGGACGTGACCCTCGAGCACGTGCACGGGCTGGGCATCGACCCGGCCGACGACGCCCTGGTCGCAGGGACGCACCACGGTTTGGTGCGCATCTCCCCGGACGGGGAGCTGACCCGGATCGCCGACCGGGTGCAGGACTTCATGGGCTTCACCGTCGTAGGCCCGGAGCGCTACCTGGCCAGCGGCCACCCCGGCGAGGGGCAGGAGGGCCCGGCCGACCTGGGCCTGCTCGAGAGCACCGACGGCGGGCAGACCTGGGAGACCCTGTCGCTGGCCGGGGAGGCCGACTTCCACGCACTGGACGCCGCCGACGGTGTGGTCTACGGGTACAGCCGCGGCCGGCTGCTGGTCAGCGAGGACGGCGTCGAGTGGGCCGACCGCGGCCAGCTGCGGCTCGCCGACCTGGCCGCCGACCCGGCTGATCCGCAGCGAGTGCTCGCCACCATCGAAGCCGGTCTGGTGGTGAGCGAGGACGCCGGGGGCACCTTCACCGCCGTCCCGGACGCACCGCTGCTGGTCCTGGTCGACATCGCCGCCGACGGCAGCTCTGCGGTGGGCGTCTCCCCCGACGGAACGGTGTTCGGCAGCGCCGACGGGGGCCGGACCTGGGCCGAGCGCGGCAGCGCCGGGGGCCCGCCGGAGGCGCTGACCGTGGACGGGCAGGACGTCTACGTCGCCGTCGAGGGCGCGGTCCTGGCCTCCACGGACGGCGGGGAGACCTTCACCGAGTGGTACCGGGAGTCCTGACGCCCCTCAGTCGTCGTCGTCCTCGACGAGTTCGCCCTCCCACGCCTCCCGGCCCTCGTGGACGGCGAAGGCCGCGATGACGAAGCCGGCGACCGGGTCGAGCCAGGCGGCGCCGGTGAGCGCGTAGAGCCCCAGCCCGGCGAGGGTGGAGATGCTCAGCAGCACGCAGATCCGGGTCTCGGCCGCGTCGGCGAGGACCAGCGGGTCGCCGCCGAGCGCCAGCCCGACGCGGCGCTTGGCGCGGGCCAGCAGAGGCATGACCACGATGGAGGCGGCCAGCAGGACGAGCCCGACGGTGGAGGTGTTCGGCTCCTCGTCGCCGAGCAGGCTGCGGACACCCTCGATCAGCACGTACGCGGCCAGGACGAAGAAGGTGATCGCCACGGCCTTGAGCGCGCGACGCTCCTTGTCCTCGTCGATGCTGCCGTGCCGCAGCCGGGCCGCCAGCCGCAGCCCCACGAGGACGGCGGCGAGGGACTCGATGCCGGAGTCGACGCCGAAGCCCACCAGGGACACCAGCCCGGCGAGCAGGCCGGCGGTGATCGCGACGGCACCCTCGGCGACGTTGTAGACCACGGTGAACTGCGCCAGGCGCAGCCCGCGGCGGGTCAGCCGTTCGGTCTCGGCCTCGCTCAGGTCGATCGGCCGGGCGGTCACGCGGAGACCCCCTGCGTGGGCACGGCGGGGGCGAGTCGGCCGATGCCGGGCAGGAAGCGGCCCGTCCTGGCGGCGTAGTCGGTGTAGACCTCGCCGTGCACGGCACGCAGGTACGGCTCCTCGACCGTGCGCACCTGCAGCTCGACCGCCACGACCAAGGCGACCAGCGCCGCCACGCTGACCGGCGAGGGGACCATCAGCGTGACACCCGCCTGCGCGGTGACCATCGCCGCGAAGACCGGGTTGCGGACCTGGGCGAAGACCCCGCCGGTGACCAGTCCGGTGCGCTCGGCCGGGTCGACGCCGATCCGCCATGAATCGCCCATGCCGGTCTGGCCGGCCAGCGTCGCGAGGAACCCGGCCGACGCCAGCACCAGGCCGAGGACCTGGACTGCCACCGGCGGATGAGTGCTGGTCACGCCGAGGACGGCGAGCAGCGGGCCGGCCAGGCCGAGCACCAGCGCGACCACGAACAGCACACCGCCCCACCACCCGGCTCGGGCGGGGGTGCCGGAGATGCCGTGGAAGCCGGCCGAGCCGGTGCGCCGGTGCTGGACCCATGACCGCACGCCGAACAGCACGACCAGTGCGACGACGTAGAGGACGAGCGCAACGACGATCACGACCGGCTCCGCTGGCCGTAGGTGGGACACAGCGCGACGGCGTCGCCGGTGGCGGAGAGCAGCTGCTCGGCCGCGGCGAGCAGCGCCAGCAGCTGAGGGGCGGTCGTCAGCGACCACATCGAGGCACGACCCTGGGGCCGGGAGGTGACCAGCCCGCAGTCGCGCAGGCAGGACAGGTGTGCCGACACCGTCGACTGGGCCAGGCCCAGGTGCTCGGTCAGCTCCACGACCTTGTGCTCGCCGAGAGTCAGGTGCCGCACGATCGCCAGCCGGGCCGGGTCACCCAGGCTGCGGAACATGCACGCCGCCGCAGTGAGCGCGGCGGACTCGTCGACCGCAGGCGCGCCATCTCCCGCCGACGTCATGGCCGCGCCGTCCTCCAGCATCGTCATGCGGCGATGATAGCCACAACAGACGATGTGGTGGACAGAGTCGCTCAGTGGGCGCCGAGCTCGACGAGCAGGACGCCCACCGCGATGAGCGCGATGCCGGCCCCCATCGTCCGGGTGAGCGGGTCGCGGAACGCGAGGTGCGCAAGCACGGCGGTCAACGCGACGCCGCTGGCGACCCAGATGCCGTAGGCCACGCCAACGGCCAGCCCCGCCTTCAGCGCGAGGGTGAGGAAGGAGAAGCAGGCCAGGTACCCCACGACGATCAGCGGGGCCCAGCGCTTGTCGCGCAGACCGTCGGAGGCGCGCAACGACATGGTGGCAGCCACCTCGCAGCCGATGGCCGCGGCCAGGAACAGCCAGGTCACCGCCCCTCCCCCATCCGTGCGGGCGCCTGCTCGGCGCGGTGCGCGCCGAGCTCCACGAGCAGCACCCCGGCGACGATGACCGCGAAGCCCAGGCCCATCAGCGGGGTCAGCGGCTCACCGAACAGGAAGGCTGCGGCGACGGCCGTGAGCACCACCCCGCTGGCACCCCAGATGCCGTAGGCGACGCCGATGGCCATCCCCTGACGCAGGGCACCGGCCAGGAAGAGGAACGAGGCGACATAGCCGACGACCACCGGCAGGTACCAGGCGGCCTGCTCGGTGGCCGCGCGCAGCGCGAGGGTCGCGGCGACCTCGACGACGATCGCACCGGTCAGCCACAACCACCGGTTCACGCGGCACTCCTGTCGAAACGGTCTCCCGACTTCCGGTCCGGTCTCACCCGGTCACCTCACCATCCGGCCGCGACCGGCGATCCGGGCGGGGCGGGTGTCGGGGACGGTGCGCGGGGGGATCCTCCCGACCGTGCCCTTCGACTCCCTCGCCCTCACCGTGCGCCGGGCCACCGACAACACGTGGGAGGTGCTGGCGCCCCTGGTCTACCGCGGTGACCGGGACACCTTCGTCGTCCCACCCGGTTTCCGGACCGACTTCGCCTCGGTCCCCCGCGTCGTGGTGTGGCTCTTCCCGCGCTCCGGGCGCTACACGCCGGCCGCCGTCCTGCACGACTGGCTGACCGACGTCGCGGTGCCCGGCGGGCTGGTCTCCGCCCGGGACGCCGACGGGGTCTTCCGGCGGGTGATGCGCGAGCTCGGAGTGCCGCCGCTGCGCCGCTGGCTGATGTGGTGCGGCGTCCGCTGGGGGGCGCTGGTCAACCCGGTGCGGCGGGCGGGCTGGTGGCGCGACGCCCCGCGGGTGCTGGCCCTCTCGGTGCTGGCCGCTCCGGTCGTCGTCCCGCCGGCGGGGGTGATCGCGGTGGCGCTGGCGGTCTACCGGGTCGCCGAGTCGCTGGTCACCCGGCTGACCGCAGGTCGCACGCCGGAACCAAAACCCGACGTGTGGCACTGACCCGGCCGGCGCCGGCCGGGTGCCCGGATGCTCAGGACAGCGCGCTGCCCGCCGTCCACTCCTCCCACGGGATGGCCCAGTCGTAGATGTCGCCGTCGGCGGCGGTCAGCGTGCCGCCGATCGAGTTGACGACCTCGACGACGTCACCGGGCTGGGAGAAGTCGTAGAACCACTTCGCGTTCTCGGTGGCCAGGTTGATGCAGCCGTGGCTCACGTTCCGCGAGCCCTGGTCGGCCAGCGACCACGGGGCGGCGTGCACGAACTCGCCGTTGTTGGAGATGCGCGTCGCGTACTCGACGTCGGTGCGGTAGCCACCGGGTGCGTCGACGGCCAGGCCGAACGTCGAGGAGTCCATGGTGATGTCGGCGAACTTCTCCAGGACGACGTGCGCACCGTTGTGCGTCGGGTTCTCCGCGTCGCCGGCGCTCATCGGGAAGGTCTGCACGAGCTGATCGCCGTCGTGGACGGTCAGGGTGTGGGCCGCGGCGTCGGCGACGGAGACGTGCCGCTCCCCCACGCTGAAGGAGATGGTGCGGTCCTTCTCGCCCCAGACGCCCTCGCCGAAGTCGACCCCGTACAGGTCGGCCTCCAGCGTCACCTCGGTGTCGGCCGGCCAGTAGGTGGAAGGCCGGAAGTGCACCTCGTCGTCGCGCACCCAGTTCCAGACCCCGTCGGTGGGCGTGCTGCTGGTGACGAGGAGGTGGCTCTCCACCGCGGCCTGGTCAGCGACCGGCTCGTCGAAGAAGACCCGGATCGGCATGCCGACACCCACGGTGGTGCCGTCCAGCGGGCCGATGCCCGGGGTGGACAGCGTCTCCGGGGTCACCGTGGTGAAGGTCGAGGTGGCGGTGCTCTCGTCGGCGGCGGCGTTGGCGGCCGTGGCGGTGACCGTGTAGCTCGTGCCGTAGTCCAGCTCGCCCTCCGACGTCCACACGGCGGTGGACGGATCGCCCGCCAGGGGCTCGAGACTGCCGGTCAGCTCGGCGCCGGTGGCGTCCGCGACGGTGACGTCGCCCAGCTCGCCACCGGTGACGGTGACCTCCAGCGGGGTGGTCGGTGGGACGTCGGCGGCCCCGTCGGCCAGGCTCACCGTCACCACGGCGGGCGCGACGGGTGTGGCGGTCGGCGACCCGGCCGCGTCGTCCGGCGCGGCCTCGGACGACGACCCCGAGCAGGCCGCCAGCACGGCGAGCAACGCGGCGATGAGCACTGCAGCGAACCGTCTCGCCTGCTGCGAACCCACGAAGACCTGTCCCCTGTTCCGGTGCGCGCCGACCGGGGCCTTCCCGGCGGGCGTCCGCACCGTCGCCCAGTCTCCACGCTCCTGCTGACAGTTCGTTGTGCGCCGCAACACGTGACGTGGATGACCCGACCCCATCGGACGGTGGAGCCGGATCGGCGTGTAGAGTCCTCTCCTGTTGCCCGACCACGTCGAGCGACACGCGCCATTAGCTCAATTGGCAGAGCAGCTGACTCTTAATCAGCGGGTTCGGGGTTCGAGTCCCTGATGGCGCACCCACCTCTGACGCCCCGCCCGGGTCCACCTGGGCGGGGCGTTTCGGCGTCCGGGCCGACCACCGGTGCGCGCCCCGGATCCCGGAACGGTCGGGCCCGGATGCCGTGTACCTGCTGCCTTGACACCTGCTGCCTGCCTGGAACTCTCGTGGACGTCGATGATGACGAGGAGCACCACGGAGGTCCGATGCGTACCCGCCCGCGGTTCCCGGAGCGCCGGCACGCCGTCCGATCCTCGCTGATCGCCACCCTGGCCGCGGCCGGCGTCGTCGTAGGCCTGCCCGGCACCGCGTCCGGCCAGCCGAGCAACGACTGCCCGGAACCGATCCGCTACGTCCTCAACCAGACGCCGGCGACGTACCCCCGCAACGTCGCGTTGACGTTCGACGACGGGCCCTCCCCGCGCTGGACGCCGCAGGTGCTCGACGTCCTGGCCGCCTACGGGATCCACGCCACGTTCTTCGTCATGGGCACGCACGCCGAGGACGATCCGGAGCTGGTCCGGCGGATCATCGCCG
The DNA here is from genome assembly GCF_026967995.1 of Modestobacter sp. VKM Ac-2979. Classification (NCBI taxonomy): domain Bacteria; kingdom Bacillati; phylum Actinomycetota; class Actinomycetes; order Geodermatophilales; family Geodermatophilaceae; genus Modestobacter; species Modestobacter sp. VKM Ac-2979. The sequence continues at coordinate 171,829 of NZ_JAPVBO010000001.1, forward strand.
AGGGCCACTCCATCGGGAACCACACCCGGACCCATCCCGACCTGGACTCGCTCTCCCGGTCGGAGCAGGCGGCCCAGATGGACAGCGCCACCGACGCGATCTATACGGCGAGCGGCCTGCACCCATGCTTCTTCCGCGGACCGGGCGGCTCGCACTACAGCGCCTCGGTCAAGGACCTGGCGTGGGCACGGGGCATGACCATCGCCGACTGGTCGAACGACCCCCGCGACTGGGACGCGCCCTCAGACCTCAGCCCCTCATACCAGGACACGATCGTGCAGCGGGCCACCAACCCTGTGTACGACCACCCCATCGTGCTGCTGCACGACGGCCCGCCGGTGCAGTACCGGCAGAACACGATCGAGGCGTTGGACCGGATCATCGAGTCCTACCAGTCCCGCGGTTACGTCTTCACCGACCCGGCCGGGCAGCAGTTCAACCCCAGCCCGATCGCGATGCACTACAACGCCCTCGGCGGGCCGGCGAGTTTGCTGGGCGAGCCGGTCACGCAGCAGCAGCCGACCCCGGATGGGTCTGGCGCCTACACCCACTACGAGAACGGCTCGATCTACTGGTCCCCCGCCACCGGCGCCCACGAGGTCCGCGGCGCCATCCACGCCACCTGGGCCGCACTCGGCTGGGAGAACTCCACGCTCGGCTTCCCCACCACCAACGAGAGGCCCACCCCGAACAAGACCGGGGCCTACAACCACTTCCAGAACGGCTCGATCTACTGGTCCCCCGCCACCGGCGCCCACGAGGTCCGCGGCGCCATCCACGCCACCTGGGCCGCA
>NZ_JAPVBO010000001.1:172722-909475 GCF_026967995.1 Modestobacter sp. VKM Ac-2979
CTCGGCTGGGAGAACTCCACGCTCGGCTTCCCCACCACCAACGAGTACAGCGTCGACGGCGGCCGCCGCAGCGATTTTCAGAACGGCTACATCACCTGGACACCGTCGGGCGGCACCGTCGTCCACCGGGCCGGCTGAACCCGCGGCTGTCGCCGCGGGCGGCCACGGCAGGCGGGCGGAGCCGCACCCGCGTCCCGGGAGCCGATGCGCGTCCCCGATGGCGCCGCGCGCGACGGCCCTCCTCCGTCTCCCGGGACGGCGCCGCGTCGTCGTTCCCGGCCCGTCGGCTCACGGGGGCACCGACAGTCGGCCGACGGGGCACCCGGGCGCCGGCCAGCGGCCCACGGGATGCGCCGGCGTGGTCTCTGCCGGGCGGCCGCGCCGACCCGGGGGCAGGGGGACGACGCGACCGGAGGGTGTTCGGCCCGGACGCCGTCCGCGGATGGGAGCGGCCCGGTGGCCGGCGTCTCGACCACCGAGCCTGGGGTCCTCTGTGTGCCGGCACGCAGACGGCCCCTGCTCGGGTTCTGCCCGTGCGCGTCGTGGCCCAACCGGATCGGGGGCAGCGGACGTTCAGCCGGCCGCCGGGCCGTCGACCCGGAACTCCCCCGTGCGGACGAGCGTCTCGGCTATCTCCCGGACCTTGCGGTTGCGCCGCATGGAGACCGCGGCCAGCGCCTGGAACGCCTGGTCGGCGGTGAGCTTGTGCCGCTCCATCAGGATGCCCTTGGCCTGGTCGATCACCGCCCGGGACTCCAGGGCGATCTGCAGGTTCTCCGCCATCTCCCGGGCGCTCTGGTACGCGTACATGTTCCCCACTGCGACCCCGGCATAGGGGGCGAACCGCACCGCGGCCGACCGGGCCTCCTCGTCGAAGGCGTACGGCTTGCGGGCGTAGATGTTGAGTGCGCCCGCCACCTGTTCCTGGACGGGCAGCGGCACCGACAGCGAGCTGCCACTGCCCCGCTGCCAGGCGGCCTGGCCGTAGTCGGGCCAGCGGTCCTCGACGCGCGCGTCGGCGATCTCGACCAGCTCGCCGGTCGAGGCAGCGTGCAGGCAGGGGCCGTAGCCGCGGCCGTACTGGCTCTCGTCCAGGTCCAGGGCGAGCTGGCCGGTGTAGACCGTGGTCGTCGCCTTGTCGTTGACCAGCAGCGAGATCGATGCCTCGATCTCGCCCGGCAGCACCTGCTTGACCAGGTCGGCGACGGTCTGCAGCACCGACTCCATCGAGTGGTCCCTCAGCGCCAGGTTGCCCAGGCGTGCGAGCGCGTCGGTGGCGTCACGGGACAGGGGTCCGTCAGAGATGGACAGGTCGACCTCCGGTCGGTGGAGCACCGGGGATGGCGACCTCGGCGAGGGCCCCGCACTGAGGCCCCGCTCGCGTGCACGCCGCTGTCTGACGCACGTCAGTGCCGCATGACGGCACCGATGACGGCACCGATGACAACGTTACCTGCCGGAGCATGATCGACACCGTTCGCACGCGGCCCGACTCGTTCACCGGCCCCGGCTATGCTCCGGGTGCCACAGCGTCACACAGCCGGCGTGCGGCAGCGGGGTCGTCGACCCCGTTCTCAGCGGGTCCTCGGTGATCTCCCAGGGCCCGTCTCCCCGCCGGCGCATGCAGCTGCCCGGTGCCACCTGCCGCCGGAGTACGACGTTGACTCGCCCCACCCCTGATCCCGACGCCGACCTGGTCCAGCTCGCCTTCGACGAGCTGGGCCGGATGTCGTTCGCCGAGCACTCCCTGGAGTCGGTGCTGCAGCGGGTCACCGACCTGGCCGCCCGGGTGCTCTCCGGAGACCCCGCGATCTCGGTCACCATCGTCGCCGACGGCCGCTCGTCGACCGTTGCCGCGAGCGACCCCCTCGCCCTCGACCTGGACCTCGTGCAGTACGCGCAGGGCTCCGGGCCCTGCATGGAGGCGGCGACGACGGGTGCGGTGGTCGAGCTGCTGGACACCGCCGCGGAGCAGCGGTGGGGCCCGTTCCCGCAGGCCGCTGCCGAGCGCGGGTGCCGCGGGGTGCTGTCCTTCCCGCTGCCGCCGCAGGAGCTGATCACCGGCGGGCTGAACGTCTACGCGCGCACCACCCGGCCACTGGACGAGCAGACCCGTCGGACCGCGGCCCGGTTCGCGGCCTACGCCGTGGTCCCGGTGTCGAACATGTACCTCTACGAGACCGCCGTCGGCCGAGCCGAGCACCTGCGCGCGGCGCTGGACTCCCGGGCGGTGATCGACCAGGCCAAGGGCATCCTGATGGAGCGCTACAAGTGGCCGGCCGACCGGGCGTTCTCCGCCCTGGCCGAGCTGTCGATGGAGACCAACCGGAAGGTCCGCGACATCGCCGAGCAGTTCGTGCAGACCGGCGAGCTCCCCTCCGCCTGACCTGCCGGGCCTGAGCGGTGCGGGCAGGATCGCGGCCATGAGCGAACCGCAGCGCCGCGAGTCGGGACTGACCGTCGAGACCCGAGGGCACGTCCGCGTACTGACCCTCGACCGGCCCGAGCGGCGCAACGCGCTGTCCTCGGCGTTGCAGGCCGACCTGGTCGACGAGCTGCTCGCCTGCGCCGAGGACGCCGACGTCCGGGCCATCGTGCTCACCGGGAACGGGCCGGCCTTCTGCGCCGGGTTCGACCTCAAGGAGATCCGGGAGCGCGACCAGCGCGGGGAGCCCTTCCGGCCACCGATGAACCGCCCCGGGCGCAACCTGTTCGAGGTGCTCGGCGAGACGTACGTGCCGGTGATCGCCGCCCTCGGCGGGCACGCCGTCGCCGGCGGCTTCGAGCTGGCGCTGGCCTGTGACATCAGGATCGCCGCACCCGGGATCAAGCTCGGCCTGCCGGAGGCGACGATCGGCATGGGCGCCAACTACGGGTCCGTCGTGCTGCCCAAGCGCATCCCGACCGGCATCGCGCTGGAGATGCTCTTCACCGGCGAGTACGTCACCAGCGAGGACGCCGCCCGCTGGGGGCTGGTGAACCGCGTCGTCCCGGTCGACGACGTCCTCCCCACGGCCCTGGCCCTCGCCGAGCGGATCGCCGGCAACGCCCCGATCTCGGTGCGCCGGATGAAGGAGACCGCGGTCAAGGGGCTCGAGCTGCCGCTGGCCGCGGCGCTGCGGCTGGACGTCGGACCGAACCCCTACCTGAGCGAGGACCGGCGCGAGGGGATCGCCGCGTACCTGGAGAAGCGGCCGCCGCAGTGGTCCGGCCGGTGAGGGACAGTGGAGGGGTGACCGCACCGTCTGAGAAGCCCGCCGACGCTGGCGCCCGCCGCGCCGACGAGTACCTGCAGCTGCTGGCCGACGGCCGGCCCGAGGACGCCGAGGCGCTCCTCGCCGGGCTGTCCGACGTCCGGGAGCTGGTCTTCCTCGGCGCCGGCCTCACCACCCGGGCCCGCCGCACCGGCCGCACCCTGCCGACGGCGATGCGCGCCCAGTCCAGCGCCCGGCAGGTGCTGCTCGGCCAGCTGCGCGACCGCAACCGGTACGACGTCGACGGGCTGCGCACCTGGCTGCGGGAGGCCGCCGCCGAGGTGCAGACCGTGGAGCGGCTGGCCGAGGCGGCCCGGCAGCGGCTGGGCGACCAGGCGTCCGCCCGCTGAGCTCAGCTCGTGGCGCGCAGCGCGCTCAGCTGGTGGCGCGCAGCGCGCGGGGCAGCGTGACCGCCAGCGGCAGCGCCAACGCGAGCAGCACCGCCACGAACACGTAGCTCAGCGGCAGCCCGACCTGCGCGGCGACCGCCCCCACCGCCAGCGCACCGATCGCGGTGCCGGTGTCGTAGCAGGCGTTCCACACCGCGCTGACCGTCGTCGTCTGCCCAGCCCCGGCCCGGGCCAGCGCGATCACCAGCGTGAGGTTCTGCACCGCTCCGTAGGCGACGCCCAGCGCGAAGGCCCCGGTCAGCACGGCCGTGGCCCCGCCGGCGCCCTCGACCTGGAGCCCGAGCGCGACCAGCAGCATCCCGACGACCCCGCTGGCCAGCGTGGCCGGCAGCAGCACCCGCGCCCCCAGCCGGTCGACCAGCACGCCCGCGCCCCACCGGAACAGGGCGGTGCTGACCCCGAACACCAGCAGCGCCACCACCGCCAGCGCGCCGTCGGGCAGCTCGATCGGCAGGAAGGTGACCAGCCCGCCACCGGCCAGGGTCACCACCAGCAGCACCAGCGACGGCGCGGCCGCGGCCCACACGGCCGCACGCGACCCACCCGGGGCGGGCACCTCCGGCGGGCCGAGCGCCCGCACCAGCCCCGGCACGAACGCCAGCGCGAGCACCGGCGCGGCCGCCATCGCGGCGACCCACGGGAAGTGGCCGGCCAGGGTGAGCGCCGTCCCGCCGGGCACCGCCGCGAGCGTCGGCACCGAGATCGCCAGCCCGTAGATTCCGATCGACTCACCGCGCCGCTCCGGCGGCACCACCTGGGCGGCGATCGTCGAGCCGAGCACGGTGAGCACCGCGAACCCCAACCCCCGGACCACCGAGACGGCGGCGAACCAGCGCACGTCGTCGGCCAGCAGGTAGAGCGGGGACGGCGCCCCCAGCGCGATCAGCCCACCGGCCAGCACCGGGGCGATGCCCAGCCGGGCGACCAGCGCCGGCACCGCCATCTGGGCGAGCACGGTGGCCACCAGGAACACCGTGGTCACCGAGCCGGCGGCGGTGAGCCCGGCGCCCAGCGCGGCGGCGTGCGCGGGCAGCGCCGACAGCAGCAGCGAGTAGCTGAGGAACCCGAGGGCGTTGAGCGCGAACAGCGACCGGACGGCCGGCAGTCGCCACAGCGAGGGCCGTCGCTCCGTCGTCGTCACGTCCCGTGCCCCCGTCCCGGTTCCCAACTCCTCCCTCGACTCAATACGGTCGGGGCATGGAAACCACGGACAGCATCCCGGCGACCACCTCGATCGTCGTCATGGGGGTCTCCGGCTCCGGCAAGTCGACCGTCGCGAACGAGCTCGCCCGCCGCCTGCAGTGGGAGTTCATCGAGGGCGACGACCTGCACCCGCCGGAGAACGTCGAGAAGATGCGCAGCGGCACCGCGCTGGACGACGAGGACCGCTGGCCGTGGCTGCGCCGCATGGCCGAGCTGATCGGCGAGCACGAGGCCGCCGGGACGTCGTTCATCCTAACCTGCTCCGCGCTCAAGCGCAGCTACCGCGACCTGCTCTGCGACGGCCACCCCTCGGTGTGGTTCGCGCACGCCGACACCTCCGAGGAGGTGCTCACCGAGCGGCTCGCCGCGCGCAAGGGGCACTACATGCCGCCGAGCCTGCTGCGCAGCCAGCTGGACACCCTGCAGCCGCTGGGCGACGACGAGCCGGGCGCCGTCGTCCCCGGTGAGGGCTCGGTGGAGGAGACGGTCGGCCAGATGCTCTCCGAGCTCTGCGACGAGCGGCAGATCCCCCTCCCCCGCTGAGCCGTCGATCATCGGCGAGCGGCTGCCCGACCCGCCGGCACGGGCAGCCACTCGCCGATGATCGACGCTGCGGCTGCTACCCCATGTGCGGGTAGCGGTGGTCGGTCGCCGGGACGAACGTCTCCTTGAGCGACCGGGTGCTGGTCCAGCGCAGCAGGTTCTGCGCCGCGCCGGCCTTGTCGTTGGTGCCAGAGCCGCGGCCACCGCCGAAGGGCTGCTGGCCGACGACGGCGCCGGTGGGCTTGTCGTTGACGTAGAAGTTGCCGGCCGCGTGCCGCAGGAACCGCTGGGCGTGCGCGATCGCCGTCCGGTCCTGGGCGATGACCGCACCGGTCAGCGCGTAGGGCGCCACCGACTCCATCTGCCTCAGCACCGTGTCGTAGTCGGCGTCGTCGTAGACGTGCACGGCCAGCACCGGGCCGAAGTACTCGGTGGTGAAGACGTCGTGCTCGGGGTCGGTGCCCTCGATGACGGTCGGCCGCACGAAGAAGCCCTCGCTGTCATCCGCCGTCCCGCCGGCGACGACGGTGAGCGCGTCGTCGTCCTTCGCCGACTCCAGCACCTTCGACAGCTTGGTGAACGACTTCCGGTCGATGACCGCGCCCATGAAGTTGGAGAAGTCGGTGACGTCGCCCATCGGGATCTCCTCGACGGTGCCGATCAGGTCGTCACGGATCCGGCCCCAGAGGCTGCGCGGCACGTAGGCCCGCGACGCCGCCGAGCACTTCTGGCCCTGGTACTCGAAGGAGCCGCGGATCATCGCGGTGCGCAGCACGTCCGGGTCGGCGGAGGGGTGGGCGACGATGAAGTCCTTGCCGCCGGTCTCCCCCACGATCCGCGGGTAGCCGCGGTAACCGGCGATGTTCTCCCCCACCGTGCGCCACAGGTGCTGGAACACCGGGGTCGAGCCGGTGAAGTGGATGCCGGCCAGGTCGCGGTCGGCGAGCACCACGTCGGAGACCGCGACCCCGTCGCCCGGCAGCATGTTGATCACACCCGGCGGCAGGCCGGCGGCCTCGAGCAGCCGCATCAGGAAGTGCGCGGCGAACTGCTGGGTGGGGGCCGGCTTCCAGATGACCGTGTTGCCCATCAGGGCCGGCGCGGTGGGCAGGTTGCCGGCGATGGCGGTGAAGTTGAACGGGGTGACCGCGTAGACGAAGCCCTCCAGCGGGCGGTGGTCGACGCGGTTCCAGACGCCCGGGCCGGAGACCGGCTGCTCGGCCAGCACCTGGCGGGCGAAGTGCACGTTGTAGCGCCAGAAGTCGATCAGCTCGCAGGCGGCGTCGATCTCGGCCTGGAACGCCGTCTTGCTCTGCCCGAGCATCGTGGCGGCGTTGAGGGTCTGCCGCCACGGCCCGGCGAGCAGGTCGGCGGCCTTGAGGAACACCGCGGCCCGGTCGTCGAAGGACAGCTCCGACCAGCCGGGGGCGGCGTCCTTGGCGCAGCGCACCGCCTCCTGGGCGTCGGCGGCGGTGGCGGCGGCCGACGTGCCGAGCACCTGGGCGTGCCGGTGCGGGGCGACGACGTCGAAGGCCGCGCCGCCGGCCGTCTTCTGCTGCCCGCCGATGGTGGCGGTCAGCTCGACCGGCGAGGCGGCGAGCTCGGTGAGCCGCTGCTGGAGGGCGGCCCGCTCCGGCGAGCCGGGGGCGTAGTCGCCGACCGGCTCGTTGCGCGGCGCGGGGACCTGGGTGACGGCGTCCATGGGGTGCTCCTCAGGAGACGGGTGGCACCAAAATGGCCATTTTGGTGGGGCGGTTCAGGACTTGGTGGCGAGGGAGCGGAGGAAGAACTGCAGGTTGGCCGGGCGCTCGGCGAGGCGGCGCATGAAGTAGCCGTACCAGTCGCCGCCGTAGGGCACGTAGGCCCGGACGGTGTGCCCCTCGGCGGCGAGGCGGGTCTGCTCGTCGGGGCGGATGCCGTACAGCATCTGGAACTCGTAGCTGTCGGACGAGCGGCCGGTCTCGGCGACCAGGTCCAACGTCTGCTGGACGAACCGCGGGTCGTGGGTGCCGGCCATCGGGTAGCCGGGCCCGCGGACCAGCGTCTCCAGGCAGCGGCCGTAAGCGGCGTCGACGTCCGCCTTCTCCTGGTACGCGACCGAGGCCGGCTCGTGGTAGGCGCCCTTGACCAGCCGCACCCGCGACCCGGGGACGGCGAGGGCTCGGGCATCGTCCTCGGTGCGGTGCAGCATCGCCTGGAGCACCGCACCGGTGGCCGGGTGCTCGCGCCGCAGCTCGGCCAGGACGGCGAGGGTGGCGTCGACCGTGCGGGAGTCCTCCATGTCCAGGGTCACCGTGGTGCCCAGCGCCGTGGCGGCCTCGACGACCGGGCGCACCAGCTCCAGCGCCAGGTCGTCCCCACCCACTGGCAGCGCCTGGCCGAAGGCGGACAGCTTCACCGACACCTCGGCGGCCCGGCCCAGGCCCAGCGGCGCCAGGGCCTCGAGCGCGGCCAGGTAGGCATCGCGGGTGCGCCGGGCCTCGCTGCGGTCGGTCACGTCCTCGCCCAGGTGGTCGAGGGTGACCGCCAGGCCGTCGGCGGACAGGGCCTGCACGACCTCGATCGCCTCGGGGAGGGACTCCCCGGCGACGAAGCGCTCGACCACCCGGCGGGTCACGGGCGTGCCGGTGACCACGCGGCGGAGCCCGGGACGGCGGGCGGCGGCGAGGAGTGCCTTCTGGGTGAGCACGGGGGGCCTCCGACGGGGCGGTCTGCTGCGTGGTGGTGCGGTGCCCCGAACGCTAGGGACGCCGACCCACCGCGCACCAGCGACAGATGTCCGGACTCGCCGGGGAACCCTCGTACGATCGTCTGAGACGGCGAGAGGAGGTCCCGGTGCGCGACGACCTGCAGGACCTGGTGGACGAGGTGTCCCGTCTGCTCGCCGCCCCGGCGACGCTGGAGGACCGCGACTTCACGATGCTCGCGTTCTGCGCGCACGACGAGCCGGCGAGCACGGCGGCCGGCAGCGCCGGCGCCATGATGGACGCCGTCCGGGCGCGGTCGATCCTCGGTCGGGGCTCGACGGCGGAGGTGCGTCACCGGTTCGAGGAGTTCGGCATCGCCGACGCCCTGGACCCGCTGCGGGTCCCGGCCGACCCGGCGGCCGGCATCTTGACCCGGCTGTGCCTGCCGGTGCGCGCGGGCGGGCGGTTGCAGGGGTACCTCTGGCTGCTCGACGAGGGCCGCACCGACGTCGAGGACCCGGCCGCCCCGGGCCTGGCCGAGGCGGTGGCGCTGGCCGCCGAGGCCGGTCGGCTGCTCGCGGAGGGCCGGCCCGGCACCGCCGACCTGTCGGCGGCGTTGCGCGCTGCACTCACCGGCAACGCCCCCGGGCGGTCGCTGCGGGAGCTGACCGACGCCCTGGGGGGCGACCGGACGACGGTGACGCTGGTGGCGCTGCACCCGGCTCCGCCGGGGCTGCCCACCGACTGGACGCCGCCCGGGGCCGGGGCGGTCAGCGCGGTCCTTCCCTCCGGCGGCGGGCCTGCCGCGGCGGTGGCGGTCCTGCTCCCCCTGCCCGGGGACGCCGACGCCCGTCCGGCCGGGGCGCTGAGTGCGGCTGCCCTGGGGCAGTTGCCTGCGGGTAGCACGGCCGGCGTCGCCGCGCCACGGCGCGGCTGCCTGGAGCTGCCCGCCCAGTGGCACGAGGCGCGCACCGCGGCGCGGGTCGCCGCCGTCGACCCCCGGCTCGCCCCGGCGGCGTCCTGGTCCGAGCTCGGCCCGTGGCGGCAGGTGGCCGCGCTGCCCGGACCGGACCCCGCACTGGCCCGCCTGCTGGCCGACCCGGTGCTCACCGGCACCGCCGAGGTGTGGCTGGACTGCGCCGGCAGCCCGCAGCGCGCGGCGGCGCAGCTGTGCATCCACCGCCAGACGCTCTACTACCGGCTCGGCCGGATCTCCGAGCTGACCGGGCTCGACCTCGCCGACGGCGCCGACCGGCTGCTGCTGCACCTGGGCGTGCGTGCGGCGCGGCTCACATCCACGAACCCGGTTCCGGAACTCGCCCGCCGCAACGGTGACCTAAGCTCAACAGGCTGATGACTTCTGCTCGACGAGCGTCTGCCCGGTCCGGGAACGACGCCACGACCGACGGGGACCGCGTGGCCGACGACGCCGACGTGCCGCGCCGCCCGCGAACCGGGGCGCCGGCAGAGCACCAGCCCGTCGAGACGCGGCGGCCCTCCACTCCGGCGACGAACGGGGCCTCCGCATGACGGACCAACTACAGGCCGGTCCCTGGCTGGCGCCGGGTGAGCCCGTCGACCTGAGCAACTGCGAGCGCGAGCCGATCCACGTGCCCGGCAGCATCCAGCCCCGCGGTGTGCTGCTGGCGGTCAGCGAGCCGGACATGGTGGTCCGTCAGGTGTCCCGCAACCTCGCCGACGTCGTCGGCATCGCCTGGGACGACGCCCTGGGGCGTCCCCTCGCCGACGTCGTCGGACTGGCGCCGGCCGAGGCGATCGCCCGGTCGGCCAGCGCGTTCGGCGACCTGCGCGAGCGCAACCCGGTCGAGCTGATCCTGGACTGCGACGGCACCCCCTGCCCGGTCGACGCGATCCTGCACCGGGCGACCCACGCCCCCGACGGCAGCGTCGTCCCCGACGCGGCAGCCGCCCCGCCGCTCAGCGACCAGGCGGTGACCCCCTCGGCCAGCACGCTGGTCATCGAGCTCGAGCCTGCCTTCGGTCCGCGGCCGTTCTCCTTCCCGAACACCTACCAGGCGGTGCGCGGGACGATCGCCGACCTCAACCGGGCCGGCTCGCTGCAGGGCCTCTTCGACATCACCGCCGAGGCGGTACGGGCGCTCACCGGCTTCGACCGGGTGATGGTCTACCGCTACGACGCCGAGTACAACGGCGAGGTCGTCGCCGAGGCGAAGCTCCCCGAGCTCAACTCCTTCCTCGGGCTGCACTACCCCGCCTCGGACGTCCCGGCCCAGGCCCGGGCGCTGTACGAGAAGAGCTGGATCCGGCTGATCTCCGACGTCGACTACACGCCGTCGCCGCTGGAACCGGTCGACCTGCCCGCGACGGGTCAGCCGCTCGACCTCACCTACGCCACGCTGCGCAGCGTCTCGCCGATCCACTGCGAGTACCTGCAGAACATGGGCGTGCGCGCCTCGATGTCCATCTCGCTGATGCGCGGGGAGAAGCTCTGGGGGCTCATCGCCTGTCACCACTACACCGGCCCGCACGCCCCGCCCTATGCCACCAGGGCTGCGGCGGAGTTCCTGGGTTCCGCGCTGTCGCTGCGGCTGGTCGACCGGACCGAGGACGAGGAGCACCGGCGGGCCCTGCGGGTGCGCTCGACGATGGCGTGGCTGACCGCTGCGGCGCTGGACGAGGACCGGCCGCTGGCGGAGACCATGCTCGGCCGCCCGGGTCTGCTCGACGTCGTCCCGGCCTCCTCGGTGGTGGTCAACCTGCAGGGGCACTCCGGCAGCGCCGGCGTCCCACTGTCCCCGGAGACGGCCGGTGTGCTGGCCCGCTGGGCCGGACGGCAGTCCAGCGACGTCGTCAGCACCGATCGGCTGCCCCTGGTCGCGCCCCAGCTGGACGCCCCGGCCGAGTTGGCCTGTGGCGTGCTGGCCCTGCCGCTGCCCGAGGGGCAGTACGTCATCTGGACCCGCGCGGAACAGGTGCACTCGGTCGACTGGGGCGGCGACCCGCACAACAAGGCGATCGCCGAGCGGGAGGGCGACTCCGTGCGGCTCTCGCCGCGCAAGTCCTTCGACCGCTGGCGGGAGACGGTGCGCAACCGCGCCGAGCCCTGGACGCCGGCGGAGCTGGCCGAGGCCGGCGAGCTGCGCAACAACCTGCTGGAGGCGCTGTACGCCCGCTCCCGGCGGGTGGCCCGCACCGCGCTGACCCTGCAGCGCAGCCTGCTGTCCGAGCCACCGAACCCCGACCACCTGGACTTCGCGGTGCGGTACGTACCCGCGGCGCGGGAGGCGCAGGTGGGCGGCGACTGGTACGACGTGTTCCAGCAGCCCGACGGCGCCACGGTGCTGGTGATCGGCGACGTCGTCGGGCACGACACCGAGGCCGCCGCCTGCATGGGCCAGCTGCGCGGGCTGCTGCGCGGCATCACCTACGACAGCGACGACAGCCCCGCCGGTGTGCTCCGGCGACTGGACCGGGCCATGGCCGGTCTGGAGCTGAAGACGATGGCGTCGGTGCTGGTCGCCCGGCTGGAGCAGACCGACGACGAGGTCCAGCGCGGGGTCACCCGGCTGCGCTGGGCCAACGCCGGGCACCTGCCGCCGGTGGTCGCCGGCCCCGACGGGGAGATCGAGGTGTACGACGGCGCCCGCGCAGACCTGCTGCTCGGCGTGGAACCCACGGCCCAGCGCCAGGACCACGTCCGGACCATCCCCCGCGGGTCGACCGTGCTGCTCTACACCGACGGTCTGGTCGAGCGCCGGGACCAGCTGTTCGACACCGGGGTCGAGAGGTTGCGCGAGGAGTTCGGCCGGGTGTGGCAGGCACCGGTCGGCGAGCTGGCCGACCAGCTGCTGGCCCGGATGCTCCCCGACCGCGCGGACGACGACGTCGCGCTCGTCGCCGTGCGGCTCAACCCGCAGGACCGCCCCGCCTGACCGGCACCGGTCAGGCGGGCGGTACCAGGTCCGCGAAGACGACGGTGTTGTCCAGGTAGCTGTCGGCCAGCTCGTCGAACACCCCTCCGCAGGTGATCACCCGCAGTCCGGCGTGGTCGAGGTCGCCGTACACGGCGGCGGTCGGGAAGTCGTCCTTGTCGTACTGCCCGACCTCCCGCACGGCGAACACGGCCGTGCTCCCGTCGGCGCGGGACACGGTGATCTCGTCGCCGGGCACCACGTCGCGCAGCTCGGCGAAGACCCCGGGCGCGCCACCCCAGTCGACGTGGCCCGCCAGCACCGCCGGCCCCCGCTCCCCAGGCGTCGGCGCCCCGGTGTACCAGCCGGCCGGGAAACCGCCGGCCGGCACCTCCATCGTGCCGTCGGCCTGCAGGCCGAGGTCCATCAGCTCCGAGTCCACCCCGATGGCCGGGATCTGCACCCGTACCGGGACGGACGCCGTCAGCACGGCGGGCAGCTCGGGGGTGGCAGCCGAACCGGCCGACGTCGAGGTGGCCGCCGCTCCGGCCGAGGGCGCGGTCGGCGTCCCACCGGCGCAACCGGTCGCCCCGAGGGCGACCAGCGCGGCCAGGCCGACCAGGCGCAGCTGAACCGGTCGCCGGCGTGCTCCGGCCGCGCGGCCGGAGGTCACGGCGTGGTCGACGTCGACCCCTGGGGGGTGCTGCTGCCGTCACCGGTGTCCACGGAGCCGACCGGCACCCGGCCGACCTGGCCGTAGGAGGTGGGTCGTTCCGTCGTGCCGGTCGGCGTCGCGGTGGGTGTGGGGGTACCGGTCGGCGTCGCGGTGGGTGCGGGCGTGTCGGTCGGCGTCGCGGTGGGCGGCGTCGTCGTCGGGGGCGGCGTCGTCGTGGGCGGCGTCGTGGGGGGTGTCGCACAGGCCGGCCGGATGATCGTGTTGCTGTCCAGGGTCACCGCACCGCTGGAGAGCACCGAGCCCTCCAGCGTCGCGCCGGTGTTCATCGTGGTGTCCGTCAGGGTCAGCACGACGCCCCGGAAGACCGAGTTCACGCCCAGCGTGGTCGAGCTGCCGACCTGCCAGAAGACGTTGCACGCCGTCGCCCCGTTGACGAGGCTGACCGATGTGCCCGGTTGGGTGATGAGCGTGGACCCCGCCTGGAACAGGAAGACCGCGTTGGGGTCGCCCTGGCCGTCCAGGACGAGCGGCGTGGGGCCGGCGATGCTGATCGCCGAGGGCGACGTGTAGATGCCGGGGGTGAGCGTCTGTCCGGCCAGGTCGGCCGAGATGGTGTCACCGGGTCCCTGGCCGGCGGCCGACACCAGGGCGTTGGTCAGGGCGGCGTTCGCGCTGGCGGTGACGCTGTCGTTGCCGTGGTTGGTGCCGGTGAGCGCGATCGAGGTGGTGCCGACCATCGAGGGGTCGGACGCGCCGATGTCCCCGGCGATCACGGTGGGCCCGGTGTTCGAGAACGACGATCCGGACAACACGGCGAACGGCTCTGCCGTGCCGAGGGGCACGGCGGTCGCCGCTGGCGCTGCCTGGGCACTGCCCGCGGTGACGAGGACGAGGGACGAGGCGGCCACCATCGCGACGCCGCAGAGGGTGGTGCGCCGCACGCCGACCGACCGGAACGGGTCACGACGTGTCCGGCGGGTGGGGCTGGGGAGTGTGCTGGGGACCGACGCCACGTCGGCGCTCCTGTCTCCGACGCGGGGGTCGGACTCGCGGTGCGCTGGGGACGTCATCGGCGTGGGTGCCGGTGCTCGGGGTGCCCTCCCCCCGAACAGTACGGAAGCGTAGTCGTGCAATGACTCTTTGTAGTCCCAATGGGTGACGGACTGACCGGCTCCCTTTGGCACCATCTGCTCAGGCCGCGACGTCGCCCCGCAGCGTGCGGAGCAGCTCTCGCACCGCGCTCGGGCCGGCCCGGTTGGCCCCGATCGTGCTCGCCGAGGGGCCGTAGCCCACCAAGTGCAGCCGGGGTTCGGCGACCACCCGGGTCCCGTCCATCGCGATGCCCCCGCCTGAGGCCCGCAGGTGCAGCGGCGCCAGGTGCTCCAGCGCCGGCCGGAAACCGGTGGCCCACAGGACGACGTCCGCCGGCACGAAGCGCCCCGGGTCGCCGTTCCAGACCACCCCGTCGGCGGTGAGCCGGTCGAACACCGGCAGCCGGTCCAGCACCCCCCGGGCCCGGGCGGCGAGCACCGCGTCGGTCTCGACCAGCCCGGTCACGCCCACGACGCTGCCCGGGGGCAGCCCGGCGCGCACGCGCTGGTCGACCAGCGCCACCGCGGCCCGGCCGGCGTCCTCGTCGAACCCGCCGCTGCGCCAGACCGGCTCGCGCCGGGTGACCCAGGTGGTGTCGGCGACCGCGCTGATCTCGATCAGCTGTTGCACCGCCGACGTGCCGCCGCCGACGACGACCACGTGCCGGCCGCGGAACTCCTCGGCACCGCGGTAGTCGGCGGCGTGCAGCTGGCGACCACCGAACAGCTCACGCCCGGGATAGGTCGGCCAGAACGGCCGGGTCCAGGTGCCGGTGGCGTTGACCAGCCCGTGCGCCGTCCACTCCCCTGCGCTGGTGTCCAGCGCGAACCCCTCGGCGGTGCGGCGCACCGACCGGACAGCGACCGGCCGGTGGACGGGCAGGTCGAAGCGCTGCTCGTAGTCGGCGAAGTAGTCGGCGACCACCTGACTGGCCGGTGCCGCCGGGTCGGCAGCGGGCAGGGGCAGGCCGGGCAGCGGGTGGATCCGGTGGGCCGCGTCCAGCCGCAGGGAGGGCCAGCGGTGCTGCCAGGCGCCGCCCGGCCCGGCGTTCCCGTCGAGGAGGGCGGAGTCCGCACCGGCCCGCCGCAGCGCATGCGCCGCCGCCAACCCGGCTTGACCGGCACCGATCACCACCACGTCGTTGTGCACGCCCGGCCGAACACCGCAGAGGCCCGTCGCATGCCACGGTGCCGCCCGGCCCTCTCCTGCGAGGGGTGCGGCGGAGAGGCTCCTCCCTCAGCTGCGGACGGCGGTGAGCAGCCGGGGCCGCAGTGCACCCGAGCCCAGCAGCCGGCCGACCCGGCCGGACTGCTCCTCGGCCTGCGCCCACGCCGGGTGGTCCCCGTGCCGGCGCCGGACCTCGGCGTCGACCGCGTCGGCCCGTCGCTGCCACTCCGGCGGGCTGTCGCCGAGATCGGCATCGGCGGTGCCGGTGACCGCGAAGCCCGCCCCGGCCAGCAGGGCGTCGACCTCCGCGGGGGTCGGGAAGCTGTTGCCCTCCGGCAGCGGCGGCGGCAGCGGCGCCTCAGCCACGAACACCAGCAGCCCGAGCCGGCCGCCGGGCACCAGCACGCGGGCCAGCTCGCCGAGCATCGCCGGCTTCTCCTCGGTGGTGCAGAGCACGCCGAGGGTCCAGGCGGCGTCGAAGGAGGCATCGGCGAGCGGCAGTGCCTGGGACAGCGCCACCACCGACGGCAGCCCGAAGAGCGCGCGGCTGGCGTGCACGGCCTCGACCATCGGCTCGGCGCAGACCGCTCGCACCCCCCGGTCGGCGGCCAGCCAGCCGGCCGGCCCGCCGACCCCGGCGCCGGCGTCGAGCACCCGGTCCCCGGCGCGGAGGGCCAGCGCGTCGGCCAGCCAGCGCAGCGCACCCTCGCTGCCGCTGCCCCGGCAGCCGGCCGGCACGGCGTGCTCCGGCCCGAGCGCGCGCACCGCCTCCTCGGTCCAGCCGGCCACCGTGCCGAACTCCGACTCCATCGCCTCGCTGGCGATCTCGCTCACGTGCCCTCCCGGATCCTGGTGGCCACCTCGGCCTTGACTGCTGCGGCCGCTGCCGGCCCGCCGGCCGACGCCAGCCCGGACAGGTTGACCCCCACCACGCCCGGCACGGCGAGCAGGGCCCGCGCCTCCCCGACCGCGGACTCGATGCCGGCGGCCACAGGGTCGGGGGCGGCGAGCACCCGCTCGACGGCCGCGTCGTCGAGGTGCAGGCCGGGGAAGGCCTGGAGCACCCGCGCGGAGCGCTCGTCGGTGTAGACGGCGACCGAGGCGAGGAACGGGAGGGTCGCCCCCGCCGCCCGGGCGGCGGTGGTGAAGGCGGCGAGCCGGGCCGGGCCGGCCACGTGGTTGAGCACGCACAGCCGGGCGCCGGCGCGCTCCTTCTCGGCGACCCGCTGCGGGCGCAGCGGTACCGGCGGCGCATCCGGTGACTCCGGCACCGCCGCGGTCAGCCCGGCCGCGGCAGCCAGGGCGGCGAGCCGGGTGCCGTCGAGGTCGAACACCGAGCTGACGCCGGGCCGCACGCCCGGGCCGCGGCCGTCGCCGGTCACGCAGAGCACCCCGTCGACGCCCACCGCGGCCAGGCCCGCGAGCTCCTGCTCCAGGACCACGCGGTTGCGGTCCCGGCAGGCCAGCGTCGTCCACGGCCGACCGCCGGCGCCCAGCACCTCCTGGGCCATCAGCGTGGGCGGGAGGTCGGGCCGGTTCTGGTGCTCCCCGACCAGCAGCCCGTCGCTGACCGGCGCCAACGCGGCCACGACCGCCCGCACCGAGGCCGGGTCGAACGGGCGCACCGTCAGGTCGGTGAGGACGACGGGGCCGATCCGGGCCCGGTCCAGCAGGCCACCCGGTGGAGGCAGCGGCGCCGACGGGGTCGGCTCGGTCCAGCGTGGCAACGGCGGGGCCAGGAAGACGCAGGGGTGCGGCGCCAGCTCACAACCCCCGTCGTCGCGCACCCCGCCGCACGGCCCGAAGACCATCCGCTTGGGGCAACCGGGCCGTTCCTCGGCGCGGATGGCGCTCCTCTGCTCCGCTGCGCCCACCCCTGGTCGCTGACCCGGCGCACCCCGGCCGAAACCCTGGGCGCCCGCTGTGTGGCCGCGCAGGCACCGATGTGTCCCGATCACCGTCTTCGGGCACAGGGGGCTCAGTCGGAGAAGACGACGAGGAGGTGACCCGTGACGCAGCGCAACCAAGAGCACCAGACGCCCCAGCACCAGCGGGTCGAGCACCAGGGGTACCGGCACGTGGGGCACGTGCTCCAGCCGGGCAGGGACCTGACCCGGGTCGTGGGCCCGGTGCTCCGGAAGGCCCTGGCCGCCGGGGAGCCGGTGGTGATCGCCTGCCCCGAGAAGGTGGCGAGTGCGCTGGTGACCGCCCTGCGGGAGGCCGGGGACGTGCACGTCGCCCCGACCCAGCCGGTCGACGGCCGACCACCGGCCGTCCTCGCGGCGATCACCGGGCTGGTCGACGAGTGCGCCCCGGTGGCTGGCCGCCGCCTGCACCTGGTGACCGGGCCCGGCGGAGCGGACGCCGATCCGGCGATGTGGCTGCAGACCGAGGCCCTGCTGAACCACGTGCTCGCCGAGCGCCCGGTCGAGCACATCTGCCTGCTCGGTCCGCCCGTCGAGGGTGGCCCGGACGTCGACGCCGTCGCCCGGGCCACCCACCCGTGGCTGTTGACCGAGGAGGGCGTCGTCCGCAGCCCGGACTTCCGGGCGCCCGACGAGATCCTCCGCGAGGTGCAGCGGGCCACGATCCCCGATCCGCTGGAGGAGACCGAGCCCACGCTGTCCATGGTCGACCTCGACGACATGCGGGCGCTGCGCCGGGCTCTGAACCGGGTGCTGGCCGACAGCGCCCTGTCCCCGGACGCCGCGCAGGACTTCGTGCTGGCCATAGACGAGGTGACCGCCAACGCCTCCGAGCACGGCGTGCCGCCGGTCGACGTGCGGCTGTGGTGCACGCCGGAGCGGCTGCTGTGCGCGGTCACCGACCGGGGCACCGCCTTCGACGACCCGCTGGTGGGCTACGGACCGGCGCACGGGGACATGGGGGTCGGCGGGATGGGCCTGTGGCTGGCCCGCCGCTCGGTCGACAGCCTGACCGCGTCGCCGGCCGACGACTCCGGCGACGGCTGCACCGTCCGCCTGGTCGTCAACGCCTGCTGACAGCCCCCTCCCGAGGCTCGCCCGCGCTCGCACGGGCGAGCCTCGTGAGGGGGCTGCGCAGCGCGGCCGTCGCGGTCACCCGGCGACGGGGAGCAGCCCGGCGGCCTCGATGAGGCGGGCCTGCTCGCGACACCAGGGCGACCACGCGTCGTACTGCTGGGTCTCCTGGCGGTCGCGGAAGGTGGCCCAGTCCAGCACCTCCCACTCCCCCACCTCGGTGGGCTCGGGTGCCGGCGTGCCGGTGAACCGGCCGACGTAGACCGGGCAGATCTCGTTCTCCACGACGCCCCGGAACTCGGCCCGGTAGCGGTAGGAGGGCAGCGCCGGGCGCAGGTCGGCCACGTCGAGCCCGAGCTCGAAGCGGGCGCGTCGGGCGATCGCCTGCAGGTCGTCCTCACCCGGCCCCGGGTGCCCGCAGACCGTGTTGGTCCACATCCCCGGGAAGGTGGCCTTGTCCTCCGCTCTGCGGGTGACCAGCAGCCGGCCGTCGTCGGCGAAGAGGTAGGCGGAGAACGCGCGGTGCAACGGCGTCTCGCCGGTGTGCACCAGCGGCTTCGGCATGGTGCCGATCTCCGCCCCGTCCTCGTCGACCAGCACGATCAGCTCTGCCGTCGGGGATGCCACCACACCCCCATGATCCCCGACGCGGGTCCATCGCGCGCAGAGGACCGTCGATCAAGATCGACTCGGACGGGTGAGAGGGCGTCGTCACGCACAGCGATCATCTGCACACTCGTCGGCGTCACCATGGCCGGCGACCCGAGAGGACCAGCACGGATGAGCAGCACCGCGACGGCGACCGCCGCACTCGCCGACGTCGCCCTCCCCGACGGAGCACTCCAGGTCGCGCTCTCCGCCGATCTGGCCCGCACCGACGCCGGCGGCACCCTCCGCGAGCTCGCGCAGCCCGTCCACCGGGTGCCCGGTGGCGCGACGATGGCCTCGGTCGACGCGCTGTTCCGGCGCGATGCCACCCTCCGCTGGGTCGTCGTCGACGGGCCCGGCGACCCGGTGCTGGTCAGCCGATCGTGGTTCGAGCTGTCCATGACCGGCCGGCTGGGCTACGGCCGCCTGTTGCAGCAGCGCCGCCGGGTGCGGGACGCCGCACCACCGGAGACGCTGCGGTACCCCGCCGACTGCCCCGTCGCCCGCGCGGCTGCTGCCGTCATCCAACGGCGCTCCGGTGGCGAGGACCTGCTCGACGGCGTGCTGGTCTCCTGGCCCGACGGCCGACTGGGCGTCGCACCGGTGACGGCCGTGTTCGAACAGCTCGCCCAGGAGTACGCCCACCAGGCCCTGCACGACCCCCTCACCGGCCTGCCGAACCGGCTGCTCCTGCTCGAGCGGCTGCGGCAGGCGGTCTGCCCGGGGTCCTCCGCCGTGCTGTTCGTCATCGACCTGGACCGGTTCAAGGACGTCAACGACCATCTCGGTCACGCGGCCGGTGATGACGTGCTGACCGAGTTCGCGCACCGGCTGCGCACCGTCGCCCGTAGCGAGGACCTGGTCGTCCGGCTCAGCGGCGACGAGTTCGCCCTGCTGACGCCGGCGCTGACCACCGCGCAGAGCACCGCGCTGGCGGAGCGGATCGTGCTGACCGCGGCGGCGCCGTTCGTCGTCCTCCCGCGCGGCGCCCACCGGGACGCCGAACAGCTGGCCAGCCTCGGGGCGAGCGTCGGGGTGGCCAGCTGCTCGATGGAGGTGCGCTCGCCGGACGAGCTGCTGCACCGGGCCGACCTGGCGATGTTCCGGGCGAAGTCGCTGGGGCGGGGCCGGGTGGCCCACTTCGACACCGCACTGCTGGATGACACCGAGACCACCGACGCGGTGCGGGCCCGGCACCGGATGGAACGGCGGCTGCGGCTGGCCATCGAGTCGCGCTCGCTCTCCCTGCACTACCAGCCGGTCGTCACGCTGCCCTCCGGTCAGGTGACCGGGGTGGAGGCGCTGGCCCGCTGGGAGGACGACGAGCTGGGCAGGGTGGCCCCCGACCAGTTCATCCCGCTCGCCGAGCGGACCGGCCTGGTCGTCGACCTCGGGCGCTGGGTGCTGCAGACGGCGTGCCGGGAGGCCGCGGGCTGGCCGGCCGGCCCCTCCGGGATGCCCCCGAGCGTGGCCGTCAACGTCTCCCCGGTGCAGCTGGCCCAGCGGGGCTTCATCGACGACGTCACCCGGGCGCTGGCCGACAGCGGGCTGGCTCCGGACCGGCTGTGCCTGGAGATCACCGAGACCGCGGCGATCACCGACCTCACCGCCACCGCAGCGCGGCTGAGCCAGGTGCGCGACCTCGGCGTGCGACTGGCCCTGGACGACTTCGGAGCCGGGCACTCCGCGCTGACGCTGCTGCGCGCCCTGCCGGTGCACCTGGTCAAGATCGACCGCTCGTTCATCGAGCGGGTCGCCAGCGACACCGCCGACGCGGTGCTGGTCCGGCTGGTCATCGAGGCGGCGCACAGCCTGGGCCGCCGGGTCTGCGCCGAGGGCGTCGAGACCGCCGAGCAGGCACAGCAGCTGGTGTCGATGGGCTGCGACTCGGCGCAGGGCTGGCTGTTCGGCCGCCCCGAGCCGGCCTCGCCCCGGCTCGCCGGACTGCTCACCTCCCGCACCCTGGCCGAACCGCTGGCCACCGACGCCGTGCTGCCACTGGGCGGCAACGACGAACTGGTCCTGGTGACCACCCCGGAGCGGGTCATCACCTACGCCTCGGCCAGCAGCGGGCCGATCCTCGGCTGGCTGCCGCAGGAGCTGGTCGGCAGGTCCGTGGGTGAGTTCTTCCACCCCGACGACCTCGCGCGCGTCCGCGCGGACCCCGAGCTGGCCGCCCGCTACGCCGACGGCCTCGGCGTGCACCGGGTGCTGCACCGGGACGGCAGCGTCCGCTGGCTGGAGAGCGACACCCGGCGGCTGGTCGCCGACGACGGCACGGTGCGGGAGGTCCTCTCGGTCTCCCGGGACGTGACCGCCACGGTCGAGGCGCGGCGCGACCTGGCCGACAGCGAGCTGATGTTCCGGCACGCCTTCGACGACGCCCCGATCGGCATGACCCTGACCCGGATGGACGGCTCGCTGGTCCGGGTGAACAAGGCGTTCGCGGCGCTGCTGGGGACCACGACCGAGGCGCTCGGCGCCCGCCGCGTCCAGGACCTGACCCCGGCCGACGGCCAGGCGGCGGTCGGTGGGCTGTTCACCGAGTTCATCGGCGTCACCGAGCTCTCCACCCGCTTCCGGCACGCCGACGGCCACGAGGTGCCGGTGCTGGTGCGCGTCTCGGTGGTCCGGGACCAGGCCGGGGAACCGACGTCGGTCTTCTCCCACGTGCTGCCCGAGCCGGCGCCGGCCACCGTCCCCGCTGCGTGATCGGAACCCGCAGCGGGCGGTGAGCCAGGCCGCCGACGGTGGCTGCCCGGTCAGTGCTGGGCGTTCTCCGTGTGCGTCAGGTCGCCGTAGTCGGCGGGCAGCTGGTCGAGCACGTGCAGGTACTCCGCCCCCACCGCCTCCCGCAGCGCTGCGGTGACCGCACGGGCGTGCTGCCGCGCCTGCTCGGGGGTGCAGCCCTGGCCCTCCGCGTCGGCCACCCGGCGGTAGAACTCCGCCAGGTCGAAGCGCTCGACCGACCCGTCGGTCGGGACCGCCTCGGCCAGCCCTCCTGGCAACTGCGCCGCCAGGTCGGCCGCCTCGGTGGACAACCGCTGGCCCAGCACCATGAGGGTGGCCCGGACCGCCTGCACGGCGTGCTCGTGGTCGGGGATGCGGGCGGACTGCTGCACGGCGGAGACGAACTCGTGTTCCTGCATCGGTCGTTCCTCCTCGTTCCTCGGATGACGCGCCCGCGAGGTCCGCGGGCACCGGACCGCACCGGTCAGCCGATGCGGAGGTCCTCGACGTCCTCGGTGCGCACCGTCAGCCCGAGGCCGGGCGCCTCACCCGGCGGACGGACACGACCGTGCACCGGCTCGACGACGCCGTCGAAGAGCCGACGCTCGAACCGCTCGTGGTCGTGGAACCACTCCAGGTGCCGCAGGTTCGGCGTCGCCGGCCCGAGGTGCGCGTGCAGGGTGGGCACGCAGTGCGACGACACCTCCAGCTGGTGCCCGGCAGCGACGGCACAGGCCCGCAGCCACTCGGTCACCCCGCCGCAGCGGCTGGCGTCCACCTGCAGGCAGTCGACCGCCCCGGCGCCGCACATGGCCGCGAAGTCGGGCAACCGGGCGCCGTACTCCCCGGCGGCGACGTCGCAGTCGAGGCTCTCGCGGACCAGCCGCAGCCCGGCCAGGTCGTCGGAGGAGACCGGCTCCTCGAACCAGACGACGCCGAGGTCGTCGAGCTCCCGACCGACCCGGACCGCCTGCTTCGCGGTGTAGCCACCGTTGGCGTCGACGAGCAGGGCGGCGTCGTCCCCCAGCACCTCGCGGGCCAGCCGGGTGCGCGCGAGGTCCCGGGGCACCGCCGTCCCCCAGGACTCCCCGATCTTGATCTTCACCTGGTCGTGGCCGCGCGCCAGCCAGCCGTCGAGCTGGTCGCGGGTGGCGGCGTCGTCGTAGGTGGTGAACCCCCCGCTGGCGTAGACCGCGGAGTCCCGGCGCACCGCACCGAGCAGGCCCGTGAGCGGGACGTCGAGCAGCCGCGCCTTCAGGTCCCACAGCGCGACGTCGACGGCCGAGATCGCCATCGCCACCAGGCCCGGCGCGCCCGCGTTGCGGACGGCGCGGGCCATGTCGAACGCGGCTGCCGGGGGGTCGAGCACCGGGCAGCCGACGACCACCTCGGTGAGCAGGCTGCGGACCACGGCGGCCGCCGTGGCGTCGGCGTAGGTCCAGCCGACCCCGGTGCTGCCGCCGCCGGAGGCGTGCACCACCACGGCGGTGGTGGCGTCCCAGCTCAGCGTGCCGTCCGCCTCGGGCCGGTCGGTGGGCAGCCGGTAGACGGCGACCTCGAGCGCGTCGACCCGCGGGTCGGACGACGTCCCGCTGTGCGCGGCCGGGCCCCGGTCCGTGGCCATCAGCCGCGCACCCGCCGCAGTCCGGTGGCCGCCGCGGCGACGCCGAGCGCAGCCGTGGCGGCCAGGGCCGCACCCTGGGCGACCCGGCCGGGCGGCCGCGGGCGCCCGGCTAGCACCTGCTCGGGGTGCTCGGCCAGGCGGGCACCCTCGACCAGGCCGGCCAGCGCCTCTGCGGAGTGCACCGCCCGCCGTCCGGTGTCGCCCTGCTCGATCTGGGTGCGGCAGCTGAAGCCGTCCGCCAGCACCACCGCGCGGGGATCGCCGTCCCGCACGGCCGGCAGCAGCACCTGCTCCCCGCACGCCATCGACACCTCGTGGTGGCCGCGCTCGAACCCGAAGTTGCCGGCGAGTCCACAGCAGCCGGAGTCCAGCACGTCCGCGTCGAACCCGGCCTTGCGCAGCAGCTCGCGGTCGGCGTCGAACCCCATGATCGAGTGGTGGTGGCAGTGGGTCTGCACCATCGCCGTGCGCTCGGCCGGTGGCGGCGACCAGTCCGGGGCCCGCTCGGCGAGCAGCTCCGCGAGGGTCCGGGTGCTCTCGGCGAGCCGGCGGACGTCGTCGTCGTCGGGGAGGAGCTCGGGCGCGTCGGCCCGGAACACCGCGGTGCAGCTGGGCTCCAGCCCGACGACCGGCAGCCGGTCCCGCACCGCGGGGCCGAGCGCCTGCGCCGTGCGACGCAGCACCCGGGAGGCCACGTCCAACTGGCCGGTGGAGATCCAGGTGAGCCCGCAGCAGAGCTCCTGCTCCGGCAGCCGCACCCGGAAGCCGGCGTCCTCGAGGACCGTCACCGCCGCCCGACCGATGGCCGGGTGGAAGAACTCGGTGAAGGTGTCCGGCCAGAGCAGCACCTCACCGTGCCGACCGTCCCCGCGCGGACCACGCTCCCGGTACCAGTGGGTGAACCGCTCGGGCGCGAACAGCGGCAGCTCCCGCTCGGGGGTGATCCCGGCGGCGGCCTGCACGAGCCGGCGCAGACCCGGCGTCTGGGTGGCCACGTTCACCACCCCGGGGGCCAGCGCCGCGACGCGGGCCGCCAGCGGGAGCCAGCCCAGCGAGTAGTGGGTGCGCGGGCGCACCCGGCCGGCGTAGTGGTGGGAGAGGAACTCCGCCTTGTAGGTCGCCATGTCGACGTCGACCGGGCAGTCGCTCTTGCACCCCTTGCAGGCCAGGCACAGGTCCAGGGCGTCCCGGACGGCGGTCGAGCGCCACCGGTCCCGGACGACGTCGCCACGGAGCATCTCGAACAGCAGCCGGGCCCGACCCCGGGTGGAGTGCACCTCGTCGCCGGTCACCTGGTAGCTCGGGCACATCACCGCACCCTCGGCGCCCTCGCCGAGCGTGGCCCGGCACTTGCCCACGCCGACGCAGCGGGCGGCCGCCTGCGCGAAGGAGCCGCCGTCCTCCGGGTAGCCGAACGCCACCTCCGGCTGCCACGCCGGGTACTCGGTGGTGAGCCTCAGGTCCGCGTCCAGGGGCCGCGGGCGGACCACCTTGCCCGGGTTCATCCGGTTCTCCGGGTCGAACAGCTCCTTCATCCGCTCGAAGGCGCCGATCAGCTCCGGGGGGTACATCCGGGCGAGCAGCTCGCCGCGGACCTGGCCGTCACCGTGCTCGCCGGACAGCGACCCGCCGTAGCGGGTGACCAGGTCCGCGGCCTCCTCCAGGAAGGACCGGTAGCCCGTGGCGCCGCCGGGGGAACCCAGCTCGAACGGGATGCGCAGGTGCACGCAGCCGTGCCCGAAGTGCCCGTACGTGGACGCCGGGGTCAGCCCGTGCCGGTCCAGCAGGTCCCGCAGCTCCGAGAGGTAGGGCCCGAGGTCCTCCGGCGCGACCGCGGAGTCCTCCCAGCCGGGCCAGGTGTCGCGCCCACTCGGCGGGTGCGCCGTCGCGCCCAGCCCCGCCTCGCGGAAGGCCCAGAGGTCTGCCTGCTCCGCGGGGTCGTCCAGGACGAGGACCGACGGCGGCTCCGGCGCCGCACAGACGTCGGCGACCAGCCCGTCCAACCGCCGGCCGAGCTCGTCGGGGTCGTCGTCGGCGAGCTCGACGAGCAGCCAGCCGTCCCCCTCGGGCAGCTTCTCCAGTGCCCGCGGGTTCATCCCCTCCTCGGCCTGGTTCCGGCGCAGGACGTCGTCGACGCCCTCCAGCCGGTGCGGCCGCCAGGGCAGCACCCGGGTGACCTCCCGGCCGGCGGTCACCACGTCCGGGTACCCGAGCACGGCCAGCCGTCGGTGCCGGGGCAGCTCGGCGAGCTGCAGCTCGGCGCGCAGGACGGTCACCAGCGTCCCCTCGCTGCCGACCAGCGCCCGGGCCAGGTCGAAGCCGTGCTCCGGCAGCAGCGAGTCCAGGTTGTAGCCCGACACCCGCCGCGGGATCTGCGGGTACGCCGTCCGGATCTGCGCCAGGTGCTCGTCCCGCAGCGCACGGAGACCCCGGTACACCTCGGCCGGGCGCCCACCGGCCTCGACGACGCGGGCGTACTCCTCGTCCGACGTGGGGCCCGTCCACATCCGGGTGCCGTCGGCGAGGAGCACCTCCAACCGGGACACCTTGTCCACGGCCTTGCCGTAGACCTGCGCCGACGAGCCGCACGCGTTGTTCCCGAGCATCCCGCCGACCGTGCAGGTCCAGTGGGTGGCCGGCTGCGGCCCCCAGGTCAGACCGTGCTCGGCCAGCTGGTCGTCGAGGTGGTCGAGCACCATGCCCGGCTCCACCACGCAGGTCCTGCCCTCGACGTCCACGGACTCCAGCCGGTTGCAGTGCCGGCTCCAGTCCAGGACGACGGCGGCGTTCGTGGTCTGGCCGGACAGGCTGGTCCCACCGCCGCGGGACAGCAGCGGGACCCGGTGCTCACGGCAGACGGCCGCGGCCTCGACGGCGTCCTCCACCGTGCGGGGCTCCACCACACCCAGCGGCGGGGTGCGGTAGTTGGACGCATCGGTGGAGTACGCGCCCCGGGTACCGGCGTCGAAGCGGACCTCGCCGTCGACCCGGCGGGCCAGCTCCGCCTCCAGCGCGACCACGTCGACGTCCTGCTCGCCGGCTGGCCTCGGCCACACGGTGTGCGGATCGGGGAGGTCGGTGGTGGCCACGGCTCAGCTCCGGTGCGGCAGGAACTCCTGGATCTTGGTCTTGGCGCCCTGCTTGACCACTCCCCAGGCGTTCTCGTCGCCCTTGAACAGCGACTTCGCGGTCTCGGTCATCTGGTCGAGCGTGGCGTGCGGCGGGATCGGCGGGACGTCCGCGTCGCACAGCACGTCGATGACCGCCGGCTTCCCGGCGGCCAGCGCGCGGTCCCAGGCCGGGCCGACCTGCTCGGGGTCGTCGACGGTGATCGCCTCGAACCCCAGCCCGGCGGCGAAGGCCGCGTACGAGACGTCCGGAAGGGTCTGCGACTCCGCGAGCTTGGGCTCCCCGCCCATGGCCCGCATCTCCCAGGTCACCTGGTTCAGGTCGTTGTTGTGCAGCACCGCCACGACCAGCCGCGGGTCGGTCCACTCCTGCCAGTAGCGGGAGATGGTGATCAGCTCGGCCAGGCCGTTCATCTGCATCGCGCCGTCCCCGGCGAAGGCGATGACCGGCCGGTCGGGGTGGCCGAACTTGGCACCGATCCCGTAGGGCACGGCCGGGCCCATGGTGGCCAGGGTCCCCGACAGCGATCCCCGGTTGTCCGGGCCGAACCGGAGGTGCCGGGCGTACCAGTTCGCCGCCGACCCGGAGTCCGCGGTGAGGATCGCGTTGCCGGGCAACCGGTCGTTGAGCTCCCAGAACAGCCGCATCGGGTTGACCGGGTCGGCGTCGGTCATCGCCCGCATGTGGATGGTCTCCCACCACCGTCGGACGTCGTCCTCGATGCCCTCCCGCCAGGACCGGTCCTGCTTGCGCTCCAGCAGCGGGACCAGCGCGCGCAGCGTGGCCGCCGCGTCGCCGACGAGGTTGAGCTCGTAGGGGTAGCGCATCCCGATGTACTTCGCGTCGTGGTCGATCTGCACGGCGCGGGCCTGGTCGTACTCGGGGAAGAACTCGCTGTAGGGCAGGTTCGAGCCCACGGTCAGCAGGGTGTCGCAGTCCTTCATCATGTCCCAGGTGGGACGCGTGCCCAGCAGCCCGATCGACCCGGTGACGAACGGCAGGTCGTCGGGGAGCACGTCCTTGCCCAGCAGCGCCTTGGCCACCCCGGCGCCGAGCAGGTCGGCGACCTCGACCACCTCGTCGCGGGCACCCCGGGCGCCCTGCCCGACGAGCATCGCCACCTTGCCCCCGGCGTTGAGCAGGTCGGCCGCGGCGCGGATCGAGGGGTCGTCCGGGGTCACCCTCGGCGTGGAGGTGTGCACGCCGCTCGAGGGCACCATCTTGTGCTCGTGCGTCGGCGGGCTGTACTCCAGCTCCTGCACGTCCGCCGGGATGATGATCGCCGTCGGCGCGTGCTCCGCCGCTGCTGTCCGCATGGCCCGGTCCAGGACGTTGGGCAGCTGCTCGGGCACGTTGACCACGTGCACGTAGTGGTGGGCGACGTCCTTGAACAGCGACAGGAGGTCCACCTCCTGCTGGTACGAACCGCCCATGGCGCTGCGGTCGGTCTGCCCGACGATCGCGACGACCGGCACGTGGTCCAGCTTGGCGTCGTACAAACCGTTGAGCAGGTGGATGGCGCCCGGACCGGAGGTGGCCAGGCAGACCCCGACGCGGCCGGTGAACTTGGCGTAGCCGACCGCCTCGAAGGCGGACATCTCCTCGTGCCGGGACTGGATGAACTGCAGGCGGTCCTGCTTCCCGAAGGAGGCCAGGATCCCGTTGATCCCGTCCCCCGGATAGGCGAAGACCTTCTCGACGTCCCACTCGGTCAGTCGTTCCAGCAGGACGTCAGCGACAGTGCGACTCATGGCGAGATCCCCTCGCGTCGACTTCATCGTCCACCGGCCGCCTACCCCTGACCCGGGACAGAAAACGACGACGGGCCCGAAATCGGGCCGACCGCGGTCAGTTGCTTGTGCGGAGATCTCGGGGTAGGGATGAGTGGTCCAGATCACACGGAACGGAGGACCACGCCATGAGCACCCACGAGGCCGGCAACGTCACCGGCACCGCTGACAAGGACTACAACCTGCTCTGGTTCACCCAGGCCAGCCTGGACAACGCGCTCCGCCTGGAGACCTACGTCCAGGACGCCGAGCGCGCGGGCGACTCCGAGCTGGCGGAGTTCTTCCGCAAGGCGCAGAACGAGAGCCGCAAGGGCGGCGAGCAGGGCAAGGCCATGCTCAAGGCCCGCCTGGGCAGCTGACCCGGATGCGGACGACGCTGCTCACCGACGGCCCGCCCCGACAGCACGTTGTCGTCTTCGACACCGGCGACGAGGTCGTGGGCGGGCTCACCGGCTGGGCCGAGCAGAACGACCTGCCGGGCAGCTCCTTCACCGGCATCGGCGCCTTCTCCTCGGCGACGGTCGGGTACTACGACCTCGACGAGCAGGAGTACGACGAGATCCCGGTGCCCGACCAGGTGGAGGTGCTGACCCTGGCAGGCGACATCACCCGGGACGGCGAGGGCGGCTGGCAGGTGCACGCGCACGTGGTGTGCGGCCGGCGGGACGGGTCCACCGTGGGCGGGCACCTGCTGCGTGCGGTGACCCGCCCGACCCTTGAGCTGGTGGTCACCACCGGCGCGCGCCACCTCCAGCGCCGGCACGACCCGACCTCCGGCCTGGCGCTGATCGACCCGGACGCCTCCTGAGGGCCTGATCCGGCGACCCGGCGTGAGGCGGGAGCGGAGCGGGCAGTGAGCCGGGCATGGACACCTTCCGCCACGGCGACCTCGTCTTCGACGTCCGCGACTCCGGGCCGGCGGACGGCGAGCCCGTCGTCCTGCTGCACGGGTTCCCGCAGGACGCCGGTGCCTTCGACCGGCTGAGCCCGGCCCTGCACTCGGCCGGGCTGCGCACGCTCGCCCCGGACCAGCGCGGGTACTCCCCCGGTGCCCGGCCGAGCGGGCGTTCGGCCTACCGGCTGCGGACGGTCGTCGACGACGTCCTGGCGATGCTGGACGCCGCCGGCCTGCCCAGCGCGCACGTCGTCGGCCACGACTGGGGCGGGATCGCGGCGTGGGCGCTGGCGGCCTGGCACCCCTGGCGGGTGCGCACGCTGACCGCCCTGTCCGTGCCGCACCCCGCGGCGATGAGCCAGGCGCTGGGCCACAGCGACCAGGGGGTGCGGTCGGCCTACGTCGGGTTCTTCCAGCTGCCCGCCGTCCCGGAGGCGGTGCTGCTGGCCGGCCGCGGCGCGGTGCTGCGCCGGACGCTGCGCCAGGGCGGGCTGCCGGCCGAGCTGGTGGACCGCTACGTCGAGCGGATGCGCGAGCCGGGCGCGCTCACCGCCGCGCTGAACTGGTACCGGGCCCTGCCGCTCGCCGGCGGCGCCCCGGTGGGCACGGTGCGGGTGCCCACCCTGCACCTCTGGGGCGCCCGCGACCCCTTCCTGGGCCGGACCGCGACCGAGGCGAGCGCCTCGTTCGTCGCCGCCCCGTACGCGCTGGAGGTGCTCGAGGACGTCGGCCACTGGATCCCCGAACTCGCCGCCGAGCGGACCGCGGAGCTCGTCACCGCACACGTGCGCACGGCCGGGACGCCGCCCCGCTGACCGGCCCCGTCCGCACCGTTCGTCGGTGGGTCCCGGCATGCTCGTCCTGAGCAGCAGCCGACAGTCACACCCCCACCCGGACCAGGAGCCCTTCATCGACATCCCCCAGCCCAGCCCACCGGCCGACGGCGCTGTCGCCGTGGGCGGCGCGCCGGCCTGGTTCCACGCCCTGGACGACACGAGCCTCGCCCTGCTCGCGATCTGCCGCACCGACGGCACCCTGCTCGCCGCCAACCGGCAGGCTTTCGAGGGCAGTGGCCTGACCCCGGCCGAGGAGGTCGGTCGGCCGTTCTGGGCCACCGGCTGGTGGAGCGGGAGCACCGCGGTGGCCGAGCGGGTCCGCGCCTGGTGCGCCGAGGTGGCGGCCGGCGGCGCCCCGGTGCGCGCACAGACCCCCTGGTTCCAGGCCGACGGCAGCGAGCGGACGCTGGACCTGACCCTGCAGCTGGTCCAGGACCAGGCCACCGGGACCGCCTACCTCCTGCCCAACGGCACGGACGTCACCGACCGGCTGGCCGCCGCCCACACCGCCGCCCAGGCCACCGCCGCGCAGGAGGAGGCCGAGGCCCTGCGCCGGCTGGACGCGGCCCGCTCGGCCGACCTCGCCCACCTCCGCGCGGTCGAGGCGCAGCTGTCCCGGGCGCTCGAGCTGTCGGAGAAGGTGCTGGCCAACACCGCCGACGGCATCTACGGGCTGGACACCGACGGCCGGGTCGAGTTCGTCAACCCGGCGGCCATCCGGATCACCGGCCACAGCCGGGAGGAGCAGCTCGGCGGTGAGCAGCACGCGCTGATCCACCGCCACCGCCGCGACGGCTCCCCCTACCCGCGCGAGGAGTGCCCCACCTGGCGGGCACTGCGCACGGGTGTCCCGGTGGTCGCCGACGACGAGGTGTTCTGGCGCCGTGACGGCACCCCGGTGCCGGTCGAGCTGGTCGCCGTGCCCACGGTCGAGGACGGCGCCGTCACCGGTGTCGTGGTCTCCTTCCGCGACCTCACCGACCGGCGGGCCGCCGCCGCGCAGGGAGCCGAGCTGCGCCGGCTCGAGGAGCAGGCGGCCCAGGAGCGGGCGCTGTCCGACCGGCTCCAGCAGGCGCTGCTCACCCCGCCACCGGAGCCGGACCACCTGCACGTCGCCGTCCGCTACCAGCCGGCCGCGCACGGCGCCCAGGTCGGCGGCGACTGGTACGACGCGTTCCAGCAGCACGACGGGTCCACGGTCCTGGTGATCGGCGACGTCGTCGGGCACGACAGCCGCGCGGCCGCGGCGATGGGCCAGTGGCGCGGGCTGATGCGCGCCCTGGCCTACGACGACGACGGCGACCTGCCCGCGGTCCTGCGCCGGGCCGAGCGGACCGCGCGAGGGCTCGACGTCAGCACCCTCGCCACCGCCCTGCTGGCACGGATCGAGCGGCGGCCCGACCTGCCGGGCAGCCCGACCCGCCTGCTGCGCTGGGCCAGCGCCGGCCACCCCCCGCCGCTGCTGCTGGCCCCCGACGGCACGAGCACGGTGCTGGACACCCGGCCCGACCTGATGCTCGGCGTCCAGGCCGACGTCGCCCGCACCGGTCACCAGGCGGCGATGCCGGACGACGCCACCCTGCTGCTGTACACCGACGGCCTCATCGAACGGCGCGGGGCGGACCTGGACGAGGGGCTGGCCGCGCTGCAGGCCGCGGTCGCCGACCTGGGGCAGCGGCCGGTGGACGAGCTGTGCGACACCCTGCTGGCCCGGCTGGTGCCCGCGGACGTCACCGACGACGTGGCCCTGATCGCGGTGCGGTTCCACCCGGAGGACCGACCGCGCCCTCCCGGTCCGGCCCGCTCGACCGGCGACGGGTGACGACGGGGTCGCGCGGGTAGCGCCGGGGCATGGCTGAGCTGAACAGCGGACTCCTCCCGGGCATGACCGTGGCGATCACCGGCGCGAGCGGCAACGTGGGGACGGCGCTGCTGCGCGCCCTCGCCGACACCGGCGTGGCCGAGGTGCGCGGGCTGGCCCGCCGCCGCCCACCGGAGACCGAGCCCTACGCCGGGGTGCGGTGGTTCCGCGCCGACCTGGGCTCCCCGGACAGCGAGCCGGTGCTGGCCGAGTTCCTCGACGGCGTCGACGTCGTCGTGCACCTGGCCTGGGCGCTGATCCCGGATCGGGAGCCCGACGTGCTGCACGCCGTCAACATCGAGGGCACCCGCCGGGTGCTCGCCGCCGCCGGTGCCGCCGGCGTCCGGCACGTGGTGCACATGTCCTCGATCGGCACGTACGCCGCCGGCCCGCAGACCCACCCGGTCGGCGAGGACTGGCCCGCCACCGGCGTCCCCAGCTCCCAGTACAGCCGGCAGAAGGTGCAGTGCGAGCAGTTCGTGCGGGACTTCGACGCAGCGCACCCCGACGTCACCGTCTCGGTGACCCGCCCGACGCTGGTGCTGCAGCCCGACGCGGCCAGCGAGATCGGCCGGTACTTCCTCGGCCCCGTCTTCTTCCCGGCCGCGCGGGCCCTGCCCGGCGCGGTGGCCAAGCTGCTCCCCCTGCCGCTGCCCAGCTCCCTGCACCTCGGGTTCGTGCACGCCGACGACGTCGCCGACGCGATCTCCCGGATCATCGACCGCCGGGTACCGGGCGCGTTCAACCTCACGGCCCCGCCCAACTTCGACGCCGACGGGCTGGCCGGCGCGCTGGGCGCGCGGCGGGTGCCGGTGCCGGCGGTCGTGCTGCGCACCGGCATGCAGGCGGCCTTCCTCGCCCACCTGCTGCAGATCGAGCCAGGCTGGCTGGACCTGGGGATGGGGGTGCCACCGTTGGACACCACCCGGGCCCGCATCGAGCTGGACTGGCGGGCCCGGCACAACGGCGGCGACCTGCTGCGCGAGTTCGTGGCCGCACTGAGCACGGGGCAAGGTCACACCGGCCCGCTGCTGCACCCCGGCACCGGCCCCGAGCACACGCCCGCGTAGGTGATACCGATCACTCGTGCGCCGTTCCCGCCGCTCCCCCGCCGTTGCAGCAGCGGGAGAGCGGCGGGAACGGCGCGAGGGTTACGACGTTCAGCTGCGGGGCATGCCGGCGGCGCGGAGCAGCGCGTTGCCGATGATCACCTTCTGCACCTCGCTGGTGCCCTCGTAGAGCCGGTAGAGGCGGGCGTCGCGATAGAAGCGCTCGACCGGTGTCGTCCGCAGGTAGCCCAGCCCGCCGTGCACCTGCACGGCGCGGTCGGTGGCGCGGCCGACCATCTCGCTGCAGAAGAGCTTCGCCGCCGAGGGGCCGACGGAGGTGTCCTCGCCGGAGTCGTACCGGGCGGCGACGTCGATGACCATGCTGCGGGCGGCCAGCAGCTCGGTGTGCATGTCGGCGAGCATCGCCTGCACCAGCTGGAACCGGCCGATCGGCGCCCCGCCCTGCTTCGCGGTGGCGGCGTAGGCGACCGACTCGTCGAGCACCCGCTGCGCCATCCCCACGCACAGCGCGGCGATGTGCAGCCGGCCGCGGGAGAGCACGGTCAGCGCCTTGGCGTAGCCGCGGCCCTCCTCGCCGATCAGCGCATCGGCGTCGACCCGGGCGTCGTCGAAGAACACCTCGGCGGTCCATGCGCCGGACTGGCCCATCTTCTTGTCCTTCGGGCCGACGGTGACCCCGGGGGCGGTCGCGTCCACGACGAAGGTGGAGATGCCGCGGCCACCGCGCTCGGCCGGGTCGGTGCGCGCGAAGACGACGAACAGGTCGGCGATCGGCGCGTTGGTGATGTAGCGCTTCCCGCCGCTGATCACCCACCCGTCGCCGTCCCGGCGGGCGGCGGTGCGCAGCCCGGCCGGGTCGGAGCCGGCCTCGGCCTCGGTGAGCGCGAACGAGCCGATCAGCTCACCGGCCGCCAGCCGGGGCAGGTACGTCTTCTGCTGCTCCTCGTTGCCGAACTTGGCGATCACCTGTCCGGCGATGCCGTTGTTGGTGCCGAACAGCGACCGGAACGCCGGGGTCGTGTAGCCGAACTCGAAGGCCAGCTGGACGTCCTCGCTCATGGTGACGCCGAGGCCGCCGTGCTCCTCGGGCAGCGCGTAGCCGAACAGGCCCATCTCCGCGGCGGCGCTGCGCAGCTCGTCGGGGATCCGGTCGTCGAGGTCGATCTCCTCCTCGCGGGGGACGACCACCTCCCGGACCAGCTGGCGGACGGCGTCCTTGACCTGGCGGAAGACATCGTTGTCCATGCCGACATGCTGAACCCCCGGCCGCGCACAGCGCGACCGGGGGTCCATGGCCCCGTCCAGAGGCTCGCCCCGAGCGTGCGAGGAGAACGGGGGCCTTCGTCAGGCGAGCGCGTCCAGGCGGGCCATCTCGTCGGCGGAGAGGGTGAGCTGGGCCGCGCCGAGGTTCTCGGTCAGGTGGTCGACCGACTTGGTGCCCGGGATCGGCAGGATGACCGGGGACTTCTGCAGCAGCCAGGCCAGCGCGACCTGCGACGGGGTGGCGCCGAGCTCCTCCGCCACGGCCGCGACCGGGCTGTCGGGCTTGGCCAGGTCACCGGTGGCGATCGGGAACCACGGGATGAAGGCGATGCCCTCGGCCTCGGCGTACTCCAGCACGTCCTGGGACTGCCGGTTGGTCAGGTTGTACAGGTTCTGCACGCTGACGATCTCGGTGATCGCGCGGGCCGCCTTCAGCTCGTCGACGGAGACCTCGGAGACGCCGATGTGCCGCACCTTGCCCTGCTCCTTGAGGTCGGCGAAGGCGCCGAGCTGGTCGGCCAGCGGCACCTGCGGGTCGATCCGGTGCAGCTGGATGAGGTCGATCCGGTCGACCTTCAGGTTGCGCAGCGAGAGCTCGACCTGCTGGGTGAGGTACTCCGGGCGCCCGGACACCGGCCACACGCCGGGGCCGGTCCGGGTCAGGCCCGCCTTGGTGCCGATGACGAGCCCGTCGGGGTACGGGAACGCGGCCTCGGCGATGATCTGCTCGCTGACCTGCGGACCGTAGGAGTCGGCGGTGTCGATGAAGTCGACCCCCGCCTCGATCGCGGCCCGCACGACCTCGATCGCGCCCGGGCGGTCGGCCGGCTGGTCCCAGACACCGGGGCCGGTCAGCTGCATGGCGCCGTAGCCGAGGCGGTGGACGGTCAGGTCCCCACCGAGGTCGAAGGTGAGCGGGGTGGTGGCGGTGGTCATGGGTCCTCCTGCGCATCGGGTGTCCGGTGCCCGCGGCCGTGCCTGCGGGACTCGTTGTGCACAAGGTGTTCCGGTCGTCGACCCTTCCCGGGTCACCCGACTGTGACCGGTGCCACCCGCCGTCCCCCGCCGTCGACCGGCACCTGCAGCTGGAGGAAGGTGGACCGGTGCAACGAAGCGGTCTGGCGCGACCGAGGGGGCGGGCCGGGACGACGGCCGTGCCGCTCCTCCTGCTGGCCGGGGTGGTGCTGGTCGCACTCAACCTGCGCGGGCCGCTGGTGGCGATCGCCCCCGTGGTCGACGCCATGCGGGCCGACCTGGGCGTCTCCACCGGCACGATCGGGCTGCTGACCAGCATCCCGGTGCTCTGCTTCGGGCTGGCCGCCCCGCTGGCGTCGCTGCTGATCGCCCGCACCGGGGTCCACCGCGCGGTCGTCGTGTCGATGGCCGGGGTGCTCGCCGGCACGCTGCTGCGCTCACTCGGCAGCCCCACTGCCGCGATCGCGGGCACCGTCGTCATCGGCCTGGCCATCACGGTCGGGAACGTCGTCGTCCCGGTCGTCATCGGCCGCGACTTCCCCGGCGCCACCAACGTGGTCACCGCTGCCTACACGGCGGCGCTGAACATCGGCTCCACGCTCACCTCCGCCCTCACCGCCCCACTCGCCGACCTGGTCGGCTGGCAGGTGGCGCTGGCCGCCTGGGGGCTCCTGGTCGTCGTCGCCGCCACCGTCTGGACCGCCGCACTGCGCCAGCAGGTCGCCCGCACCGCCGCGGCCGAGGCGGCGGGCACCGCGCCGCCCCCGCCGGCACCGGTCGCGCCCGGCCGCTCGGTCTGGCGACAGCCGGCGGCCTGGGGCCTGACGCTGGCGTTCGCCGGCCAGGCGTTCAGCTACTACGGGGCGACCGCCTGGCTGCCCACCCTGCTGGCCGACGTGAACGGGATGACCCGGGCGGCGGCCGGGGCCAGCTCCGCGCTGTTCCAGGTGTTCGCCGTGGTCGGCGCCTTCGCCGTCCCGGCGCTGGTGGCCTGGTGGAAGCGCCCGTCCATGGTGCTGCTGGCGGTCACCGTCGTCTGGGCGGCGCTGCCGCTGGGGCTGCTGACCGCCCCGTCGCTGTGGGCCCTGTGGTGCTCGCTGGCCGGGATCGCCCAGGGCGGTGGCATCACCGTGGTCTTCATCGCGATCGTGCGCCGGTCCCGGGACCTGACCGAGAACCGCCGCCTCTCGGCGATGGTGCAGGGTGGCGGTTACGTCGTGGCCGCGACCGGACCCCTGGTGATCGGCGCCGTGCACGAGGCGAGCGGTGGTTGGAGTGCGCCGCTGCTGGTCATCCTGGGGTCTGTGATCGTCATGGCCGTGGCCGGCACGGCATCCGCCGGTGGCCGGACCGAGGCAGCAAGCGAGGCGGGACCGGTACCGGTCCCCGCAGGGGAGGAACGTCGTGGGTGAGCTGGTGGTCGTCCGGCACGGGCAGACCGAGTGGAGCGCGAGCGGGCAGCACACCGGCCTGACCGACCTGCCGCTGTTGCCGCACGGTGAGGACGACGGCCGGCGGCTGCGCCCGGTGCTCGGGCAGCGGGAGATCACGCACGCCTTCGTCAGCCCGCTGATCCGGGCCCGGCACACCGCCGAGCTCGCCGGGTTGTTCGAGGGCGGCATCGACGCCCAGCTGGAACCGGACCTCGTCGAGGTCGACTACGGCGGCTGGGAGGGGCTGACGACGCCGGAGATCAGCGAGCGGGTCGGCCGCTCGTGGTCGCTGTGGCACGACGGCACGATCCCCGGCGAGACCCCGGGCGAGACGCTGGCGCAGGTGGCCGAACGGGTCGACCGGGTGCTGGAGAAGGCCCGCCCGCTGCTGGCCGACGGGGACGTCGCCCTCGTGGCGCACGGCCACGTGCTGCGGGTCCTCGCCGCCCGCTGGATCGGCTTCGGCCCGGAGCAGGGCGCACTGCTCCCCCTCGCCACCGGCCGGTACGGCACGCTCGGGTTCGACCACGAGTGGCAGGCACTGACCGGCTGGAACACCGGCTGCCCGTGACCGAGGAGCCGCTGCCGACCAACGCGAGCAGCGGCGTGGTGCGCGTGGGCGACACCGTCCGCCGCCCGGCCGGGCCCTGGACCGACTCCGTCGACGCCCTCCTGGCGCACCTGCACGCCGTGGGCTTCCCTGGCGCGCCCCGCCCGCTCGGGCGCGACGAGCAGGGGCGACAGGTGCTGCAGTTCCTCGCTGGCGAGGCCGGCTCTCCCGATCCCCGATGGAGCACCACGGACCTGGGCGCGGTCGGGCGGTTGCTGCGCGACTTCCACGACGCCGCGGCTGACTTCGCCCCACCTCCGGACGCGGTGTGGCAGACAGCCATCCCCGCCGACCGCGAGGACCTCG
Organism: Modestobacter sp. VKM Ac-2979; assembly: GCF_026967995.1. Lineage (NCBI taxonomy): Bacteria > Bacillati > Actinomycetota > Actinomycetes > Geodermatophilales > Geodermatophilaceae > Modestobacter > Modestobacter sp. VKM Ac-2979. Next base: position 209,817 of record NZ_JAPVBO010000001.1, read on the forward strand.
TCGTCCACCACGATCCGGCGCCGTGGAACCTGGTACGCCGACCGGCCGGGTGGGCGCTGATCGACTGGGACGCCGCCGGACCAGGCTCACGGCTGTGGGACCTGGCCTACACGGCGCAGACCGCGGTGCCTCTGCGGGCGGACCGACCGCTCGCACCCACCTTGCCGCGGCTGCGTGCGGTCGTGGACGGCTACGGCCTGGACGACGCCGGGCGCGCAGCACTGGTGCCGATGCTGCACCGCCGGGTGACGGCGATGGTCGAGCTGCTCCGCTCCGGGGCGGCGAACGGCCGGCGACCATGGGCGCGCATCTGGACCGAGGACGGGCCGTACTGGCAGCGGACAGCCGACCACCTGGCCGCCCACACCGACGACTGGGCCGCGGCGCTGGGCTGAACCGCCCCCCTCAGGCGAAGACGAGCTCCGGTTCGGCCTCGGGCTCGGGGCGCACCGGGCGGCCGAACAGCCAGCCCTGACCCAGGTCGGCCCCGACCGCGCGCGCCTGGTCGGCGATCCGCTCGGACTCGATGCCCTCGGCCACCACGACCCCGCCCTGCAGGTGGGTCAGCTCGGTGAGCGCCCGGGCGATGGCCTGGGCACCGGGTTCCTGCAGCCGGGAGACCAGGGTCTTGCTGAGCTTGACGACGTCGGGGCGCACCACGCTCACCAGCGCCAGGCTGGACCAGCCGACGCCGACGTCGTCCAGCGCGACCCGCCAGCCCAGCGACCGGTGGTGCTCGAGCACCGAGAGCAGGTGCTCGTGGTCGATCACCGCGTGCGAGGCGACGACCTCGAACACCAGCTGCCGGGGGTCGATGCCGCTGTCGTGCACCGCCCGCTCGGTGCTGGCCAGGCACACCGAGGGCCGGTGGACCGCCGCCGGGTCGGAGTTCACGTAGAGGTCCGCGCTGCCCAGCCACCCGGCCGCGCCGCGGATGGCGGCCTCCCGGGCCACCCGGTCCAGCCGACGCAGCCAGCCGGCCCGCTCGGCGAGGAAGAACAGGTCGCCGCCGCCGACCTCGCGCCCGTCGACCCGGCCGCGCAGCAGCGCCTCGTGGCCCACCATCCCGCCGGTCGTGAGGGACATGATCGGCTGGTACACCGGCCACAGCTCCGCATCGGTGAGCAGCGCCATCTCCACGGTCACCCCGCGGCGGGCCAGCTCGACGGCGAGCGTGGGTGCGGTGAGCAGCCGCGTGGCCAGGGCGACGCCGTCGCTGGGCGGGTCGGCGGTCACCCGGACGGCCTCGGTCTCGGCAGCGGTGAGCTCCCGGGCCAGCCGCTGGAACAGCCGGTCGATCCGCCGGCCACCCTCGTCGTCCACGATGTCGAGGAGTCCGGGGGCGGTGCCGATCCGCAGCCCCATCGCGCCGGCGATCCGGGAGATGCTGGGCAGCACGTGGCTGAGCGTGCTGGCCAGCAGCAGCCGGCGGGCACGCTGGGGGGTCTCCCAGGAGGGACGAACGACGTCCACAGGCTCGTTCACGCCTGCAGGATGACCGACGGTGACCCCACGAACACGCAGGCGCGCGGGCCGGGTCCCGCCCGTCCCCAGCACGGGGGAGGTCACACGCCATTGAAGATCAACTCGGCTAGTGTCCCAGGTGTGCCTCCCCTGCCCCCCGCCGATGCTGCACGCCCCGGTCGCGGCGGGCGGCCTCGTGACCCCTCCCGCGACGGGGCCATCCGGCAGGCGATCCTGCAGGTGCTGGCCGAGTCCGGCTACGCGGCCCTGACCATGGACGCCGTCGCCTCGGCCGCCGGGGTCGGCAAGGCCACGATCTACCGCCGTTGGCGGACCAAGTCCGAGCTGGTCGCCGACGCGGTCGCCGAGCTGAGCCAGACGTCGATCGAGCCGCCCGACACCGGTTCGCTCGAGGGCGACCTCCGGCTCCTGCTGCACTGGCTGGTCGATGCGGTCAACGGCCCCCTGGGGGCGGCCACGCTGTCGCTGCTGTCGGCGCTGCCGCACGAGCCGGAGCTGCGCGAGGCCTTCCACAGCGGCCCGATGGAGGTCTGGGGCTCGGCGTTCCGCCAGGTGTGGGAGCGGGCCGAGGCCCGCGGCGAGGTCTCTCCGGCGGCACTGGGCACCGCGGTCGCCTCGACGGCGAGCTCGCCGATCCTGCAGCGCTGGCTCTTCGGCGGGGAGCCCGTCTCCCCCGAGTTCGCCGACGAGGTGCTGACCGACGTCGTCCTGCCGCTGGTCACCGCCCGCCGCACCGCCTGAGCCGGCCTCCTGACCCGCGCCGGCGGCCTCAGGCCGCCGGCGCGCTGGACCGGAAGGCCCGCAACCGCAGGCTGTTGGTGACCACCAGCACCGAGGACGCCGCCATCGCCAACCCGGCCAGCAGCGGGTTGAGGAACCCGAGGGCGGCCAGCGGCACCAGCGCGACGTTGTAGGCGAAGGCCCAGAACAGGTTGCCCCTGATCACCGCGAGGGTCCGCCGGGACAGCCGGACGGCGTCGACCGCGGCGTCCAGGTCGGCCCGGACCAGGGTCAGGTCGCTGGCCTCGATGGCGACGTCGGTGCCCGAGCCCATCGCCAGCCCCAGGTCGGCCTGGGCCAGCGCGGGCGCGTCGTTGACGCCGTCCCCGACCATGGCGACCACCCGACCCTGGGCCTGCAGCTCCCGGACGACATCGACCTTGCCCGCGGGCAGCACGCCGGCGACGACCTCGCCCCGGTCGGGGTCCAGCCCGACCGAGCGGGCCACCGCGGCGGCGGCACCGGCGTTGTCACCGGTGAGCAGCACCGGCGCGAGCCCCAGCTCCCGCAGCCGTGCGATCGCCGCCGCACTGGTGGGCTTGACGGTGTCGGCGACGACGCAGACCCCGGCGACCGCGCCGTCCACGGCGACCAGCACGGCGGTCTGCCCGGCCTGCTCGGCCCGCTCGACCACCGCGGCCAGGTCGGCCGGCACCGGGCCGGGCATCGCCGATGCCCGCCCGACGACGACGTCCCGGCCGTCCACCCGCCCCTGCACACCGATCCCCTGCTGACTGGCGAAGCCCTCGACCTCGGGGAGCTCACCGGCGGCGGCGACGATCGCCCGGGCGATCGGGTGCTCGGAGCCGGCCTCCACCGCGGCCGCCAGCCGCAGCGTCTCCGGGTGCCCGGCGACCTCCACCAGGCTCATCTGCCCGGTGGTGACGGTGCCGGTCTTGTCCAGCAGCACGGTGTCGACCCGGCGGGTGCTCTCCAGCACCTCCGGGCCCTTGATCAGCACGCCGAGCTGGGCGCCACGGCCGGTGCCGACCAGCAGGGCGGTGGGCGTGGCCAGGCCCAGCGCGCACGGGCAGGCGATGACGAGCACGGCGACCGCGGCGGTGAAGGCCGCCGTGACGTCGCCGGTCACGACCAGCCAGGTGACCAGGGTGGCCACCGCGATGACCAGGACGACGGGGACGAAGACCGCCGAGACCCGGTCGGCCAGCCGCTGCACCGGCGCCTTGCCGCTCTGCGCCTGGGTGACCAGCCGGCCGAGCTGGGCCAGCGTCGTGTCGGTGCCCACCCGGGTCGCCTCGACGACCAGCCGGCCGCCGACGTTGACCGTCGCACCGGTGACCCGGTCGCCGGCGGAGACCTCGACCGGCACGCTCTCGCCGGTCAGCATCGACAGGTCGACCGCGGAGCTGCCGCTGACGACGACGCCGTCGGTGGCGACCTTCTCCCCCGGCCGGACGACGAAGCGGTCGCCGACGACGAGCTGGCCGATCGGCACCCGCACCTCGCGCCCGTCCCGCAGCACGGCGGCGTCCTTGGCCCCCAGCTCCAGCAGCGCGGTCAGCGCGGCACCGGAGCGGCGCTTGGCGCGGGCCTCGGCCCAGCGGCCGGCCAGCAGGAAGACGGTGACCGCCGCGGCGACCTCCAGGTAGATCTCGTGCGTGCCGGCGCCGCGCTCGGGCAGGAGCGTGAACTCCATCCGCATGCCCGGCATCCCCGCGTCGCCGAGGAACAGCGCCCACAGCGACCAGAGGTACGCGGCGCTGATCCCGATCGAGACCAGGGTGTCCATGGTGCTGGCCCCGTGCCGGGCGTTGACCACCGCGGCGCGGTGGAACGGCCAGGCTCCCCACACCGCGACCGGGCTGGCCAGGGTGAGCGCGAGCCACTGCCAGTTGTCGAACTGCAGCGCCGGGACCATGGACAGCACCAGCACCGGCAGGGTGAGCGCGGCGCTGACCAGCAGCCGCTGCCGCAGCGCGGTCTCCGGCGTCCGGGCCACCTCGTCCGGGGCCCCGGCGTCGTCCTCGGTGACCGGCGGTGCCGGCAGTGCGGCGGAATAGCCGGCGGCCGCGACGGTGGCCACCAGCTGGTCGGGGTCGACGCGGGCGGGGTCGAACCGGACGGTCGCGGCCTCGGTGGCGTAGTTGACGCTGGCCTGCACGCCGTCGAGCTTGTTGAGCTTGCGCTCGATCCGGTTGGCGCAGCTCGCGCAGGTCATGCCGGTGATGTCGAGGCGGACCTCTTCTCCGGCGGCCGGGCCCCCGGCTGCAGACGGCTCCGCCTGGGGCCCGGCGCTCATGCCGGCTGGGCGGTGTAGTCGCCGGCCTCGGACACGGCGGCCTGCACCTGGTCGGTGGTGACGTCGCCGACGACGCGCAGCCGGCCAGTGGCCAGGTCGACGTCGACCTCCTGCACGCCGGAGAGCTCGGTGACCTCCTCGGTGACGGAGGCGACGCAGTGCTGGCAGGTCATGCCGGTGACGGTGAAGTCCAGGGTCTGCACGGTGGTTCTCTCCTCGGGAGCTGGGTCAGGGAGCGGGGTCAGGAACGGACGAGCCGGGCGATGGCGGCCGAGGCCTCGGCGATCTTGGCGTCGGCGGCGGCACCGTCGTCGTCGGCGCTGCTGGCCACCGCGTCGCGGACGCAGTGGCCGAGGTGGTCGTCGAGCAGGCCGAGCGCGACCGCCTGCAGGGCCTTGGTGGCCGCCGAGACCTGGGTGAGGACGTCGATGCAGTACGTGTCGTCCTCCACCATCCGCGCGATGCCGCGGACCTGGCCCTCGACCCGCTTGAGGCGCGCGAGCACCTGGTCCTTGTCGCTGGCGTAGCCCGTCATGCCGTTGAGCATACCCCTGGGGGGTAGGGGTTCACCACCCGCGCGTGCCGGGTTCGCCCTTGAACGGGCCGACCACCTCGTCGGTGATCCAGCCGCCGTAGAAGTCACCGGCCTGCGCCCGTACCGGCTCGCCGTCGACGGTCGCGGCGTCCAGCCGGCTCGGGTAGAAGGCGAGTGCGCCGCGCAGCTGTTCGTAGCCGGCCGTGGGCTGCTCGTAGGACCAGGCGATCGAGTCGTGCCGCACGCCGTCGACGACGGCGTCCCAGTAGGTGGCCATCCCCTTGAACTCGCACCACGACGAGCCGGCGCCGCGCTCCAGGACGCCGGCCGCCACGTCGTCCCGGGGGACGTAGAAGACCGGCGGATGGCTGGTCTCGCAGACCCGCACGGCCCGGTCGGTGCGGGCGATGACCCGCCCGCCGAGGGTGAGCTCGAGGCGTCGTCCGGTCACCTCGGCCGACGGCGGGCGCGGGTAGCTCCAGACCGACTCCTGGCCGGGTCCGACGCGGTCACGGGGCGGTGGGTACACGCCGCCGAGTGTGCGCCTCACCCGTCAGCGCTCGCCGAGTGACGAGTCGTGCACGTCTCCCCCGCAGGTGAGGCGTGCACGACTCGACACTCGACGTCGGCACCCGGCTCAGGGCGCCCAGCGGTAGGTGACGTCGGGCTCGCGCTCCTCGTTCCCGCTCCCGTTCCCGGCGCTGACCACCCGGCAGCCGTGCCGCTCGTAGAACGCCCGGGCCGCGGTGTTGCGCGCGAAGACGACGAGGGTGAACCCGGTGGGCTCGGCCGCCTGCACCTGCCGGAACAGCAGCGAGCCGATCCCCTGACGGCGCCGGTCCGGGCGCAGGTAGAGGTGCTCCAGGTGACCGGCGCCCACGGCGGCGAAGCCCAGGACGTCGTCCTCGTCGGTCACCACCCAGGTGCGGTGCTGCGTCAGCACGACGTGCTCGACCCACCAGCGGGTCTCGTCGTCGGAGTGTGGCCGCGCCAGCCAGGGCATGGCCGCGGCCCGCGAGCTGAGGAAGACGGCGGTGACCGCGTCAGCGTCCCGGACCGTGGCCCGGCGGACGCCGACGTCCGGGGTCAGCGCACCCGGCGGTAGGTGACCACGGGCTCGACCCGTCGGCGGTCGGTGCCCCGGACGCGGCGGACGACCTTCCGGGTCACGACGAAGGTGATGGTCAGGCCGACCACGCTGACGATCGCGATCCCGGGCGGGCTCTGTAGGAACTCCTGCACCTTCGCCTTGCCCTGGTCGGCCAGGCGCTGCGGGTTCGTGCGGAACGCCAGTTCGTCCAGGGTCGCCCCCAGGGACTCGCGGGCGGCGTCGATCTCCTGCTGGATCTGCTCGGGGGTCCTCGGCACGGCGACAGCCTGCCAGATCGGTCCGACCGCGGCCGAGCGGGAGGCTCCTACACTGCCCCCAACGCGGGAGTGGTGTAACGGCAGCCACGCCAGACTTAGGATCTGGTGCCTTCGGGCGTAGGGGTTCGACTCCCCTCTCCCGCACGTGGACGCCTCCTGGCCCGGACGGGCTGTGTGAGCACGCGGATCACCCGGACGGTGTCCGGGGCTGCCCCGCTCCCGATGACAGTTCGTGTGTCTGCGGCGCAGCCGGGTACGCGCCGTGCATGCGGACACAACGGCCTTCGATGTCGAGCATGATCGGACGCGGCGTCGTCGCGGGCGTGGGCGGGACCGTCGTGATGACGGCCTTCCAGGAGTTCGTGGAGATGCCCCTCACCAAGCGGGACGAGAGCCTTGCCCCGGCCGACTTCGCCGAGAAGGTCACCCCGGCCCGTCCCAGGACACGAAGCGGTCGACGACGTCTGAACTACGTCACGCACTTCGCGCTCGGGACCATGTGGGGCGCGGCCTACGGCGTCGCCGCCTCCCAGGGGCTGCGCGGCCAGAAGGCCGTCAACTCCGTGTTCGCTCTCGTCTACGTGGGTGACGTCCTCCTCAACACCGCGCTGGGCCTCTACCGCCCGACGACGTGGTCGCGGCGGGACTGGGCCGTCGACGTGGCAGGCAAGTACGTACAGGCTCAGGGCACTGGCGCCGTCTTCGATCGCATGCTCGATCCGGTCCGGTGAGCGCGCTGCCGACGCTCGGCTGACCGCCCCCACGTCGAGGGGGTCGAGCGGCCTCGTTCCCGGGAGCCGTCGGGGTGCCGGACACCGAGGTGCGCCCTCCGGCCGCAGGTGGGTAGGGGCTGTTCCATGCGCGACACGGGCACGATCCGCCGACGCCCCGCCGACCCCTCGGTCGAGACGGAAGGGCTGGCCACGAAGCTCGACCGGCCGATGGGCGTGCTCGGCCTGGTGTTCGTGCTGATCGTCCTGGGCCAGGCCCTGGCCCGGGAGCCCTGGCTGGTGACGACGCTGAGCGTCCTCGGCTGGATCTGCTGGGCGGTCTTCGTCAGCGAGTTCGTCTTCCGGGCGGTCCGGGCGCCCAGCCAGCGCCGCTTCTGGCTGCGCAACTGGTGGCAGCTGATCTTCCTGGCACTGCCGTTCCTCCGCTTCGCCCGCGCCCTCACCCTGCTGCGGACCGCCCGCGTCGGCGGCGTGCTGTCCGCCGCCATCCGCGGCTCCCGGTCGGCCGGCCGGCTGCTCACCAACCGGATCGGCTGGCTCGCCGCGGTGACCGGCGTCGTCGTCCTGGCCAGCAGTCAGCTGCTCTACGTGGTGGGGGCCTACGACACCTACGGCCCCGCGCTGCACGACGCGGCCATGGCCACCATCACCGGTGCGCTGCTGGACACCGACCACGGCCTCGCCCGCTTCCTGGAGGTCGCCCTGGCCGTCTACTCCGTCGCCGTGTTCGCGACCCTGGCCGGGGCGCTGGGCGCCTACTTCCTGGAGGGACGCCGCGCGGAGGGAGCCGACCCGGCCACGCCCGGGGCGGGAGGGCTCAGCTGAACTCGACCCGCAGCTCCAGCTGCACCGACGGCGCACCCGGGACGTCGTCGTCCACCACGGCCAGCACGTGCACCCGGGCGTCCTCGACCTCGCGCAGCGCCAGCCCCTCCACCTTGTGCACCCGGCCCTCGACCTCGGGCACCGCCGCGATGTCGAGCACCGTCTCGCCGTCGACCAGCGCGAGGGCCGCTGCGACGACCGGCCCGTCGTCGACCGCGTTGGGGGTGTCCTCGGCGGCCGCGGAGAGCAGGGTCCGCCCGTCGGGCAGCGCGATCGCGTCGGTGACCGCCAGCCCCACACCGGCCACCCGGCCGAGGTCGTAGGACCGGGGCGCCGACACCGGCACCGCATCGACGCCGGCCCTGCCCAGCACGGCGGCGACCAGGTCGGCCAGCGGCACGTCGACGCTGGCCGGCCCCGCCCCGGCGGCGAGGTTGCCCCGGTGGAACCAGCGGACGGTGTCCCCGTGCCGGCTGGCCCCCTCCAGGTTCAGCTGCTCTGCCGGCACCTCCAGCAGCTGCCCGACCGTGGCGTAGAGCGGACCGAGCTCGCCGGCCTGCACGACGGGTTCGCCGTCCTCCAACCGCACCAGCACCCCGCGCATCCGCCGGGGCGTCGACCCCGACCCCAGCAGCAGGACGGCCGGCTCACCGTCCACCTCGGCCGGGCAGGCCACCTCCAGGTCGGGCTTGAGGTGCTTGGTGCCCGCCGGCTCGCTGAAGTGGTCGAGCCCTTCGACCGGCGGCAGCACGCGCACCGGTGTCACCCCGCCCGGCCGCACCCAGGCGGCGATCGTCGAGTCGTCCGGGGCGACCAGCCAGCCCTCGCCCAGCGGCGCGATCGCGGACGCGGCGGTCACCGGCGTCCCGTCGTCGAAGGTCAGCGTCCGGACGTCGTCCACTGTGATCCGCATCCCTATGCCCTGCCCGCCCGGACGGCTCGGCACGCCTGGAGTTCAGCCGAGGGAGTCCATCGCCTCGGCACGGAACTGGGCCAGGAACTGGTCGCGGGTGATGCCACGACGCTCGGCCTCCCGCTCGCAGAGCATGGCGATCACCAGCGACGACTGCCGGACGACGTCCGCGCGGGTGTCCTCGTCCAGGCCGCCCAGCACCTTCGTCCAGGCCCGCCAGTCGCCGTCCCCGGCCGCCTCGGCCATCTCCAGCACCAGCCCGAACCGGCGCAGCGCCTCCAGGTCCGCCATCGGGCCCTCCCCCACTCCTCCGGCCGCCCGGCGCGGCCGCTGGGACCCGACCGTAACGGCGTCCCGCCACACCGCGCCGCGGACCGGCAGGATGCCCGCTGAGGCGGGCCGCGGGGCACGCCGGAGCGGAGACCGGCGATGTCGCAGCGAGCACCGTGGGCGGCCACGACCCTGGCGGTGCTGACCCTGCTGACCGGGTGCGGCGACCCCGAGCTGCTGGACCCCACCGAGGAGCCGCTCGCTGCCGACCGCGAGCGTCTCGTCGCGCACATGACGGGCGGCCTGACCGCGATCGCCGACCACCTCGGCGCCGGTGACGAGCTGGGCACCCGGATCGACACCGGGTGCACCGCCGGTACGGACAACTGGAAGATCCACGACACCCACCGGTCCACGTGCGGGCTGACGATCACGACCGGCTTCCCCCTGGAGGCCGGACCGGACGCGGCGTTCGGCGGCCTGGACGGGCTCGACTCGTTCGAGGAGGCACTGGACGAACAGGGGTGGGGTTCCATCGACTGGTTCGTCCAGGGGAACGACTGGGGCACCGGCGTGGACGTCGACTGGATGCGCGCGAACCGTCGGCCCGTGACCGACGTGATCGGCGTCCGGCTGTGGAGTGCGGACGGCGACGGCACGTTCATCGAGGCGAGCTTCCGTCCGTCGGACGCACCGGTCGGACCAGCGAGTCCCGGCACGGTCGACGGCGGCTACTACGCGGACACCGCTGGCGAGGACTGGCAGGACGCCTGGAGCACGGCCCGCGATCGCCACCCGTTCCTGATCGTCGGGTACGGCCACGCAGTGCTGGCCGAGCAGCCCTGGTGACCCCCGGGCGCCGGGTCGCCGGCTCACCCGACCGGGTGATCCCTCCCCCGGCCGGGCTCAGCTGGACGGCGCAGGTGCCGACCACCCCGGGGTGACGGTTCCCGCGCCCCGTGGCGCCACGCCCGGCCTGGCATCGCGCCGTGCCGGTGGCCGGCACGCCGCGCCCGAGCGGCTCGGCACCGTCCTGGTCGAGCAGGGCGTGCTCACCGAGGCCCAGCTCGCCGAGGCCCTGGCGCAGCACGAACGGGTGGGCGCACCACTGGGCTCCGTCGTCCTGGCCAAGGGCTGGGTGACCCGGCGCGAGCTCTACGTCGGTCTGGCCGCGGTCTGGGGCGCCGACCTGGCGTTCGTCGACCCGGTGGACGTCGACGAGGAGCTGGCCCGCCGCTTCCCCGCCGCGATGCTGGCCCGGGAGACCTGGGTGCCGCTGCGCGTCGAGGAGGACGGCGACGGCCTCCCCCAGGTGGTCGTCGCCACCGCCGGCCGACCGTCGGCGCACATCGCCGAGGTGGTCGTGCAGCGCACCGGCATCCCGCGGGTGCGCCAGGTGGTCACCACCGACTGGGACGTGCAGCGGGCACTGCGCACCGTGTGGCGCGAGGAGCTGGTGCACGACGCGGTCAGCGCGCTGGCCGAACGCCGGCCCGACGAGTCGGCGTCCACGGTGTTCGTCTGGCCGCAGGTCGCCGGCGCGCTCGCCCTCCTCGTCGCCACCGTGACCGGCCTGGTGCTCGACCCCTCGCTGACCATGCTGGTGCTGGTCGGCACGGTGAACGTCGCCGTCGCCCTCGCCGTCGGCGCCAAGGCGCTGATCAGCACGGTCGGCACCGCCTGGGAGACCGTCGAGCAGGTCACCGCCGCCGAGGTCGCCGCGCTGGAGGACGCCGAGCTGCCCGTCTACACGATCCTCGTCCCGGTCTACAAGGAGGCCGGGATCGTCGGGCTGCTGATGCGCAACCTGGCCGACCTGGACTGGCCCCGGGAGAAGCTGGAGATCCTGCTCCTGCTGGAGGAGGACGACCCGGAGACGCTCGCCGCCGCACTGGCCGCCGCGCCACCGGACATCGTCCGCATCGTCGTCGTCCCGCACTCGCTGCCCAAGACCAAGCCGCGCGCCTGCAACGTCGGGCTGGCCTTCGCCCGCGGCGAGTACGTGGTCATCTACGACGCCGAGGACCGCCCCGACGCCGACCAGCTGAAGAAGTCGCTCATCGCCTTCCGCAAGGGCGGGGACGACCTGGTCTGCGTGCAGGCCGCGCTGAACTACTTCAACGCCCGGGAGAACCTGCTCACCCGCATGTTCACCCTGGAGTACTCCTCCTGGTTCGACTACACCCTGGCCGGGCTGGACAAGCTGCGGCTGCCCATCCCGCTGGGCGGCACCAGCAACCACTTCCGCACCGACATGCTGCGCGACCTCGGTGGCTGGGACCCCTACAACGTCACCGAGGACGCCGACCTCGGCATCCGCGCCTCCGCCCGCGGCCACCGCGTCGCCGTCGTCAACTCGACGACGTACGAGGAGGCCAACATGGCCGTCGGCAACTGGATCCGGCAGCGCAGCCGCTGGATCAAGGGCTACATGCAGACCGTCCTGGTGCACTCCCGGCACCCGTGGCGGCTGCTGCGCAGCGTCGGCCCGCGGCAGACGGCGGGCTTCGCGCTGCTCATCGGCGGCACCCCGCTGATGTTCCTGGCCGCCCCGTGGCTGTACGCGATGCTGGCGGTCGAGCTGCTGTGGCCCGGGGCCCTCACGCCCGCGCTGCCCGAGTGGCTGGTCCAGGTCAGCCTGGCCAACCTGCTGCTCGGCAACGGCGTGATCATCTACCTGTCGCTGCTGGCCGGCTTCAAGCGGCGCACGTACGGCCTGGTGCCGTTCGCGCTGCTCTCCCCGCTCTACTGGCTGCTGCACTCGGTCGCCTCGTACAAGGCGCTGTGGCAGCTCGTGGTCAACCCGTTCTACTGGGAGAAGACGGACCACGGGCTGTCCAGCCACGTCCAGGTCGAGGACGTGCCGAGCATGGACGACGGCCCGGCCACGGTCCGCCCGGCGCCGGCCCCGGCCACCGCGACGCCGCCGGTCGTACGGGACGTCGTCCGGCTGATGGACCCGCACACCGTGCCCGTGCCACCCCCCGCACCGGACACCACGCCGGAGGACCGGGCATGACCGCCGCCGATCCGCTGGCCGTCCTGCGCCCGGATGCCTCACCCGCCGAGGCGGAGAGCCACGCCGAGTCGCGGATGCGGCTGGCCACCGCGGCCGGGCCGCCCCGGGTGCCGATGCGCCGGGTGCTGCTGACCTGCGCGCTCGTGCTCGCGGTGGAGACCGTCGTCCTGCTCGCCACCGACCGGTCACTGCACGACGTGCTGCTGCCCGGCTACCTGATCCTGCTCGTCGCGTTCGGGCTGGTCTTCTGCCTGGGTGCGGTCACCGTCGCCGGGTTCGCCGCCGGCGCGGCGGCCGCCGGCCTGGTCGTGCTGGAACCGGACGCCCTGCTGCCACTGCTCGGCGGCGCAGCCCTGCTGGCCCTGGGGTGCGGGGTCGCGCCCGGCTGGGCCCGGGTCGAGGCCTGGCAGGCGGCACACTCCCGCCCGCTCACCGCGGAGGAGGAGGCCGCGGTCGCCCAGCGGGCGCTGAGCGTCGACCGCAGCCGCGGCTGGAGCCGAGGCGTGCGGCTGCGCAACTACTGGCGCTCCGACCGGGTGCTCGCGGCGTTCCTCGTGCTGGCGTTCCACCCGCTGCTGGCGGCGTTCTCGCTGTGGTTCATCGACTGGATGCAGCGCCGCTGACGGCTCAGCGCCCGCCGAGCACCTCGCCGATGACCGGCAGCAGCGCGGCGAACGCCTGCCCCCGGTGGCTGATCGCGTCCTTCTCCGCCGGCTCCAGCTCCGCCGACGTGACCGTGTGGCCCGCCGGCACGAACACCGGGTCGTAGCCGAAACCGTTGCTGCCCCGCGGCTCCCGGACGACCGTGCCCCGCCAGCGCCGCTCCAGCACGTGCTCGCCGCCGTCGGGCGTGACCAGCGCGGCGGCGCAGACGAACGCCGCGCCGCGCCGCTCGTCGGGCACGTCGGCGAGCTGTCCGAGGAGCAGGGCGGTGTTGGCCGGGTCGTCCCCGTGCCGGCCGGACCAGCGCGCGGACAGGATCCCCGGCATCCCGTTGAGCGCGTCGACGGTCAGCCCGGAGTCGTCGGCGACCGCGGGCAGCCCGGTGTACCGGACCGCCTCCCGGGCCTTGAGCAGGGCGTTCTCCTCGAACGTCGCCCCGGTCTCCGGGGCCTCGGGGTACTCCGCGACGTCGCGCAGGCCGAGCACCTCGACCCCGGGGACGGCGGTGGCCAGCAGCCGCTGCAGCTCGGCGAGCTTGCCGGCGTTGCGGGTGGCGAGCAGCAGCTGGGTCACGCCGACAACGCCACCTGCTGGGCCAGGGTCAGCTCCGCGCAGCCGGCGACCGCCAGGTCGAGCAGCTCGTCGAGGGTGGCCCGATCGAAGACGGCGCCCTCCGCCGTCCCCTGCACCTCGACGAAGCCGCCGGTGCCGGTGCACACGACGTTCATGTCGGTGCCGGCGGTGACGTCCTCCTCGTAGGCGAGGTCGAGCCGCGGCTCGCCGTCGATGACGCCGACGCTGACCGCGGCCACCGAGTTCGGCAGCGGGGTCGCGCTGGCCAGCTTGCCGCGCTCACCGAGCCAGCTCACCGCGTCGGCGAGGGCCACGTAGGCGCCGGTGATCGCCGCGGTGCGGGTGCCGCCGTCGGCCTGCAGGACGTCGCAGTCCAGCGCGATGCTGTTCTCCCCCAGCGCGGCCAGGTCGATGCTGGCCCGCAGCGACCGGCCGATGAGCCGGCTGATCTCGTGGGTGCGGCCACCGACCTTGCCCTTGACCGACTCGCGGTCGCTGCGGGTGTGGGTGGCCCGCGGGAGCATCGAGTACTCGGCGGTGACCCAGCCCAGCCCCGAGCCGCGACGCCAGCGGGGCACGCCCTCGGTGACGCTGGCCGCGCAGAGCACGCGGGTGCGCCCGAACTCGACGAGCACCGAGCCCTCGGCGTGGTCGAGCCAGTTGCGGGTGATGGTCACCGGGCGGAGCTGGTCGGCCGCGCGGCCGTCGGGGCGGGTCACGTGGTCCGAGGGTAGTGCCGCCGTGTCACCCTCTCCCCCATGCGTTCCGAGCTGCGATCCGTCCGGACCGGGGGCGTGCCCTCCGTCGTCGACCTGACCGACGAGTGCGCCGAGTTCGTCCGCGGCGAGAGCGACGGCCTGCTGCAGGTCTTCGTGCCGCACGCCACCGCGGGGATCGCGATCATCGAGACCGGCGCCGGCAGCGACGACGACCTGCTCGCCCAGCTCGACGAGCTGCTCCCCCGCGACGACCGCTGGCGGCACCGGCACGGCGCTCCCGGGCACGGCCGGGACCACGTGCTGCCGGCCTTCGTCCCGCCGCACGCCACCGTGCCGGTGCTCGAGGGGCGGATGACCCTGGGCACCTGGCAGCGCATCTGCTTCGTCGACACCAACGTCGACAACCCCTCACGGCACGTGCGGTTCAGCTTCCTGCCCGGCTGACCGGCGGCCGGGTTGGGAACCGACGGTCGGTTGCGGCACCATCCACCCCATGACCGAGACCGACCGCGGCATCGACACCGCCCCCGTCCGCCTCGCGCCCGGTGACCCGGCGCCGGAGTTCACCCTCCCGGACGCCGACGGCACGCCCGTCTCGCTGTCGTCCTTCCGCGGTCGGCGGGTCATCGTGTACTGCTACCCGGCCGCGCTCACCCCGGGCTGCACCACCCAGGCCGTCGACTTCACCGCCGCGGCCGGGGACCTGGCCGAGGCCGGGCTGGACATCATCGGCGTCTCCCCCGACGTCCCGGAGAAGCTGAGCCGGTTCCGGGAGCAGGAGGAGCTGTCCATCACGCTGGTCTCCGACCCGGAGAAGCAGGTGCTGACGGCCTACGGCGCCTACGGCCCGAAGAAGCTGTACGGCAAGGAGGTCGTCGGGGTCATCCGGTCGACCTTCGTCGTCGACGCGGACGGCCGGATCGAGAAGGCCGCCTACAACGTGAAGGCCACCGGGCACGTGGCGAAGCTGATGCGGGACCTCGGCATCGCCTGAGAGCCCCGCCCCTCTGGCCCCGTGCTGTCCAGGGGCTGGGACGGCGCTGGTCAGCCGGGCCCGGCTCGGGCAGGGTCGTGGCATGAGTGATCAGATCGGCGTCACCGGGCTCGCGGTCATGGGCGCCAACCTCGCCCGCAACCTCGCCCGGCACGGCCACCAGGTGGTGCTGCACAACCGCAGCAGAGGGCGCACCGACGCCCTCGTCGAGCAGTACGGCAGCGAGGGCGACTTCGTGCCGACCGGGTCGATGGCGGAGTTCGTCGGCGCCCTGCAGCGCCCGCGCAAGATCATCGTCATGGTGCAGGCGGGTGCGGCCACCGACGGCGTGATCGAGGAGATCGCCCCGCTGCTGGACGAGGGCGACGTGCTGATGGACGGCGGCAACGCCCTGTTCACCGACACGATCCGCCGCACCGAGGCGCTCACCGCCCGGGGCCTGCACTTCATGGGCACCGGGATCAGCGGCGGTGAGGAGGGCGCGCTCAACGGGCCGAGCATCATGCCCGGCGGCTCGAAGGAGGCCTACGCGCTGGTCGGCCCGCTGCTGGAGTCGATCGCCGCCGTCGTCGACGGCGAGCCGTGCTGCACCCACATCGGGGCCAGCGGCGCCGGCCACTTCGTGAAGATGGTGCACAACGGCATCGAGTACGCCGACATGCAGCTCATCGCCGAGGCCTACGACCTGCTGCGCCAGGGGCTGGAGCTGACGCCCGCGGAGATCGGTGACGTCTTCGCCAGCTGGAACGAGGGCGACCTCGAGAGCTACCTGATCGAGATCACCGCGCAGGTGCTGCGGCACACCGACGCAGAGACCGGTGGGCCGTTCGTCGACATCGTGCTGGACGAGGCCGAGCAGAAGGGCACCGGTCGCTGGACGGTGCAGTCGGCGCTGGACCTCGGGGTGCCGGTCAGCGGCATCGCCGAAGCGGTCTTCGCCCGGGCACTGTCCGGGCACCGCGAGCAGCGGCAGGCCGCGCAGCGGGTGCTGCCGGGGCCCGACCGCGAGTGGGACGAGCAGGTGGCCGACAAGGACGCCTTCATCGAGTCGGTGCGCCAGGCGCTGTACGCCTCGAAGGTGGTGGCCTACGCCCAGGGGTTCGACCAGATCACCCAGGGCGCCGACCAGCACGGCTGGGACATCGACCGGGCCGCGCTGGCCAAGATCTGGCGCGGCGGCTGCATCATCCGGGCGCGCTTCCTGGACCGGATCAGCCAGGTCTTCACCGACGAGCCCGACGTCACCACGCTGCTGACCAACGACTACTTCCGCGGTGCGGTCAGCGAGGGCCAGGAGAGCTGGCGGCAGATCGTGGCGGGGGCGGCGCGGCACGGGGTGCCGGTGCCCGGCTTCGCCAGCGCACTGGCCTACTACGACGGCCTGCGCGCCGAGCGGCTCCCGGCCGCGCTGATCCAGGGCCTGCGCGACCTCTTCGGCGCCCACACCTACCGGCGCACCGACCGCGAGGGCAACTTCCACACCATGTGGGGCGAGGACGGCCGCGAGGTGCAGACCAGCTGACCCACGCATGATCGCCGGGCTCGCGCCCCGGTCGCCGGGCTCGTCCTGCAGGGCGAGCCCGGCCACTGCACCGGGAGCCCGGCGATCACCGCGCGGCGGGCAACGCGCCCGACACCTCGTCGGCCACCTGCTCGACCGTCCTGGCTGTGGTGTCCACGACCAGGTCGGCCGCCGAGACCAGCCACGGCCGGGCGGCCTCGTACGCAGGAACGCGCTCGAGCCGCCACGATCGTGCGCCCGGCTCAGCCGCATCGGTGCGGATCCGGCGGGACAGCTCGTCATCGGCGACGTCGAGCAGGACGTGTCGCACCTCGACCCCACGGGCAGCCAGCCCGGCGAACACCTCACCGGCGTACTGCTCCTGGAGCAGCGTCATCGGTGCCAGCACCAGACGGCGACCTGCATCGTCCAGCACTGCGCCCGTTGCGACGACGAGCTCTCGCCACTCCGCCAGGTCCTGGAAGTCCCCGGTCGGGACCGGCAGGGACCGCCGCAGCAGGTACCCGACCAGCTCGGGGTCGTACGGCACCATTTCCGGCCGGCGGCGGTGCAGCTCTGCCGCGACCGAGGACTTCCCGACACCGAACGCCCCGTGCAGCCAGAGGATCACCGCGCCACCGTACGAGCCCGACTGCGCCCACCCGCCCGGTCAGGCTCGCCACGTCCCCGGCCTCGGCTGGCACGCCGGGCCGCACGGCCAACCGGGGTCCGACGGAAGGAGCCGTCCGGTGCTGCCAGGCCAGTCGGAGGTCGGCTCCGACCTGGCACACGTGACCGGTCGGAGCCGGCGTGCCAGGATCGCCCGGTGCTCTCCCTCGGTCAGGTGGTCCTCGGGGTGACCGACGTCCAGCGCGCCGCGGAGTTCTGGCGGCGCGCCCTCGGCCACGAACTGCTCGAGGGCGGCTTCGGCGGCTGCGCCACCGTCCTGGCCCCACCCGGTGGTGCCCCTGGCACCCGACTGGCCCTGCAGATCAGCGTCACACCGGCGCCGGCCCACCCGCGGTCGCACCTCGACCTGCACGTCGCCGACCGGGCTGAGCAGACGGCCGAGGTCGACCGCCTCGTCGGACTGGGCGCCCAGCGGGTCGACTGGGACGGCTACCCGGACGACCCGGACTTCGTGGTCCTCGCCGACCCCGACGGCAACCTCTTCTGCGTCGTCGACCTGGGCCATCCGGCCCGCTGAGGCCACCCGCTCACGACCCGCTCTCAGCCGCTTTCGCGCGGGCGCGCCGCTTGCCCTCGTGCATCGCGGCCACCCGGGCGACCGGGATGGTGTGCCCCTCGGCGACCAGATCGGCGGGCAACTGCTGCGGCTCGGGCAGCGCCGCCGCCCACGGGTCGCCGTCCCCGATCCGCTCCCGCGCGGTGCGCACGGTGACGTCCCCCGGCCGGACGTCGTCCAGCTCCTCCCAGCCCACCGGCGCCGAGACCGGCAGACCGGGCCGCACCCGCGGGCTGTAGGCCGCCGCCACCGTGCCCCGGCCCGAACGGGTCGAGTCGACGAACACGCGGCCACCCCGCTCGGCCACCACGTAGGCGGTGGTCGCCAGCTCGGGGTCGAGGCGCTCGGCCCGGGCCGCCAGGGCGCGGGTGGCGGCGGCGACGTCCTCGGCCGGTGAGCCGTGCACCGGGACGACGACGTGCACCCCCGTCGACCCGCTCGTCTTCACCGCCGCCGTCAGGCCGGCCTCGGCGAGCGCGCGGCGGCACAGCCGGGCCGTGCGCACGACCACGTCGAACGGCGCACCGTCGGGCGGGTCGAGGTCGAGCACCAGCCCGGTCGGCTGCTCCTCCCCCACCCGGCTGAACGGCACGTGGTACTCCACGGCCCGCTGGTTGGCCAGCCACAGCAGGGTGCGGCGGTCCTCGACCAGCACCTGGTGCACCTCGCGGTGGGCCCGGTCGGACCAGGTGGCCACCGTCCGCACCCACTCCGGCGCGCCCTTGGGCACGTCGCGCTGGATGAACGGAGCCGCTCCGGGCCGCACCCGCTTGATGGTCAGCGGCCGCCCGGCGAGCAGCGGGACGAGCCGGTCGGCGAAGGCGTCGAGGTGGTCGACCAGGTCGCGCTTGGTCACCTCGAGCCCGTCGCCCAGCGGGGAGTCCAGGCTGCTCAGCCGGACGCCGTCCCGTTCTTCGCTGGTGGCCACCCGGTCACCGTGCCGGGCGCCGCCCCGTGGGGCAACCGGTCAGGCCGCCCGTCCTCAGATGTCGTGGACGGCGGCGTGCCGGGCGAGCTCGGCGGCCGGGAAGACCGATCGCGCGTCGGCCAGCTGCGCCTCGGCGTCGACCCAGGCGGGCACGTGCGTGACGAGCAGCCGGCCGACCCCGGCCGCAGCGGCGTGCTCCCCGGCCTGCCGACCGGTCAGGTGCAGCCCCGGGGGCAGGTCGGGGACGTCGGGGTAGGCGGCCTCGGCCAGCAGCACGTCCGCCCCCCGGGCCAGCTCGACGACGGCGTCCGACGGGCCGGTGTCACCGGTGTAGACCAGCGACCGGCCACCGGCGGTCAACCGCACGGCGTAGCACTCGACCGGGTGGGCCGTCCGCACCGTCCGCACCTGGAACGGCCCGATCGACCAACTGCCGGGGCCGACCGCGGTGACGTCGAAGACGTCGTCGATCGGCCCGCCGTCGGCGTCGTAGGCGGCGGCCAGCCGGCGGTCGGCGCCGACCGGTGCGTACAGCGGCACGGCACGACCGTCGGAGCGGCCCGAGTAGCGGTGCCACACGATGAAGGGCGCGGCGTCCAGGCAGTGGTCGGCGTGCAGGTGGCTGAGGTAGACGGCGTCGACCCGACCGGGGTCGATGAGCCCCTGCAGGGCGCCGAAGGACCCGTTGCCCAGGTCCAGCAGCAACGCGAACTCCTCGTGCTCCACCAGGTAGCACGAGGCGGGCGAGGACGGGCCCGGTGCGCTGCCGGAGCAGCCGACGACGGTCAGCCTCACTCCCCGGCCTCCGCACCCGCACGCAGGACGGCGTCGACCTCGGGGCCCAGGAACCGCCGGCCGAGCCGGGCGAAGGGCTCGGGGTCGCCGGTGGCCAGGAACCGGTGCACCGGCGGGGGGCCCTCGGGGTCGCGCAGCAGGTCGGTACGGGTCAGCACCCGGTACACGTCCTTGGCCGTCTCCTCCGCGCTGGACACCAGCGTGACCTCCTCGCCCAGCACCAGCGACAGCACACCGGTGAGCAACGGATAGTGCGTGCAGCCGAGCACGACGGTGTCGACCCCGGCTCCCAGCAGCGGGTCGAGGTAGGACTGCGCCAGCCCGACGAGCTGCCGGCCGCTGGTGATCCCGCGCTCGACGAAGTCGACGAAGCTGGGGCAGGCGGCGCTGGTGACGCTCAGCTGGGGGGCGGCGGCGAAGGCGTCCTCGTACGCGCCGCTCCGGACGGTGGCCTGGGTGGCGATGACGCCCACCCGCCCGTTCCGCGTCGCGGCGGTCGCCCGGCGGACCGCGGGGAGCACCACCTCCACCACCGGGACGTCGTAGCGCTCCCGGGCGTCGCCCAGGCAGGCGGCGCTGGCGGAGTTGCAGGCGATGACGAGCATCTTGACGCCGTCGGCGACCAGCTGGTCCATGGCCGCGAGCGAGTGCCGGCGGACGTCGGCGATCGGCCGGGGACCGTACGGGCTGTGCGCGGTGTCGCCGAGGTAGCGGATCGCCTCGTGCGGCAGCTGGTCGAGGACGGCGCGGGCCACGGTGAGCCCACCGACCCCGGAGTCGAAGATCCCGATGGGGGCGTCGGCTCCCGATGTCGCAGTGCTCATGTCGGCAGCCAGGCTAACGGCCCGGTCGGACATCCCCTCGTGGCCGGGCCGAGACGGTGGTCACGCCCCGACGGTCGGTCAGGGACGACGCAGCAGCGCCGCGTCCGGGAGCAGCAGCCCGTCCCCGGTCCAGCGGGCGCCGGTCAGGTCCTGGACGACGGCGGTCGCGTCGCTGGCCAGCGCCGTCCGGCCGATGCCGAGCACGGTGGCGCCGGCCGCCAGCCCCGCGCTCACCCCGCTCGGACTGTCCTCGAGCACGATCACCTCACCCGGGGGGACGCCGAGCCGGGTCGCCCCGGTCAGGTACGGCTCGGGGTGGGGCTTGCCCGCGACGACGTCCTCGGCGGTCACCACGACCTCGGGCACCGGGACACCGGCGGCCCGCAGCCGCGCGGTGGCCAGCTCGCGGACGCCGGAGGTCACCACGGCCCAGGGGACGTCGTCGAGCTGCGCGATGAGGTCCAGGACGCCGGGGACGGCGATCGTGCCGGCGACGTCCTCCAGCTCGTAGCGGGTGATCAGGGCGACCGACCGCTCGACGTCCTCGGGCTTGACGAACACCGCCACCGTGTCGGCAGCCCGGCGGCCGGGCACCGCCGCCATGACCTCGGCCGGGTCCAGCCCGGAGTCGACCGCCCAGCGCGACCAGGAGCGCACCACACTGGGCTCGGAGTCGACCAGCACCCCGTCGTTGTCGAACAACAGCCCCCGCGCCGGCAGGATCAGGCCCACAGCTGGCCTTCCAGAGCGGCGCTGGCCTCCTCGAGCGTGCCGGCGTAGGCCCCGGTGGAGAGGTACTTCCACCCGCCGTCGCACACGATGAAGACGATGTCGGCCTTGCGGCCGGCCGCGACCTCCTTGTCGGCGACGCCGAGGGCCGCGTGCAGGATCGCCCCGGTCGAGATGCCGGCGAAGATGCCCTCGCGCTCGACGAGCTGCCGGGTGCGGTGGATCGCGTCGTCCGGCCCGACGGAGAACCGGGAGTCCAGCAGGTCGGCGTCGTAGAGCTCGGGGATGAACCCCTCGTCGATGTTGCGCAGGCCGTAGACCAGTTCGCCGTAGCGCGGCTCGGCGGCGATCACCTGGACGTCGGGCTTCTTCTCCCGCAGGTACCGGGAGACGCCCATCAGCGTGCCGGTGGTGCCCAGCCCCGCCACGAAGTGGGTGATCGAGGGCATGTCGGCCAGGATCTCCGGACCGGTGCCGGTGTAGTGCGCCTCGGCGTTGGCCGGGTTGCCGTACTGGTAGAGCATCACCCAGTCGTCGTGCTCGGCGGCCAGCCCCTTGGCGACGGCGACGGCCTGGTTGCTGCCCCCGGCGGCCGGGGAGCTGATGATCCGCGCGCCGTACATCTCCAGCAGCTGACGCCGCTCGATCGAGGTGTTCTCCGGCATCACGCAGATCAGCTGGTAGCCGCGCTGCCGGGCGACCATGGCCAGCGAGATGCCGGTGTTGCCGCTGGTGGGCTCCAGGATCGTGCTGCCCGGCTGCAGCCGCCCCTCCTTCTCCGCCGCCTCGATCATGGCGATGGCGGCGCGGTCCTTGATCGAACCGGTGGGGTTGTGGTCCTCGAGCTTGGCCCACAGCCGGACGTCGGGGGTGGGCGACAGCGCCGGCAGCCCCACCAGCGGGGTGTTGCCGAGCGAGTCGACGAGGGAGGCGAAGCGGGCCATGGCGGGTCTCCTGGAGTCGCGGTACCGGGCGGGGAGGCTCCGGGTCAGCAGCCGCCGGCGACGGCGGGGAGGATCGTGACCGAGTCGCCGTCCTTGACGGAGGTGTCGAGCGCACCGGTGAAGCGCACGTCCTCGTCGTTGACGTAGACGTTCACGAAGCGGTGCAGCTTGCCCTCGTCGGTGACCAGACGGCCCTTGATGCCGGGGTGCTGGCTGTCGATGTCGTCGACCAGCGCGCCGAGCGTGTCGCCGCTCCCCTGGACGGTCTTGTTGCCGCCGGTGTGGGTGCGCAGGATGGTCGGGATGCGGACCTCGATGGCCATGGGGGAACTCCTTCTCGCGGGGTGACGGGGGGTCGCGCGCAAGGCGCGCGGGAACGACTGCTCGGGGGAACGCCGGTGCGCGGCCGGCGATTCCGCCGGCCGCGGGGTGAGCTGGCGCTCAGTCGTAGACGACGGTGGTCGGCGAGTGGCCGAACAGGTAGGACTCGACGACCTCGACGTCCTCCTCGCGCACCTCGCCGTCGACGATCCGGAAGCTGCGGAACTCGACCTCGTCGCCGGCCAGGCCGGTCCGGGCGCCGTGCTCGCGGGTGGAGACCAGCACGTAGTGCGCCTCGGGCTCGGAGGCGTAGCTGATGTCGGTGCGCGAGGGGTGGGCCTCGGTGGCGGTGTGCGAGTGGTAGATGACCACGGGCACCTCGTCCCGGTCGTCCATGTCGCGGTACAGCTTCAGCAGGTCGGCGCTGTCGAACTCGTAGAACGTCGGCGAGCGGGCCGCGTTGAGCATCGGGATGAAGCGCTCGGGCCGGTCACTGCCCTCGGGGCCGGCGACGACGCCACAGGCCTCGTCCGGGTGGTCTTCCCGGGCGTGGGCCACGATGGCGTCGTAGGTCGCGCGGTCGATGCGCAGCACACCACCAGTCTAGGCAGCGCCGCCGGCCGGCGTCCTCCCCGCCCCGGGCGGCCGCCGGAACGGGTGACCGGCGGAGGAACGGATTGCGTCGCAGACGTGTCCGACCGATAACGTCGCCGACCGTGGTGATCGAGGTTCTCATGGTGCTCGGCGTCGTCCTGGTCGCGCTGCCGGCCCTGGCCATCGGATCGGCCCGGCTGTTGCACCGCAGTGGCCGCGCCACGGACGAGCGGACCGACCGGGTCGAACTGGTGCTGGTGGTGCTCGGCCGGCTCATCGGGCTGGTGCTGCTGGCCGGCCTGTCCGGCATCACCCTGCTGTCCTGCATCGGGGCGCTCGTGCAGGACGTGACGGTGCACAGCCTGGTCTACGTGTTCTTCGTCGCCGACCTGCTCGTCGCCATCCTGGTGCTGCTCACCGTCGGTCGCCTCGACCGGCGGCCAAGGCGTCGATCAACGACCCCTGCACGGCGGTGAGCCAGTAGTAGACGGCCAGCTGCGAGTTCTCGTCGTCGGCCCCCTCGCCCGCGGCGTCGATCTCCGGGGGCTCGGTCTCCGCGGTGATGCCCAGCCGGGTGCCCATCGCCAACCGGAGGTCGTTGGTGGTGCGCAGCCAGGCACGCGCCTGCTCGGCGTCCAGCCGCACCTCGCCGCCGTCGGGCGGCACGGTCGCCCGGACCATCGCCAGGTCGTCGGCCTTGCCGCTGCGCAGCCCGGCCTCGGTGAGGTCGCGGTACTCGGCGGCCAGCTGCGGGTCGCTGGCGTGACCGCTGGGCAGCAGCCGCTCCAGCACCGGGTCACCACCGGAGTCGGCCGGGTCGGCGGCCAGCAGCTGCTCCAGCTGGTCCAGCAACAGGCCCACGATGTCGGCCTCGGCGTCGACCAGCCGGGCCACCAGCTCGTCGCCCTTGCGGCGGAACGGCTTCATGCGTCCCGCTGGTACGTGGCCCACAGGCCGTAGGCGTGCAGCCGGTTGGTGTCGTGCTCCATCCGCTCCCGCGGGCCGGAGCTGACGATGGCCTTGCCCTCGTTGTGCACCTGCAGCATGAGCTCCGTCGCGGTCGCCTCGTCGTACCCGAACAGCTCCTGGAGCACGAAGGTCACGTAGGTCATCAGGTTGACCGGGTCGTCCCAGACGACGGTGACCCAGGGGCGGTCGAGGGCGGACTCCTCCCCCGTCGACGTCTCCGACACCCGTTCGGGCGCGAGCGGTCCGGCCACGTGAGCACTCTAGGACGACCGCCTCCCGCGACGCAGTCGGTGGGCACCTATCGTGCTGCTCCATGCCGCAGAGCCCGCCGCTCAGCCCCGCGATGTTCACCGACCGCTACGAGCTGACGATGCTGGCCGCCGCTCTGGCCGACGGCACCGCCGACCGGGACTGCGTCTTCGAGGTGTTCGCCCGCCGGCTGCCGCACGGCCGGCGGTACGGGGTGCTCGCCGGCACCGGCCGGTTCCTGGAGGCGCTGGCCGACTTCCGCTTCGGGGACGCCGAGCTGGACGCGCTCCGGCAGCAGGGCGTGGACGACCCACGACTGCTGGAGCACCTGGCCGGCTTCCGGTTCACCGGGGACGTCGACGGCTACGCCGAGGGCGACCTCTACTTCCCCGGGTCCCCGGTGCTGACCGTGCGGGCCCCGTTCGGCCAGGCGGTCCTGCTGGAGACCCTGGTCCTGTCGATCCTCAACCACGACAGCGCCATCGCCGCGGCCGGCGCCCGGATGGTCGGCGCCGCCTGTGGCCGCCCGTGCATCGAGATGGGCTCCCGGCGCACGCACGAGGAGGCCGCCGTCGCCGCGGCGCGGGCCGCGGCCTTGGTCGGCTTCTCGGCCACGTCGAACCTGGCCGCCGGCGCGCGCTACGGCATCGCCACGACCGGCACCAGCGCCCACGCGTTCACCCTGCTGCACGACGACGAGGCGGCGGCGTTCCGCGCGCAGCTGGACACCCTCGGCGTCGGGACGACGCTGCTGGTCGACACCTACGACACCGAGCAGGGCATCCGGACGGCGGTCGAGGTGGCCGGCCCGGAGCTCGGCGCCGTCCGGCTGGACTCCGGTGACCTCGCCATCGAGGCGACCCGCGCCCGCGAGCTGCTGGACTCCCTGGGCGCGACGGACACCCGGGTCATCGTCACCAGCGACCTCGACGAGTACGCGATCGCCGCGCTGGCGGCCGCCCCGGTCGACGGCTACGGGGTGGGCACCTCACTGGTGACCGGCTCCGGCTCGCCCACCGTCGGGATGGTCTACAAGCTCGTGGCCCGGGACGGGGTGCCGGTGGCCAAGAACTCCGTGGGCAAGCGCTCGGTGGGCGGCCGCAAGCACGCCGTCCGGCGGCACGACGCCGACGGGACGGCGACCGCCGAGGTGGTGAGCGCGGCACCCGTCCCCGCCCGGGAGCACGACCGTGACCTGATCCGGCCGCTGGTCCGCGGGGGCGAGCTCGTCGACCCCCGCTCCCCCGCCGAGTCCCTGGCCGCTGCCCGGGACCTGCACGTCCAGGCGCGCAGCGCCCTGCCGACCGAGGCGTGGTCGCTGTCCCGGGGCGAGCCGGCGATCGACACCGTCACCGGGTAGCCGAGGGCCCCGCCCCTGCGGAGGTCCTCGCCGGGGCAGGATGGGGTCATGACCCGGGCCCTGGTGATCGTGGACGTGCAGAACGACTTCTGCGAGGGCGGGAGCCTCGCCGTCGACGGCGGCACCGCCGTCGCCCGGGCGATCAGCGCCCACGCCGCCGCGACCGACTACGCGCACGTCGTCGCCACCCGGGACCACCACGTCGACCCGGGCGGCCACTTCGCCGAGCAGCCCGACTACCTGGAGACCTGGCCCGCGCACTGCGTCGTCGGCACGTCCGGGGTCGAGCTGCACTCCGACCTGGACCGGCGACCGATCGAGGCGGTCTTCGACAAGGGCGAGTACGAAGCCGCCTACTCCGGCTTCGAGGGCTCCTTCGACGGGCAGCCGCTGGCCGACTGGCTGCGGGCCCACGGGGTCGACGCGATCGACGTCGTTGGCATCGCCACCGACCACTGCGTCCGGGCCACCGCGCTGGACGGGGTCGGCGCCGGGTTCGCCACCCGGGTGCTGCTGGAGCTCACCGCCGGCGTCTCACCGGCCACCACCGAGGCGGCCCTGGAGCAGCTCCGCACCGCCGGCGTGGAGCTCATCACATCGTCGTCCTGACGGACGACACCGCGGTCAGCAGCCGTGCCCGACTCGCGTGGAGCCGCTGAGCTGCCTCCTCGGGGAGGCCTCCGGCCTCCCGTCGTCGCCAGTCCCCAGTGCTGACTGGCGTTCAGCTGGCGTCCAGCACCTCGTCGCGGGTGAACCCGAGGACCTGCAGGACGGCGTCGAGGTAGGGCTGGTTCAACGCGGCGTGCGCCTGGTCGCGCACGAACGGCTTGGCGTTGAAGGCGATGCCCAGCCCGGCCGCGTTGAGCATGTCGAGGTCGTTGGCGCCGTCGCCCACGGCGACCGTCTGGTCCAGCGGGACGCCGTGCTGCGCGGCGAAGCGGGCCAGCGCCCGGGCCTTGCCCGCCCGGTCGACGACCTCGCCGACGAGCCCACCGGTCAGCCGGCCGTCGGCCACCTCGAGGGTGTTCGCGGCGGCGAAGTCCAGCCCGAGCTCGGCGGCCAGCGGATCGGTGATCTGGGTGAACCCGCCGCTGACGATGCCGCAGCGGAACCCCAGCCGCTGCAGGGTGCGGATCAGGGTGCGGGCGCCCGGGGTGAGGACCAGGTGCGCGCGGACCTCCTCCAGCACACCCACCGGCAGCCCGGCCAGCACCGCCACCCGCGCCCGGAGGGACTCCTCGAAGTCGAGCTCGCCGTTCATCGCCGCCGCGGTGATCCGGGCGACCTCGGCGGCCCGGCCGGCCCGGGCGGCCAGCTCGTCGATCACCTCGCCGCGCACCAGGGTGGAGTCGACGTCCAGCACGATCAGCCGCTTGCCGCGCCGGGCCAGCCCGACCTGCTCCACGGCGATGTCGGTGCCCGTCTCGGCGGCGACCGTGGCCAGCGCCGTCCGCAGCTCGGTGGAGGCGGCACCGGAGACGGTCAGCTCGAAGCTGGTGACCGGGTAGTCCGACAGCCGGCGGATCGCCTCGATGTTGCCGCCCACCCCGGCGATGGCGCGCGCGGCGCCGGCGACGGCAGCGGGCGGGACGGGGCGACCGAGCACGACGACGTGGTGGCGGGCGGTGCGCTCCTGCCGGGCGCTGCCGGCCGCGGTGGGCTGGACGCTCACCGCGACGCCGGTCCGGGACGCCACCTCGGCGACGGTGGCGCGCAGTCGGTCGGCCAGGGACCCGACGGAGGCGCTCTCCGGGCTCCCGACGACGACACCCAGCACCAGCTGGCCGTGCACCACCACCTGTTCGACGTCGAGGACCTCGACCGGGTGCGGGCCGAGCTCGGCCAGCGCGGCGAACAGCGCCGCGGTCACCCCCGGCCGGTCGCTGCCGGTCACGGTCAGCAGAGCACCGTCCGACGTCGGCGGTGCAGCAGTCGGGTCGGTCGGCGCTGGGGCGGCGGCGCGGTCGGTCACGCGGTCATCGTGCCGGACCGGTGATCGCCCCCCGACCGCACCCTGCCCGACGGTCCCCGGCCCCGGACGCACGGACGCCCCGTCAGCCGATCGGCTGACGGGGCGTCCGTGCGTCCCTCTCAGAGGGCCTTGCTCAGGTCGGGTCCTTGTCGTCGGCTCCCTGGCGGGCGCCGCCGGTGAGACCGGCCTCGCTGGCGTAGGGCTGGTGCCCCTTGCCGGCGTGCGCCTCCATCTCCAGGCGGTCCCGCAGGTGCGGGTAGTGCAGCTCGAACGCGGGGCGCTCCGACCGGATCCGGGGGATCTCCACGAAGTTGTGCCGCGGCGGAGGCGACGAGGTCGCCCACTCCAGCGAGTTGCCGTGACCCCAGGGGTCGTCGCGCAGCGCCAGCCGGCCGTGCTTCCACGACTTCACGACGTTGTAGACGAACGGGATCACCGAGGCACCCAGGACGAACGACCCGATGGTGGAGATCGTGTGCATCGTGGTGAAGGAGCCGCCGCCGTCGGTCGCGAGGTAGTCGGCGTACCGGCGCGGCATGCCCGCGTTGCCCAGCCAGTGCTGGATGAGGAACGTGGCGTGGAAGCCGATGAAGGTCAGCCAGAAGTGCAGCTTGCCGATCTTCTCGTCCATCATCCGGCCGCACATCTTCGGGAACCAGAAGTACAGACCGGCGTAGGCGGCGAACACCACGGTGCCGAAGACGACGTAGTGGAAGTGGGCCACGACGAAGTAGCTGTCGTTGACGTGCCAGTCCAGCGGCGGGCTGGCCAGCAGGACACCGGTCAGACCACCGAGCAGGAAGGTGATGAGGAAGCCGATCGAGAACAGCATCGGCGTCTCGAAGGTGATCTGGCCGCGCCACATCGTGCCGATCCAGTTGAAGAACTTGATCCCGGTCGGAACCGCGATCAGGTACGTCAGGAAGGCGAAGAAGGGCAGCAGCACCGCGCCGGTGGCGAACATGTGGTGCGCCCAGACCGCCAGCGACAAGGCGGTGATCGCGATGAGCGCGAAGACCATGCCCTTGTAGCCGAACAGCGGCTTGCGGCTGAAGACCGGGATGACCTCGCTGATGATGCCGAAGAACGGCAACGCGATGATGTAGACCTCTGGATGCCCGAAGAACCAGAACAGGTGCTGCCACAGCAACGGCCCGCCGTTCTCCGGCGAGTAGACCTGCGCACCGAGGTGCCGGTCGGCCAGCAGCGCGAACAGCGCGGCGGTCAGGATCGGGAAGGCGAGCAGGATCAGGATGCTGGTGACCAGCGATGCCCAGGTGAAGATGGACATCCGGAACATCGTCAGGCCCGGCGCCCGCAGGCAGACGATCGTGGCGATGAAGTTGACGCCACCGAGGATCGTGCCGAGACCACTGACCGCCAGGCCCGCGATCCACAGGTCGGCACCGGCGCCGGGGCTGTGCACACCGGTCGACAGCGGCACGTAGGCGTACCAGCCGAAGTCGGCGGCGCCACCCGGGGTCAGGAAGCCGGAGACGGCGATCGAGGACCCGAAGAAGAACAGCCAGAAGGAGAAGGCGTTCAGTCGCGGGAAGGCGACGTCGGGCGCGCCCAGCTGCAGCGGCATGATCAGGTTCGCGAAGGCGAAGAACATCGGCGTCGCGAAGAACAGCAGCATCACCGTGCCGTGCATGGTGACCAGCTGGTTGTACTGCTCGGGCGAGAGGAACTGAAGCTCCGGGCGGGCCAGCTCACCGCGCATCAGCAGCGCCATGAAGCCACCGACGAAGAACCAGATGAACGACACCGTCGTGTACATCAGGCCGATGGTCTTGTGGTCGGTGGTGCGCAGCAGACCGAGGAGCCGCGATCCCTTCTCGGCCTCGTGCGCCGGGCTCGGCCGGCTCACGATCGGGGCGGGTGCGATCGTCACGGTCGGAGCTTAGACCGTCACGTCACGGCCGACGCGGCGGGAGCAGGAGTCGGTGCGGCGCGTCCCGGCGCACTCCCCCGGGGGCCCGGTCCGGCGCCGGCGGAAGTGCAGGTGGGCGCGGTACGGAGGGCTGTCGGGGGGGGGGGCCCGGGCGCACGCCCGACAGGCGATGCGACGGCTCGGGGAGTTTGGTCACGTCCGGGCGTGGGCATCGATGATCTTGCGCTGGACGGCCCAGCGCGAGACGGCTCGACCGTCGTGCACCGGAGGTCGCCCGTGGACATCGGTGGGATCCTCTTGACCGTCCTGATCGGCTTCGTCGCCGGTCTGATCGCCCGCGCCGTGGTCCCCGGCAAGCAGGACCTCGGCCTCGTCGCCACCCTCGTGCTCGGCCTCATCGGCTCGGTGGTGGGCAACCTCGTGTTCAGCCTCGTCCAGGGTGACGGGCTGGAGTTCGACCTCGGCGGCTGGTGGGCGTCGATCCTGGGCGCGATCCTCGTGCTGGCGGTCTACGTCGCCGCCACCGGCAAGCAGCGTCGCGTCACCCGCTGACCCGCCCGCCCCGCAGCGGACACCAGCAGGCTCCCCGAGGGCCCGGCCGCAGGGCCGGGCCCTCGGCACGTCCGGGCCCTGCTCAGATCTGGGCCACGCGCTCAGCCGCGCGTCCAGCTGCCGACGTCGACCGCCACCGTGACCGCGACCGGCTCCGGCAGCGTGGACACCCGGGCGGCCAGCTCCCCCGCCGCGAGGTGCCGGGCGTGCGGCCCCATCCCGACGAGCGTGCGCACCGCGAGGTGGTCCAGCTCCAGCACCGATCGATGGCCCGCCGTCCCGGCCGGACGCAGGTGCGGCTCGAGGGTGGCGGCCAGCCGGTCGGCCTTCGCCGGGTCGACGTGCAGCAGCCCCAGCGGGCCGACGAGCTCGGCCAGGTGGTCCGCGGCCGGGGTGACGACGACCAACCGGCCGGCCGGGGTCAGCACCCGGGCGGTCTCCGCACCGTTGCGCGGGGCGAAGACGACGAGCACCCGGTCGACGGACCCGTCCCGGACCGGCCAGCGCGCCCAGGAGTCGGCCACCACGGCCATCGCGCGGGGGTGGGCGCGGGCGGCCCGGCGGGCGGCGTAGCGGGAGGCGTCGAACACCACCCCGACGGCGGCGGGGGCCCGGTCCAGCACGCCGGCGAGGTGCGCTCCGGTGCCGCCGCCCGAGTCGAGCAGCGTCCGCGGCGGCGGCCCGGCGAGGGCGGCGTCGGCGAGGGCCGCGGTGATGCCGGCGTAGTGGCCGGCGGCCAGGAAGTCCGCCCGGTCCCCCACCATCGCCGCGGAGTCGCCCTCGTGCGGGCTGCCGCCCGGCGGGAGGAGCGTGACGTGGCCCTGCCGCGCCCGGTCGAAGGCGTGCCCGGCGGTGCACCGGAGACCGGCCGGGTCAGCGGCGAGCTGCTGGCGGCAGACCGGGCACGCGAGCAGTGCGACCGCGGCCGGGAGGAGCGGGGGTGGGCTCACCGGCGCGGCGGTCGCACGGGCAGCCGGTGCAGCACCACGTCCCGCAGCTGCCCGGCATCGGCCGTGGCCGTGAGGTACGTGGCGAACGGCTGGCGGCGCCGGTCGGTGGGCGACCCGGGGTTGAGCAGCCGCAGACCGGTGGGTGCGGTGGTGTCCCAGGGGATGTGGCTGTGCCCGAACACCAGGACGTCGACGTCCGGGAAGGCGGCCGCGCACCGCTGCTCCCGGCCCTTCGCGTCCCCGGTCTCGTGCACCACCGCGAACCGGACGCCGTCCAGCTCGACCCGGGAGACCTCCGGGAGCCGGTCCCGCAGCACCCCGTGGTCGTTGTTGCCGTACACCCCCACCAGGCGCCGCGACCGCCGCTCCAGCTCGTCGAGCAGGGCCACGTCCACCCAGTCGCCGGCGTGCACCACGACGTCGGCCGCCGCGATCTGCTGCCACAGCGGATCGGGCAGGTCACGGGCCCGCTTGGGCACGTGGGTGTCGGCGGTGATCACCAGGGAGACGGGCACGGGGGCATCGTCCCAGTCCGCCTCCGGACCACTCAGTCGTGGACGGGCGCCTCGTGGTTCCGGTGCCCGGGCGACTCGAGCTGGAAGGTGCAGTGCTCCAGGTCGAAGTGGTCGCCCAGGCAGCTGCAGAGTGCATCGAGCACCCGGCCGCCGTGCCCGTCGGCCAGCGCCTCGTCACTGACGACGACGTGCGCGGAGAGCACCGGCAGACCCGAGGTGATGGTCCAGGCGTGCAGGTCGTGCACGTCCAGGACGCCGGGGACGCCGAGCACGTGGTCGCGGACCTGCGCCAGGTCGACCCCCTTGGGAGCCGCCTCCAGCAGCACGTCCAGCGCCTCCCGCAGCAGCGACCAGGCGCGGGGCAGAACCAGCGCGCCGACCGCGAGGGAGGCGACGACGTCGGCCCCGGTCCAGCCGGTCGTGGCGATGACGACGGCGGCGACGATCACGGCGACGGAGCCCAGCGCGTCACCGACCACCTCGAGGTAGGCGCCTCGGGTGTTCAGCGACTCGCGCTGGCCGGAGTGGAGCAGGGCGAGCGAGCCGACGTTGACCGCCAGCCCGACGAGGGCCACGCCCAGCATCCAGCCGGAGTCGATGTCGGGTGGGTCGCCGATCCGGCGGACCGCCTCGACAACGACGTACCCGCCGACGACGAGCAGGAGCAGACCGTTGCCGACGGCGGCGAGGACCTCCATGCGCTGCCAGCCGAAGGTGCGCCGGCCGCGGGCGGGGCGCTGGGCGAGGGTGACCGCACCGAGGGCCATGCCGATGCCCAGCGCATCGGTGGCCATGTGGGCGGCGTCGGCGAGGAGGGCCAGTGAGCCCGAGATCAGCGCGCCGACCAGCTCCAGGACGAAGACCGAGCCGGTGAGGACCAGGACGACGGCCAGCCGGCCGCGGTGCCCGGCGGCCGTGGTGCCGGAGCCGTGCCCCGCACCGTGGTCGTGACCCATCGCCGTCCCCTCCGTCGCCCCGCGTCCTGACATGCACGATGCCGCATGTCAGCCCGGAACGCCAGGCACGTTCCTCAGATCGCGACGCCGCGCTCGCGCAACCACGGGAGCGGGTCGATCCGGGGCCCGTCGAGGCCGCCGGCGTGCACCTCGAAGTGCAGGTGCGGCCCGGTGGACTGCCCCTCGTTGCCCAGCAGCGCGATGGTGTCGCCCGCCCGCACGGTCTGCCCCTCCTCGACCAGGATCTCCTGCATGTGGCCGTAGACCGAGACGTCGCCGTTCGCGTGCTGGACGTAGACCGCCAGCCCGAAGCCACTGGCCGCGCCGGCGCGGAGGACGACGCCGTCCATCACCGCGTACTCGGGGGTGCCCAACGGCGCGGCGAAGTCGATGCCCGCGTGCAGCGTGCCCCAGCGCGAACCGAACTGGCTGGTGAGCCGCCCTTGCACGGGCAGCACGGCCTTGGGCCGGGCCGCCTCGGCAGCGGCCGCCGCGGCAGCCTCGGCCGCGACGCGGTCCGCCTCGGCCTGCACCTGGGCGGCGGCGGCCTCGGCGTCCTCGCGCTGGGCGCGGGTGACGGCCAGCTCCTGCAGGCGGGCGGCGGCCTCCTCGCCGGTGAGCGCGGGCTGCTCCGCCCGGACCATGCCCAGCTCCTCGGCGACGCTGACCGGCTCGTCGGCCGCCGCCCGGGCGACCGGGGACGGTGCGCCGGCGGCGGTGAGCCCGAGCCCGACCACCCCGAGGATCGCCGCGGCCACGAACAGCGCCGGGCGGCCGGACGGGACCGTCAACCGGCGGCGGGAGCTCGTCGCGACCTCGGCGGCCGGTGCGGCATCGGCCGGCAGCGAGGTGCCGGCCGGCCCGAGCGGCCAGGCGTCGACCAGCACCGGGTCGGCACCCTCGACCGGGAGCGGCCACTGCGCCGCCCCGGTGACCGGCGAGGCGCCGGCCGGGACGGGGCAGGCGACCGACGCGGTGTGGGTCGAGGCGGCACCGAGGAGGCGGCGCGGACGACGGACGGCCCGGCGGAAAGGCAGCACGGAGGCGAGCACCTCGGGGCGGTCGGACGGCGGGGTGGTGGCGGCGGACCCGCCAGCGGTGCCGGCCGAGAGCACCGTCCCCTCGTCGTCGAGCCGGGCGAGGTGTTGCGGTTCCATGCACCTGTCTTTCCGTCGGGGGCCATTCGGGCGGCGCCCATGTAAACACGCCGTGACCGGTTCGTGATGTGGACGGCCGGGTAAGCACACCCGGTCAAGTGGTCGACGTCACAACAAGTAGTGCCAAACGGGCACCCTCTGTCACGTCATCACTGCGCGCGGGTCAGGAATCGAACGCGCCGTGATGGGTAGGGGCGAGGAACGTCACGCCCCGGTGAACGGCCTGCTGACCCCGTCGCGGCCGTCCGGGGCACCCCAGACCCGAGGAGCACCCCCATGCGCGCAGTGACCTGGCACGGCCGGGACGACGTCCGGGTGGACACCGTCCCGGATCCGGAGATCAAGGACCCCACGGACGTGATCGTGCAGGTCACCTCCAGCGGGATCTGCGGCTCGGACCTCCACCTGATCGAGGTCATGGCGCCGTTCATGACCGTCGGCGACGTGCTCGGCCACGAGCCGATGGGCATCGTCCGCGAGGTCGGTCCCGCGGTCACCGAGCTCAAGGCAGGCGACCGCGTCGTCGTCCCGTTCAAC
This sequence comes from Modestobacter sp. VKM Ac-2979, assembly GCF_026967995.1. NCBI lineage: Bacteria > Bacillati > Actinomycetota > Actinomycetes > Geodermatophilales > Geodermatophilaceae > Modestobacter > Modestobacter sp. VKM Ac-2979. Next base: position 243,945 of record NZ_JAPVBO010000001.1, read on the forward strand.
ATCTCCTGCGGCACCTGCTGGATGTGCAACCAGGGGCTGCAGAGCCAGTGCGAGACGACGCAGAACCGGGAGCAGGGCTTCGGCGCCTCGCTGTTCGGTTACACCAAGCTCTACGGCCAGGTGCCCGGCGGCCAGGCCGAGTACCTGCGGGTGCCCTTCGGCAACACCCTGCCGATCAAGGTGCCCGAGGGCCCGGCCGACGACCGCTTCGTCTACCTCTCCGACGTGCTGCCCACCGCCTGGCAGGCCGTGCAGTACGCCGGCGTCGTCCCCGGCGGGTCGGTGCTGGTGCTGGGTCTCGGCCCGATCGGCGACATGGCCACCCGGATCGCCAAGCACCTCGGTGCGGCCCAGGTGCTCGCGTCCGACGTCGTGCCCGAGCGGCTGGCCCGGGCCCGCGCCAACGGGATCGACGTCCTGGACTCCACCGACCAGGCCGACGTCGTCGCCTGGGTGCGGGACAAGACCGACGGCCGCGGCCCGGACGCCGTCATCGACGCCGTCGGCATGGAGGCGCACGGCTCCCCCGGCGCGAAGTTCGCGCAGAAGGCCAGCGCCCTGGTGCCCGACGCCATCATGGAGAAGGTCATGACGGTGGCCGGCATCGACCGGATGGCCGCGCTCAACACCGCGATCGAGGCGGTGCGCCGCGGCGGCACCATCTCGCTGTCCGGCGTCTACGGCGGGGCGACCGACCCGATGCCGCTCATGCGGATGTTCGACAAGCAGATCGAGCTGCGGATGGGCCAGGCGAACGTGTGGCGCTGGGTGCCCGACATCCTCCCGCTGCTCACCGACGCCGACCCGCTCGGCGTCGACGACTTCGCCACCCACCACGTGCCGCTGGAGCAGGCGTCGCAGGCCTACGAGACCTTCCGGCAGAAGCAGGACGGCGCGGTGAAGGTGCTGCTCCAGCCCTGATCCACCCCGCTCCGGCCGACGGGCCGCGCACCGGTCCAGCACCGGTGCGCGGCCCGTCGCACGCGGCCGGGTCGAGCGACGTGACCAGTCTCATGCTCGGCGCAGGCAGGGTCCGGGGCCCTCCTGCCCTTGGCTGGAGGAGGCCCCGACGTCCGGGCCGCCACCCTCCGCAGTCCACCGAGGAGTCCCGACTTGCCCCGCGCCCTGATCGCGCTCGCCATCGGTGCCTTCGGCATCGGCACCACCGAGTTCGTGGTGATGGGGATGCTCCCCCAGATCGCCGAGGGGCTGGACGTCTCGGTCTCCGCCGTCGGGCTGCTCATCTCCGCCTACGCCATCGGCGTGGTGATCGGCGCCCCGACGCTGACCGCCCTCGGGGTGCGCTTCACCCCGCGACAGACGCTGGTCGCGCTGATGGTGCTGTTCACGATCGGCAACCTGCTGTCCGCGCTGGCCCCCGACTACGGCACGCTCGTGGCCGCCCGGGTGTTCGCCGCGCTGGCGCACGGGTCGTTCTTCGGCGTGGGGGCGGTGGCCGCCCGCCGGCTGGTGCCCAAGGAGAAGGCCACGCAGGCGATCTCGCTGATGATCACCGGGTTGACGCTGGCCAACGTCGTGGGCGTGCCGCTGGGCACCTTCGTCGCCCAGCAGCTGAGCTGGCGGGTGGTCTTCGCCGGGGTCGCCGTCATCGGGCTGGTCACCATCGCCGGGCTGCTCGCCTGGATGCCCGGCGTCGCCGGTGAGCCCACCGACCTGCGCAGCGAGCTGGGCGCCTTCCGCCGGCCCGGCGTGTGGCTGGTGCTCGGGCTGACCATGGTCGGGTTCGCCGCGCTGTTCGCCGTCTACAGCTACGTCAGCCCGATCCTCACCGAGCTCACCGGCCTGTCCGAGGGCTGGGTCACCCCGGTGCTGGCGCTCTTCGGCGTCGGCACCACCGTGGGCACGCTGATCGGCGGCCGGCTCGGTGACCGGTGGGGGCTCTCCTTCGTCGCCGTCGGCCTGGTCGCCACCGCCGCTGCGCTGGCGCTCTTCGCGCTCGTCGTCGACACCGCGGTGCTCGCCGTCCCAGTGCTCGTGCTCTTCGGGACGCTGGCCTTCGCGCTCGGCCCGGTGGTGCAGAACCGGGTCATCGAGGCCGCCCGGGTCCCCGGCGGGAGCCTGGTGTCCGCGGCGAACCAGGCCGCGTTCAACCTGGCGAACGCGCTGGGCGCTGCTCTCGGCGCCGGCGTGCTGTCGGCCGGGCTGGGCTACACCGCTCCGATCTGGGTGGGCGCCGGCCTCGCACTCGCCGGCACCGGGATCGCGGTGGTGGCGGTGCGCGGCGACCGCGCGGACCGGGCCGCGCTGGCCGCGGAGGCCCGGGTCGCCGAGGGCGCCGCGCGGGTGGACGCCGACGTCGCCGTCTGGCAGCGGGTGCTCTCCCCCATCGCCGTCCCCGAGGTCCCGTTCGTCGTCCGCTGACGGCGTCCCCGCCCCCGCGGGGCGGACGGCCTCAGCGGGCGCGCTGGACCCGGCCCTCGTCGAACACCGGCTCGGGCACCTCGCGCACGTGCCCGTCGGCGCCGAAGAGCAGGAAGCGGTCGAAGGTGCGGGCGAACCAGCGGTCGTGGGTCACCGCGACCACGGCGCCGTCGAAGGCGTCCAGCGCCTCCTCCAGCGACTCGGCCGACAGCACGTCGAGGTTGTCGGTCGGCTCGTCGAGCAGCAGCAGGGTGGCACCGGAGAGCTCGAGCAGGAGCACCTGGAACCGGGCCTGCTGACCACCGGAGAGCGACCGGAACAGCTGGTCACCGGACGGGGCCAGCCCGTACCGGCGCAGCGCCGCCATCGCCCGCCCGCGGTCGACGCCCGGCCGCCCCGGCTCGCCGTGCCACAGCAGGTCGACCAGCGTGCGGTCCAGCCACTCGGGATGGGCGTGGGTCTGGGCGAAGAACCCGGGGACGACGCGCGCCCCGAGCCGCCAGTCACCGGTGTGCGCGACGTCCTGGCCGGCCAGCAGCCGCAGGAAGTGCGACTTGCCGGCCCCGTTGGAGCCCAGGACGGCGACCCGGTCGCCGTACTCGACCTCCACGTCGAAGGGGCGCATCAGGCCGGACAACTCGAGCTGCTCGGCCATCACCACCCGCACCCCCGTCCGGCCACCGCGCAGCCGCATGGTCACGTGCTGGTCCGGTGGCCGCTCCGGCGGCGGCCCGGCGGCCTCGTACTTCGCCAGCCGGGTCTGCATGGCGTGGTAGCGGGCGGCCATGTCCGGGGAGTTCTTCGCCTGCTGCTGCAGCGTGCGCACCAGGTCGACCAGCCGCTCGTGCTCCTCGTCCCAGCGCTTGCGCAGCTCGGCCATCCGGTCGTGCCGGGCGGTGCGCGCCGCGGGATAGGTCGCCCAGTTGCCGCCGTGCACCCACGCCGTCCCGCCCTCGACGGTGACCACCCGGTCGGCGACCCGGGCCAGCAGCTCCCGGTCGTGGCTGACGAACAGCACCGTCTTGCGGGTCTCGATCAGCCGCTCCTCCAGCCACCGCTTGCCGGGGACGTCGAGGTAGTTGTCCGGCTCGTCGAGCAGCAGCACCTGGTCGGGGCCGCGCAGCAGGCACTCCAGGGCCAGCCGCTTCTGCTCACCGCCGGAGAGCGTGTTCAGCTCGCGGTACTTGCAGCCGTCGTAGGGCACGCCCAGCGCGGCGACCGTGACGGTGTCCCAGGTGACCTCGACGTCGTACCCGCCGACGTCGCCCCAGTGGGCCAGCGCGTTGGCGTAGGCCATCTGGGTGGGCTCGTCGTCGTCCTCCATCATCCGCAGCTCGGCGTCCTCGACGGCGTGCCAGGCCTCCCGGACGGCGGGTGGGGCGAGGTCGACGAGGAAGCGCTGGACGGTCGTGTCGTCGCGCACCGAGCCGATGAACTGGCGCATGACGCCCAACCCGCCGATGAGGGCCACCGAACCGGCGTCCGGCGTCAGGTCGCCGCTGATGATCCGGAGCATCGTGGTCTTGCCGGCGCCGTTCTCCCCGACCAGCGCGGCGCAGGCGCCCTCTCCGATCCGGAAGGCGACGTCGTCGAGGAGCACCCGCCCGTCCGGCAGGGTGAACCGGATCCCCGTGACGTCGACGTAGCCCATGCCGCCATCATCCGCCGACGGCGCCACCGGGTTCCCGGCGGTCAGTCCACCTCCGTCCGGAGGTCAGTCCACCGGTGCCCGGAGGCGATGCCGGGCCAGCCGCTCGACCAGCTCGGGCAACGCCCCGGCGGGGGCGCCGCTGAGCTGCTGCCGGCACTCCTGCACCACCGGCCGGACCACCTGAGGCCGCTGCCCGAGCTCCTCGGCCAGCCGGTCGACGGCCAGGTCGACGGCCAGGTCGGGTCCGACGGTGTGCAGCGCGGCCAACGGCATCGTGGGCCCTCCGGTGCTCGTGCCCCGCGTGCCGCTGACCGGCCCGTCCCCCGGGGTGTTGCTCCGGCACCACGCTCCCCCGTCCCCCGCGCACCCACCAGGGACCTAGGACCCCGTCCGGACCCCGCACGGAGACGGCAGCATCGGGGCAGGGACCGCACTCCGGAGGTGGCCGTGTTCTTCCGTGACCGCGCCGATGCCGGCGCCCAGCTGGCCCGCCGGCTGGACCAGGTGGGTGCGGCCGGGCCCGTGGTGCTCGGCCTGCCGCGGGGCGGGGTGCCGGTGGCCGCCCCGGTCGCCGCAGCGCTCGCCGCACCGCTGGACGTGCTCGTCGTGCGCAAGCTCGGGGTGCCCGGTCAGCCCGAGCTCGCCATGGGCGCGGTCGGCGAGGGCGGGGTGGTGGTGCTCGAGGAGCGGGTGCTCCGGGTGGCGGACGTGGTCGACGCCGACCTCACCCGCGTCCGGGACGAGCAGCAGGCGGCGGTCGACCGGCGGGTCCGGCTCTTCCGCGAGGTGCGCCCGCGGGTGCCGCTGGCCGGCCGCACCGTCGTGCTGGTGGACGACGGCATCGCCACCGGCTCGACCGCCCGTGCCGCCTGCGCCGTCGCCCGGGCCCAGGGCGCCGCGCGGGTGGTGCTCGCCGTCCCGGTCTGCTCCCCGGACGCGGTCCCGGCCCTGGCCGCGGCGACCGACGAGCTGGTCGTGCTCAGCAGCCCGCCGGGCTTCCGCTCGGTCGGCCAGGCCTACGCCGACTTCCGCGCCACCGAGGACGACGAAGTGCTCGACCTCCTCCGCCGCGCCGCTCAGCCGCCGGTGTAGTCGTTCGCCCCACGGGCGGTGCTGGCCACCGCGTCGCGGATCAGCTGGTCCAGGGCCACCGTGTCCACCCGGTCCAGGGACGTGAACCGGATGCAGCTCTTGCCGCAGGACACCTTCCCCAGCTGCGCGGCCCGCGACTCGGCCAGGTAGGCGCCCTCCACGACGGCCGACACGTACAGCGAGAGGTGCCGCTTCTGCGCCGCCAACGCGATCAGCGGCCACATCGTCGCCTCGGTCGCCGATCGCGGCCGGTAGGGCATCAGGCCGTACCCGAGCACCTGCCCCCGGCCCATCGGCACGAGCTGCCGATCGATGCCGGGCGCGGCGGCCTGGACCAGTGCATCGGCGGCCCGCAGGTCGGCCTCCCGGGTGCCGGCGGCGGCGAACCAGGCGTCGATGGCCGGCCCGCCGTCCATCAGAAGGCGCCGCTGAACAGCACCGCGCCCGCGGCCAGCAGCATCGCCGCCACGATGATCCCGGCGACCAGCCGCTGCCGGCGGCGTCCCTCCGGGCCGAGATTGCCCATCCCCATCATGGGGGCACGGTACGACGTCAGCCGACGAGGACGGCGTCCCGCCGGGCGGGACGGCGGTCGTCGCCTCCGGATGACGTGGCCGGCCGGCTGTTGCAGGGTGAGGTCGTGTCCGTCTGCGAGACGCTCCGGTTGGTGCCGTTCGAGCCCGAACTGCTCCCGTCCGTGCTGCCCTGGTTCGACCACCCCGAGGTGCAGCGCCGGCTGGGCGGCCGCAGCTGGCCGGCACGGGAGCTGGCCCTGCGCACCGCCGCCCGGGGCGAGCAGTTCCGCGGCCAGACCGTGCTGCGGGCGCACTCGTACGTCGCACTGGACGCCGACGGCACCCCGGTCGCGCTGATCGGCGGCGACGTCTACGACCGCTGGACGCAGTGGGACCCGGCCACCGAGCAGGTGGTCGCCACCGACGAGCGCCGCACGATGGGCGCCGCCTACGTGGTCGACCCGGCCCGCTGGCGCCACGGGTACGGGACGGCGACGCTCCGCGCCCTCGTCACGGCCGACGAGCTCGCCGACGTCGAGCAGTTCGTGCTCGGTGTCGAGCCGGACAACACCGCCAGCCTGCGGACGGCGGACGCGGTCGGGTTCGGGCCGCTGACCACCGAGCCCGACGCCGAGGGACTGGTCTACCTGCACCGGGCGCGCTGACCAGGACCGTCGGTAGGGGCTGCCAGGGTGTCGGCATGACGGTGGACCTGGCCCGGCTCCGGATGGCGGCACAGCGGCTGATCGGGCCACGGTGCGCGACCCCGGCCGAGGCGGTGCGCTGGTCGGCCGCCGTCCAGGGGCAGGACCTGCCCGGTGCGCTGACCTCGGTGGCGCTGCGCACCGCCGGCGGCACCCGGGCCGCGGTCACCGCCGCACTGGACGCCGGCGAGGTGGTCCGTTCCTGGCCGATGCGCGGCACGCTGCACCTCACCGCCGCCGAGGACCTGCCCTGGATGCTGGAGCTGCTCGGCCCGCGGGTACTGGCCGGCGCGTCCACCAGACGGGCCTCGCTGGGCATCACCGACGCCGAGATCGAGCGGGCACGGGAGCTGGCCGTCGATGCGCTCAGCGGCGGTGGACGGTCGTCCCGGGCCGAGCTGCTCGCTGCGATCTCGGCCGGCGGCGTACCCACGACCGGTCAACGCGGCTACCACCTGCTCTGGTACCTGTCCCAGACCGGCACGCTCGTGCTCGGCCCGACCGCCGACGGTGACCAGCAGTTCGTGCTGCTCGACGAGTGGGTGCCCGCCCCCCGCCGGCTGGAGCGTGCGGAGGCCCTCGGCGAGCTGACCCGGCGGTTCTTCTCCTCCCACGGCCCGGCGACCGTGAAGGACCTCGTCCGCTGGGCCGGGGTCCTCGTCCGCGACGTCAAGGCCGGACTGGCGATCGCCGCACCGCAGCTGGAGCGCCTCGTCGTCGACGGCACCGAGCACTGGATGGACCCGGCGACCCCCGACCGGCTGGCCGCCGCCCGGGCCGAGGCCGACGGCGTCCACCTGCTGCCCGGCTTCGACGAACTGGTGCTCGGCTACGCCGACCGCAGCTGCACCGTGCCGGCCGCGTTCGCCGACCGGATCGTGCCCGGCGGCAACGGCATGTTCCGGGCCACCGTGGTCAGTGCCGGGCAGGCCGTCGCGGTCTGGCGGGCGGGGCGGGGCAAGGGCCGGCCCATCGAGGTCGAGCCGTTCACCGAGCTGTCCGCCGAAGGGCTGGCCGCCGTGCAGGCGCGGTACGCCGCCCTGCCCTGAGCACGTCGCCCCCGGGGTTGGGCAGGGCGGCGCCGGGGGAAGGGACGGACCATGGAGTACACGCGTCTGGGCAGCACCGGCCTGCAGGTGTCCCGCCTCTGTCTCGGGATGATGAGCTTCGGCGACCCCGCCCGCGGCGGTCATCCGTGGAGCCTGCCCGAGGAGGAGAGCCGGGCCGTCATCGAGAAGGCGCTGGCCGCCGGGATCACCTTCTTCGACACCGCGAACGTCTACTCGGCCGGCTCCAGCGAGGAGATCACCGGCCGCGCGATCCGCGACTTCGCCGACCGGGAGGACGTCGTCCTGGCCACGAAGGTGCACGGCCGGATGCGGCCGGGGCCGAACGGCGCGGGGCTGTCCCGCAAGGCCGTCCTGGCCGAGCTCGACGCCAGCCTCAGGCGGCTGGGCACCGACTACGTGGACCTGTACCAGATCCACCGCTGGGACCCGGCCACGCCGATCGAGGAGACGCTGGAGGCCCTGGACTCCGCGGTGCGGTCGGGCAAGGTGCGCTACCTAGGCGCGTCGAGCATGTGGGCCTGGCAGTTCAGCAAGGCCCTGCACGTGGCCGGCGAGCGCGGCTGGCACCGCTTCGTCTCCATGCAGGACCACTACAACCTGCTCAACCGGGAAGAGGAGCGGGAGATGCTGCCGCTCTGCGCCGACGAGGGCATCGGGGTGATCCCGTGGAGCCCGCTGGCCCGTGGCCGGCTGACCCGGGACTGGGACTCCCAGACCAACCGGTCGGAGACCGACGAGTTCGGCAGCAGGCTGTACAACGACGAGGACCGGGTGATCGTCGAGCGGGTGGCCGAGGTCGCCGAGGCCCGCGGCGTCCCGCGGGCGCAGGTGGCCCTGGCCTGGGTGCTCAGCAAGCCGGTGGTCACCGCGCCGATCGTCGGTGTCACCAAGGACCGGCACCTGGACGACGCGGTCGCGGCGGTGGAGCTGCGGCTGTCGGCGGAGGAGATCGCCCGGCTCGAGGAGCCCTACACGCCGCATGCGGTGGTCGGCTTCTCCTGAGCACGGGAAGCGGGTGACCCAGCTCGCCCGCCGCGGGTGACCCGGGTCCACGACACGGAGCCCGGTGTCGGCCACAGTGGAGTCCGTGGCCGGCACCCGCTCCTCCGTGCGCCGGGTCGCCCCGCACCTGTTGGGTCCCCGGCTCCCCCCACTCGCGACCCTCTGGTCGCTGCACCGGGTACGGGCCCTGTCGGCCGCCTTCTGCCTCGTCGTCCCGCTCACCCTCGGGCTCGCGCTCGGCTCCCCGGGTGCGGCGTCGGTGGGAGCACTCGCCGGTGGCTTCTCCGCCGTCTACGGGCACTCCCTGCCCTACCGCCGGCGCGCCTGGATCTCGGCCGGGACCGCGGTGGTGATCGTCTGCTGCATCGCCCTGGGCGGCCTCACCGGGAACCGCCCCGTGCTGCTGGTGCTGGTGCTCGGCGGCATCGCCGCGGCGGCCGCCGCCGGGACGGCGATCTGGCGGATCGGCCCGCCCGGGGCGCTCCCGCCCGTGCTGGTCGCCGGCAGCGCCAGCGCCCTCGCCTCCGCGCCGGACGTGGCCCAGCACGTGGCGGCGGCTGCCGCGGCTGCCGCACTGAGCTGGGTCGTCGTCATGCTCCCCTGGTGGTGGGACCCGGCCGGCCCGGAACGGCGGGCCGTGCAGGCGGCGTCGGCCGAGGTCACCGCAGCCGAGGGCGGTGCGCTGGGCCCGACCCGTCCGGGTGCCGTCGCCCGCGCGGTCCGGGCCGCGGTGGCCGCGGTCGCGATGGGCAGCCGCCGGCGCCCCTCGCTGGTGACCGAGGTCCAGGAGATCGAGGACCGGTTCGCCCGAGCCCTCCCCCCGGTCGACCCGACCGGTGCCTCCGCCGTCCCGGCACCCGACCCGTCGGTGATCCGGCAGCGGCGCACCCCGCTGTGGACGTCGACCGCTGCCCGGATCGGCATCGGGGTCTCCGTCGCCGGGTTGGTGGCGGTCGCGGTGGACCTGCCCAGCCCCTACTGGGCGGCCAGCTCGGCCGTCGCCGTGCTGCTGGGCGTCGACGCGCGGCACACCCGGGCCCGCGCCTTCCACCGGGTGACCGGCACCCTGCTGGGCACCCTGGTCGCCGGGGCGGCGTTCGCCCTGCAGCCCCCGACCGCGGTGACCGTGCTGCTGGTGGCCGTGCTGCTGGTGGCCGTCGAGCTGACCATCGCCCACCAGTACGTCATCTCCGTCGCCTGCCTGACCCCGCTGGTCCTGCTCCTGGTGCACCTGGGCGCACCCGACCGCCCCGGCACCGCGCTGATCGTCGCCCGGATCGAGGAGAACCTCGTCGGCATGGCCGTCGCCCTGCTGGCCGGGCTGTTCCTGTTCGCCCGGGCCGGCAGCCGCCGGCTGCCGGCCGCCGTCACCGCCACGACGGCGTGCGCCGTGGCGGCCGCGCACGCCCCGGCCGGGTCCCCGGCCGACCGCCGGCTGGAGGACGCGCTCGTCACGCTCAACGAGGTGGCCACCGCCGCCCGGGCCGAGCTGTTCTCCGCACCCGGCGCGGACGCCTGGGGGCGCCGCTCCCGCCAGGTGGGTGACCTGAGCTGGGCCCTGCTGGGTGCCCGTGCTCGGGGCGACGCCGCCCTGGCTGCCGCCGTCTCCGCCCGGATCGACGCCGAGCTGGCGGGCTGACTCAGGCGGGGAGGCCGACCAGCCGGGCCGACAGCTCCCACAGCTCGCGGGTCCGGACGTCGTCCCGGGCCGAGGGCACCGTCCAGGCCGGCGACCGGTCCGCGTGGTGCCCGCCGTTGCGCCAGCCACCGTCCGCGGTGGCCAGCCAGACCAGGGTGTCCGCTCCCTGGGCCGGGGTGCGCATGAACGCGGTCAGCGGCGTACGGAACGCCAGGCCGGTGATCCCGCCGGAGGCCGTGCCGAAGGACGAGGCGACCGCCCCCGGGTCGAAGCAGGTGGCGGTGACCTGCGGCGCCCATCGTCGGGCCAGCTCCCGGGTGAAGAGCACGTTGCACCACTTGGCCCGCGCGTAGGCGCGGGTGGCGAGGTGGGGGCCGGCGCTGTCGAGCAGGTGACCGCGCCGGGCCCCGCCGACCCAGTGCATGAACGACGAGGTCGTCACCACCCGCGCCCGCGAGGCCCGCAGCTGCTCCTCGAGCAGCCGGGTGAGCAGGTAGGGCCCGAGGTGGTCGACCTGGGTGGTGCGCTCGTGCCCGTCGACGGTCAGCTCCCGCCGGGCGAACGACGCGCCGGCGTTGTGCGCGAGCACGTCGATCCGCGGCAGGTCGGCCAGCTCCGCAGCCAGCCGCCGGACGTCGTCCAGCCGGGCGAGGTCGACGGTGGCCGACCGGACGCCGTCCAGCTCGGCGGCGACCGCGGCGGTCTTCTCCGGCGACCGGCCGACCACCACGACCCGGGCACCGCTGCGGTGCAGCCGGCGGACCGCCGCCGCACCGATGCCGTCGCTGGCACCGGTGACGACGACGACCGGACCGTCGCCGCTCAGCTCTTCGGCTCGACCAGGACGATCGGGATCTTCCGATCGGTCTTGCGCTGGTAGTCCGCGTAGTCGCGGTAGGCGGCGACCGCGCGTTCCCACCACTGGGCGTACTCGTCGCCGTCGACCTCGCGTGCCACCCCGTCCCAGACGTGCTCCCCGTCCTGGACGGTGACCTCGTCGGGGTGGGCCTTGAGGTTGGAGTACCAGGTCGGGTGCTTCGGCGCGCCGCCCTGCGAGGCGACCATCGCGTACACGCCGTCGTGCTCGACCTTCATCAACGGGTTCTTGCGGACCTTGCCGCTCTTGGCGCCGCGGGTGGTGAAGACGACGACCGGTTCGGTGCGGCCGGGCAGGGTGTTGCCCTCCCTGCCGCCGGTGCGCTCGTACACCTGCACCTGGTCGCGGACCCACTTCTCCGGACTCGGCTCGTACTCACCTTCGACGGGCATGACCCGACCCTAGGACGGCGACCGGCGCGTCGCCGAGCCGACCGGCGCCGGGGTGCGGGCACGCCCGGACAGCGGCAGAGTCCTCCCGGACCCGCCCGCCCCGGACACCCAGGAGCACCGCCCATGCCGGACACCCCCCGCGTCGTCGTCCGCGGTGAGGCGGTGACCGAGGTGCTGCCCGACGCCGCGGACCTGGTGGTCACCGTGCAGGTGCGTGACCGCCGCAGGGAACGGGCGCTGGAGCTGCTGGCCGAGCGGCAGCAGGAGCTCACCGACCTGCTGACGGTGCACCGGGCGTCGCTGGGCGCCGTCTCCACCGACGCGGTCGCGGCCTTCCCCGAGGCCGGCGAGTCGGGGCGGGTCAGCGCGTCGGTGGCGACCACCACCACCCGGGTCCGGGTCGCCGACGTGGGCGCCGCCGGCGAGGTCGCGGTCGCGGTGGCCGGGCTGGCCGACGTCTCGGTGCACGGTCCGCACTGGCGGGTGAGCAGCGACCACCCGGCGCACCAGGAGGTGCGCACCGCCGCCGTGCAGGACGCGCTCGCCCGGGCCCGCGCCTACGCCGCCGCGTTCGGCGGCAGGCTGACCGGCCTGGTGGAGGTGCGTGACGCCGGGGCCCGGGGTGGCGGGATGGTCATGGCGGCCCTCTCCTCGGCCCGCAGCGTCCCGGCGCTGGAGCTGCGACCGGCACCGCAGGAGGTGCCCGGTCAGGTGGAGGTCACCTTCACCATGTCCCACCCGGACCAGGAGGTCTTCGCACGATGAGGTTCCGCGAGAGCGGCCGGCTGGACACCTCCGGGGTCCAGGACCGGCGCGGTGGCGGTGGTGGCCGGCGCGGTGGTGGACGGGGGCTGGCGGTCGGCGGTGGCGGTCTCGGCGTCGTCGGACTGCTCGTGCTGGTGCTGTTCCAGGTGCTCGGTGGCGGTGGCGGGAGCGGCACCTCGCCGGTGGGCGGGTTCGGCGACCTGGGCGCCGGGCAGGGGTCAGGGCAGGCGTTCGACAACAGCGACCTCGCCGCCTCCTGCGACGAGGTGGCCGACGCCAACAGCTCCGCGGAGTGCGCCGTCGTGGCCAGCATCGACTCGATCCAGGACTACTGGGGCGCCACCCTGGGCGCGGACTACCGGCCGGCCGACACCGTGTTCTTCTCCGACCAGGTGCAGTCCGCGTGCGGTGCGGCCACCAGCGGCACCGGCCCGTTCTACTGCCCGGCCGACGCGCAGGTCTACATCGACCTCACCTTCTTCGACGACCTGCAGACCCGGTTCGGAGCCGAGGGCGGCGCCTTCGTGAACGCCTACGTGCTCGCCCACGAGTACGGCCACCACGTGCAGAACCTGCTGGGCATCAACCGACAGGTGCAGCCTGGCGACGCCGGCCCGACCAGCGGCAGCGTCCGGCTGGAACTGCAGGCCGACTGCTTCGCCGGCACCTGGGCCGACCACGCCGAGACGGTGCCCGACGAGACGGGTCAGCCGCTCATCGTCGACATCACCGACGACGACATCGCCCGTGCCCTGGACACCGCCGGGCGGATCGGCGACGACTTCATCCAGGAGGAGCTGGGCGGGGGCGCCGTCGACGAGGGCTCCTTCACCCACGGCTCCTCGGAGCAGCGGCAGCGCTGGTTCAGCACCGGCTACGCCACCGGCGACCCGAACCAGTGCGACACCTTCGCCACCGACGACCTGGGCTGAGGGAAGCCCCCGGGCCCCGGCCTGGTTGCCGGGGGTCATGACGACACTCGGCATCATCGGCGCCGGCCACATCGGCACGGCCCTCGCCCAGGCAGCCCTCGACGCCGGCCACGACGTCGTCATCAGCAACTCCCGCGGCCCGGAGACGCTCACCGACCTGGTGTCGGCGCTGGAGCAGCGACCGGGACGGCGCGGTCAGGTGCGCGCCGACACCGCGGCCGGCGCGGCGGCCGCGGCCGACCTCGCCGTGGTCACCATCCCGCTGAAGGCGGTGCCCGACGTCCCGGTGGAGCCGCTGGCCGGCAAGGTCGTGATCGACACGAACAACTACTACCCGCAGCGCGACGGCCAGGTAGCCGAGCTCGACCAGGAGTCGACGACGACCGCCGAACTGTTGCAGGCACACCTGCCCACCTCCCGGGTAGTCAAGGCCTCCAACCACATCGGCGCTGCCGACATCACCGCGGACGGCACCCCCGCCGGAACCGCGCACCGCCGCGCGCTGGCGGTGGCCGGAGACGACGCGGCCGCCAAGCAGCAGGTGGTCGCGTTCATCGACACGATCGGCTTCGACACCGTCGACCTCGGCCCGCTGGCCGAGGGCTGGCGGATCCAGCGCGACACCCCCGGCTACGGCCCCCGCCTGGACGCCGACGGGCTACGGGCGGCCACGGCCGCCGCGACGCGCTACCGCGACATGTGAGCCACCGGCGCTCGCGGCCGGTCAACCGGCCGCGAGCGCCTGCTCGGCCGCCTCGACCTCGGCGTTCCACTCCGGCTTCTCGGCCTGCCAGCGGTCCTCGGTGCGGCCCTTCCGCCAGTAGCCGGAGATGGACGTGAACGCCGGGTCGAGGCCGCGCTCGGTGCGCAGGTGCAGCCGGAGCTCCTTGACCAGCCCCGCCTCGCCGTGCACGAACACGTGGCCGGTGCCGGCCGGCAGGTCGACCGCCTTCACCGCGGTCACCAGGGCCTCCCCCGGCGCCCGGCCCTCGCGGTGCACCCACACGACGGTGACCCCGTCGCCGAGCACAAGGTCCGGCTGCTGCTCCGCCGGCCCGGCGACCTCCAGGAAGACGAACGCCGGCACGCCCCCCGGGAGCCGGGGCAGGGCGGCAGCGATCGCCGGCAGCGCGCTCTCGTCGCCGACCAGCAGGTGCCAGTCGGCGTCCGGGCTCGGGGCATAGGCGCCACCGGGACCGAGCAGCTGGATCAGGTCGCCGGGCTGCGCGTTCGCCGCCCACGGCCCGGCCAGGCCGGTGTCACCGTGGTGCACGAAGTCGATCGTCAGCTCGCCGGCGGCCGGGTCCCAGGAGCGCACGGTGTACGTGCGAGTGACCGGCCAGACCTCGGCGGGCAGCTCGGCGCGGACCTGCTCCGCGTCGAAGGGGACGCCGTAGGGCGCATCGGCCGGCGGGAAGAGCAGCTTCACGTAGTGGTCGGTGAACTCACCGGCCGGGAAGCCGGCCAGGCCCTCGCCGCCGAGGACCACCCGGATCATGTGCGGGGTCAGGCGCGAGGTGCGCAGCACCTCGCCCACCCGGGCCACCCGGGGACGGCGGACCCGTTCGTCCTTCGTCGCACTGGCCACCACGGCCTCCTCTGGTCAGGGAAGGCTTGCCTTGCCTCCGACGGCACCCTACGCGGCGACCCGACCGCAGCTCCGACCCCTGTTCGCAAGATCGACGAAATACGGAAATGCCCGTTTGTGCGCCTGCCCCGCAGGGGTACCAGGTCTCCAGCGGAACGGCGCCCCACCGAGGCCACGGTGGGACCCACCGAGCGTTTTCGACCAGGGCACGCGAGTGCTCACACGCCGCCCCGCCACCTGGCACGACCACCCGACCCTGTGGGCCGGTGATGGACCGTGCGCGGGAGCGGGCGTGGTCGACGGGCACGGATGCCCAGGCATCGACAACAGACCACGAACAGCCCATGCAGGACGAGGAGGAACGATGACCCACTCCATCGACACACCGAGGCAGTCCGGCACCAGCGGCGCATCCGAGGCTTCCGGCGCGCCCAAGAAGTCCGACGTCGCCAAGGACCAGGCACGCGACGTGGGCAAGACCGCCCAGCAGGCCGGCAGCGACGTCGCCGGCACGGCGGCGGACCAGGCCAAGCAGGTCGCCCAGGAGACCAAGCAGCAGGCACAGGACCTCGTGCAGCAGGGTGTCTCGCAGCTCCAGGGCCAGGTCCGCGGCGGCACACAGAAGGCCGGCCAGGGGCTGAGCGACATCGCGCAGCAGCTGCGCATCATGGTCGACGGCAGTGACCAGACGCCGTCCGGCCCGGCCGCCGACCTCGTCCGCCAGGCCGGGGACAAGGTCGAGGAGCTGGCCGGCTGGCTGCAGGACCGCGAGCCCGGCGACCTCGTCGCCGAGGTGCGCAGCTTCGCCCGCCGCAAGCCGGGCGCCTTCATGCTCGGCGCGGCCCTGGCCGGCGTCCTCGCGGGCCGGCTGACCACCGGCGTCGTCGCGTCCCACAAGAGCGAGAGCTCCTCGGGCAACAGCGGCCAGCAGCAGCGCATCGGTTCCGGTTCCCCGGACACCCACGCGACCGAGGCCGCTGGCACCAACTACGTCGCCGGCACCCCGGCGGCCGGCTACGCGACCACCGGCACCACCGGCACGGTCCCGCCGCCGCCGTACGGCACGGTCCCCCCGGAGGGCGCCGCAGTGCCCCCGACCACCGCAGCCGGCTGGGACGACCCGGCCCGCACCCCGGGTGAGGGTCGGCGATGACCCAGTCGAACGCTCCGGGTGCACAGCCCTACGGGCAGCCCGGCACGGGGTATGCGCAGAGCGGCGCCACCGGCTACGCGGCCCCGCCGGTCCCCGGTGACTACGACGCCCAGCACGTCGGGAACACGGCGCAGCCGATGACCGACGAGGGGCACCCCGAGGTGGAGAACGTCTCGGTCGGCACGCTGCTCGGCGAGGTGAGCAAGGACCTGTCGACGCTGATGCGCCAGGAGCTCGAGCTCGCCAAGGCGGAGCTCCGCCAGGAGGCGACCGAGGCCACTGCCATCGCCAAGGAAGAGGCGAACAAGGCCAGCGCCATCGCCAAGGAAGAGGCGGCCAAGGCCGGCAAGGGCGCCGGGATGCTCGGGGGCGCCGGGTTCGCCGGCTACATGGTCGCGCTGTTCCTCAGCTTCGCCCTCTGGTGGGGCCTGGAGAACTTCATGGACGCCGGCCTCGCCGCCCTGATCGTCGGTGTGCTCTGGGCGATCGTCGGCGCGGTCCTCTACTCGGCGGGCCGGAAGAAGCTCAAGCAGGTCGACCCCAAGCGGCTCAAGCAGGTCGACTTCAGCCGGCTGAAGTCGATCAACCCGAAGCCCGAGCAGACGGTCGACACGCTCCAGCAGGTCCCCGGCGCGCTCAAGCCCAACTGACCTCCCCCACAGCTACTCCGCGAAGGAGAACGACATGACCAGCAGTGACCCGGATGCGATCCGGCGCCAGATCGAGGACACCCGCGCCAACCTCAGCTACGACGTGGACGCGCTCAACGAGAAGGTCAACCCCACGCGGGTGGTCGACCGCCGTGTGGGCAAGGCCAAGAGTGGCATGTCCGGCCTGAAGGACAAGGTGTTCGGCGCAGCCCACGACACCCGTGACCAGGTGAGCGGCCGCACGTCGAACGCCCAGGGCCAGGCTCAGGGCGCGGCCCACAACGCTGCGGGCAGCGTCCAGGACGCCGCGCACAGCGCCATGGACACCGTCCAGCAGGCCCCCGAGACCCTCCAGCGCCAGGCGCAGGGCAACCCGCTCGCCGCGGGCCTCATCGCCTTCGGTGTGGGCTGGCTGGTCTCCTCCCTGATGCCGACCAGCGAGAAGGAGAAGCAGCTCGCCTCGCAGGCCGAGTCGGCGCTCAAGGAGCACTCGGAGCCGCTCAAGGAGCAGGCCGTGCAGCAGGCCAAGAACGTGGCCCAGGAGATCGGCAGCAACCTGAAGCCGGCCGCCGTGAGCGCTGCGGGTTCGGTCCTCTCCACGGCTGCCGAGGGCGCCAAGGAGGTCAAGGACGAGGGCCAGCACGCTGCGAAGGACGTCAAGGGCCAGGCCCAGGACTCCAAGCAGAAGGTCCAGGAGAAGTCCTCCTCCTGATCCACGGCAACTCCCCGACGGGCCCCGGTGTGCAACTGCACCGGGGCCCGTCGTGCGTCTCGGGCCAGGTGGTGGCGCCCCCTGATCGGGTGAGCACCCCACCGGGGAGCTCCAGCCCGGCCCGGCGTGCGCCGTTCCCCGACAGGACGGACTGCGTCCCCGGCTCGGGGTGCAGCCGGCCGAGAGGACGGAGCGACCGCGGTGGACGCACCCGCACGCGTGCTGGTGGCCGACGACGAGGACGACATCCGGCACCTCGTCGCCCTCGCGGTCGGCAAGGCCGGCTGCACCATGGTGGCTGCGGTGGCCGACGGCGCCCAGGCCCTCGCCGTGGCACGCGCCGAACGCCCCGACCTCGTGGTCCTCGACGTCTCCATGCCGGAGGCGACCGGTCTGGAGGTCTGCCTCGCACTCCGCGCCGACCCCGGCACCGCCGACTGCCAGGTGCTGCTGCTGTCGGCCGGCGCCTCCCCCGACGACGTGGCCCGCGGTCTGGCCACCGGTGCGGACGCCTACCTGCCCAAGCCCTTCACCGTCGCCGGCCTGGTCCGACAGATCCGGCTGCTGACCGCGGAGCACCCCGCGTGACCGCGATCGCCGATCCCGTCACCCGCTCCTCCGGGCCGGCCCACCGCACCGGCCTGGCCGGTCTGGGGGCCGCCGCCGTGGCCGCAGCCGGCGTCCTGGTGCTCGTCGTCCGTCCCGCCCTCCCCCTGGTCCTGCTGGCCGGAGCCGTCGTGCTGCTCGCCGTCGCCGACCTGACGTGGCGACTGCACCGGCAACAGACCGCCGCCCGGGTGCTGGAGGCCCAGCGCATGGACCTCTTCTCGCAGCGTCAGTCGACCGCGGACGAGCTCGAGGTCGCCACCCGGATGCTGCGGGCTCGGGCGGAGACCATGACCAGCGTCATCGACGCGGTCACCGAGCAGTCGATCATCGGCACCGACCGGGACGGTCTCGTCCGGGTGTGGAACCCCGGGGCCGAACGGATGCTCGGGCTCCCCCGGGCCGACGTCGTCCGCACCCGGTCGATCACCGACTTCCACGCCCCGGAGGAACTGGACGTGGAGGAACTGGACGCCGGTGGCGGCACCCCGTTCGCCACCCTGGTGCGCGTCGCCCGGGAGCAGGGCAGCGACGTCCGGGACTGGACCTACCTGACCGCCGACGGACGGCGGCTGACCGTGTCGGTGGCGATCACCCCGCGCACCGACGACGACGGCGAGCAGACCGGCTGGAACTTCGTCGGCACCGACATGACCGAGGTGCGCGCCACCGAACGGCTCAAGGACCAGTTCGTCAGCCTGATCTCCCACGAGCTGCGCACCCCGCTCAGCTCGATCCTGGGGTACCTGGAACTCGTCCTGGACGATCCGGAGCAGCCGCTGACCGACGAACAGCGGCAGTACCTGGGCACCGTCGAACGCAACGCGCAGCGCCTGCTGCGGCTGGTCGGCGACCTGTTGTTCACCGCCCAGGTCGACGCGGGCCGGTTCACCCTGCAACCGGCGGAGGTCGACCTGGCCGGCATCGTCCGGTCCGCCGAGGAGACCGCCCGGGTCACCGCCACGGCGCGCGGGGTGGCGGTGTCCGTCGACGTCCCGGACGGCGGGCTGGTCGTCTCCGGTGACGCGCTCCGGCTGGGGCAGGCCTGCGACAACCTGGTGTCCAACGCCGTCAAGTTCACCCCCGCCGGCGGCCGGGTCGCCCTGCGGCTGCAGACGGCCTGGCGGAACGCGGACGGTGCGCTCGTCGACGTCCCCGCTGCCGGCGCGACCCCGATGGCGTTGCTGTCGGTCAGCGACACCGGCGTCGGCATCCCGAACAGTGAGCAGGGGAGGCTGTTCACCAGCTTCTTCCGCGCCTCGACCGCCCGGCGCAACGCCGTCCCGGGGGTGGGGCTGGGCCTGACCATCACCAAGGCGATCACCACCGCGCACGGCGGCACCCTGGACGTGGTGAGCGCCGAAGGACGCGGGACGACGTTCACCCTGGCGCTGCCCCTGCCGGTCTGACGGCCCCCGCCGCATCTTGCGGTTCTCTTGCGGATCGCTGGTGGGAGCCCTGCGGATGGCCCTCCAGAGTCGTGTCTGTCGCCGGGAACACCCGCCGACACGGCCAGACCAGGGAGACGCAGACATGACCGCCACCACCCGCACCCGGACCGCCCGCAAGGTCATCGGCTCGCTCGGCATCGTCGGCGCCGCTGCCGCCGTCGCCGGCATGGGCACCTTCGGCACGTTCACCGACAGCACCGCCCCGCTGAACGCCTCGGTCGCCTCGGGCACCCTGTCGCTGGACCTCAACTCGGTCAACAGCACCGCCACGCTGCCGATGAACGCCGCCGGCTTCGTCCCCGGGGACTCGATCAGCCGTTCGGTCGACCTGGTCAACACCGGGGACCTCGGCTTCGCCGGCATCCAGCTCACCTCGAGCGCCACCGTCTCCAGCGTCCTGGACACCGACAAGGCCAACGGCCTGCAGCTGAGCGTCGCCTCCTGCTCGGTGACCTGGACCGAGTCGGTCGTCAACGGCGTCGCCACCTACACCTGCAGCGGCGTCACGACCCCGGTCGCAACCGGCCCGGCCGTGACCAACGTCGGCTTCGTCAACGCCGCGAGCCTCGCGCCGAAGGGCAGCGACCACCTCGTCGTCACCCTGAGCCTGCCGACCACCGCCGACAACACCTTCCAGGGCAAGACCTCCACCCTGGCGCTCAGCTTCACCGGCACCCAGCAGACCGGCACCAACCGCTGACGCGGTTTCCCCTGCCCACCTGCTGACCCCGCCCCGGAGGAACCGCCATGACCACCGCCCTGCTCGCCCGCCCCGCACTCCTCACGGACACCGCGACCGCCCGGCGTCCGGCGCAGCAGTCCACCCGACCGGGCCGCGCCGCCGGCCTCGGGAAGCGCGTGGCCGGCCTGACGTTCCGCTGGTCCCTCCGGCTGCTGGTCACCGTCGCCGTCCTGGCCTTCGGCCTGCTGGCCGTCGGGCCGCACGTCCTGGACTACCGGACGATGACGATGCTCACCGCGAGCATGTCCCCGGCCATCGACCCGGGTGACGTCACGATCGTGACGCCGCTGCCGGTCAGCGAGGTCACCGAGGGCATGATCATCGCCTACCACATCCCGATCGACGATCACCACCTCGTCAGCCACCGCGTCGTCTCCGTGGAGCACGGCGCCGACGGGGCGGTCACCGTCGAGACCAAGGGAGACGCCAACGAGGCGGTCGACCCGTGGCAGGCCGTCCTGCAGGGCGACACCGCCTACCAGGTCCGGGCCGTCGTCCCCGAGCTCGGTCACGCGATCCAGGCCCTGCGCACCCCGGTGGTCAGCCAGGCCCTCGTGTACGGCGCCCCCGCCCTGCTGGCCGGCTGGCTGCTGCTGTCGATCTGGCGCCCGGCCACCGAGGTCCGGCAGGACGACGAGATCGAGGTCCAGCCGTGACCCGCCTCCGCCGCGGGGTCCTGCTGGTCGCCGTCGTGGTCGCCACCGTCCTGGGTGTCACCGCGACCGCCGCCCAGGCCGCGTTCGACGACGCGGCGTCCCTGAGCGCCTCGGTCGGCACCGCCACCGTCGCACCGCCGACGAAGGTCACCACCAGCGACACGTGGTGCTTCATCTGGTTCAGCACCCGCGTCAGCTGGGCCCCGAGCACCTCCCCCGACGTCATCGGCTACCGGATCACCACCCAGGCCGCCGGCGGCGGCTCCACCGTGGTGGCCGAGACCGGCGCCACGACCACGAGCACCTCCGTCTCCGGCTACCAGACGAACCGCAGCTACACCTTCACCGTCACCGCGCTGACCCGCTACGGCTGGACCGCGGTGTCCGCACAGACAGGGACCGTCCGATGCTGACCGCTCTCGTGATCGACGCCTCCCCCGCCGCGCGACAGCAGGTCACCGGCCTGCTCGAGCTGGCCGGCTGGGGCGTCCACGAGGCCGCCGACGCCGAGGACGCCCGCTGGCTCAGCAGCGCGGTCGCCCTGGACCTGGTGGTCACCTCCGCCACCGTGCCCGGCGCCGTCGACGGCCCCGGGCTGCTCACCGCACTGCGCCGCGCCGGCAGCACCGCCCACTTCCTGGTGGTCACCCCCGACCCCACCGACGAGGTCCGCGCCGCCGCAGCCGCCGCCGGCGCCCTGGCCTGCCTCGCCGCACCCGTCGACGCCCGACTGCTGGTGGACCTGGTGCGCAGCCGCACCGCCGCCCCGGCCGACGAGGCCGGCGCCCACGACCTGGTCGACGTGGAGGACCTGCACGACGCCGACCTGGACGCCGACCTGCAAGACCGGCTGCAGGCCATGTACGCCGACGCCCTGCCCACCCGGCTGTCCGCCATCTCCCGCAGCGTCCGCGCCGGGGACCCCCGCGCCGTCGCAGCCGCGGCGCACGCCCTCGCCGGCACGTCCGGCCAGCTCGGTCACCCCGAGGTGGCCGGCGTGTGCCAGGCGATCGCCGCTGACGCCCGGCGCGGGATCCTGGCCCACCAGCGGCTCGCCGAGCTGACCGGCCTGACCGGGCCGGCGGCCCGCCGGGACGACCCCCGCCGCCGCGGGGAGCTCGCCTCGGCCGCCGACGCGACCACCGGACGCCACGACCTCGCCGGGCTGGTGCACGTCGTCGACGCAGCGATCGCCCGGACGGCCGCCCGGCGGCGCGGCCTGGCCGCCTGAACGACAACGAGGCCCGGTCCCCACAGGGGGCCGGGCCTCGTCGTCGGATGCAGCTGTCCTGCCCAGGACCGGGTGCGGTCCTGGCCCTTCCTCAGGCCACCAAGCGGTAGCCGACCCCCCGAACGGTCTTGATCTCGGGGTGGCTCAACCCTGCGGCCGTGAGCTTGCGCCGCAGGTTGGACATGTGGGCCTCGACCAGTCGGAGGTTGCCCTCCCAGTCGGTCTGCCAGACCTCGCGCAGCAGCGTCTCCCGCTGCAGCACCCGCCCGGGCCGAGAGACCAGCGCGGCGAGCAGGTCGAACTCGGTACGGGTCAGGTCGACGGCAGCGCCGTCCACCCGCACCTCGCGGCTGTCCGGGTCGACCTCGAGGTCGGCCAGCCGCTGGACGGAGTCCTCCAGGGACGGGCGCGGCTCCGGGACCGCCGGGGTGCGTGGCCGGCGCAGCATCGTCTGCACGCGGGCCACCAGCTCCCGCGGTGAGAACGGCTTGGCCATGTAGCCGTCCGCCCCGACGGCGAGGCCGATCAGCAGGTCGACCTCCTCCGCCCGCGCGGTCAGCATCAGGACGTAGCAGTCGGTCTCGGCGCGCAGCTGCCGGCACACCTCGGTGCCGTCGGCGTCGGGCAGACCGAGGTCCAGGACGACGACGTCGGGCGCCTCGCGGCGCACCTCGGCCAGGCAGGAGGCACCGGTGGTGGCCTCGCGGACGTCCATCCCGGCCCGGCGGAGCACCGTGACGACGAGCTCACGGATCTCCTCGGTGTCCTCGACCACGAGCACGGACTGACCCGGCACGACCCCTCCCCCCACGACTGATCACCAGCAGGGACGCCACATCGGCGTCCTTGCTGGTGATCGTCCGCAGACGGTCGGCTCTGCACCCCAACCCGAGCCCACCGCCCCGAAGGGGTGAGCCCGCCAGGGCTCACACGAAGGCGCTCATCCCGGTGATCGAGCGGCCGACGATGAGGGTGTTCATCTCGCGGGTGCCCTCGTAGGAGTACAGCGCCTCGGCGTCGTTGAAGTACCGGACGACGTCGAAGTCCAGCACGATCCCGTTCCCACCGAACAGCTCCCGGGCCCAGCCGACGGTCTCCCGGCCCCGGGCGGTCACGTAGCTCTTGGCCAGCGCGGCCTGGTCGTCGCGCAGGTCGTCGGTCTCCTGCAGCTGGGACAGCCGCACGGTCATCCCCAGGCTGGCGGTGACGTTGCCCAGCATCCGGGCGAGCAGGTCCTGGATCAGCTGGAAGGAACCGATCGCCTTGCCGAACTGGTGACGCTCCTTGGCGTAGGCCACCGCCACCTCGTAGGCGCCCAGCTGACACCCGACGCCGCTCCAGGCGACCCCGCCCCGGGTCACCTTGAGCACCTTGTTGACGTCCTTGAAGGTGTTGCCGTCCGCGAGCTTGTTCTCGGCGGGGATGCGGCAGTCGGTGAAGGTGAGGTCGGCGTTCTGCACCGTGCGCAGCGCGAACTTGTCCTCGATCTTGCTGGCCGTGAAGCCGGGGGTGCCCTTCTCCACGACGAAGGTCTTCACCTGGTCGTCGGCCTCGTCCCGGGCGAAGACCACCACGACGTCGGCGAAGGTGCCGTTGCCGATCCAGCGCTTGGCGCCGTTGAGCACCCAGGAGTCGCCGTCCCGCCGGGCGGTGGTGCGCATGCCGCGGGCGACGTCGGAACCACCTTCGGGCTCGGTCAGCCCGAAGGCGCCGATGGTCTGCATCTGCATCATCGACGGGATCCAGCGCTGCCGCTGCTCCTCCGAGCCGAGGATCATGATCGAGCCCATCGCCAGACCGTTGTGCACGCCCAGGAAGGTGGCCATCGACGGGTCGACCCGGGACAGCTCCATCGCCTGGAAGCCGGTGTACAGCCGGGACGCGCGCGGGCGGCCCTCCCAGTCGTAGGAGCGACCCACGATGTCGGCCTCGGCGAACTTGGGGATCAGGTCGTGCGGGAACTCCGCCGACGCCCAGGCGGCGTTGACGTGCGGCTTGATCTCCGACTCCAGGAACTCCCGGAGGGCGAGCAGTTCCTTCTGCTCGTCGTCGGACAACAGCGTCTGGAAACCGAAGAAGTCGGCGGGCAGGAGCAGATCGGTCATGGCGGCGGTGCCTTCTCTCTCTCGTCGTCATCGACGTCCTGCCCCCGATGCTCCGCCGGAACCGCCGAGCCAGCCACCGAGCGTGTCCCAGCTCACCCCTGACGGCCCGGCACCTCCTGTCGCCTAGTGACTGCTCAGCGGGGTTTCGCAGGCCGGGAAGCCCGCTGGGCTGTCACTCGACGAGCGGCTCCCCGCAGGGGTGTCACCGGCCGCCCAGCTCCGGCCACGGCGACCACGCGTGGCGCCCCGGAGGTCCGAGTCGTCGGACGTCGTCGCGGCTCAACGACTGGTTCCCGGCCGATCGCGGCCGCCGCACCGCGAGCGTGCCGGTGCGGAGGCCGCCGGTCAGCTCCTCGGCGAGCCGCCCGTGCACCACGTCGAGGACGAACTCCCCGAGCTCGTCGGCGAGGTCCCCGGGTTCCTCGTCGCAGGCGTCGCAGCCGCAGTGCGGGAACGACTCCTCGGCCCAGCGGCCGGCCCGCAGGCGCACCCCGACGTCGGTGTGCGCCACCACCAGGTCGGCGCCCCCGGCGGACCGGGGGTGCAGCCGGACGGCGCGCACCTCGCCCGGCCCGGGCGCCGGCTCGTCGGTGACCGCGACGTCGTACCGCTCGGCGAGGTCGGTGACGAGCTGGTCGGCGACGTGGTGCAGGGCCCGTGTACCGCTGCGGATCGGTGACCCGGCTGTACGCCTCCGGAGGAGGTCCGCCCGGTCCCCAGCGATCGCCCATGCCGGAACGGTAGGGCTCCACCCGCCCCGTCGTCCCGGCCTTTCCCGCGGTCACCCGCGTGCGGCGCCGAGCGGTGCCGGCGAGTGCGGTCAGCTCAGAGCGCGGGTGCCGGGCGGGAGGGCGCCGCCGGCGACCAGCTCGACGGCGGCGTCCTGCAGTGCGGTCAGCGCCACCCGCTGGGTGAACGGTCCGGTGGAGACCCGGGTGACGCCGAGGTCGGTCAGCTCCCGGCCCGACGGCGAGGCCCCGGGGACGGCCATCAGCGACACCCGCCCGCGGCCGAGGCCGGCCACGAGGCCCGCGACCTCCTCGCGGGAGACGACGCCGGGCACGAAGACCGCCGGTGCGCCCGCCGCCAGGTAGGCCTGTCCCCGCCGCACGGCCTCGGCGAGCAGCGCGCCCCGGTCGGCCCCGGGCTCGGCCAGCAGGAAGGCGTCGGTGCGGGCGTTGAGCACGAAGTCGATGCCGGCGTCCCGGCCGGCGCGCAGCACCGCCTCGACGGCGGCGACCGCGTCGTCCAGCGGCCGCAGCTGGTCCTCCAGGTTGCCGCCGACGACGCCCAGCCTGATCGCCCGGCGGGCGGTCTCCCCCGGGTCGCCGTAGCCGGCCTCCAGGTCCATCGACACCGGCAGGTCCACGGCGGCGGTGATCCGGCCGACCATGTCCAGGTGCAGGTCGAGCGGGATCTGCTCGCCGTCCTCGTAGCCGAACGTCGCCGCGATCGCGTGGCTCGCGGTGGCCAGTGCACGGACGCCGGGGGTGGCGGCGACGACCCGGGCCGAGACGACGTCCCAGACGTTGGCCAGCACCAGGAGCTCCGGCGCGCGGTGCAGGTCGAGGAGGGTGCGGGCGCGGCTGGCGAGATCGGTCACCAGGGCAACGTAGCGACGGAACGGCCGGCTGACCGGCGGTTTCCGGCCGTGACCGTGACCGGGCGCCCGGGTCGCCGCCGTTCGGTGCGGAACGGTCGCCGCACCCCTCTCTAGCCTGTCCGCATGGTCTCCCTGGGCACCCCGCTGTCTCCCTCGGCCACCCGCGTGCTGCTGCTGGGCAGCGGGGAACTGGCCAAGGAGGTGCTGATCGCACTGCAGCGGCTGGGGGTGGAGACCATCGCCGCCGACCGGTACGACCACGCACCCGGCCACCAGGTCGCCCACCACGCCCGGACGCTGACGATGAGCGACCCGGCGCAGCTGCGTTCCCTGATCGAGGCCGAGCGGCCCGACGTCGTCGTCCCGGAGATCGAGGCGATCGCCACCCAGACGCTGGTCGAGCTGGAGGCCGAGGGGGTGCGCGTCGTCCCGACCGCGCGGGCCGCCCGGCTGACCATGGACCGCGAGGGCATCCGCCGGCTGGCCGCCGAGGACCTGGCTCTGCCAACCAGCACCTACCGGTTCTGCGACTCCCTCGACGAGCTGCGCGCCGCGACCACCGAGGTCGGCTTCCCGTGCGTGGTCAAGCCGGTGATGTCCAGCTCCGGCAAAGGCCAGAGCAAGCTCGACGGGCCGGACGACGTCGAGCCCGCGTGGGACCACGCGATGGCCGGCGGCCGGGTCGCCGGGACCCGGGTGATCGTCGAGGGCTTCGTCGACTTCGACTACGAGATCACCCTGCTGACCGTGCGCTCGCTGCGCGACGGGGGGACGGTCACCGGCTTCTGCGCGCCGATCGGCCACCGCCAGGAGGCCGGCGACTACGTGGAGAGCTGGCAGCCGCAGCCGATGTCGGCGGTGGCGCTGGACCGCGCGCAGGCGATCTCGGCGGCGGTGACCGCCGAGCTGGGCGGGCTGGGCGTGTTCGGCGTCGAGCTGTTCGTCCGCGGGGACGACGTGTGGTTCTCCGAGGTCAGCCCGCGGCCGCACGACACCGGCATGGTGACGATGACGACGCAGTGGCAGAACGAGTTCGAGCTGCACGCCCGCGCCCTGCTGGGGCTCCCGGTGGACACCACGCTGCGCAACCCGGGCGCCTCGGCGGTCGTCTACGGCGGCGTGGAGGCCACCGGGGTCACCTTCGACGGGGTCGACGAGGCCCTGGCGCTGCCCGGTGTCGAGCTGCGGCTGTTCGGCAAGCCGGAGAGCTTCACCCGCCGGCGGATGGGCGTGGCGCTGGCCCGCGCCGAGGACGTCGACGCCGCCCGGGCCACCGCCCGCGAGGCGGCCTCCCGGGTGCACCCCCGCGCCTGAGCCGCCCGCCGGCGTCCACAACGGGACGCCCGGTCCACAACCGCCCGGACCGCCCCCGGCGCGATCCACCCGCCGCCACGCTGGTCTGGCGCACGCACGAGGAGAGGACCGCGATGACCACCGACGAGGTGCTAATGCTGCTGCTGGCCGGCGCCCGGCTCGCCGCCGAGCCCGGGGTGCAGGCCGCGGAGCTCGACCCGGTGGTCGCCCGGCTGACCCGGCGCGACCCGGGTGTCGACAGCGGCGGCCAGGCACAGCAGACGCTCACCGCCGCGCTGCCGCAGCTGTGGGAGGGCGGCTGGCAGCCGGTGGACGTCGTGCACGTCGCCCGCCGCCGGGTGAGCCAACGGGCCGCCCGGCTGGCGGCCGCGGTCATCACCGCCGAGTCCGGGTCGGCCGCTGCCGGTCAGGTGCCCGAGGCCTGGGCCGCCCAGCTCGGCGCGCTGGACACGGACGTCCGCTCCGTCGCCGACTGGTGGCGGGCCGAGCGGATCCAACCCGCACCGGCCTGGCGGGACGTGCTGCGGCTGATCGGGCTGTTCCGGACGCTGCCGAGGCTGGAGCAGCTGCTCACCCCGCCCAGCGGCTGGTCTGCTGCGCTGTGGCCGGTCGAGGCGTCGAGCAGCGGGACCGACGACAAGGTGCTGCACCGGATCCGGTCGTTGCTGGCCAAGGCGGAGTCCACGGAGTTCGCCGAGGAGGCCGAGGCGCTCACCGCCAAGGCGCAGTCGCTGATGGCCCGGCACGCCATCGACACGGCGGTCCTCGCGCAGCGGGGGAACGGCTCCCCGGCCGGCGTGGTCGCCCGGCGGCTGCACCTGGACGACCCGCACACCGAGGCGAAGGCGGCCGTGGTGCAGGCCGTCGGCACCGCGAACGGCGTCCGGGTGGTGCTGCTGCCGAGCTTCGGCATCGCCACCCTGGTCGGCTTCCGGGACGACGTGGACCTGGTGGAACTGCTGGTCACCTCGCTGCTGCTGCAGGCGGCGCGGGCGCTGGCCGACGCAGCCTCCAGCGGCGGGGCCCGAGCGCGGTCGACGCCGTTCCGCCGGGGCTTCCTCTACTCCTTCGCCCAGCGGCTGGAGGAGCGGCTCACCCAGGCCCGCGAGCAGGCGACCGCCGAGGCCCGGGCCGACTACGGCGCCGAGCTGGCGCCGGTGCTGGCCGAGCGGTCGGCCGCGGTCGACCGGGCGGTCGAGGAGCTGTTCCCGTCGCTGCGCCGCCGGGGCGGGAGCACGGTCGACCCGGCCGGCTGGCACGCCGGTCGGCGCGCCGCCGACGACGCCGACCTCGGCTCAGGCCGTCGCTCCCTGCCCAGCAGGTGAGGTGCTGGAACGGCCCCCCTGCAGGGCCCCGCCGCGAGCTCGCGAGCGGTGGGGGGAAGGGGATCCTTCCTCAGATCAGGACGTCGAAACTCGCGCCGAGGTCGCGGATCAGCATCGCCTGCGCGGTGAGGTCGGTGGCCGTGGTGAGCCACCCGGCCACGAACATCAACGACTCCGCGGGGGTGTCGTCCAGCGACGCCGTCGTCGCTGCCATCCCCGCCTGGGCCACTGCACTGCACGCCAGAGTCAACATGACCGGCTCCTCTCGTCTCTGCTGGTGTCGGCAGTGACGGAGGGGCGCTGGAGCGTCGTCCCGGGGATCGGCGCCACACCTCACCCTCAGGGGGGTGGTCGGCGCAGCCCGTCGACGATCAGCTGCAGCAGCGACTCGTAGGTGGCCGCCGGGTCGGGGGTGAGCACCGCCCCGCCGAGCTCGAGGCTCACCGCTCCGTGCACCGAGCTCCAGATCAGCTGGGCGGTCTCGGTCGGGTCCTCCTCACGCAGGGCACCGCGGGCCATCGCGTACCGGACGTGGTCGACCAGCGCCTCGAAGGCGGCCGAAGCGTGCTCGACCAGCTCGTCCGCGCCCTCGGTGGGCAGCGGCCGCCCGCCGAACATCGCCCCGTAGTGCTGCGGCTGGGCCAGGGCGAACCGCCGGTAGTTGCGCCCACTCGCCAGCAACCGGGCCACCGGATCGGGGTCGGCGTCCTCGGTGACCGCGGCCCGCAGCCCGTCGAAGCCGCGGACCAGCACGGCGGCGATCAACCCGTCCTTGCTGCCGAAGCGGTTGTAGACGCCCATCGGGGCGACCCCGGCCTCGGTGGCGACGGCCCGCACGGTCACCGCGCTCAGCCCGTCCCGCACGAGCACCCGTTCAGCTGCGTCGACCAGCGCCTGTTCGACCGCTCGGCTCGGGGTGCGCCCGGCGCCGGGCCTGACATCTGTCACGACCTCATCCTCCTGCACCGATCGCCCTTGCCTCTGTGTAGAACGACGTTCTACTATTCTGGAACATCGTTCTACTACTCGGAGGCCGCGATGACCACTCCCCTGCCCGCCCCCGCCACCCGTCGGTGGTGGGTGCTCGCCGTGCTCTGCCTGTCCGTGCTGCTGGTCAGCATCGACAACACGATCGTCAACGTGGCGCTGCCGACCATCAGCCGCGAGCTGTCGGCCAGCACCAGCGACCTGCAGTGGGTCGTCGACGGCTACACGCTGGTCTTCGCCGCCCTGCTGTTGCTCGGCGGCGCACTCGGTGACCGGTTCGGCCGGCGGCGGCTGCTCCAGGCCGGGCTGGTCGCCTTCGCCCTCACCTCGGCACTGGCCTCGCTGGCCACGAGCACCGAGCAGCTCATCGCTGGCCGGGCCGCGATGGGCGTGGCCGCTGCCGCCGTCTACCCGGCGACCCTGGCGTTGCTGGTCACCGTCTTCACCGACCGCCGCGAGCGGGCGACCGCACTGGGCGTCTGGTCCGCCGTCACCGGCCTGTCGGTGGCGATCGGCCCGGTCACCGGCGGCCTGCTGCTCGAGCACTTCTCCTGGGGCTCGGTCTTTCTGGTCAACCTGCCGATCGCGGCGGTCGCGCTGGTGGCCGGCCGGCTGCTGGTGCCCGAGTCGCGCGGAGCACGGGCACACCGCTTCGACCTGACCGGCGCCGCCGCCTCGGTGCTGGGCATCGGTCTCCTGGTCTGGACCACGATCGAGGCCCCCGGGCACGGCTGGGGCTCGGCGGCCACCCTGGGCGGCTACGCCGTCGCGGCACTGGCGATCGGCGGCTTCGTCGTCCACGAGCTGCGCACCGAGGAGCCGCTGCTGGACGTCCGGCTGTTCCGTGACCCGCGGGTGTCGGTCGGCAGCGGAGCGATCGCGCTGGCCTTCTTCAGCCTGTTCGGGTTCATCTTCATGATCACCCAGTACTTCCAGTCGGTCCGCGGCTACGGCACCCTGACCGCCGGCCTCGCCACCCTCCCGTTCGCCACCGTCATCGGGGTCACCGCCCCGCTGGCGATCGTCGCGATGCGTGCGGTCGGCACCAAGTTGGTGGTCGCGGCCGGGCTGGTGACCATGGCCGCCGGGTTCGCCGTCGCCGCCGGCACCACCCTGGAGTCCGGCTACTGGGGTCGGATCGTGATCGCCATGGTGCTCATGGCCGCCGGCCTCGGGCTGGTCACCAGCCCGGCGACCGAGGCGGTGATGGGTGCACTGCGCGGCGACCAGGCCGGGGCGGGCTCCGCGGTGAACGACACCGTGCGCGAGGTCGGCGGCACCCTCGGCGTCGCCGTCGTGGGGTCGGTGCTCAGCACCGTCTACGCCCCGGCGGTGGTCGACGGGCTCACCGCGGCCGGCGCCCCACCGCAGGCGGCCGACAGCGCGGCGGACTCGGTGTTCGCCGGCCTCGCGGTGGCCGGGCAGCTGCCCGGGGACGCGGTGACGGCCGTCCAGCAGTCCTTCCTGGACGGCGTCGTCGCCGGGTCGTGGGTGTGCGCCGCGGCCAGCGCGATCGGGGCGGTCGTCGTCCTGGCGTTCCTGCCGGCCCAGCACCGGGTCGCCGAGCCCGAGCCGACCCCCGAGGGCTCAGCAGTGGTCAGGTGACGGGAGGGGGACCCTCCTCGGACCGGTCGGACGGGGTGACGGTCGGGACGCCGTCCCGGAGCACCAGGTCACCGCCGTCGAGCATCGTCTCGCCGCGGAAGAACGCCGGCGCGACCCGGCTGTAGACCACCATCAGCACCAGCCCCAGCAGCAGGGCGCCGACGCCGACCACGAACACCCCGCCGACGCCGCCGATCACCGTCTCGCCGTAGCCGGGATCGGCGTACTCGACGCAGGCCAGCACGAAGACGGCGAGCATGAACAGCCCGCCGAGCAGCGGCAGCACCAGGCGCATGACGACGTCCCGCGGGCCGTGCAGCGCCCGGCGGAACTGCCAGGCACAGGCGAAGCCGGTCAGCCCGTAGTAGAAGGCGATCAGCATGCCGGTGGCGGTGATCGAGTCGATCAGCACGTTCTCGCTGACGATCGTCAGGCCCACGTAGAAGGCGATCGAGACGATCCCCATCCAGACCGTGGAGACCGTGGGCGTCAGGTACCGCGGGTGGATCCGGGCGAAGGACCGGGGCAGTGCGCCGTAGGCGGCCATCGCCAGAGTGCCGCGGGCGGTGGGCAGGATCGTGGTCTGCGTGCACGCCGCCGCCGAGGTGAGCACGGAGATGATCAGCAGCGCCTCGAAGGCCCGGCCGAGGACGTCGTCCCCGAAGACCGTCGCCCCCAGGGCGACGAACACGTCCTCGGCGTTGGCCTCGTTGCCCAGCCCGATGCCCTCGGTCCCGACGCCGGCGAAGGCCACGGTCGCCACGGAGACCACCGTGTAGATGCCCACCAGCAGCACCGTGGAGATGATCGCGGCCCGCCCGGGCGACCGGGTCGGGTCAGCGGTCTCCTCGTTGACGGCGACGGCGGAGTCCCAGCCCCAGTAGATGAAGATCGCCAGCAGCACCGCCTCGGTGAGCGCCGGCCAGCCGATCCCGGAGGGCCACAACCAGGACGGCGACGGGGTGAGCGAGCCCTCGGGCGCCGTCCCCCCGTAGACCTTGACCAGGGCGTACACCGCGAAGGCCACCAGCACGACGCCCTCGACGGACAGCAGCACCCGCTGCAGGCGTGCGGTCGGCTCGATGCCGCGGTAGCAGACCCAGGTCATCACGGCGATCCAGGCGACGCCGGCCACCGTCGTCCAGACGGCGCTCTCCGCCAGCCCGTCGAGCCCGACCAGCCGGTAGCCGTAGGAGCCGGCGATCTGGGCGAGGTTCGCCATCACGATGACGTCGGCGGCGATGATCCCCCAGCCGCCCATCCACCCGGCACGTGGTCCGAAGGCCCGGGCGGCCCAGGTGAACGTCGTCCCGCAGTCGGGCTCGCGCTTGTTCAGCTCCGAGTAGGCGACCGCGATCAGCCACATCGGCACGAACGCCAGCAGCATGATCGCCGGGGCCTGCACCCCGACGACGATGACGACGAACCCCAGCGTCGCGGCCAGCGCGTAGGCCGGGGCGGTCGAGGAGACGGCCAGGACGATCGAGGAGACCAGGCCCAGGGCGCCGGTCTTGAGGCCCTTGTCGACGGCCGCACCCTCGACGCGGGGCGGCGCGAGCGGCGCCGGGGACGAACTGGTCATGCCGGAGCCGTGCGCGTGTCCATGACAGGTGTTATCGCACAACCGGGCGCCGGACCGGACACCCGGTGCCCGGTCCGGCGACGTGATCTCCGTCGAGCCGCTTGCCCCAACTAGGTGGCGCGTGACATAACTCCTGCAGCTCAACAGTGAGCGACGAGGCTCCCGGCCCGGACGTCGGGCGACCAGGTGGAGTGGGTGTCAGTGGCAGAGGCCACACACGTCGGTGACCTCGAGGGCGACCGGCTCCGGGCGCAGTTGGCCATCGACGCCGCGCGGATCGGGACGTTCGACTGGGACCTCCGGAGCGAACGGCTCGTCTGGGACGCCCGGCTGATCGAGATGTTCGGCTACGACCGGGTGACCTTCGAGCAGAGCATCGAGGCGTTCAACGCGCGCCTGCACCCCGACGACCTGCCCCGGGTGACCGACGCCCTGCAGGCCGCCATCGACAGCTGCGGGGAGTACGAGGCCGAGTTCCGGATCGTCCTGCCGGGTGGGCACACCCGGTGGGTGTCGGCCCGCGGCCAGGCGGTCGCCGGCGCCGACGGGTCGGCGGCCCGGGTGGTCGGGGTCGCCTACGACGCGACCGACGAACTCGCCGCCGAGGCCCGGGTGGTCCGCGTGCTGGAGGCGATGCCGGCCGGCTTCTACTCCCTGGACCCCGAGTGGCGCTTCGTGCACGTCAACGCCGAGGCCGAGCGGCTGCTCGGGCAGAGCCGTGACGGCCTGCTGGGCCGGGCCATCTGGGAGGCCTTCCCGGCTGCGGTCGGGAGCAACATCGAGGAGAACTACCGCCGGGCCGTCGCCACCGGCGAACCGGTCGCGTTCGACACGCACTACCCCGCGCCGCTGAACGGCTGGTTCGAGGTGCGCGCCTGGCCGACGCCGGAGGGGCTGTCGGTCTACGCCATCGAGGTCACCGCCCGCCGGCAGGCGCAGGAGCAGGCCGAGCGGTCCGCCCGCCGGCTGGCCCTGCTGGCCCAGGTCAGCGCCGAGCTCGCCGGCACGCTGGACGTGCAGTCGGCGACCGCCCGGCTGCCCCGGCTGGTCGTGCCCGCGCTGGCCGACTGGTGCATCGTCACGGTGATCGACGCCGACGGCCACCCCCGGGACGTCGGCAGCTGGCACGTCGACCCCGCGCAGCGGGCGACGCTGGAGCGGTACGCCGAGGTGCGACTGGACGCCATGCCGATCACCGCGCCGGTGGGCCGGGCGCTGCACGCCGACGAGGCGGTGACCTTCGCCGGTTCCGAGGTGCTCGACCTGCTGCCGCCCGGGCAGGCCCGGGACCTGCTGACCGTGCTCGCCCCCCGGGCGGAGGTGGCGCTCCCGCTCCGGGCACGCGGCCGGACGCTGGGGCTGCTGACGCTGGCCTACGCCGACGCGCACTCGGCCACCGAGGCGGACGTCGCGGTGGCCCAGGACGTCGCCGACCGGGCCGGTCTGGCGCTGGACAACGCGCGCCTGTTCGACCAACAGCAGCAGATGGCCGAGGTGCTGCAGCGCAGCCTGCTCACCGATCCGCCGGAGCCCGACCACGCCGAGATCGCGGTGCGCTACCTGCCCGCGGCCGAGGCCGCCCGGGTGGGCGGTGACTGGTACGACGCCTTCCTGCAGCCCAGCGGCTCGACGATGGTGGTCATCGGGGACGTCGTCGGCCACGACACGGCCGCAGCCGCGGCCATGGGCCAGGTGCGCAGCCTGCTGCGCGGCATCGCGGCCTACAGCGACGCCGGGCCGGTGGAGGTCCTCCGCGGGCTGGACTCGGCGATGACGCTGCTCCAGCTGGACACCCTGGCCACCGCCGCGGTGGCCCGGTTCGAGCAGACCGCCGACGAGCTGGAGCGCGGGGTGACCCGGATGGTCTGGGCCAACGCCGGGCACCTGCCGCCGCTGGCGCTCAACCCCGACGGCAGTGTCGCGCTGCTCGCCGACTGGAAGGCGGACCTCCTCCTCGGCGTCGACGCCACGGTCGAGCGCACCGAGTCGGTGGTCACCCTGGACCGCGGGTCGACGGTGCTCCTCTACACCGACGGGCTGATCGAACGCCGGGACGCCGACCTGGACACCGGCCTCCTCCGGCTGCGGACCCACCTGACCGAGCTGGCCGACCTCCCGTTGGGCCAGCTGCTGGACGAGCTGATCGAGCTGCTGGTCGACGGCAAGCCCGAGGACGACGTCGCCCTGGTCGCCGTGCGACTGCACCGACAGGACCGCCCGCGCCCGGTGGAGGCCGGCCCCAACCGGGTGCCCGACGTCGTCCCCGACGACCCGGCGAGCCGCTGAGGGCGGGCTCCGGACCTCCCCGGGGGGCACACGCGCAGCTGCCGGAACGACATCGGCCTACCGTGGGCCCCACGCCCCGGCCCCAGACCCGGCCCCGACGAACGAGAGGACCCACCACGTGCACGCACCGCCAGACCAGCTGGGTCCGGCCACGTTCCGGCACGACCTGGTCCTGCACAGCTCCGCCGAGGAGCTGGCCGCCGTCGCGGTCCCCTTCCTGCGCGCGGGCCTGGAGGCCGGCGAGGCAGCCGTGATCACCACGAGCGAACCCTCGGCCACGATGCTGCGGGACGCGCTGGGCGACGAGCACGTGCACGTGCTGCCGCAGCACGAGGTGTACCAGGCGCGCACGCCTGCAGCGATCACCGCCTTCCGCCGGCTCGC
Source organism: Modestobacter sp. VKM Ac-2979 (assembly GCF_026967995.1). NCBI lineage: Bacteria > Bacillati > Actinomycetota > Actinomycetes > Geodermatophilales > Geodermatophilaceae > Modestobacter > Modestobacter sp. VKM Ac-2979. The sequence goes on from NZ_JAPVBO010000001.1 coordinate 278,946, forward strand.
CGAGCGGGTCACCGGTCGCGGGCACGCCCGGCTGCGGGTCGTCGGGGAGACCGACTTCGGGAAGACGCCGCGGGACTGGCTGGAGTGGCAGCGGTACGAGGCCGTGCTCAACGAGGCGATGCGCTCGTGGCCGACCTGGGGGCTGTGTGCCTACGACGTCGAGTCGCTCCCCGCCGAGCTGGTCGACTGCGGGCTGCGCACGCACACCCACCTGGTCAGCGCCGACGGGCGCCGGCCCAACCCGGACTACACCGAGCCCGCCGACTACCTGCGCGCCCTGCCCCTGCCGGACGAGCCGCTCGAGGCCACCGACCCGCTGCTGCGGGTCGACGACGTACGGGACTTCGCCGGGCTGCGGCACGCGGTCGGCGGCCGGCTGGCCCAGCTGGAGGGCCCCCAGGACGCCCTCGAGGACCTGCACCTCGCGGTCGACGAGATGAGCGCGAACGCGGTGCGGCACGGTGGCCCACCGGTCCGGCTGCGGCTGTGGGCGTCGGCCGACCGGGTGGTCTGCACGATCAGCGACGGCGGGGTGGGGATGGACGACCCGTTCGCCGGTTACGGCCCCGCCCACGGCGACGACCTGTCCCACGGCGGCATGGGCCTGTGGCTGGCCCGGCAGCTGTGCGACCACGTCGACGTCATCGACGGGCCCGACGGGTTGACCGTGCGGCTGACGACGCTGCTGCGCTGACCGGACGCCGCACGGCGTCCGACCGGGCCGTGCAATCGTTCCCGCTCGACCGGACTCCCGACGCGCCGCTCTCACCAGCGCGTTCCCGACCTCGGCGCCCCCTAGGCTGACCGCGCGAGGCGGGCACGGGTCCGCGTCCGAGAGGAGTCGAGTCGTGCGCTTCCCGTCCCCGCGGGGCACCGCAGCGGTGCCTGCCGCCGCCGTCGCGCCCCCGGACGACGAGCCGGCGATTCTCACCCCGCGTCCGGCGGCGCCCGCGCGTACCCGCCGCAAGCCCGAGCAGGACGACAGCATGGCGGCCGCCGCCCAGCAGGCCGGCGTGCTCTCCTCGGCCAGCCGCGAGGTGTCCGACACCTCCCAGCAGGCCGCCGAGTCGCTGACCGACCTGCGCTCGGCGATCGCGGACATCTCCTCGAGCACCACGCAGGCCTCGGCGGTCGCGGAGGAGGCCGTGCGGGACGCCCGCGCGGTCGACGAGCGGATCGCCGCGCTGCAGGAGGCCAGCGAGTCGATCACCCAGATGGTGCGGTTGATCTCGGCGATCAGCCAGCAGAGCCGGTTCCTGGCGCTCAACGCCTACGTCGAGGCGGCGCGCGCCGGCGACGTGGGCCGGGGCTTCGCCGTGGTGGCCGACGAGGTCAAGGAGCTGGCCAGCCGCACCGCCCAGGCCGCCGAGGACATCGGCGCGCAGATCGAGGCGGTGCAGTCCGAGACCCGGCAGGCGGTCACCGCGATCGGCCGGATCACCGGCACGCTGGGCTCGATCGCCGATGCGCAGGACGCCATCGCCGCCGCCGTCGAGCAGCAGCGCGTCGCCACCGAGCGGGTCGTGGACAACGTCGACCGGGCGGCCAGCGGGTCGGCCCGGATCACCCAGGCGGTCGCCGAGCTGGCCGACAGCCAGCGGCTGGTCTACGTCCGGCGCGCGCTGACCCTGGCCGAGGACCTGCTGGACGAGGCCGGCGGCATCGAGCTGGGCAGTGGGCACCGGACGGTGACCGTGACCGACCAGGCGACCTCGGCGACGCGCTCCGTCGGGCTGCCCGAGCTGCTGCTCGGCGGTGAGGTGCTGAGCTGGAACGACGACCCGCGGCACCGGTCGGCGCTGGTCGACGACGTGGTGGCCCAGGTCGGCGGCACCTGCACGCTGTTCCAGCGACTCGACGACGCCGGCGGGATGGTCCGGGTGGCGACCACGGTGGTGAACCCGCAGGGCCGGCGGAACATCGGCACCTGCCTCTCCCCCACCGGCGCCGACGGCAGCCGCAACCCGGTGCTCGCCGCGGTGCTCGGCGGGCGGGTCTACACCGGCCCGGCCACCGTCGCGGGCAAGCCCTACTTCACCGCCTACGCCGGCGTGCACTCCGCCGCCGGTGCGCTGGTCGGCATGCTCTACGTCGGCCTGCCGATCGACGCCCCGGCCTGATCCGGCGGCGGGCGGGGCTCAGCCCAGGGACTCCAGCAGCCCCAGGACCGCGGGGCCGACGACCACGATCATCAGCGCCGGCAGGATGCAGACCATCAGCGGGAAGGTGACCTTGACCGGCACCTTCATCGCCTGCTCCTCGGCGCGCTGCCGGCGCTTGACGCGCATCTCATCGGCCTGCACCCGCAGCACGTCGGCGAGCGGGATGCCGTAGACGTCGGCCTGGTTCACCGCCCCGACGAACCGGCGCAGGTCCGCGACCTGGGTGCGGGCGGCCAGGGCGTCGTAGGCGGCGCGCCGCGGCCGGCCGGCGGCGATGTCGTGCTGGGTCCGCACCAGCTCCTCGGCCAGCGCACCCCGGCCCGTGGTGGCCGCGCGGGACAGCGCGGCCTCGAAGCCCAGCCCGGCCTCCACGGCGATGGTCATCTGGTCCAGGACGTCGGGCAGCTGGCGCGCGATCAGCTGCCGCCGCTCCTGACCGCGGCCCCACAGCGCTGCCTCGGGCAGGTGGTAGGCCGCGACCACCGCGACCACCGCGACGAGCCCGGCCGGGATGCCGGGCGCCTCCACCACGAACACGGCACCGAGCAGCGCCGCGCCGGCGGCGAGCACGAGCTTGGCCCACAGCACGCGGGTCATCGTGAAGGTCGCCGGGCGGCCGGCGACGTCGATCATGCGCCGGATCCGGCGGGCCGCGGACTCGGGCGTCAGCGCGCGGAGGACGGCGCCGGCCCCGGTGCCCCGGGCTTCCAGCGTGCCCACCTCGAAGGCGGGCGTGACCAGGCCACGCGTGAGGTTCTGCCGGGCGACGACCAGCGTCTTCCCGGACCGGGCCAGCGTGACCTGGGCCAGGACGGCGAGCGGGAGGACGACGGCGGCGACGGCGACCCACACGATCGTGGGCATCAGAACGTCACCGTCACGACGCGGCGCACCCAGACCGCGCCGACGACCATCAGCACCCCGGCCGTCGCCAGCATGACCAGGCCGGTGGCGCCGTTCAGGAGCCGGCCGATGTAGGTCGGCGAGACCAGGTGCATCGCCCCACCGACGACGACCGGCAGCGCCAGCAGCACGGCGGCCGAGGCGCGCCCCTCCGCCGAGAGCGCCTGCGCCTGACGCCGCAGCTGGCCGCGGTCCCGGATGGTGGCGCCGACGCGGTCGAGCACCTCCGCCAGGTTGCCGCCGACCTCACGGTGGATGGCGACGGCCTGGGCGATCCAGCCGAAGTCGTCGCTGCGCATCCGCTCGGCGACCTCCTCCAGGGCCAGGACGACGTCGCGCCCCACCCGGACCTCGTTGAGCACCCGGGAGAACTCCTCGGCCGTGGGCGCGGCGCCGTCGTGGGAGACGGCCTCCAGCGCCCGCAGCACGCTGTGCCCGGCCCGGAGGCTGCTGGCCATCAGCCGCAGCGTGTCGTCGAGCTGCTCGGCGAAGGCGGAGCGCCGCCGGCGGCTGCGCACCTCCAGGGTCACCAGGACGGCGAGCGGGACGGCCAGCGCCAGCACCAGTCCGCCCAGCAGGCCCCAGAGCAGGCCGCCGACGAGGTCGCCGAGCAGCGCACCGGCGACCGTCCCGCCGAAGACCTGTGCCGGTGACCGGTGGACCCCGGCGCGTTCCAGCGACGCCACGAGCGCGTCGCGGCGGCCCAGCCGCCGGAGCGACTGGTCACCGAGCCGGTTCGCCGCGGCGGTCAGGGCCGACCGGCCCCGCAGCGCCGGCGCCGCGGTCGGGTCCAGCCGGGTGATCTCCACCCGGGGACGCCGCGGGACGACGACCAGCCCGACCAGGAGCGCGAGTGCGAGTGCGCAGGCGGCGACGCCGGCCCAGACGAGCGGGCTCATCGGCCCCCACCCACGACCGGCGCCAGGTGCGGCACCCCCAGCACCCGCGGCGCGAGCGTGACCCCGCGCTCGGCGAACCGTTCCAGGAACCGCGGCCGGATGCCGGTGGGCACCGCGCGGCCGAGCAGCCGGCCGTCGCGGTCGCTGCCGGCGGAGTGGTCGAAGAGGAAGGCGTCCTGCAGCGTCACGGTGTCGCCCTCCAGGCCCAGCACCTCGGTGACGTGGGTGACCCGCCGGCTGCCGTCGCGCAGCCGGGAGACCTGGATGATCACGTCGACGGCGGAGGTGACCTGCTCCCGCACCGCGCGCAGCGGCAGGTCCATGCCGGCCATCAGCACCAGCGTCTCCAGCCGGGCGACGGCGTCCCGCGGGGAGTTGGCGTGCACGGTGGACAGCGACCCGTCGTGACCGGTGTTCATCGCCTGCAGCATGTCCAGGCTCTCCCCGCCGCGGACCTCGCCGATGATGATCCGGTCCGGGCGCATGCGCAGGGAGTTGCGGACCAGGTCGCGGATGCTGATCGCACCCTTGCCCTCGATGTTGGCCGGGCGGGACTCCAGCCGGACGACGTGCTCCTGCTGGAGCTGGAGCTCGACGGCGTCCTCGATGGTGATGATCCGCTCGCCCGCGGGGATGAACGAGGAGAGCACGTTGAGCAGCGTCGTCTTCCCGGTGCCGGTACCGCCGGAGACGATGACGTTGAGCCGGGCAGCCACGCAGGCGCGCAGCAGCTCGGCCATGTCGGAGCTGAGGGTGCCGCCCTCGATCAGGTCGGCGATCTGCAGCGGCCGGCGGGCGAACTTGCGGATGGTCAGCGAGGAGCCGCTGAAGGCCAGCGGCGGGATGATCGCGTTGACCCGGGAGCCGTCGGGCAGCCGGGCGTCGACCAGCGGCGAGGACTCGTCGATGCGGCGGCCGACCCGGGACACGATGCGCTCGATCACCCGGCGCAGGTGCTGCTCGTCGGCGAACCCGGCCGAGGTGCGGACGATGCGGCCGCCGCGCTCCACGTAGACGGTGTCCGGCCCGTTGACCATCACCTCGGTGACGTCCGGGTCGTCCAGCAGCGGCTGCAGCGGGCCGTAGCCGAGCACCTCGTCGGTGAGCTCGGTGATGAGCCGCCGCCGGTCCTCCTCGGACAGCGGGGTCGGCTCGTGCGCGATGACCCGCTGCAGGTCCGTCCGCACCAGGGCGTGCAGCTGCTCGTCGGGGATGTCGGCGTCGGAGAGCTTGCCGCCCAGCCGCTCGAACAGGGCGCGGCTGGCCCGTTCCTTGAGCTGGGTGAGGGTGTCCGGGCCGGCCGCCGGACGGGTGGCCGGGTCGACGGGGCCGGTGCCGGCCCTCCCGGCGATCCGGGACGCGAGGCCGGTGGGCGGCGGCGCGGGGCGTCCCACGACCCGGACCACGGGCTCATCGCCCGGGGCCGGCGCGAGCGGCACGGGACCGGCCGCCTGGCCACGGGCCTGGGCGAGACGGTCGCTGAGGCTCATCGGGCACCGACCCGCCGGCGTCCGCGCCGGCCCTTGCCGGCCGCCGCGGCAGGTGCGAGCCGGCCGACCAGCGTCTGGAGCCCGCGGGTCACCGGGTCCTTGCCGCCCTTCATCAGCAGCGGGACGCCGGTGTTCGTCGACAGCGGGACGGCGTCGTGCCGCGGGAGCACCAGGTCCAGCGGGGCACCCACGGTCCGCTCGACGTCGGCCAGGGCGAGGCCACCGGCCGAGCCGGCGCCGTTGAGCACCAGGTGGCGGCCGGCCGGCACGAGCTGCAGCTCGCCGAGCACGTCGAGCTCCTTGCGCAGCCCGCGCACGCCGGGCACGTCCATGCTGCCGATGAGCACCAGGTCGGTGGCCCGCTCGAGTGCGGTGAGCGTGTGGTCGGTCAGCCCCGGGGCGGTGTCGACCACCACGTACCGGAACTCCGCGCTGAGCATGTCCACCAGCCGCGCGACCTCGTCCGGGGTGACCGCGTCCCCTGCTGCCGGGGAGTCGCTGCCGGCGACCACGTGCAGCCCGGAGGAGTGCCGGGTGAGGTAGGTCTTGAGCACGAGCGGGTCGTTGCTGGCGGCGCCGCGCACGGCGTCCGGGAGCGTGTGCTCGGGGACCAGCGCGAGTGCGCTGGCGACGTCCCCGAACTGCACGTCCAGGTCGACCAGCACGGTGGAACCGGGCTCGGCCACGGCCAGGCCGAGGGCCACGTTGGTGGCGACGGTGGTCTTGCCGACCCCGCCCTTGGGCGAGGCGACGACCACCACCCGCCGGGTGGGCGCCTGCGGCACCGTCGCCGACGCGACCCGGCGGGCCTCGGCGCGGGCGGCCGCCCGCTCGAGGACGGCAGCGACGTCGGCGGTGGAGGCGTGCGGGGAGAGGACGTCGCGGACGCCGGCGCGCATCGCCTCGATCCACAACTCGGGATCGGTGAAGGCGACGACGACGACGCTGGTGCCCGGTGCCGCGCCGTCGAGCTGCCCGGCGAGGGCGAAGGAGTCGGCCAACGCGACCTCGGCCCCCAGCACCACCAGGTCCGGGGCGTCCGGTCCGGCGAGGTGGCGGAGCAGGACCCCCTCCGCCAGCGCGTCCACCCCGAGGGCGACGACGTCGCTGCTGCCGGCCTCGGTGAACCGCGCGACGAGGTCGGCGTCGGCACCGATGGTCAGGACCGTGCTCACTGGTCTGCTCCTGTGGTCGTGGTCGTGCTGTCCAGGGAGGTGTCGGCAGGATCGACCGACTCCTGGAGCGACAGCCACACGGCGCCCTGCTCCATCCCCGCGATGACCACGGCGGCGTCCTCCGGGGTGAGGGCCAGCGTCACGGTCACCGTCTGCGCGGCACCGGTCAGCGCCGCCGTCTGGTCGTCGGCGCCACCGGCCACCCGGGTCACCAGCACCTCGCCGACGGCGAGGTCGGTCGTGGTCGGGTCGCCCTGGCTGATGAACACCCCGATCCGGTCGCCGGCGACCAGCGCCCCGCCCACGGCGCGCTGCGGCTCGAGGGTCAGGCTCACCTCCTCGGTGCCGGTGGGCAGCTCGACCACCCCGGCGGCGGCCGCCTGCACGGATGGGTCGGCGAACCGTGCGAACACCACCTGCTCACCGGACACCAGGGACGTGGTCGTGGTCAGGCCGGCCACGTCGGCGAGGTCCTCGACGGAACCGGGGACGACCAGGCGACTGGGCACCTCCGCGGTCCGCACCAGGTCGGCGAGCTCGGCGGCCGGGGTGCCGGCCGGGACGTCCTGGTCGACGACGAGCACCGGGACCAGGACGGCCCCGGCCTCGGCGCGGGCATCGGCGCCCCGGACGTAGCTGATCAGGACGACGGCGCCGAACGCTGCCAGGGCAAGGGCCGCGAGAGCGGCGAGGACGCGACGCATGGTGGTCATCCCTGAGGAGAGAGGCTGATGGAGGTGGCGCCGAGGTTGGCCGCCGGGGTGGAGCCGGTGCTGCTGGTCGCGCTGGCCGGGACGACCGCACGGGTGAAGTAGCCGTAGAAGACCGGCTCGCCGTAGGTCAGCTGGTAGCCGGTGAGGTGGAAGAGGGCGTAGCCGTAGACGTGGGCGCGGTAGCCGCCGAACAGCCACCCGTCGAGGTCGTCCCAGACCGGGATCTGCAGGTCGTTGCCGATCAGGCTGTCCAGGTAGGCCCTCGAGCACCGGTTGGGCAGCACGCTGCTCCAGATGCTGACGTCGATGTACTGACCCACCGAGGACGTCGCCCGGCAGACGGACGAGGAGTCCGTGCCGGTGAGTGCGTGCCCGCCCAGCGTGACCCCGCCCTTCGGCCCCGTGCACAGCGACAGCCAGCCCAGGTCCCAGTCCAGTCGGCGGGACACCGTGCTGGTCAGCGGGTACTTGGCGATCTGCCGCTGGTACTCGCACCAGGAGATGGCCAGGGGCAGCTGGGCCACCCCGTGCGACATGGCCTTCCAGGTGGCCGTGGCGGTCGCGGTGACCCGGGTGGAGTCGATGCCGAGCACCGGGGCGAACCAGTGCGCCTGGTCGGCGCTCACCGTGACGGTGACCGTCTGCCCGCCGACGGAGACGTCGGGCGTGCGCAGGGTGGCGCCGGCCGCGTCGGCAGCGCCGGCGTTCGCGGTCAGCGCGGAGGTCGCCGTCGCGACGGGGTTGCCGCAGGCGCCCTGCGCGCAGTCGGTCGCGACGGCCAGCGCCGCGGCGTCGGCGGCGTTGCGCAGCTGCTCGCGGTCGGCGTAGAGCGAGGCGACGTCCACCGCGATGGCGGCGAAGCCCAGCAGCGGCACGAGCAGGATCGCGACCAGCACGGCCACGGCGCCGCGTTCGTCGGCCAGTCGCCGCGGGCCGAGCCGGCGCAGCAGCCGGGGGGTCAGCCGCATCGCATGGCCGCCGTCCCGGTCAGGTCCACGCCGGTCGACCCGAGGACCCCGGCGACGAACGTGCGGCGGGCGGTGACGGTCACCGTCACCGTGGTGCCGGCCGCCGCACCCACACAGGTGACCGGGCTGATGCTGACCGAGGACACCGCCAGCGGGCCGGCCGCGGTCTGCACCGCCGACCGCGCCGACGCCACCGTGCCGGAGGTGACCATGGAGCGGGCGCCCTCCCGGGCCGCCGCGGACAGCGTCGCCTGGGTGTTGAAGGCCGCGCTGACCTCCATGATCCCCAGCAGCAGGAGCAGCAGGACCGGGATGACCAGCGCGAACTCGACCGCCGCCGCGCCCCGCTCGCCGAGGAGCCGGCGAGCGGGACGGGGACGGGGCCGGGCAGGGCTGCCGGACACGGAGCTGCTCCTGTCGTGGGATCGGGAAGGGGCGGGTCAGCTCTTGGGCGCGGGCGCCGTGGGCGTCAGCGTGATGCTGTTGAAGAGGGCCTCGAGCTTCCCGCCGAAGACGAGGACGGCCGCCGCGACGGCCAGGGCGATGGCGCCGACGAGGATCGCGTACTCGACGGCCGAGGCGCCCTTCTCCTCCTTGACCGCCTTCAGCCGGTCCGCGACACGGTCGGCGGTGACGTAGGACAGGGTGTGCAGCGTCTGGAACAGGCTGACCAACGTGAGCTCCTGGGGAACCGACCGTCGGCTGATCGGGTCGGGTGACCCGGGTCGCGGTCTTCCCCCCGTTGTTCGGGCGGGCACGACCAGCAGCACAGCCCTGAGCAGGGCGGCTCACCCGGACGGGTGAACGGCCTGTCCGCGCGTCACGGCAGGAGCAGGACCCATTCCTCGGTCAGCAGAGCCGCGACCAGGGCACCGCCGAGCAGCGCCGGCCCGAAGGGCAGCCCGGTCCGGCGCCCCACCCGCCGGGCGGCGAGCAGCGCCAGCCCGACCACGGCCTGCAGCAGGAAACCGAGGAAGAACCCGACCAGGACGACGGGCCAGCCGAGCCAGCCCAGGTAGAGGCCGAGCAGCCCGGCCAGCTTGACGTCGCCCATCCCCAGTCCACTCGGGGCGGCCAGCGCCATCACCAGCAGCACCGCGAACGCGGCTCCCCCGGCCAGCGCGGCGCGCCCCAGGCTCGACCAGTCGCCGTCGGCCCCGGCGGCGAGGGCCAGCAGGGCGAGGCCGCCGAGCAGCCCCGGCAGCAGCACCCGGTTGGGCAGCAGCTGCTCGCGCAGGTCGACGACCGTCAGCAGCAGGCCGACCGCGACGAACCACAGCCAGGCGGGCAGCTGCGCCGTCCAGCCGAACCGGAGGGTGACCGCGACGGCGCAGAGCGCCCCGGTCAGTTCCGGCCACGGGGCCCCGATCGCGCGGGCCCGCCGGTCGACGCGGACCGCGACCGCCCCGTCGCCGGCCTCGACCCGACGCGGGGCGACCAGCGCCAGCGAGTCGACGACGCGGCCGGTGGCGGCTCCGCCGACCCCGGCGACCACGGCGGCGAGCAGAGCGCTCACGTCAGGCGGGGCGGGGTCCGGTGCAGCACGCCGCACAGGGTGACACGCGGACACCGCTCCGCCGGGCAGGCGCGAGGCGGTCGGCTACGTGCGCTCGCGGCGGACGGCCACCACCAACCAGCGGTCCTCGGCGTCATCGACCTCGGTGACGCGCCAGCCGGTGCCGGTGAGCAGCTCCCGGATCCGCGGCTCGCTGCGCACGTCGTCCGGGGTCAGTTCCCGGCCGTGCCGCCGGGCCAGCGCTGCCCGGCCGACCGGGTGGAACAGGCCGAGCCGTGCGCCGTCGGCAGCGACCCGGGCCAGCTCGCGCAGGCCGGCCTCGGGGTCGGGCAGGTGGGAGACCAGCCCGGAGGCGAAGAGGACGTCGAACGCCCCTGCGGCGAACGGCAGCCCGGTGACGTCGCCACGCACCAGGTGCGCCAGCTCCCCGCGACCGCGCCGCTGGGCCTCGGCGAGCATCTCGCCGGTCAGGTCGAGGCCGACGAGCAGCCCGGCCGGGCCGGTGGCGGCGCGCAGCACCGGCAGGGCGCGCCCGGTGCCGCAGGCGGCGTCGAGGACGGCGTCCCCGGCGCGCACCCCCAGCTCGGCGACGGCCCGCTCGAACCGGGGCCCGTCGTCGGGGAACTTCTCCTCCCAGGCGGCAGCCCGGGAGCCGAAGAACGTCTGGGTGTCGCTGGCGGTCAGTCGGTCTCCTCGGCGGGGACGGTGTCGCACTCCTCGTCGGCGAGCGTGGCCAGCTCCTCGACCAGCGGAGCCGCATCGGCGGAGCCCAGGACGACGGTGAGGTTCTCCCCCGTCGCCGGCCGGAGCAGCGACACGACGCCGAGCGCCTCGGCCAGCTGCCGCACCGGCTCCTCCTGACCTTCGAGGTGCTCGATCGCCGACTCGGTGACCTCGGCGCTGCTCACCGTGCCGAGGGTGAGCCCGGCGTCGGTGAGGACCCCGGTCACCGCCTCGACCAGGGCCGGGTCACCGGTGCCGTCCACCACGTCGACGACGACCGGCTCGGCTGGCTGGAACTCGATGCCACACAGGGCCGGCTCGGGGCTCGGCTCCGGTGCCGGGACCGGCTCGGGCTCCGGTGCCGGGGCAGGCTCCGGCTCGGAAGCCGGGACCGGCTCGGGCTCAGGTGCCGGGGCAGGCTCCGGCTCGGGAGCCGGGACCGGCTCGGGCTCAGGTGCAGGGACGGGCTCCGGCTCGGGAGCCGGGACCGGCTCGGGCTCAGGTGCAGGGACGGGCTCCGGCTCCGGCTCCGGCGCGGGCTCCGGTGCCGGAGCAGGCTCAGGAGCCGGGACGGGCTCCGGCTCAGGCGCGGGCTCGGGCGCGGGCTCGGGCTCGGGCTCTGGCGCAGGAGCCGGCACGGGCTCGGGCTCCGGCTCCGGCGTGGGGGCAGGGACCGGTGCTGGTGCGGCCAGGAGCGGCGGGGGCTCGACCGGCGCCGCAGGCGGCTCGACAGCCGGCGGCGGCTCGACAGCGGGCGGCGGGGCGGGGGCGGCCGGTGGCACGGTCGGCGCCGGACCTTCCGGGGTGGGCGCCGGTTCCGGCGTCGTCCCGGCGTACGTCGCGGACAGCCCGAGCACCGTGGCGACGTAGCTGTCGGAGTGGTTGTAGGCGAAGACGGCGCGCGACTGGCCCTCCGGCGTGGAGAGGTCCCCACCCGCGGCGCAGAGGTACTTGCCGGTGGCGACGGCGGCGTCGTTGATGTTGAAGGGGTCGCGGCGCCCGTCGCCGTTGCCGTCGCTGTCGTACATCGCCCAGGTGGTGGGGATGAACTGCATCGGGCCGACGGCGCGGTCGTAGACGGTGTCGCCGTCCAGCACGCCGTCGTCGGAGTCGAGGATCCGGGCGGTGTTGTTGGTGCCGTCGAGCGGGATGCCGATGATCGGCGGGCTCGACAGCCCGTCGGTGTGCAGGGTGGCGCCGGCGAAGCGGCCGTGGTTGGACTCGACCCGGCCGATGGCGGCGATCAGGGTCCAGCTGATGCCGCAGTCGGCGGAGAGCGCAGCGGCGCGTTCGTAGGCCGTCAGTGCGGTCGACGGGATCCCGCTGGCGGCCAGCGGCGACGCCTCGCCGGTCGGGACGGCGGCGGTCGGCGCGGCGGCGGCCGTGGCGGTGGCTGTCGCGGGGGCGCTGCTGGGATCGGCGTCGGTCGCGATCGCCACGGTCTCCAGCAGCGGTTCGAGCGGTGGCGCGAGGGGTGGCGCGAGCGGTGGCGCGAAGACGTCACGCAGACCGGACGGCGGGCGCGGCACGAGCGCGTCGGCCTCGACGGCCATCAGGCGAGAGGACGGCGGTGGCGCCGGAGCGGCACCGGGTGCGGCGCTGGCCGCGGGGAGGAAGGCGACCAGGGCGGTGGTGATGCCCGCGCTGGCGACGACGCCGGGTGCCCGCACCCGGCTCGACCGGGTGTTCGTGTGCCGTCCGCGACGAGCCCGGCTCATCAGCCGAGGACCCGCACGTGCTCGCATGGCATGACTTCAGGCACCAGTTCCCCCTGTGGCCGTCAACCTGCTGCGGCCGGGCGGGCATCGAACGATGCCCGGCTCCGGACGAGAAGGACCGTAAACCGGGCCCCTGGATCGCGCCATGCTCGTTGGGTGAACTCCTGGGAGCCGAGGGTGATCGGCACGCGGCGACGGGGTGACGACGGGTCAACGTGACGGAAACACGCCTCCGCTAGCGTCCCGGCCTCCGGTCCGCGGGAGGGAGGCGGTGGGATGTCGCGACAGCGCCCTCCCGCGCCCTGGGTCGCTGCGCTGGCCAGCGCCCGCGACACCCCCTCGCAGGCGCTCGTGCTGGAGGAGCTGCGCACGGCCATCCTGGCCGGCCTGGTCCGGCCCGGCGCCCCGATCCCGGTGGACGACGTCGCCGCCCGGTTCTCCCTCAGCCGGATCCCGGTGCGCGAGGCGCTCAAGACGCTGGTCGCCGAGGGCCTGGTCGAGCACGAGGTGCGGGGCGCCTACGTCGTCGCGCGACTGAGCCGGGCCGAGCTCGCCGAGCTCTACGTCGTCCGGGCCTCGCTGGAGGCGGCCGCGCAGGCCGCCGCGGTGCCCCGCTCGACGCCGCAGGACGTCGCCGTCGCGGCGGCGGCGCTGCGGGAACTGGAGGCGGCGACCGCCGCCGGCGGTGCCGACGACCACCACCGTTGGAGCCGGCGCTTCCACCTGGCGCTGATCGCCCCGTGCCAGATGCACCGCCTGCTGCAGATGTTCGAGCGGGCGTGGAACGTCACCGAACCCGGGCGGCCCATGTCGCACGCCTCCGCTGCCGCGACGGCGGCGCTGGCCGCCGACCACGTCGCCATGCTCGACGCGTTCGCCGCCGGTGACGTCGTGGCCCTGACCCAGGTGACCGGCGCCCACTACGCGCGGCTGCAGGAGATCGTCGCCGGCATCCCCGCCGACGGCTGAGCCCGGCGGATATACCCGCGCGGACATCCGGGGGCAACACCGGCTCCCTAGCGTTCGCGCCGTCGCTCCCGGACGGCCGCTCCCCCGCCGCTCCCGGGACACCGACGAGCTCGTGACCCGCCGCTGCCCGCACCAGCCGACGATCCGCAGGAGCCCTCTATGACCACCACGTCCCCCGAGCCGGTGGCGCTCGCGACCGACGTCCCCACACCCCTCGGGACGGCGCCCTCGGCCGCCGCACCCGGCGGCGCGCTGATCGGCGCCGACTACGACCCCCGGCTCACCAACGAGGACCTCGCCCCGCTGCGCCAGCAGCGCTGGGGCTCCTACAACATCTTCGCGTTCTGGATGTCGGACGTGCACAGCGTCGGTGGGTACGTCACCGCGGGCAGCCTCTTCGCCCTGGGCATCGCGGCCTGGCAGGTGCTCATCGCCCTGGTCGTCGGGATCGTGATCGTGCAGGTGTTCGTCAACCTGGTGGCCAAGCCCAGCCAGAAGACCGGCGTCCCGTACCCGGTGATCAACCGCGCCGTCTTCGGCGTCAAGGGCGCCAACATCCCGGCGATCATCCGCGGCCTGATTGCGGTCGCCTGGTACGGCGTGCAGACCTTCCTGGCAGCGAGCAGCCTGAACATCATCTGGCTGAAGTTCGTCCCGGGCGCCGAGTCGCTGCTGACGCCGTCCTTCCTGGGCCTGGAGGCGCTGGGCTGGATCTCCTTCGCGGTGCTCTGGGTGGCCCAGGCGGCGCTGTTCTGGCGGGGCATGGAGACGATCCGGAAGTTCATCGACTTCGCCGGCCCGGCCGTCTACGTCGTCATGATCGTGCTGGCGGTCTACCTGGTCTCGGAGGCCGGCTGGTCCAACATCGACCTGAGCCTGTCCACCGGCCCGACGCTGAGCGGCTGGGCGACGGTCTCCACGATGCTCGGCGCGATCGCGCTGGTGGTCTCCTACTTCTCCGGCCCGATGCTGAACTTCGGCGACTTCGCCCGGTACGGCAAGAGCTTCGATGCGGTGAAGCGCGGCAACCTGCTCGGCCTGCCGCTGAACTTCCTCTTCTTCTCGCTGCTGACCGTGGTCTGCGCCTCGGCGACCGTGCCGGTGTTCGGTGAGCTGATCACCGACCCGATCGCCACCGTGGAGGCGATCGACTCCACCTTCGCGATCCTGCTGGGCGGGCTGACCTTCGTCATCGCGACGGTCGGCATCAACATCGTCGCGAACTTCATCGCCCCGGCGTTCGACTTCTCCAACGTGGCGCCGCAGAAGATCAGCTGGCGCGCCGGCGGGATGATCGCCGCCGTCGGATCGGTGTTCCTCACCCCGTGGAACTGGTACGACAGCGCCGAGGGCATCCGGTTCAGCCTCGGCATCCTGGGCAGCCTGATCGGCCCGCTGTTCGGCATCCTGATCGCCGGCTACTACCTGGCGAGCAAGCAGCGGATCGCCGTCGACGACATGTACTCGATGTCCCCGACCGGCCGGTACTGGTTCCGCGGCGGCTACAACCCCAACGCCGTCCTCGCCGTGCTCGGGGCCGGGGTGCCGACCATCCTGCTGACGCTCTTCACCTCGGTGGGCGACTACGGCTGGTTCATCGGCTGCGGCCTCGGCTTCGTGCTCTTCGCCGGGCTGGAGCGGGTGCGGCCGATGATCGTGCTGCTCGACCCGGCCGAGACCGGCGTCTCCGACGGCACCCGGGTCTGAGGCCGTGCTGATCCAGGTCGTCAACCCGAACACCACCGCCTCGATGACCGACCTGGTCGGGCGCAGTGCCCGGGCCGCCGCCGGCCCGGGCACCGTGGTGGTCGCCGTGCACCCGGAGATGGGGCCGGCCTCGATCGAGAGCCACTACGACGAGGCGCTCGCCGTGCCGGGGCTGCTCGCCCAGGTCGCGGTCGGCGAGGAGGCCGGCGCCGCCGGGCACGTCATCGCCTGCTTCGGTGACCCGGGGCTCGACGCCGCACGGGAGGTCGCGACCGGGCCGGTGGTGGGCATCGCCGAGGCCGGCATGCGGACGGCGACGTACCTGGGGCGGACCTTCGGCGTGGTGACGACCCTGCAGCGGACGACCGGCCGGGCCTGGGAACTCGCCGGCCGGTACGGGGTGCGGGAGCAGTGCCGCACGATCCGGGCGGTGGAGATCGCCGTCCTGGCGCTGGAGACCGACCCGGCGGCGCGCTCGCGGATCGCCGCCGAGTGCGCGGACGTCGTCGCGACCGAGGGCGTCGACGCGATCGTGCTGGGCTGCGCGGGGATGGCCGACCTCGCCGCGGAGCTGACCCGGCGGGTGGGGGTGCCGGTGATCGACGGGGTGGCGGCGGCCGTCGCGACGGTCGAGGGGCTGGCGCGGCTGGGGCTGCGCACCGGCAAGCGCGGTGAGTACGCCGCTCCCCTGCCGAAGCGGTACACCGGCGCGCTGGCGGAGTTCGGCGTCCCGGAGCCCGTCGCCGTCCACTGACACCGGGGTGCCGGACTACCCCGCGAACCGGCCGAGCCGGAAGGCAGCCAGCAGGGGGCTCGGCGCTCCGTCCAGGACCTCCCCGGCCAGCAGCTCCCCGGCGACGAGGCCGAGCGTCGCGCCGCTGTGGGTGAAGGCGACGGTGAGGCCGTCGATGCCGGGGACGGCGCCGACCACCGGGTGCCCGTCGCCGGGGATCGGCTTGCGCCCGACGCCGTAGGACGAGCAGGACAGCACCGGCTGACCGGCCAGCACCTGCGCCGCTTCGGAGAGCAGCCCCTGCACCGTGGAGTCACGGACGTCGAACGTCCCGTCGTCCCGGCGCACCACCTCCTCCTCCGACCAGCCGGCGTCCAGGACGATCCCGCCACCCAGGGCGGGCCGGAGCGCCACCCGCGGCGTGTTCAGCACGGCGCGGAGCCGGTGCCCGAACGGCGGGGTGCGGACGAGGAGCGCGTTCGAGGTGGCGTCGGGCAGGTGCACACCGAGAGCGGCGAGGGTGCGCGGGACGTCGGCGCCCGTGGCCAGCACGACGGCGTCGGCGGCGAGCACGTCACCGGTACCGGTCCGGACGCCGGTGACCCGGCCGCCCTGCACGACCACCTGGCACGAACCGGCCGAGGTCCGCACCACTCCCCCGGCGGCCCGCAGGTCCCGCACCAGCTGCGCGATGAGCGACGGCAGGTCGACCCAGCCCTCGTCCGGGTTGAGCAGCGCGCCGTCGTCCGGGATCGCCCCGGCGTCCACCCCGGGGAGCCGCGCGGCGACGTCCGCCCGGCTCAGCCACTCGGCCGGGTAGCCGATCGCGCGCTGGTGCTCGAACGAGGCCCGGACCCCGTCGCCCCAGCGGAGGCCGCCGTCGAAGGCGATGTGCGCTGTCGAGTCGGGGCGGGCGGCGAGGGCCCGGTACCGCTCGAGGCCGAGCATGCGGAGCCGGTGGTACTCCGGAGGGAAGTCGCCGGCCGAGTTCAGCCAGGACAGCGACCGTCCCGACGCGCCGCTGGCCGGCTCGCCGTCCGTCACGAGCGTGACCCAGGCACCCCGGGCGGCCAGCTGCGCCGCCGTCGAGACCCCCAGCACCCCACCGCCGAGGACGACGACCCGGATCTGGCCACTGCCTCCACTCCGCACCCCCGCAGTCTCCCGGAGAGGTGTCACACCGGGCTCGCGGCCGGTGTCTCCATGTCGACCCACCACACACCTGGAGGAGACATGACGAGCAGCACCCGCGTCCCGGCGACCGCGGTCACCGGCGTCTACGGAGCCCTGGTCAGGGCGATGACCCGACGGATGTTCGGCACGGTGCCGGAGTCGATCGGCGTGATGTGGCACCACCCGCCGGTGTTCAAGGCCCTGATGGGGCTCGGCCGGAAGTCCGAGTCCTGGGACCGGCTGGACCGCGACCTGGCGTCGTTCGCGTCCATGGCCGCGGCCAGCACGATCGGCTGCAGCTTCTGCCTGGACCTGCACCACTTCCTGACCCACGACCGCGGGCTCGACGAGGCCCGGGCGCGGGAGGTGCCGCGGTGGCGGGAGTCCGACGTCTTCACGCCCCTGGAGCGCCGGGTGATGGAGTACGCCGAGGCGATGAGCCAGACGCCGCCGGCGGTGACCGACGAGCTGTCGGCCGCCCTGCTCGCCGAGCTCGGGGCGCCCGCGCTGGTGGAGCTGACTGCCAGGATCGGCGCGATGAACCTCACCGCCCGGGCCAACGTCGCGCTCGGCATCCGGTCCGCGGAGTTCTCGGCGTCCTGCGGCCTGCCGCCGCTGGCTGCCCCGTCGCGGACGGACGCCGCCTCGGCATGACCGACGACCCGTTCCTGGCCCACCGCAGCCTGCTGTTCACCGTCGCCTACGAGATGCTCGGCTCGGCCGCCGACGCCGACGACGTCGTGCAGGAGACGTGGCTGCGGTGGGCCGAGGCGGACCGCGCGGAGGTGCGTGACCCGCGGGCGTACCTGGTCCGGGTCGTCACCCGGCAGTCGCTGAACCGGCTGCGCACCATGTCCCGCCGCCGGGAGGACTACGTCGGCGAGTGGCTGCCCGAGCCGCTGCTGACCAGCCCGGACGTCGCCGAGGACGTCGAGCTCGCGGAGAGCGTCTCGCTGGCGATGCTGACCGTGCTGGAGACGCTGGGGCCGACCGAGCGTGCGGTGCTGGTGCTGCACGAGGTCTTCGACGTGCCGTACGAGGAGATCGCCGAGGCGGTGGGCAAGTCGGGCGCCGCCGTCCGGCAGATCGCGCACCGGGCGCGGGAGCACGTGGCCGCCCGCCGTCCGCGGATGGTGGTCGACCCGGCCGAGCAGCAGCTGGTGGTGGACCGGTTCCTGGCCGCGCTCACCGGCGGCGACGTGCAGGCGCTGCTGGACGTGCTCGCGCCGGACGTCGTGGTGGTCGCGGACGGCGGCGGCCTGGCGCCCGCTGCCCGGCGCCCGTTCGCCGGCCGGGAGCGGGTGGCCGGGGCGCTGTCCCGGTTCGCTGCGTTCGCGCCCGGGGTGCTGATCACCACGCCGCTGATCAACGGCGGGATCGCCGCCCGGATCGACCCGGGCGGCGAGTTCGACACGGCGATCACCTTCGTCGTGGCGGACGGCCGGATCTCCCGGATGTACGCGGTGCGCAACCCGCACAAGCTGGGCCGGCTCGACGAGGTGGCCGAGCTCCGGCGCTGACCGGCCGTCAGGCGGACGGTCCGACGACCTCCGCCAACCCGAGGGTGCGGATCAGGTCGAACCGGGAGGCGTCCTCGGTGCCCGGCTCGGCGGTGTAGGTGACGATGCGCAGGTCGGTGCCGATCACGGTGAGGACGTCGCAGTCGACCGTCACCCGGCCGACGCGCGGGTGCACGAAGGTCTTCGCCTGGAACCGGTGCTCGACGACGGTGCCCTCGGCCCACAGCTGCGCGAAGCGCGGGTCGGGCTGCAGCTCGGCGAGCAGCGCCCGCACGGACGGGTCGTCCGGGTAGCGGATCTGGGCACTGCGCAGGTCGGAGACGAGGGCCCGCTGGTGGCGTTCCAGGTCACCGTCGCTCCACACGACCTGCGGGGCCCGACCGGCGAACTCCGCGGCGACCAGGTTGAGGCCGGCCGGCATGTCCCCCAGCAGGGCACGCCACGCCGCGTTGGCGGTCAGTAGGGTCCAGTGCGCCGTCCACACGCCGATGGCGACGTCCGGCAGCCGGGCGAGCAGCCGCTGCACGCTGGCCGGGATGTGCGTGGGGACGGCGCTGGGCAGCGGCGCGGGCAGGCCGGCGGCGAGGTACAGCTGGTCGCGCTCGAGGTCGGACAGCTGCAGCACCCGGGCGAGCGAGGCGACGACCTGCGCCGAGGGGCGGTCGGCGCGGCCCTGCTCCAGCCGGACGAGGTAGTCGACCGAGACGCCGGCCAGCAGGGCGACCTCCTCCCGGCGCAGCCCCTTGGTGCGCCGCTGCCCGGTGGGGAACCCGACCGCGGCCGGCTGGAGGCGTTCCCGCCATGCGCGCAGCAGCGCCGCGAAGTCCCCTCGGTCGGTCATGAGCTCATCGTCGTCCACTGCGGCCGGGATGGGTGGTACTGCCAGTCATACGGTCGAACGGCACCAGTCGACGTCCCCCGGACGGGCGCACGGTGGGTGCATGACGACGACATTGATCACTGGCGGCAACAAGAGCCTCGGCTTCGAGGCGGCCCGGCGGCTGAAGGAGCAGGGGCACCGGGTGGTCATCGGCGCCCGCGACGCCGAGCGCGGTCAGCGCGCGGCCGAGGAGCTGGGCGTGGAGTGGGTGCGCATCGACGTGACCTCCGACGAGTCGGTGGCCTCGGCGGCGAAGGAGGTGCGCGAGCGCTTGGGCGGGCTGGACGTGCTGGTCAACAACGCCGGCGTCTCCGGGCCGATCGGCGCGGTCGACGAGTACACCGCCGCGGACCTGATGGCGGTGCTCGACACCAACACCGGTGGGATCGTCCGGACGACGCACGCCTTCCTGCCGCTGCTGCGCGAGTCGGCGGCCCCGGTGATCGTGAACGTGACCAGCGGGCTCGGCTCGTTCGCCGTGCGCTCCGACGAGTCCCGGATCGAGCACTCGGTCCCCTCGCTCGGCTACTCGGCCAGCAAGGCGGCGGTCAACATGCTCACCTCGGTCTACGCCCAGTTCCTCCCGGAGCTGCGGATCAACGTGGTGGACCCGGGCTACACGGCGACGGACTTCAACGGCCACGCCGGCCCGCAGACCGTCACCGAGGGCACGGACGCGATCGTCGCGATGGCGTCGATCGGCGCGGACGGCCCGACCGGCACCTTCACCGACCGGCACGGTCCCGTCGCCTGGTGATGCCGTCAGCGGCGGCCGGCGAGCCGGCCGGGCCGCTCACACGGTCACCTCGGCGGGGGCCGGCGTCGGGGTGGCGGTGCGCCCGTTCAGTGCCAGCGCACCACCGGCGGCGGCCAGCGCGAGGGCGGCGAGCACCCACGGGATCGTCTTCGTGCCCGCGCTCTGGGCGATCGCACCGATCAGCGGCGAGGTGAGCAGCGGCCCGGCGAGCCCGACCGCGAACACGACGGTCGCACCGCGCCCGCTGGGCACCCGGTCGGCGTGCCAGGCGATGACCGCCGGGAACACCGGGGCGAGGAACAGCCCGGCCAGCGCGTAGGCCGCCACCGCGACCGGGGCGTGCGCGGCCAGGGCCAGCGCCACGGTCGCGCCGGCCAGCGAGCCGACCACGATCCGGCTCGGGTGGTGGCGCAGCGCCAGCGGCGTGGCGAGCAGCCGGCCGACGGTCAGGCCCAGCCAGAAGAGGGCGACCGCCCGGGCCGCCTGGCCGTCGGTGAGGTCGGTGGTCGCCAGCAGGTGGGTGGTCTCCCACCCGGCGACGCCGCCCTCGACCGCGACGTAGCCCAGCAGCACCGCGGCGAGCAGCCCGATGGCGACCG
Source organism: Modestobacter sp. VKM Ac-2979 (assembly GCF_026967995.1). Taxonomy (NCBI): domain Bacteria; kingdom Bacillati; phylum Actinomycetota; class Actinomycetes; order Geodermatophilales; family Geodermatophilaceae; genus Modestobacter; species Modestobacter sp. VKM Ac-2979. The sequence goes on from NZ_JAPVBO010000001.1 coordinate 299,551, forward strand.
ACTCCCCGACCGGGTGCCGGCGGGGCCCAGGGATCACGGCCGCCACCGGCCGCGCGGCGGTGCGCAGCCGGGCGGCGAGTACCGCGAGGGCGACGGCCCCGACCGCGCAGGCCCCGAAGGGTGCGACGAGATCCTCGGGCGCCGAGCCGACGAACACGGGCGTGAGGACGGCGCTGACGCCGAACGCGGCGCTGACCGCCATCAGGACGGCGCCGCTGCCGGCGCCGAACGACCGCGCGAGGGTGAGGTTGAGCAGCAGGTCGACTACGCCGAACCCGATGCCCGCCAGCAGCAGCGCCCCGGCGACCGCTCCTCCGCTGGGCGCCATCGGCACGGCGGCGCAGCCGACGCCGAGGACCAGCGCGCCGCCGGTGAGCAGCGGCGCCAGTGTCAGCCGGAGCCGGAGATACCCGGCGAGGCCCACGCCCAGTGCCGACCCGGCGGAGAAGGCGGCCGGCAGCCACGAGGCCGCGGCCGGGCCGAGCCCGTGCTCGACCCGCAGCCGGGGCAGGGTGGGGCCCAGGACGCTGGCCAGGGCCCCCAGCACGAGGAAGCCGACCACACCGGCGACGGCGAGCGCGACCGGTGACGTGATCCTGATGGTGGACGCTGGCGCTGCCGGTTCTTGCACGTCCCGCAGTGAATCGTGCAGACTTCCGCAGAGTCAAGCAGGAATCAGTAGGCGAGAGGACGGGATGCGTGTGTTCGCCCGGGAGCGCCAGGCACGGATCCTCGACGAGCTGCACCGGCACGGCCGGGTGCAGGTCGGCGAGCTGGCCGAGCTGCTGGGGGTGTCGGAGGACAGCGTCCGCCGCGACCTCCGGGCGCTGTCGACGGCCGGGCACCTGCAGAAGACGCACGGCGGGGCGGTGCTGCTGGACCCGGCGCGGATGGCCTGGGCCGACCGCCAGGACGTCGCCACTGCCGCGAAGGACGCGATCGCCGAGGCCGCCGCGGCCGCGAACCTGGTCCAGCCAGGCGACACCGTCGTCCTGGACGCCGGGTCGACCGTGCTCGCGCTCGCCCGGGCGCTGACCGTGCGCCCGCTGTCGGTGATCACCAACTCCCTGGACATCGCGCTCCTGTTCGAGGCCGACCCGGAGGTCGACCTCACCCTGGCCGGCGGCCAGTGGAGCCGGCACTCGCGGTACTTCAGCGGGTCGGCCACCGCCGCGGCGCTGGCCCGCCACCGGGCCGACTGGGCGTTCCTCGGCGCGTGCGCCCTGGACCCGGAGGCCGGTGCCACCTCGGTCGACGCCGACGATGCCGACGTGAAGGCGGCGATGGCGCAGGTGGCCCGGCGCACCGCGGTACTGGCCGACAGCAGCAAGCACGACACCGTCGCGCCGCACCTGGTGCTGCCGCCGTCCGGCATCGACCTGATCGTCACCGAGGACGAGGCGGCCGCCGTGCGCTGGCGCGACCGCGACGTCCAGGTGCTGCTCGCCCCGCCCACCGAGGACGCCGAGGTCGCGACCGCCGCCTCCTGAGGCCGCCGGTCAGCCGTCGGTGCGCGCGGCGCTGTCCCGCTGCGCCCGCACGTCCGCCAGCCGGCCTTCCAGGGAGGCGCTCATCGCGGCCCACGAGTCGCTGCCGAGCACCAGGCGCAGCGGCGCGGGCTGCTGATCGACGCTGTCGATCATCGCGTCGGCCATCCGCCCCGGGTCGCCGATGACCCCGGGCGGCCCGCCGTCGCGGAATGCCCGCACGGCCGCAGCGGGCGAGACGTCGTAGGCGTCGAGCGGGTCGGCGAAGCGCAGCCCGCCGTGCCCGAAGTCGGTGCGGGCACCTCCGGGCTCGACGATGGTGACGCCGATGCCGAACGGCGCCACCTCGGGGCCCAGCGCCTCGCAGAAGCCCTCGATGCCCCACTTCGAGGCGTTGTACAGCGAGGAGCCCGGCCACGCGGCCTGGCCGGCCATCGACGACAGCTGGAGGACCCGCCCGCCGCCGGCGGCACGCAGGTGCGGGAGCGCGGCGCGGATCAGCTGGATGGAGCCGAGCAGGTTGGTGTCGAGCTGGTGGCGGACCTGGTCGTCGCTGAGCTCCTCGGCGGCGCCGAACAGCCCGTAGCCGGCGTTGCTCACGACGACGTCCAGCCGGCCGAAGTGCGCCTGTGCGGCGTCCACCACCGACCGGATGCGGTCGGTCTCGGTGAGGTCCAGGCGGTGGACGGCGAAGGTGTCGGGGTGGGTGTCGACGAGGTCGGCGACGGCGTCCCGCCGTCGGACGGTGCCGGCGACGCGGTCGCCGCGGGCGAGCAGCCGTTCGGTGAGCTGACGGCCGAAGCCGCTGCTCACCCCGGTGATGAGCCAGGTTCGTGTCATGCGCCCAGCGTCGGGAGGCGGTGCGCCGGCAACCAGGCCCCCGGTGAGGGGGGTGCCGGCAGGGACAGCCACGTGAGTGCCGCGGCGACCTACCGTTCGGGCGTGACGGAGAACCTGATCGGTGAGTACCTGCGTGCCCGGCGCGAGCAGGTGCGCCCCGAGGACGTCGAGATCGCGGTGACCAACCACCGTCGCGTCCCCGGGCTGCGCCGCGACGAGCTGGCGATGCTGGCCGGGGTGAGCACCGAGTACTACACGCGCTTGGAGCAGGGCCGTGACCGGCATCCGTCGGCGCAGGTGCTCGACGCGGTGGCGCGGTCGCTGGGCCTGGACGGCGCGTCGACCGCGCACCTGCACGACCTGGCGGACCCGGCACCCCGCCGCCGTCGCGCGCAGCGGCGTGCCGAGCGGGTGCGACCGAGCGTCACCCAGCTCATCGCGTCGTGGGACCACACGCCCGCCTTCGTGCAGGGCCGCCACCTCGACGTGCTGGCGGCCAACCGGTTGGCCGTGGCGCTGTCGCCGCTGTTCACCCCGGGCACCAACCTGCTGCGGACCGTGCTCCTGGAGCCGGGCAGGTCCGGCTCCCCGGCCGAGCTGGAGGCGACCGCCGTCGACCTGGTCGCCGTGCTGCGGAGCGCAGCCGGCCCGGACGTCGACGATCCGCGACTGGCCGAGCTGGTCGGCGAGCTGTCGGTGCGAAGCGACCTGTTCCGGCGGCTCTGGGCCCGCCACGACGTGCGCCGGCACCCCGGCGGGGGCGTGTACCGGATGCAGCACCCGCAGGTCGGTGACCTGGAGCTGCGCTACGACAAGTTCTCCGTCGCAGACGCCGACGACCAGGTGCTGGTGGTCTACCAGGCAGAGCCGGGTTCCCGGTCGGCCGAGTCACTGGCCCTGCTCTCCACGATCGCCGGGGCTGCTGCGGCCGACCTTCAGGCAGGGCACCGTGGTGGCCAGGCGCTCGACCCGACGACCGCGCACTCCGTGTAGCAGCCGGGACATCGCTCGGTGCTGCCGAGACCCGAGCGGCATGCCGGGACCCGGGCGGCATGCCGGGGCCCGGGCGCGACTGAGCACCGGGCCGGGCAGGTCAGTGCAGGAGCGGTCCGATCAGGATCTCGGTGCCATCGGGTCGCCAGGTACGCCATCGACCACCGGGATCTCGTTCGACCCGGAACCCGTGATGGACCTTGGTGTGGTGCCGTTCGCACAACAACGCTGAGTTCTCCAGCGAGGTCTCGCCGCCGTGCAGCCAGTGGACCAGGTGGTGGACGTCGCACCAGTGGGTCGGGGCCCCACAGCCGGCGAACACGCAGGCCTTGTCCCGCCGCTCGACCGCCTTCCGGAGCCCGGGGGTGACCACCCGGTGGTCCCGGCCGAGATCGAGCGGAACGCCGTCGGGGCCCATGACGATGCGGGAGATGCTGCCGTCACAGGCCAGGTAGCGGGCCCGCGCTGCCGAGATCGTCGCCCCGAAGCCCAGCTCCGCCGCACCCGCGCCGGTGGCCGGATCGACGAGGTCATCGAGATCGACGCCGACCACCACGTGCGGCTTGACGGTGCGCAGGATCGGCAGGCTGCCCGAGGCCAGCTGGTTGTCACACAGCTGGACGAGGGCGTCGGCGTTCTGCTGGGCTCGGGTCCGGTCGTCGCCCTGGGGTCGGTCGGCCTGCACGATCGACTCGATCGCCGCCTGCACCTTCTCCCCACCGACCGCGTCCAGGTCGAACCGACCGGTGACGCTGCCGTCGGCGTGCTTCGCGATCGTGAGCCGGCGACCCTCGGTGGGGTCGGGCTCGGGGCCGTCGGGGTCCAGGGCGTCCTCGAAGGCCTGCACCGCAGCCACCAGCGACTGGTGCGGCGACTCGACCGCCACCTGCGCCCACACCCGATCGAAGGCAGCGAGGTCGATGCCCTGCTCGGCAGCCTGCGCTCGCTCCGACTCCCCCACCGCAGCGGCCACCACGTCCATCTGCGCCGCCGTCACCGCACCTTCAGCGAACCCGGCGGCCAGCGCCGGGAAGTGCTCCAACGCCCGACCCGACCGCAGGATCCGCGACGCCTCGGCCGGGGCCAGCCGCACGTGCCCGATCAGCCACGACCGCATGCTCTTCAACCCGTCGTGCTCCGCGGCCTGTGTGGTCTCGGCGCGCCGGACCGTGCGGGTCAACTCCGCCGAGGCGCGATTGACCAGCTGCACCAGCATCGCCGTCCGGTCCAGCACCTGCCCGTCCGTGAGCGAGTGGAGATCGTCCGACGCGAGGGCATCGAGAGCCGACATCAACTCGCTCACGGCACCTCCCGCAGCATTCGAACGTCTGTACGAATGCTATCGCGAACGCGGATGCCGCTCAACCCGAATTCGCAGGTCAGACGCTTGTCCACAGATGTCCGAGACACCTTGACAAGCCGCGAGAGAGCAGTGCCCAGCTGCCCGATGAGCGGCTGTTGGCACGAGCACCGGCATTGAGCGACGTCCGATGTCGAGAACGCGCGACCGGTTCCGTCTCCCGGGTGTCCGCGGCCACGATGGCCGCACCACCAGCGAGGAGAACCACGATGGCCAAGTACCTGCTGCTCAAGCACTACCGCGGCGCGCCGGCTGCGGTGAACGACGTCCCGATGGACCAGTGGACCCCCGACGAGGTCTCCGCCCACATCCAGTACATGCAGGACTTCGCGGCGAAGCTCGAGGAGACCGGCGAGTTCGTCGACGGCCAGGCGCTGGCCCCCGAGGGGTCGTGGGTCCGGTACGACGGCGAGGGTCGCCCGCCGGTCACCGACGGCCCGTTCGCAGAGACGAAGGACCTCATCGCCGGCTGGATGGTCATCGACGTCGACAGCCACGAGCGCGCCGTCGAGCTGGCCGGCGAGCTGTCGGCGGCGCCGGGAGCGGGCGGCCGGCCGATCCACGAGTGGCTCGAGCTGCGCCCGTTCCTGGGCGCGTCCCCCACCATCACCGAGTGACCCCACCGGTGGACGACGCCCTGATGCGGGGCCTGGTGCCGGGCGTGCTCGGCGTCCTCGTCCGCCGCGGAGCCGACTTCGCGGCGGCCGAGGACGCCGTCCAGGAGGCGCTGCTCGAGGCGGTCCGCAGCTGGCCGGCCGCCCCGCCGCGGGACCCGACGGGCTGGCTTGTCACCGTGGCCTGGCGGCGGTTCCTCGACGCGACCCGGGCGGAGGCCACCCGCCGGCGCCGGGAGGAGACCGTCGCCGACGAGCCGCCGTCCGGGCCGGTGCCCTCGGCGGACGACACGCTGCAGCTGTACTTCCTCTGCGCCCACCCGTCGTTGACGCCCGCGTCGGCGGTGGCGCTCACGCTGCGCGCCGTGGGCGGGCTGACCACGCGGCAGATCGCCGCGGCCTACCTGGTGCCCGAGGCGACGATGGCCCAGCGGATCAGCCGCGCGAAGCGGACTGTCTCCGACGTCCGCTTCAACGAGCCCGGCGACGTCGCCACCGTGCTGCGCGTGCTCTACCTGGTGTTCAACGAGGGCTACTCCGGGGACGTCGACCTGGCTGCGGAGGCGATCCGGTTGACCCGTCAGCTCGCGGCCGCCGTCGACCACCCGGAGGTGGCGGGGCTGCTCGCCCTGATGCTGCTCCACCACGCGCGGCGGGCCGCCCGGACCGCGTCCGACGGCAGCCTGGTGCCACTCGCCGAGCAGGACCGCGACCGGTGGGACACCGCGCTGATCAGAGAGGGCGTCCAGGTGCTGCAGGCCGCCCTGGCCCGGGACCGGCTGGGCGAGTACCAGGCCCAGGCCGCGATCGCGGCGCTGCACGCCGACGCGCGGTCGGCCGCGGAGACCGACTGGGTGCAGATCGTGGAGTGGTACGACGAGCTGGTCGGGCTGACCGGCAGCCCGGTGGTGCGGCTCAACCGCGCGGTCGCCGTCGGTGAGGCGGACGGTCCGCGCGCCGGCCTGGCAGCGCTCGCCTCGGTGGACGCCTCGGTCCCCCGCTTCGCCGCCGTCCAGGCGTACCTGCACGAGAAGGACGGCGACCGGACGAGGGCGGCGCGGCTCTACGCCGAGGCGGCCGCCCTGGCGGGCAACGCAGCCGAGCGCGACCACCTGACGCGCCAGGCGGCCCGGCTCAACTCCCGCTGACGGCCGGGCCGATGACTTCCCCACCATCCCGGAGTCAGTGCTGCGAGGCGACCGACCCCGGAGGAGACCCCATGCCCACGATCCTGCCCATGATCCTCACCGCCGACCCGGAACGCCTGAGGGACTTCTACGTCGGAGTACTGAACGCTCAGGTGGTCGAGCAGACCCCGCCTGAGGACGACGGCGACCCGCCGTTCTTCCTCAGCCTGCGCATCGGTGACTCGGTGCTGGGGCTCGTCCGGGAGGCCGAGCCACCCGCCGGCAACCGAACCCTGCTGGGCATCGGCGTCGACGACGTCGACGCGCTCCTGGACTCGGTCCGCTCGCACGGCGGCGCGGTCACCGGAGGGCCGACGGACATGGCGTGGGGCATGCGGGTGGCCCACGTGACCGACCCGGACGGCAACCCGATCAACCTGCAGTGCCCCGTAAGGGACTGACGTCCGGGCGGGCGCGGTCGATCCACTCGCGGAGCAGTGCGCCGAAGACCTCGGGCCGCTCGTGCACCAGCGCGTGGCCGGCGCCCTCGACGACCGCCAGGGTGGCGTTCGGATGCTGGCCGAGCAGGCCGACCGCGTCCGCACACCCGACCGTGGAGTCGCGGCGGCCGGCGACGATGAGCGTGGGCCCGTCGTAGGTGCCCAGGTCGATCGACCACCCCGCGAAGACCCGCTCCAACGCGGCTTCGTCGACCAGCGTCGTGCCGGGGATGACGTGGTCGCGGTAGCGGCGGGCGGTCGTCCGGGTCCGGACCACGAAGTACTCGTCGAACCCCGCCCGCTGCTCCGGCGCGAGCTCGTCGTGGGCGTCGTCGTCCTGGCGGACCACCTCGTGGTCGGGGACCTGTCCGGTCCGCTCGCCGAGCGGGCACACCAGCGCGAGGCCGCGCACGAGGTCCGGACGGCGGGCCGCCAGACCCCGGGCCAGGTAGGCGCCGTAGGAGTGCCCGAGCAGCAGCACCGGCTCCTCGGCCAGCTGTTCGACGAAGCCGGCGAGCAGCGTGACGACGTCGTCGTTGCTGGTCAGCCCCTCGGCCGTCGAGCGACCCATCCCGGGCAGGTCCGGGTAGACGCGGCGCAGTCCGACGTCCGGGACGACGGCCTCGACCGCCGCCTCGATCTCCCGGTGGTCGACGCCGGCACCGTGCAGCGCCACGAGCGGCGGGCCGGTCCCGTGCTCGACGTGGTGGACCGACACCCCGCCGACCTGGCTGTCCATGCCGGCACGCTAGTCGTCCTGACCGGACACGTTGATCGAACAGATCAGTCGCTGGGGCCGTGTACGGGTCTGGCGTTCGCTGGGGGTGTCCCGACCTCGTCGATCGTGTGGCTGCCGCAGGCGATCGTGGTCGTGCTGGCCTGCTCGATGCGGGACACGGTGAACCACCGCATGGCGTTGCGCAGCCGGCACCAGCCGATCAGGTGCCACTGGCCGTTCGTGGAGGCGAACAACACGGGTTCGACGTCCCGGGTGGTCGTGGTGCCGTCGCTCGAGGTGTAGGGGATCCGGATCACTCGTTGCTCGGCCATCGCCGCTTCCAGCGCTGACGTGACAGCGCGCGATCTGGATGGTGGCGCGTTGACCCAGACGCGGCGTGCCAGTTCGTCGGCCTTCGCTCGGGTCCTGGGGTCGAGGACATCCACGATCTTCTGGACCGCAGCTGAGGCCAGATCGCCGTAGGGGGCGTCGGGTGCAGCGGAGACAGCCGCCAGGAGCGCCACCGCCTGGGCCGGGGAGAGACTGACGGGCGGCAGGGACCCGCCTGTGGTCAGTCCATAGCCACCGCCGGGCCCGGGACGTGACCAGATCGGCGCGCCGCTGTTCTCCAGCGCAGCGAGGTCTCTCTTGACCGTTCGCACGGACACGTCGAACTCGGTCGCCAGCCGCTCGGCGGTGCATCCTCGCGCGCCATTGCGGCGCAGCATCTCGGACAGTGCGTGGAGCCGTTCCGCTCGCTTCACTGTCCGAACTCGGCGGAATTCATGACAGAAATGGTGACATACAGCTGTCCAGACGGCCCAGGAGCATCGGGGCATGGCGACAACGACGAGCAGCCCGACCACCATCCTGATCGCCGGCCACTGGCTGGGCGCCTGGGCATGGGATGAGGTGCTGGAACACCTGACAGCCGACAACTGGCGTGCGATCCCGATGACGCTCCCCGGACTGGACGAGCAGGACCCCGAGCGTTCGTCCAAGACCCTCGACGATCAAGCAGCGGCGATCGAGCAGACCATGGCGCAGGCCGGGGTCTGCGAGGACCAGCCGGCGGTTCTGGTCGCTCACAGTGGGGCCAACGCCCCGGTCAGTCTCGTGCTGGACCGGCACCCTGAGCTCGTCCACCGGGTGGTGTGGGTCGACTCCGGGCCGGTGGTGCCAGGGGGTGTCTTCGCTCCGGACGTGCCGGAAGCACTGCAGGAGCTGCCGCTGCCGCCCTTCGACGTCCTCGGGGAGCAAGCCAGCCTCGAGGGCCTGAGCCCGGAGGTCCTCGAGCGCTTTCGGGCCAGGGCTGTCCCCGAGCCCGGTCCCGTGCTCCGTCAGCCCGTGGAGCTCACGAACGATGCACGCCTGAGTGTCGCGACCACGATCGTGTGCTGCTCGATCCCGAGCGCGCAGCTGCTGGAGCTGGCCCGCGCAGGACACCCCATGTTCGCCGAGGTCGCCAACCTCGAGCAGCTCGACGTCATCGACCTCCCCACCGGGCACTGGCCCATGTGGAGCCGTCCTCGCGACCTCGCGAACGCGATCCACTCTGCAGCTTCCCGGGTCAGCTGAAGCGCGAGCTTCCTCGAAGGGGGTCAGCCGTGCGCGGCTGACCCCCTTCCGTCCCCGACAGGACGCATGCCTCACGCCGATGCCGCCCCACGCCACGCCATCGCCCGGGTACAGGTCACCGGCGAGGCGCCGACCGCCCGCCGAGGCGCGCCGCCACGACCGCCGCGCCGAGCAGGCACAGCCCACCGTTGACCGCGATCGCCGTCGTCACCCCGTCGAGCACCCCGGAGCCACCGAGCACCACCGCGGTGACGACGGCGCTCATCACCGGCGTGCCGAGGGTGATGCCGATCTGCTGGCTCATCGTGGTCAGCCCGGTGGCCAGTCCCTGCTCGGTCTCGGGCAGCCCGGACGTCGCGGTGACCATGAACCCGACGATGACGACGAGGTTGGCGACTCCCCCGACGAAGGTGGCGGCCAGCACCAGCCAGATCGACGCCGCGGCCGCGGAGACGAAGACCAGCGACAGCGTCGCGACGGCCTGGACGACGAAGCCGCCGACGATCGCCGTCCGGTTGCCGAACCGGCCGATCACCCGCGGCCCGAGCAGCCCGCCGGCCACGGTGCCGAGCCCGAGGACGGCGAAGGACAGCCCGGCGCCGAGCGGGCTGTAGCCGAGCACCTCTTGCAGGTACAGGGTGAGCAGGAAGACCAGCGACGTCTCGGTGACGAAGGCGAGCGCCCCGGCGATGTTGCCGATGGCGACGCTGCGCCGGCGGAGCACCGACAGCGGCACGAGCGGGAACGCCGTCCGCCGCTCGACTTGGACGAAGGCAGCCAAGAGCACCAGGGCCGCAGCGAAGGCGAACAGCGTCAGGCCGTCGGTCCAGCCGTGCGACGCGGCGCGGGTCAGCCCGAAGACCAGCGCGAGCAGCCCGAGCGTCACGGTCGCCGCACCGGGCACGTCGAGCCTGGTGCGCTGTTCGGCCGGGCGCTCGGCGAGCACCCGCGGCGCGACGACCAGCACGAGCACGGCGACCGGGACGTTGAGGAAGAAGGCCCACCGCCAGCTGAGCAGGTCGGTCAGCAGCCCGCCGAGGACGGCGCCGGTGGTGAACCCGGCGGCCATCAGCGCACCGTTCAGCCCGAGCGCCCGGTCGCGGGCGGGGCCTTCGGGGAACGTGCCGAGCAGCAGCGCCAGCGCGGCCGGGACGACGATCGCGGTGGCGACGCCCTGGGCGACCCGGGCGGTGAGCAGCACCGCCGGCGTGGTCGCCAGCCCGCCGAGCAGGGAGCCGGCGCCGAGGAGGGCCATGCCGAGCAGGAACATCCGCCGCCGTCCGGCGAGGTCGGCGACCCGGCCCATGAGCAGGGTGAGCCCGGCGGCGCAGAGCGCGAAGGCGGTGGCGATCCACTGCAGGTCGGCGAGGCGGAAGCCGACGTCCGCACCGATCGTGGGCAGGGCGACGTTGAGGATGGAGAAGTCGACGGCGAGGGTGAAGCTCGCGGTGAGCAGCACGGCGAGGGCGGCGCGCTGCCGGGTCGGTGGGGCGAGAGTGGTCACCCCGACGACGCTGCGCTGACACCCGCCCGGCAACCACACCCCCGTCTGCCTGTCACTGGCAGGGACAGGCTGGGTGTTGGAGCCGGCGGCAGGATGAGCCCATGACCGAGCTCGGGGAGTTCCTGCGCGTGCGCCGGGCGGCGTTGCAGCCGGCGGACGTCGGACTGCGCGGCTACGGCGCGCGGCGGGTGCCCGGGCTGCGGCGCGAGGAGCTGGCCATGCTGGCCGGGGTGAGCGCCACGTACTACGCGCGGTTGGAGCAGGGACTCAGCGCCAACGCGTCGGAGGCGGTGCTCGACGCGCTGGCCCGGGCGCTGGAGCTGGACGCCGACGAGCGGGCGCACCTGCGCACCCTGGCCCACGCCCCAACCCGCCGCCGTGCCCGGACGCGCCCGGACGCGATCCGCCCCGGGATGCTGCGGCTGATCGAGTCGATGCCGGACACCCCGGCGGTGGTCCTGGGACGGCGCAGCGAGGTGCTCGGCTGGAACGCGCTCGGGCACCGGCTCGTGGCCGGGCACCTGCCGTTCGACTCACCGCACCGCCCGGCCGAGCGACCGAACATGACCCGGCTGCTGTTCCTCGACGCGCACACCCGCGAGCTGTACAAGCGGTGGGACGACGAGGCGCAGCGGGCGGTGTCGTCGCTGCGGGTGCTCGCCGGAAGGTCGCCGGACGACGAGGAGCTGACCCGGCTGGTGGGCGAGCTGACCGTGCAGAGCGCGGAGTTCGCCCAGCTGTGGGCCCGGCACCCGGTGGCGAACTGTGTGTCCGGCACCAAGCAGCTGAGGCATCCGGAGGTCGGCGAGCTGGAGGTGGCATTCGAGGTGCTCACCCCACCCGACGACGCCGGCCACCGCGTGCTGCTCTACACCGCTGCGCCCGGGACGCCGTCCGCCGCAGCCCTGGACCTGCTCCGCCCCAGCTGGCCGGCACCCCAGGCCGGAGTGCTGCACAACGCTCCATGACTCGATCCCGGGCGCGCGCGGCTCCACCGGTGGTGCGGTAGCCGGTCAGGGCGCCCGGACCAGCCCCTCCTGGTACGCGATGACGACCAGCTGGGCCCGGTCGCGGGCGCCCAACTTCGTCATCGCCCGGTGCACGTGCGTGCGCACCGTCAGCGGGCTCACGACCAGCCGGTCGGCGATCTCCTGGTTGGACAGGCCGAGCGCGGCCAAGCCGGTGATCTCGCGCTCGCGGTCGGTCAGCCTCGGGAGCAGTCCGCGCGGCAGGTCGCCGATGCCGTCCGGGCTGGCGAGGAAGCGGTTCACCAGCACCCGGGTGGCGACCGGGGAGAGCAGCGCCTCCCCGTCCACGACCGTCCGGATCCCGGCGAGCAGCTCGGCGGGCGTGACGTCCTTGCCCAGGAAGCCGCTCGCCCCGGCCCGGAGCGCATGCGCCACGTGCTCGTCGGACTCGAAGGTGGTCAGGATCAGCACGCGCGTGCCCGCCAGGGCGGGGGCGGAGCAGATCTGCCGGGTGGCGGCCAGCCCGTCCAGGACCGGCATCCGGATGTCCATCAGGACCAGGTCCGGCTGGTGCTGATGGGCGAGGTCGACCGCCTCCGCACCGTTCGCGGCCTCGGCGACGACGGTCAGGTCGTCCTCGGAGTCGATCAGCATGCGGAACGTCGAGCGCAGCAGCGCCTGGTCGTCGGCCAGCAGCACGCGGATCATCGGGGTCCCTCCCAGGGCTCCAGCGGAATGACGAGGGTGACGGCGTACCGGCCGTCCCCGGCCGGGCCGGCGTGCACCGTGCCGCCGAGCGCGAGCGCGCGCTCGCGCATCCCGATCAGCCCGTAGCCCGATCCCACCGGGCCGGGGCGGACGCCGGTGTTCACCACCAGGACGCAGACGGTGTCCTCGGTGCGGCGCACGGTGATCGTCACGGACGGCTCGACCGCGTGCTTGGTGACGTTGGTCAGCGCCTCCTGGACGACCCGGTACGCGGTGACGTCGACCAGCCGGGGCAGGCACTCCAGCGACCCCTCGCGGTGCACCGTGACCTCGATGCCGGCCGCCCGGCAGGGCTCGACCAGCTCGTCGAGCTGGTCGAGCCCCGGTGCCGGCACCGTGTCCACCGGTGGGTCGTCGTCGGAGGTGCGCAGCACCGCGACGGTGGCCTTGAGCTCCTGGAGCGCCGCCGATGTGGAGCCACTGAGCCCGGCCAGCAGCTCTCGGGCCTGCTCGGGACGCTTGTCCAGGAGGTGCTCCGCGGTCCCGGCCTGCGCGTGGGCCACGGTGAGGTGGTGGGCGACGACGTCGTGCAGTTCGCGGGCGATGCGCAGGCGTTCCTCGCCCACCCGGTGCCGCACCTCGTCGTCCCGGCTGCGCTCGGCGTCCTCGGCGCGGGCCCGGACCACGTCGAGGTAGGAGCGGTGGGCCTGGGCCGTGCGGCCGGCGAACACCGCCGGCAGCAGCCACAGCGCGACGCCGACGGTGCGCAGCACCAGCGAGCCACCGGTGGGGGTGTCGATCAGGCTGCCCAGGATCACCGCGGCCACCGCGGACCCGGTCCACCAGGCGACCGCCCGCACGGACCCGACGACCGCGAGCCAGTAGAGGCAGCCGATCAGCGGGGCCAGCAGCAACGGCGTCGGCAGGTAGCCGAGCGCGCAGGCGGCGGTCTCGCAGCAGATCGCCACGGCCGTCGCGGCGCGCGGCCACCGGGCCGCGGTGAACAGGGCGATGCTGGCGACCAGGCTGAGCAGCACGCCGGGGACAAGCACGGCCGGACCGACGATCCCCTGGGTGCCGATGCTGGCACCGAGGGCGGCGAAGAGGAACGCCACGAGCGCGACCGCCGCGTCCCGCCCCCCGATCCGGCCGGTGCTCATCAGCGGTTGCTCAGCGCCAGGTCGGGTCGCTCCTCCGCCGGTGCGGGGGCCAGCGACGCGCCCTCCACGTCGACGTTCGGCAGCAGCCGGTCCAGCCACCGCGGCAGCCACCACGCCCGCTCCCCGAGGAGCTGCAGGACGGCGGGCACCAGCGTCAGGCGGACGATGAAGGCGTCGAAGAAGACCGCGGCGGCGAGCCCGAGACCGACCATCTTGATCAGCGGTTCCGACGCCGCGGCGAACCCGCCGAACACCGCGATCATGATCACCGCGGCGGCGACCACGACCTTCGAGCTCTGCGCGAAGCCCGTGCCGACCGCCTCGCGGGCCGGCACACCGTGCACGTGCGCCTCCCGCATCCGCGACACCAGGAACACCTCGTAGTCCATGGCCAGCCCGAACACGATCCCCACCAGCAGGATCGGCATCAGGCTCATGACCGGGCCAGTCTGCTCGACACCGAGCAGCTCACCCGCCCAGCCCCACTGGAAGACCGCGACGATCACCCCGATCGAGGCGAACAGCGAGAGCAGGAAGCCGGCCGCGGCCTTGACCGGCACCCAGATCGAGCGGAACACCACCAGCAGGAGCAGCACCGCCAGACCGACGACGAGCGCGACGTAGGGCACGAGGGCCGACTGGGTCTTCTGCGCCATGTCGATGTCCAGCGCCGTCGTCCCGGTGATCTCGTAGGTCACGCCCTGGTCGCGTTCCACGGCCGGGCGGGCGTCGCGCAGCGACTCCACCAAGGCCTCGGTGCGCTCGTCGGTCGGCCCGGTGGTGGGGACGGCGGTGAGGATCGCCGTGTCCCCCTGCTCGTTGAAGGTCGGGGTCGACACCGAGGCCACGCCGTCGGTCGCTGCGAGGTCGTCCGCGACGGCCGCCACCGCGGTCTCCGGGTCGCTCGCACCGCGGGCGTCGACCACCACCGTCAGCGGACCGTTGGAACCGGGGCCGAACGCCTCGGCCCGCAGGTCATAGGCCCGGCGCTCGGTGGCCGTGGTCGGCAACGAGGCGTCGCCGGGGGTGCCCAGCTGCAACGACAGCGCCGGGACGGCGACCGCGGCGAGCACCGCGACCCCGGCCACCGTGACCAGCAGCGGCCGGCGGCGGACCATCCGCATCCACGTGCGGGCCACCGGGACGCGGGGGTTCGTGCGGGCCCCACGCCGCTGCGACCGCGAGCGGACCCGGTTCGGGAACATGCCCAGCAGCGCCGGGACCAGGGTCAGCGCGACCAGGACCGCCACGACGACGGCGCCGGCGGCGGCCAGCCCCATCTTGGTCAGCGACGGGATGCCGACCACGAGCAGCCCGGCGAGCGCGATCACCACCGTCGTCCCGGCGAAGACGACCGCCGACCCCGCGGTGCCCACCGCACGACCGGCCGCCGTCTCGGCGTCATCCTGGCTCTGCCGTTCCTCCTGGTACCGGGAGACCACGAACATCGCGTAATCGATCCCGACCGCCAGGCCCAGCATCAGCGCGAGCATCCCGCTGGTGATCGCCATGCCCAGCGGGCCGGCGAGTGCCCAGACGCCCAGGAACGAGATGGCCACCCCGATGATCGCCGTCAGCAGCGGCAGCCCCGCGGCCACCAGCGACCCGAAGGTCAGCAGCAGGACCACGGCCGCGATCGCGACCCCGATGAGCTCGGTGGCACTCATGCTGGTGGGGCTCTTGAGCGCCGAGCCACGCATCTCCGCGGTCAGCCCGTCGTCCCGCGCCTGCTCCACCGCCTCCTCCAGCACGACACGCGACTCATCGGTCACCTCCGACGACGGCACGTCGTAGCTCACCGACGCGAAGCCGGTCGTGCCGTCGGCGCTGATGCTCGCGCCCGCCGAAGGCGGTACCACCCGCATCACCTGCGGGCTGTCGGCGGCGGTGGCCAGCGCCGCCTCGACGGCCGCCTGGTTCGCCGGCTCCTCCAGCGACCCGCCGTCCGGGGCGACGAAGACGAGGGTCGCCGACGCGCTGTCCGAGGGGGTGTCCGGGAAGCGCTCGGCGAGGAGGTCGAAGGCGTCCTGCGACTCGATGCCCGGGATCGTCGCCCGGGTGTTCACCGGGCCCTCGGACGTGACGGCGGCCGTCACCGCCCCGGCCAGGACGAGCAGCCAGATCACAGCGACCGACCACCGCCGTCGGAAGGAGAAGCGGCCGAGACGATCGAGCAGACCTGCCATGTCGGTACACCCCAGTGGTCGTGGTGGTTGTCCCGAGCAGCGTTTCGTCCTGGCAGGGGCCGCGTCGTCGTGCAGACGCAGGCTCCGACTACGCAGATCGCAGTAGGCGGCTGGCCGTACGGGCTGCCGGGACCAAGTCAGAGGTCGGGCACCGGCTGGCACTGCCGGCCGGCGAGCCAGAGGGCACCCAGTCCCAGCAGCGAGGTGCGCGAGGTAGACGTCGACCTTGTGGTGGATGACGTCGAGCGCATCCTGAAGGTCGGCGACATGCGACGGTGGCTAGTGGCATTCGCAGCCCGAAGGCCACCTGACTACACCCGTGGGCGCTGCCGTCGATCAGGCGAGCGGCAGGTCCTTTAAGATTTCCCGTGCGAAATCACGCATCGCTCCAGGGGTTGTTATTGAGAGCCTGGCCTGTTCATCAAGAGAAACTGGCGGAGCCTTATACCACTCGATGAACGCGGTGACGTCTTCCCCAATCTTGACCGAAGTAGCTCGGTTCAGGAGAAGCTGCAGCCGATGGGCCTGCCCGATCAGCTTCATGATCGACGGTCCTGTGTCTGCGCGTTGGAAGGTTGTCGCCTCGGCTGCATTACCAAACGCCTCGGCTACTTCGCGCTGCATCCCGTCGCGCTGGTCCAAGTAGGCGATGAGCGCTTCACGCACTTCGTCCCGCCGCCGCTCATTGCGCTCACGAGTCCACGTGGTCTCGGACTCAGCGACGTCCCAGTCGTGCTTGAGCGTCGCGGCCAGGAAGCCAGTAATCACTGCTGCCAGCACAGTGCCGCCCGCAGTGATGATCGGAATCGCATAGTTGACGTCAGCCACGGCTGCACCCTAGGCCGGACGCGGCGGTGTTGGCGCGAATTCCTTCGCTAGCGATGGACTCGCTGGTGCGCAGGACCAGTTCACCCAGGCGGCCAGCCACTCACTCTTCTAATCATCAGACTTCAACTATCTGCGCCCAGTCCGCAGCCCGCAGCCAGGCGACTGCCCCCGCCTGATCGTTCAAGTCCTCGAGCGAGTCGAACGCGGCTACAAAGCGAGACACGCGACGACCGCGTACATACCCAGATGCCGTCGGAACCGCCGCGGTGGATACAACTACAACCCCATGGCGAGCCCGGGACAGCATCACCGACAAGATGCGCGCTTCTTCCGCAACCTCGTCCTCGGTTGTGCATCTGAAGTCGGGTAGGCACCCCTCTTCTGCGCCCACGATAACGACCCAATCGAACTGCTGACCCTTTCCAACGTGGCCACTCAGAAGGTGCACGCCGGGAGCGGACAGTAGCGTGGCTTCATCCCCGACTTTTACGCGCTTTAACACACCATCGATGGTGACTCCATCGACAAGTAGCTCAGCGGCCCACGTGCAGGCTTGCGATAATGCCGTTAGGAGGAGGGGGTCCTGAGCTATCAGCCCTTTGGTCGAGTCGAGCAGGGTCTGCGCCACCGTTGCGATCGATCCGACCGGAACAGGTTTCTGCGACCTGAGGGTGCTTCTTAACGTTCTGGCGGTTTCGGCGTCGAGCAGCGGGTCATCCCACTTCCATATTGGGATGCCTTGAGCCGTCAAGGACGACTCGACGTACTGACGCCTGGGGTTGGTTCGACTCATCACGCCGATCCGATGACCTGGCGCTAGCTTTAATATGAACCGACAGAAGCGCATGACCCAATCGCTCTCGGCGGCGATATCGGCGACTGAGAAGGCGGCTGCCAAGCCGCCATTAGGCCAACGGGCCGGCAAAGCGGACGTCAATACCGTCCCGCCGGTTAGTCCAGTCAAACTGTTGACCATACCTAAGACAGCCGGCGAGGACCGGTGCGACTCGGTGAATGCGACAATACTGTTAACTCGGGGTTTAATGCGGGCATAAACGTCGACCGGTGCCGCACCAGCAAAGCTGTAGATGCCTTGAGCGAGGTCTCCAGCGAAGGTTGTCACGTCAGCACCTAGAAAGTCAACCATCCTAAGTTGCTGAGGAGTTAAGTCTTGGAACTCATCCACGATGACTGCCGCAAAATGCGAACGATACAACTGGGCGACACCTTCACACCGCAAGATTACATTAGCTAGCCGCGGAAGATCGTCGTAAGTTAAGCGGTTCTCCCGCCTCCGGAGTTCCTCGATGTCGATGGCGTCTTGATCCCCAGCCACCGCAAGTCGGCTTGCTACCTGTTCGTCATTGAGGTCCTCCTGCTTGACTGCCTGCAGCAGCTGAAGGACCGCGGCTTTCCTAGAACGATCGAACTCTCGAGCAATACACTGTTCAGCGATCCAGTCTGAACTGGGCATCGCAGCATCTGGATCGAGTCCGACAGAGCGGGCGTGGGCTTGGTAGATACGAGATGCCAGACCGTGGAAGTTGGCTATTGAGACAGATTCTCTAAGCGCACGCTCGGACAACTGAGCCTTCAGGCGCCGACGAATGTTGTCGCGCGCACGGTTAGTGAACGTGACCACTAGGACCACACGAGGCCGTTGCACCAGGCCACGCTCCAGTAGGCCAGATACCTTTAGCGAAAGCGCCTCAGTCTTTCCACATCCCGCGGGGGCGAGAATTAACATTGAGAGCTCGTCCGAATCGCGGACGAACTGCTGCTGAGTCGTATCGACTAACTCGGTCACGGCGCACTCACTGCCGCCAGCAGATGGTCTAGACTCGCGATTCGGCGTGCCGTCGACGCATCCAAGGCCGCCGCCACGGCGATTGCTGCGCGCACCTTGTAGCCACTCTTCTTTTTTCGGCAGAACGCTGCTACGTCTTGGTCATTTGACGTGCCGCCCGGCCCAGTTTTCGCAAGGTTGCCTAGTTCGTTCGTTGAGAAGAGGCCGGACGCCCTCAGCGCCTCTTCAACTGCGCTGCCGCCAAGGGCCGTAACGTACTCCGCCTCGAGGTCGATCCGCGAAACGAACACGGAGTTCGCTGGAAGCTGAGCTACGCTCAACCCAAGCGCTGAGGCAGTCGCTTCTTCTGCGTCCTCATCGACGAGAACGCTCATTGGAACGTCGAAGCCGGACTTTCCGAATAGTCTCGTCAGAGCGACAACGCCGCCAGCTCCGTCCGTTTCGACGATCGACACCCCCAGTCGATCAAGCTCTCTACCCGTCAACTCAGCTGCGCGCTCAAGCAGGAGGCGGTCCGACACTCCCTCAACCGCTATGACCCGTGAAGCCGTTAGCGGCTCAAGCTTGTCTCGGACCCACCATTGAGCCACGAGTTTCTCACTGTTAGAGAGAAACCCGGCGGCTGGCTGGATCAATCGACCGCCTTGACGCACCGAGATGATGCATTCCGGATCGAACGAACCCACGATATCCGATGAGTGTGTCGCGAGAAGCTTCTGATTCCCAGTCGCCTTGAGCAATCTGGCGAGGCTCCGTTGACTATTAGGATGCAGATGCATCTCAGGCTCGTCGATGGCGACTAGATTCGCTGCCTCTGTCACCAAGTCGTACAAAGCTACGGCAAACAGCGCTCTGGCGCCGTCCGACTGCTCGGTGATGTTTCTCGGCATGCCCGCGCGAGTAACTTGCATACTGAGACCCGCTAGGGGATCCCCCGAATCAGCCGATGCCGTTTTGAAGGCCAAGTCATCTTTAGCGAGCGATTCGGGGAATGCTCGAGAGAACTGACCAGCCAACTTTGCTCGAAGGTCTCCAAGCGCCTTCGACGAGTCAACCGCCCCTTGGATTTGCGCCTGGAGGCCGTCAAAGGTCTCACGCTCAGCGTCGAGGTCGACCGATGCCAATACGTCATCGAGAGCGCTTCGTCTGTTCTGCCGGAAGTCTCGGTCGCCACCGCTCGTTGCGCCGATACTCCGCCAGCCAATGGCATCCAGCTGTACGCGCGAGAGCTGCCTTGCTCCAGCGTGGTCAAGCGCAGTCCTACGAACTTCTAACGTTTGAGTCGAGTCGAGGGAGGCTTCAAGCTTGACGACCAGAGTTTTTTCACCAGTCGTGGCGTCCACATTTATCTCGTCAGGGAAGTACGCCCACTCGGACTCAGTCAGAGCCGCAAGGGTGGCCTCGACGACGAGCGGCTTGGCTTCGTCACGGAAGTCGCTGGCGTCAAGTTGCGCGTAGAGTTGCGCCGTCGTCGCGCCCAATGTCAGCTCAAGCACCCTAAGCAGCGATGACTTTCCTACGTCATTCGGGCCCACTAGGACCATGTGTTGACGAATCGCCAACTGCGCGTCAATGAGGCGCGAGTGGTTCGCTACTTTCAACTGTGCTATTCGCACCAGACTTCCCCCGAAGTACAGGTTAAGGGCCGCCACGCATGCGAGCAGGCACCTACTTGGTCAAGCCGACTGACCATGGCTCTCGCTATTCATCGCGCTCGCACAGCGCCGTGAGGGCTCTGCCAGAACGCAGCCCTCTGACAAGCACATGCTCTGGTAGCGACAGGGTTGACCGCATCAGACTCCTACCGGAACGGGACCGGACGGATGATACGCAGGATCGGCGACAGGTTCGGAGAAGCGGCTGGCCGTGTCGTAGGTCCCGGTCCGTGATCGGCCTCGCCGCCCCGCGAGATCGCGGGCCCGGTCGCCGACCGCATGACCGCATGACCGCCGACGACGTCATCCCAGTGCAGCTGCACAGCGTCCGGTCCCCCGCGAAGTCGCTCTCGAGCTGCTCGAGTGACCACTGGGCTCCGAGGTCGCGCGCACCTTGTTCGGCGCGGCGCCGTCTGACCCCTCGTCGTCGTACCGTAGTGCGGACGTCCGGGCGTAGCTGAGGGCCACGGTGACTCCACACGTTGAGGAGGTAGCGATGTCCGGCGACCACCCGCCCTCCGGGCTGCCACGCCGCCCTTACTGGTCCGAGAGACAGGGACGGCACACCTACGCCACGTTCACGCCGACGCAGGCCCGCAGGGCCTTCGCCGGGGTTGTTGCCGCATGCGACGCGCAGAGTGAACTTCAGGAGGCGTTCGGCTACGACTGCGTCGACGAAGGAGAGGTACCCGGCACCCTCGGCACCGCCATCGAGGAACGGCTGCTGACCATTCTCGGCCGCGAAGACCTTTGGCCGATCGGCCATCGGGCCGAGTCATGGGACGACGACACGCTGTTCGACATGATGGAGTTCCTTCACGACCACGTTTCCACGCCCGTTTCTGGGCGATTTCACGATTACAGCAACTGCGGCTTTCACGGCGCCCGATTCACCCCCGAGCCCGCACGCAGCAACTATCGATCTCTGGTCAGCGACATCCTGCGGCGAATGGATCCGGGATACGAGATGACCTCACAAGGCGAGATCATCCGCGCCGTGCCTGACGGCGTGGCCCCGCTGTTGGATACGGCGCCGCGGCAACTGGAGTTGTCGCAGCGTCAGCACGTCGAGGCTGCGATCACGAAGTACAGAGCGAGGTCATCGACTCGAACTGATAGGCGCGATGCGGTTCGCGACCTCGCGGATGTGCTCGAGCATCTCCGTGACGACGTGAAGGCCACCATGCCCTCGAAAGACGAGGCGATGCTGTTCGAGATGGCCAACAGATTCTGGATACGGCACAACCGGCCGGGAGAGCACCGGGACTACGATCATGACGCCTGGTGGTCGTGGCTGTTCTACGTGTATCTCGCATCCATCGCCCTGGTGACACACCTCGCCGACCGGGACTCGTCGCCACCGTCCTCTGAACCGGCTATGTGAACGGCCCGTCAGCAGTAGCCGCGGCCTCGTGCCTTTCGGTCGTCGCGGCACCATCGCGTAGCTGACTTACCGGCTCAGTGCGCGAGCGCGTTGGGTCAGTGCGCACGGTGGTCCTTGGCGATCTTCTTCTGGTTGCCGCGCACCGCCGTCAGGCTCGCGTTCGAAGGCAGCTCGTCGTCGTGCGCACCCGAATTGAGGACCGCGGCGAAGTTTGTCCACTTCCCCTTCTCGCTGGGATCCAGGGCGAAGCCCCTGACCAGCGGCACGAGCGCACCGAGTAGCTTCACTTCCCTCTCCACGTCGGCGACGCTCGTGGGGTCGTCTGCCTGTGCGAGTGCGCCGCTGTAGGCCTGCAGATCGACCGGAGCCGGATCCGCCGGGGCGGGTCCTGCGGAGAACGCCGTGAGCGGGAACAGCGCCTCGTGCTGTCGCTCGAGCGCCGCCTTCAGGTCGGTCGCCAGGGTCGACAGATCAGTCGAGCGCGCCCCCAGTGCCTGGGCACCTGCCTCCAGCAGCGCCTCGCGTACGACCTCTATGGGGTCGTATTGGGCGGCTTCCGAAGTAGCAAGGCGGATGGCAACGGCCCGGAAGGGCGCTGCAGACAGGCCCGTAATGATCCGGCGCGCCGGTGTCGCCGGATGGTTCTCGAGCCGCCGCCGCGCCTGAGTGACTCGTTCCCGAAGCTGGTCGAGATCGATCAGGGACAAGAGTGCCTTGAAGTAGGCCACACGCTGCTTGGGCTCGGTCGACAGCCCGTGGCGCAGGGTGTGCTGCAGGAGCACCGGGGCTCCGACGGGCGAGTCCGGCACGGTGGCCAGCCCGAATGCGCTCAGATCCTGCGCCTCCGCCCCGTCGACCAGCAGTCGAGACTCGCACTCGGTTCCTGAGCCGAAGTCACACACCAGCTCTCGACGGACCTCGTGCACGCTGCCGTCGCTGCCCCGCAGACCCGCGGCGACCCAAACTCCTTGATCCTCGGAGGGAAGGTGCGCGTTCCGCAGGCTCTCGTGGTACTCCGCCTTGGCTCCTCCGAGCAGGTCACGGCGGCTGCTACGCCCGGTGAGCAGGAACTCCATCGCCTCCGCGAGGCTGCTCTTGCCCTGGCTGTTGGCCCCGTGGACGACAGTGAGCGGGGCATCCAAATCCAACTTCCGCGGCTCGGTCCCGAACGCGCGGAACCCGCGCACTTCCAGCCAGTCCAGGACGGGTGCTGTCGCCGGGGCACCTGCGTCCGTCACGAGCTCGCCCAGACGCTGACAACGGCGTCCAGGGCGCTGTCCACCTCCTGCCGCGAGCTGGCTGCGACACCGCTGTTGCCAGTTCTGCGGCGTCCTGGCCGGTCGGCGTCGCAGGCAGCGCAGCCACCAGGTCCTCGAGATTCGGGACGAGGTCAGACACGGCGAGCACGGTAGCGGCCATCACAGACAAGTCCGGAGCTTCGCCGGCAAGGCGCGGCTCGGTTGGAGCAGCCGACGGGCAGCACCACGACGTCATCGATCCGCCTCACATTCATGAGCTCTGGGGGCTGCCCCCCGCGCGGATCACGGGATGCGGTGCGTCTCGGAACATCAGAGGCCCCGGTACCGCATGCGTCTCGAGTGTCGCGATTCAGACTCGTTCGCCGACCTGAACCAGATCCTCAAGCAGATGAGGCAGGAGTGCCTCCTCGTGGACGGCGACGCCGTGCCGTTGCATCGCCGCCGACAGTCGCTCGTCCCAAGGTGAGCCCACCGGTGTTCCGGACAACGCGAGGCGGGCGTCGTCGGGCAGGCCGCGCACCGCCTCGGTGTAGTCGCGCTCCCCCATCCGCCACGGGCGCGCGCCGCGCCGGAGGAGCCGCGTCGTGATGTCGACACCGGGCCAGTCGAAGTCGCCGTGATAGCTCACGTCGGCGCCCCCGGCCAGCAGCCGCGCCAGCAACAGCAGTCCGGCCGAGGCGGGGTTGCCACCGAAACAGATGAGCGTCGCCCCACCCCCCGCTCGGGCCGCGGCCTGCAGCACCTGCGGGTTCTCGCAGGCGTACACCCGCTGGCCGGTGGCGGTCATCGGCTGGTCGTGGGTGGCGCGAAGCTCGTGCAGGGTCAGGTGTGTGACCAGCCCGAGGTCGGCACGGTCGCGCATCATCGCCGCCCAACCGTCTGCGCCGGGAGGACGCAAGCCCCACACCAGCACCGTTCCCGACACCTCATCGGGGGTCACACCCATGGACTCCCACAGCGTGCGGCGTTCGGCCGCGGCGCTGGGCGCCCGCTCCCCGGTTGCTGCCGCGGCGGCGCGGAGCACCAGTGCGGCGGCCAAGCGCCCGTCGTCCAGGCCGTGCGCGTCGCGGGTGACCACGCCGGCGAGCGCGGCCAGCTCCCAGCGCGGCTCGGGAAGGCAGTTGCTGCCGCTGAGCACTGTTCCGTCGGCGACCGCTGACAGCGTGGCCACGGCGTGCCCGACCGCTTCCTGCGCGGCGATCACGCCAGCGCGGGTCAGCACGCCGGAACGGCGCAGCCCGTCCTCGAACGCCGGTACCCAGGGAGCGGCGGCCAGGCCTGCGGCGGACAGACCAGAGGCGAGCTCGGCCCAGACCTGCGCCCAGGCTTGCTCCTGCTCCTCGCGCGCCGCCGCGCGGTCCACCAGCGGGCCTCCGAGCTCAGCGAGGACGGTGACCAACCCGGCCGCCGCAGCCGAGTTCCGCAGCGCTGCATCGAGCTCATCCAGCCGCAGTTTCGCCGATCCCACGGGCAGGGTCCGGGCGAGTAGGCCGCCGAGTTGTCCGGCGGCGGCCTCGTCCAGGTTGACACCGACCGTCCCGGTGGGGGTCAACCCGCCACGTTCCAACCGCGTGCGCACTCGAACCCAGACGGGCTCCAGCGAAGGGTGGGCCAGGTAGGCGAGCAGCCGTTCGGGAACGATGCCGGCGGTCACGTCGCCGACCGCAGGTGCTTGGTGTGACCGTCCCAGAAGAAGTGGGTGGTGATCGCCGCTGTCCCCTCCTGTCGCTGGACTTGGTAGATGTCGAGCTGGCGCACCTGCGGGTAGGTGCCCCACAGGCCGTGGCCGGTCATCGCGAAGTCGATGTCGAGGTGGACCAGCAGGCCCATCAGTTCACCGATGGTGGGATCGTCGACCTTGGCGAATGCGTCGTCGAGGACGATCAGCCGCAGCGCCCTCGTGGTGTCAGGCAGGCCGGACAGGTAAGCGTCGACGGCGGCGAACAGGGTGACGTAGGAGACGAACCGGGTTTCGCCCTGCGACAGCTTCGATCGCCTGCTGATGCGCCGGGTCTGTGCGCCCGGGCCATGGATGATCACCTCGACGGTGTGCCAGGCGCGGTAGTCCAGCGCGGCCTTCAGGTGGGCGGCGTAGCCGGCGGTCGCGTCGAGGGTCAACTGCTCGTCCACCCGCTTCGTGATCAAGTCGATGAGCTCGTCGTTCTGCGCTTCTGTCCGCACCTCCCCCGCCAGCGCGACCAGGCTGCGCAGCCGGGCCAACGAAGGGTCCTGTTCGACGGCCATCTCCCACTTCACCTGCACGCCGATGCCGTGCGAGGTCCGGATCGCGCTCAGGCTGCGGTTCATCGCCTTGACCAGGCCGTCGGCCTGCCGCAGACGCTGTGCCAGCTCATCGGCCACTCCGCCGAGGACGAACTGGGTGAAGACCGTGCGTTCACGCTCGGTGAGTGCCACCCGCCCGTCGGCGAGCTGACGCTGCAGCGCGGCGTGCGCGTCGGCGACGGTGTGCGTTCCCGCCGCGTCGACGAGATCAACGAGCAGAACATTCTCGGTGACGGTGGTCAGCACGTCGAAGCTGCTGAGGAGGTCGCGGTCCAGGTTGTTTGCCGCACGGCTGACGGTGGTCATCTCAACCGCGGCACCGCGGGCGGGGACGGCGGCAGCCAGAGCTCGGACGGCGGCCTCGACGGCGGTCGGATCCACGGTGACCGGGTCGGCCGGGGGCAGCTGCGGCACCTGGCGGCCGTCGGCCAGTCCGGCAGCGGTGATGCCCGGCAGCGCCACGATCCGGTGCAGTCGGGCGAGGCGGTCGGCGAGAACAGAGCGGGCGGCGGCCGTGCGCTGGTAGGCCCCGTCGACCTCCACGGCTGCGGCTGCGGCCTGCCGTCCGAGGTCGCCTTCGGCGGCGCGTGCGGCGGCAAGATCGGTCTTGACCTGCTCGAGTTCGGTCTCGGCGGTGCGCAGTCGGAGGCGGACGGCGCTGACCTCGGCGCCGACGCTCTCGCGCAGAGCGGCGTACTCGGCCGCCGCGGTGCGCCACTCCGCGATCAGTCGCTCGGCCGCGGCCTCGGCCGCACGTCGCTCGTCCCCCACACGGCCGGCGGCACCGGTGGCGGCGGCGTGCCGGGTGAGCGCGGCGGCCAGCTCCCCTAGCCGGACGGACAGCTGCTTGCAGCTCTCCGCCGCGGTGGTCGCAGCCAACTGCATGGCCCGCAGCTCCTCTACCCCGGTCGGTAGCCCGGCCGAGCGGCAAGCATCGACGTGTCGAGAGTGGTCGGCGTGCCAGGCTTGACGCAGCTGGCCGGCGCGTGAGCGTGCCGAGGTCACTGCGGTCGCGGCCTTCGCCGAGCGCACCTGGGCCGCGGCCGCTAGGCCACGCGCCTTGTCCAGTCCTGCCGAACGCGGCGCCGTTCGAAGCCGCGCGTCCAGAGCCGCGGCCTGATGCTGCAGGGACCGCAGCGTCTCGGCTCGGGCGGTCGTGGCGGTGGAGAGCTCCACCAGTTCGGCGGCGATCTCGGTCAGCCGGGCGGTGCGGGCGGCGGCGCGGGCGGCGGCGCCGATGTGACGGGCCGTGGCGGGGTTGCGCCGGCCGGTTAGCGGCCCGGTGCCCCACCGGCCGTCGAAGGCGACCCACACCGGGTGGTTGGGATTGCCGATCGCGACCCGCTCGAGCACGGAGGTGACGGTTGCCGGGTCCAGCGGGCAGCGTTCGTCGACGGTGAGTACCCCGGCCAGCGACGTGGGGGTGGACGGCCCGGTCGCGGTGACCAGCACCTGCCCGTCGTCGGCGGTGACCGTGCCGTCCGCGGTCAGGTGGGCGGTGAGCAGCCCGGCGGCGTGCAGCGCGCCCTCGAGCCCGGCTCGGTCGTCGTCAGTCAGCGCCGGGTCGGCGAAGTCGACCGCCTGCCACAGCGGTACCCCACCGACCGGAATCGACGTCTGCCAGGGCGGAGCCGCCGGGGAGGGGTCCTTCTCCCGGCGTAGGTCGTCGGCCTCGGACTCCAGATCGGTGCGGAGCCGGTTGGCGGCGCGCTGCTCGCTGTTGATCTCGGCGCGCCGGTCAGCGTTGTGCTGCCGGGCGGGGCCGGCGGCGTCGTCGGCGGCGCGGTCCAGCTCGGCGAGGGTCGGGAGGGTGCCGTCGCCTGATGGGGCCGGCACGTCCTCGTCGACTTCGCCGGCGAGCGTGGTGACATCAGCCAGGAGCGGGCCGACCGTGGTGGTGGCCCAGTCGACGTCGCCGAGCGCGGTGACGGTAGCGGGATCGGTCACCCAGCCGCGCCAGGCTGTGGCCAACGCTGTGGCAGCGTCGTCGCGGACCATGGCGGCGTCTTCGGCCTCGGCGGTGGCGTCCTCGGCGCGGCGGGCGGCGTCTTCGGCGTCGGACTCGGCACGCTCCACGACCCGCATCTGCGAGCGCAGCGACTGCGCGGTAGCCAGCCGGTTCCCGGCCGAGGCGGCGCGGGCCATCGTCGCCTGACGCACGGCTCCGACGGCGGAAGCAGCGGTCGTCGGGTCACCTGGGGCGACCTCGACCGGGCGCGGCTGCGGCCGGTCGACGGGAACCGGTCCGTGGTCGCAGTCGACCAGAACGGCCTCGGCGAGCGGCGGCGTCGCCCCGAAGACGACGGCGACCTCGGCTGGCAGCGCGTCGGTCGACATACCGGCGTCGGTGAGCCTGTCTCTGGTCATGCGCAGCCCGTCGGCGGCGGTCACGGCAGTGTTCACGGCCTCCTCGGCGCGGCCGTCGGCATCGGCTACCCGCTCCGACTCGGCGACGCGGGCGCCGGCGGCGCGGTCGCAGGACTGCTCGGCGGTGCGTCGCTGAGCGGCGACCTTGTGCTCGACTGCGTCGAGCTCGGCTGCGTCGGCGAACGCTTGCGAGGCGCGAATGCCGTTGACGGTGCCCTCGAGGTCCTGCGCTCGGCCGCTGAGCACGGCGAGGTCTGCGGCGGTGTCGGCGTGCCGTTGCTGCAGGCCCGCGAGCTTGTCATCGGCGTCGCGGGCTTCGCTGGTCAGCCGGCTCAGCGACGACGCGCCCTCGCGAGCGGCCTCGCCGGCTGCAGAGAGCTCGCCGGAGGCGTAGCGCCGGTAGGCATCGAGAAAGGTGGCGACGTGCGCGGCCGACCGCTCCAAGGCCCGCTGCGTGGCGCGGGTCTCGGACAGGGCGTCCAGCTGCTGCCCGGCGCTGGTCAGCGCCGTCTCCGACAACGGCGGCAGCGCCTCGGCGACGATCGTTGGCAGCAGTCCGGCCTCGATGCGGTTGCCGACATCAGGGTTGCGCAACACATGCAGCAGCTGCAGCAGCCCGGCGTAGCGATCGCGACCGGACTCCCCTATCAGCCCGAACACCTGGGTGCGCACCCGCTCGCGGTGGGTCTCGGCGCGGTCGGTGATCTGGTCGGCGCCGATGAGGTCGGCCAGTTGGTCGCGGGAGAGCGGCTGCCGGGTGTCGTCGATCAGCGGCAGGTCGTGCCCGACCCGCAGCGGGGTGATGAAGTACCAGGCCTTCGCCTCGGCGGTGCTCTTGGAGAAGCGGATGAACGAACCGAGCGTCAGGTACTCGGCTGCGCCGTCGTCGTCGCGACCTTCCAGCTCCAACCAGAGGTAGCCGACCCGATTGGTGCCGACCTCGGCGCCGCCGACCTTCATCAGGTCTTCGAGCCGGACCTTCTTCGCACCTGTCGCGTCGATGTTGCGCCGGTCGGCGTCGAGCAGGAACGGCAGCAGCATCTCCAGCGCCCGGCTCTTGCCAGCGCCGTTGGTGCCGCGCCAGATGACCCGCCCACCGGCGATGTCGAACGTCTCGTCGTAGTAGAACCAGACGTTGACGATGCCCCCGCGGCGCAGCCGCCAGCGGTGCGCGTAGTTCTTCGCCGGCGCCTGGGGGACGTCATCCCGGAAGTGCGCGCCCGCGGTCGGCAGAACTGTGGTCATGGCGTCTCCTCGAACAGGGTGAGGTCCGAAAGCGTCTCGTTGCCGAGGCGGGTCTGCGCGCGCGTGCGCGGCGGCGCCTCGACGGTGGCGCGGTGGCGCGCGGTCGCCGGGTGCAGCACCAGGCCGTCGGCGGGTGCGGTGGCCAGGGACAGCGCGGTGAGCAGGTCGACGACCTCAGCACGCAACCCGGCAGTGTCGGCGGCCCAGTCCGGGCCCCAGGCCTTGCCGTGCTGTGCGGCGAGATCGGCGATGACCTCGTCGACCTCGTCCCAGACGCAGAGCTGGCCGGGGACGGTGCGCCCGTCGATCGTGGCGGTGGTGCCGCCGCGAGGCTCGTGCCGGCGCAGCAGCTCGTCCACGGTGAGCAACGCCGCCTGCCGGGCCCTGCCCTGTCCGGGGAACTCGGTGTCGGTCACCTCCCGGTCAGGGTCGTAGGCGAGCGCGCCCTCGGCGCGGACTTCCAGCAGCAGGCCCAGGTGCTCCTCCAGAGAGCGGGCTAGATCGGTGCGGTCACGAGATAGCGCGTCTCGTTCGCCGTCGGTCAGATCCTCGCGGCGCACAAGGGGGTTCTCCACCAGCTTGCGCCGCAGGCTGCGGCGCGGTTGCTCCACGGCGTCGGGATCACCACCCAGGAGGGCACCGGGTGCGTCGAGGCCGGCCAGCGGGCGGGTGAGCAGGTACGGCAGCGCGGGCCGGTGGACCGAGAGCAGCGCCTCCTCGTGCCGGTCTCCCCAGGCGGTGACGGTGCCCTCGGTCTCCTCCAGCACGCCCCACGTGATCAGCAGGCGGAACGCGGCGACCAGATGCCGCTGTTCAGCCTGGGAGTCCTCCAGGGTGACCCCGGCGGAGGCGGCGTCCGCGCGCAGCTGCTCGACGAGGGGGCCCACGAGCACCTGCTCGCCGGTGTCGGGCGCCAGCAGCGATGCGCACAGCAGGGTGAGGTAGGTGTAGGTGCGCGGTCCGAAGTCGCCGCCGCTGGTAGTCGACCGGCGGGCGGGTCGCGGTGGGGCGTCGGCAGACAGGGGCGCCTTGACCAGACGGGCGAAGCCGGCCTCGACGACCAGCCGGTAGCCGAGCTGTGTGTTGAACATGCTGACCAGGGCCGGCGCGTGCCGGCGCACGAGAGAGAGCGCGTCGGCGTCGGCGGCGGCGGTGAGGAACGGGGTCCGCAGCAGCGCGCGGGCCGCCTCCCGCTTCTCAGCGGCCTCGCGGGTGGCAATCGGGGTGGTCATCCTCTCAGCGCTCCGCTCCGGTGGCTGGCCGCTCACCGTCGACACTGTCGTCGGCGGCGCCGGGGACGGCGGTGACCTCGACGTTGTAGCCGTCCACGACCAGATCGCCGTCGTCGGCCTGAATGCGGGTTGATTGCTCGGCGTCCGGCGTCACGTGCAGGACGATGCCGAGGTCGGTGTTGGTCCACTGCCCCGCGACACCGGCGACGCGGTCGGTGCCCTCCAGCGCCGAAGGCAGCAGCTCCTGCACCAGGTTGCGCGCATCGGGGGTCAGGCGGGCGCCGTGCAGGGTGCCGGTTGAGATCAGCAGCGCCGCGGCGGCCTCGTCGCGGGCGCGCTGTGCGCGGGCCTCGGCAAGCACTCTCTCCCGGTCCATCGCCGGGTCGGGCACCCGGGAGGTGCGGCCGCGGGCAGCCCGGTCGCCGCGCTCGCGCAGCGACAGGGGCACCTCGACCGGGTCGGCGTCCCACCAGGAGGTCAAGGCACCGGCCCGGGGGCTCTCCTCGTCAGGGCCGAAGACGAGGTGACGGGACGGATAGGCGCCGAAGGCCGCGGCGAACAGGCGGTGGGCCGTCTCGTCATCGGCCTCGGCGAACCAGCCGGCCAGCCGCAGCAGGTCGGATCGGCGGGACACGCCGGTACTGGTGGCGGCCAGCATCCGCTTGGCGTTCGCCAGCAGCTGCCCGAGCGCCTGATCGGCGGCCGAACGCAGCTGCTGCGGACCGGACCGGCCAGACGACCCGCTGTACCACGCGGCGAACTCTTCCCAGTCGCTGCGCACCCTTCCAGGGGAGCGCTCGCCGGGTGAACCGTCCGTGTTGACCACAGTCGGCAGCGTGTCCAGGACGGCGAGCAGGCCGTCCAGGTGACCGTCGAGAGTCTCCAGCCGGGCGCTCACCGCTGGCGCGTGCCGGGCGACGTCAGCGGTGATCAGGTCGACGTAGGTCAGCAGCAACTCCTTGAAGCCGACGTACTCCTCGCCGACCAGGTCGTAGCGGGTGAGCACCTGCGCGAGGTAGGCGTAGAAGTCCCGGGCGCTCTCGTTGAACAGCTTGTGGTTGTTGAACACGGTGGTGACGTCCCCAGCCAGCATGTCGGCGTCCGGCGGCGTAGCGCCCGTAAGCCGGTCGATGATGCGGTCAAGGGTGTCGACAGTCATGCCGAGCAGCTCGCGGGCGACGTCGCGGACGCCGGTGGTCGCCGCCAGCAGATCGTCGACCTGCCCGTGCACCCGGCCGCCGAGCTTGGACACCTGGAAGCGGGACCGGGACCGAAGGAACTCCGCGACGGTGGCAACCCGGCTGTCGCGTACCGAGCGGACGAGGTTGCCCCAGGCCTCCAGCTGCCGGCACCGAGCTTCGACGTCAACGTCGGTCAGCACGAGACCGCGGGCGGCCAGCTGCTCGGCAGTCTCGGCGGCGGACAGATCGGCGAGCAGCGTGTCGGTGAACAGTCGCATGATCGCCAGGTACTGCGCGCGGACCGCCGGATCGTCGGCCACGGCGTACCGGTACAGATCCAGTCGGCTGAGCGACGCCAGCTCCGGGGAAGGCTCTGCTGGCGGGACGGTCGAATCGGCCTCGGACATGGGCTCCTCCTCCAGCCGGAGCTCCTCCGGTAGGCCTGTGGGCAGTCGGCGGAGTGAAGCACCCGCCAGCGACAGTTCGGACGGGACCGCGTCGTCGGTCGCGGGCCTCGCCGGCGCTGCTGACGCGCTGAGGGCGTCGGTGTACTTCTCTCCAGTGGCCGCCATGCGCGCACGGGCCGCGCGCTTCCGTGCGGCGTTGGGTGTCATCCCGGTTCCGTCCCGGGCGGATCCCACGTCTCCGCCCCCGGTGCCAGGCGGGTGAACCGAGGAAGCGCGAGTCGAAGACCCTTGTCCGTCGTCGCCGGGACCGACGTGGGCGGTGACCGGCTCTGGATACCGGCGCGCGCCGCTGCCGGTGGCGGAAAGATAGTGGATGCCGGAGGGATTGCGGAAGGGCTTCTCGCTCCGACTCGAGCCGTTTGGCCGCCGCGCTCCGGTCGGCCTCCCGCGACCAGGGTCGCGCGCTCAGAGCCCGACCCGCGCCGGAGGGTTGCGGGCGCAAGAACCCTAGGTGGTGGGACCGGGGCAACGACACCTGGTACCTGCGCCCAGAGGGGCTGTCGGCACGGCTGAAGAGTCGCTCGACGGAGTGAGTGCAGGTGCTCCCATACGAAGTACGGCCAGGCTCTTCCGAGCCTGGCCGTACTATCCGTGGGTCAATCCGTAGCGCCGACCACGTGCGTTTCGCACGCAGTCGGCCCCAGTGGAGCTGAGGGGACTCGAACCCCTGACCCCCACACTGCCAGTGTGGTGCGCTACCAGCTGCGCCACAGCCCCTTGCCGACCCGGTCTGGTGTGTCCGAGCCGTGGAGAAGACTACATCAGGGTGAACGGTGCCCGGCGGAGGGGGCCCCGCCGGGCACCGTGTCGTCAGCCCTTGGCGCCGAAGCGCTGGTCGAGGGCCAGGTTGAGCTCCAACACCCGCACGTGCGGCGCCCCGATGAAGCCGAGGTCCCGCCCGTCGGTGTGCTTGTCCACCAGCGCCTGAACGTCGTCCACCGGGACCCCGCGCGCCTCGGCGACGCGACGTACCTGCAGAGCCGCGTACTCGGGCGAGATGTCCGGGTCCAGCCCCGACCCGGACGCCGTCACGGCGTCGGCCGGCACCTCCGACTCAGCGACCCCGTTGAAGGCGGCGACGGCAGCCCGCCGCTCCCCCACCGCGGCGATCAGCTCCTCGGAGTTCGACCCCAGGTTCGACCCGCCCGACGCTGCGCCGTCGTAGTCCGACGCCGACGGCCGGGTCTGGAAGTACTCCGGCAGCGGGTCGCCGTTCTCGTCGGTGAACGACTGGCCGATCAGCGACGACCCGACCACGGAACCGTCCACCGAGACCAGCGCCCCGTCGGCGCGAGCCGGCGCGATCACCTGGGCGACGCCCGTCATCAGCAGCGGGTACGCCAGCCCCAGCACCACGGTGGCCACGAGCAGGGCACGGACGGCGGCCAGCAGCTGGCGACCCGAACGCAGAGCGGACATCACGCGATCCCGGGGATGAGAGAGACGAGCAGGTCGATGAGCTTGATCCCGACGAACGGCAGCACCACGCCGCCGACGCCGTAGACAGCCAAGTTGCGGCGCAACATCGCCGACGCGGACGCCGGCCGGTACTTCACGCCGCGCAGCGCCAGCGGCACCAGCGCCACGATGATCAGCGCGTTGAACACGACCGCGGAGAGGATCGCCGACTCCGGCGAGGACAGTCGCATCACGTTCAGCGAGTCCAGCCCCGGGAAGACCCCGGCGAACATGGCCGGCAGGATCGCGAAGTACTTCGCCAGGTCGTTGGCGATGGAGAAGGTGGTCAGCGACCCGCGGGTGATGAGCAGCTGCTTGCCGATCTCCACGATCTCGATCAGCTTCGTCGGGTCGGAGTCCAGGTCGACCATGTTGCCGGCCTCCTTGGCCGCGGTCGTCCCGGTGTTCATCGCCACCCCGACGTCGGCCTGCGCCAGCGCTGGGGCGTCGTTCGTCCCGTCACCGGTCATCGCCACCAGCCGGCCACCGGCCTGCTCCCTGACGATCAGCGCCAGCTTGTCCTCCGGCGTCGCCTCGGCCAGCACGTCGTCGATGCCGGCCTCCGCGGCGATCGCCCGGGCGGTCCGCTCGTTGTCGCCGGTGATCATCACCGTGCGGATCCCCATCCGGCGCAGCTCGGCGAAGCGCTCGGCCATGCCGGCCTTGACGACGTCCTTCAGGTGGATGACGCCGAGCACCCGGGCACCGTCGGCCGATGCGGACGCCAGCAACAGCGGCGTCCCGCCGGCGGCGGAGATGCCGTCGACGACCTCCCCGACCTCCGGCGGCACCGAGCCGCCCAGCGACCGCACCCAGGCCAGCACCGCCCCTGCGGCGCCCTTGCGCAGCTGCCGGCCGTCCGGCAGGTCGACCCCGCTCATCCGGGTCTGCGCGGTGAAGGGCACGAAGACGGCGGAGTTCAGGTCCCGCCCGCGCAGGCCGTAGCGCTCCTTCGCCAGGACGACGATGCTGCGCCCCTCCGGCGTCTCGTCGGCCAGCGAGGCCAGCTGCGCGGCGTCGGCGACATCGTCGTCCGAGCAGCCGCCGACGGCGACGAACTCCGAGGCCTGCCGGTTGCCCAGCGTGATGGTGCCGGTCTTGTCCAGCAGCAGGGTGTTCACGTCGCCGGCCGCCTCGACCGCGCGGCCGCTCATCGCCAGCACGTTGCGCTGCACCAGCCGGTCCATCCCGGCGATGCCGATCGCCGACAGCAGCGCCCCGATCGTGGTCGGGATCAGGCAGACCACCAGCGCGATCAGCGTGGTCAGCGACTGCTCGGCGCCGGAGTAGACCGCCAGCGGCTGCAGGGTGACCACCACGATCAGGAACACGATGGTCAGCGAGCTGAGCAGGATGTTCAGCGCGGTCTCGTTCGGCGTCCGCTGCCGGGAGGCGCCCTCGACCAGGGCGATCATCCGATCGACGAACGTCTCCCCCGGCTTGCTGGTGATCTCCACGACGATCCGGTCGCTGAGCACCGTCGTCCCGCCGGTCACCGCCGACCGGTCACCGCCGGACTCGCGGATCACCGGCGCCGACTCCCCGGTGATCGCCGACTCGTCGACGCTGGCGATGCCCTCGACGACGTCGCCGTCCCCCGGGATCACCTGCCCGGCGACGACGACCACCCGCATGCCCGGCCGCAGGTCCGCGGCGGGCACCTCGGTGCCGTCGAACAGGTAGGCGACGGTGGTCTGCCGGGCCTTGCGCAGGGTGTCGGCCTGCGCCTTGCCGCGCCCCTCGGCCACCGCCTCGGCGGCGTTGGCGAACAGCACGGTCAGCCACAGCCAGCCGGCGATCAGCCAGCCGAACACCGACGGGTCGGTGATCGCCAGCACGGTGGAGAACACCGAGCCGACCCACACCACGAACACCACCGGCTGGCGCACCAGGCCCCGCGGGTCGAGCTTGCGGACGGCGCCGGCCAGTGCCGGCCCCCACTCGATCGCCGCGCGGGGACGCGGCTCGGTGGGTGTGGCAGAGACGGGACGACGATCGAGCGCCGCGGTCATGACAGTCCTTCAGTCGTGAGAACGACAGAAATGGCCATTTCTGTCGGGGAGGTGGGAGTCATGCGAGGGCCTCGGCGAGCGGGCCCAGCGCGAGCGCCGGGAAGTACGTGAGGCCGACGACGACCAGGACCACGGCGCCCAGCAGGCCGACGAACAGCGGCTGGTGGGTGGGCAGCGTCCCGGCGGTCACCGGTGCCTTGCCCTGCGCAGCCAGCCGGCCGGCCAGCGCGATCACCAGCACGATCGGCAGGAAGCGGCCGAAGGCCATCGCCAGGCCCAGGGCGGTGTTGAAGAACGGCGTGTTCGCGCTCAGCCCGGCGAACGCCGAGCCGTTGTTGTTCGACGCCGACGTGAAGGCGTAGAGCACCTCGGAGAGCCCGTGCGAGCCGCTGTTGAGCAGCGAGCCGAGCCCGGTGTCGGTGGCGACCGCGACCGCCGTCCCGGTGAGCACGAGCACCGGGGTGACCAGCACGTACAGCGAGGCCAGCGTCATCTCGCGGCGGCCGAGCTTCTTGCCCAGGTACTCCGGGGTGCGCCCGACCATCAGCCCGGCGACGAACACCGCGACGACGGCGAGCACGAGCATCCCGTAGAGCCCGGAGCCGACCCCGCCGGGCGCGACCTCGCCGAGCATCATGTTCGCCATCACCACCAGCCCGCCGGTGGGCGTGTAGCTGTCGTGCATCGAGTTCACCGCGCCGGTCGAGGTCAGCGTCGTCGCCGTCCCGAACAGCGCCGACAACGGCCCGCCGAAGCGGACCTCCTGACCCTCGGTCGCCGCGCCCGCCAGCTGCAGCGCCGCTCCCCCGGCCCGGGCCTGCGCCCAGCTGGTGAGCGCCAGCGACGCGGTGGCCAGGCCGGCCATCACGCCCACGATCGCCAGACCCTGCCGGCGGTCACCGACCATCCGGCCGAATGTCCGCGGCAACGAGAACGGGATGACCAGCAGCAGGAACACCTGGAACAGCGAGACCCAGGCGCTCGGCCCCTCGAACGGGTGCGCGGAGTTGGCGTTGTAGAAGCCGCCACCGTTGGTGCCCAGCTCCTTGATCGCCTCCTGCGAGGCGACCGGCCCACCCGGCAGGAACTGGGTCGCGCCGGCCAGCGTCGTCGCGTCGGTGCCCGACGACAGGTTCTGCACCACCCCGCCGAGCACCAGGACGACGGCGGCCACCGTGGCCAGCGGCAGCAGCACCCGGGTGATCGCCCGGGTCACGTCGACCCAGAAGTTGCCCAGCCGGTCGGTGCCGCTGCGGGCGAAGCCGCGCACCAGCACGATCGCCACCGCGATGCCGACGGCAGCGGACACGAAGTTCTGCACC
This sequence comes from Modestobacter sp. VKM Ac-2979, assembly GCF_026967995.1. Classification (NCBI taxonomy): domain Bacteria; kingdom Bacillati; phylum Actinomycetota; class Actinomycetes; order Geodermatophilales; family Geodermatophilaceae; genus Modestobacter; species Modestobacter sp. VKM Ac-2979. Next base: position 335,794 of record NZ_JAPVBO010000001.1, read on the forward strand.
GCGAGCCCGGCCATCTGGACCAGGTGGCCCATCGTCGACTCGCCGCTGTAGCCCTGCCAGTTCGTGTTGGTCACGAAGCTGACCGCGGTGTTCCACGCCGAGCCCGGCTCCACCCCGGCCATGCCGTTGTCCAACGGGAGCAGCGACTGGAGCCGCTGCAGGCCGTAGAGGAACAGCACCGACACCAGCGAGAACGCCAGCACGCTGCGCAGGTAGGTCGGCCAGCGCTGCTCGACATCGGCGTCCACCCCCACCGCCCGGTGGACCAGCCGCTCCACCCGCCAGTGCCCTCCCCCACCCCGCCACCAAAATGGCCATTTTGGTGGCTGAGGGGCCGGGTCGGTGGTGAAGGCGCGGGCCATCCAGTCGCCCAGGGGGCGGTGCACCAGGGCCAGGGCGAGCACCAGCAGCCCGGCCTGCAGCCAGCCGGCGGCAGCGGCGCTCATCAGAACCGCTCCGGGAACAGCAGGCTGCCCAGCAGGTAGAGCACCAGGCCGGCAGCCACGGCGAGCGCAACCCAGGTCACAGCCGTTCCACCCCCCGCACCGCGAGGAGCAGCAGCCCGAAGACCGCCAGCGTGAGCAGCACGTAGACCACGTCGGTCACGTCGTGAGCACCTTCATCCCGATCCGGGCGGACGACCGGTCGTCGTCCACGTCCGAGCGGGGACGCTAGGAGCGGGACGGGCCGCCGTCGGCCGTCTTGACGGGCTCTTGACGGTGCGGGGCGCCGACCTTGACGCCCTGCTGACGCCGACGTGTCCGGGTCGGGTCAGGGGGTTCCCCGATGGTCCCGGCGCCCGGCTCCCGGCAGGCTCGCACCAGGAACTGTCAGCGGGGCCGATCAGTCTGGGCCGCGGGCGGGGTCAGGAGCAGCGTGGGGACGACGGGATCGGCCGGTGGACGGCGGTGGTGAGCGCGGCGCTGGAGCGGGTCGGCAGCTGGCCGGCCGTGCTCGTGCTGAGCGTCGCCGCCCTGCTGCTGGTCCTGGAGAGCGGCGTCGTGCTCGGCGTGCTGCTGCCCGGGTCGACCACGCTCGTCTTCCTGGGGCTGTGGTCGGCGGTCTCGGACACCCACCCGGCGCTGCCGATCGCGGTGGCCGCCCCGGCCAGCATCGGCGGCGCGCTGTTCGGCTGGCAGCAGGGACACCGGCGGCGCGGCACCGGTGCCCGGCCCGGCCGGCTGCGCGCACGGATCGAACCGACGGTGCGCTGGGCCCGGGACTGGCTGACCACCCAGGGGCCGGGTGGCAGCGCCGTCGTCCTCGCCGTCGCCCAGTGGGCCGCGGTCAGCCGCACCCTGACGCCGCGGGTGGCCGGTGGCGCCGGCGTGCCGCTGCGGCTGGTCGCCCCGGTGCTCCTGGTCAGCGGCACGGCCTGGGCGTGCACCGTCGTCCTGCTCGCCCGCGAACTCGGCGAGCGGGTGGCGACCGACGCCGGGCTGGCGCCGGTCCTCGTCCTCCTCGCCGTGCTCGCCGGGCTGCTGCTGCGCGCCCGGCTGACCCGCTCCCGTCCCGTGACGGGGTCCTGAGGGAGCGGGCCGACCGGGAGCCGTCAGGCGGACGGCGGCGGGGTGAGCTGGGCGACGCGGACGTGGTTGCCGAACGGGTCGCGGAAGCCGAAGTCGATGCCGTAGGGCTGCACGACCGGCTCCTCGGGGATCTCCACGCCCCGCTCCTTGAGCTCGGCGTGGGTCTTGTGCGCGTCGTCGGTGCTGAAGAACAGGTGCCCGCCGGCGGCGCCCTTGGAGATGAGGTCGCGCACCTGGGCGGCGATCTCCTCGCTGTAGCCGGGCGGGCCCGGCCGCTCCAGCAGAACGGCGTGCCCGGGGTCGGTGGGCAGCGCGACGGTGAGGAAGCGCATCGGACCGAACTGCATGTCCGTCTGCACCTCGAAGCCGAGCTTGCCGACGTAGAAGTCGAGCGCGGCGTCCTGGTCGGGGACGAAGACCTGGCTGATCGTGATGGTGTTCAACATGGTCAGGACGCTAGGGGCGAGCGTCGTCCCCGGGCTTCTCCGAAACTGCGCTGTCCGTGCTCGGCCGCAGCCAGCGCATGCCGAAGCAGCTGGGCACCGGGGCCAGCGGCCCGCGCCGGCGGTAGACGCTCGGCGGCTCCCCGACGATCTCGGTGAACACCCGGCTGAACGTGCCGAGGCTGGAGAAGCCGACGGCCATGCAGATGTCGGTGACGGTCCCCTCGGTGCTGCGCAGCAGCCACATCGCCCGCTCCACCCGGCGCCGCTGCAGGTAGCGGTGCGGCGTCTCCCCGAAGGTGGCCCGGAAGGTACGGATGAAGTGCGCCTCGGAGACGCAGGCGACCCGGGCCAGGGTCGGGACGTCGAGCGGCTCGGCGTACGAGCGGTCCATCGCGTCCCGGGCGCGCAGCATCCGCCGGTTCGAGTCCTCGCTCGCCCGGCTCACGACCGCGATCATGGCACCCACTCCGGGTGGTCTTGACGCGATCCTGACGCCCGGTGGCGGCGATCGGCGGCGGCGCGGGCCGATCATGGGGGCATGGCCCGCGGCACGCTGCGCATCTACCTGGGCGCCGCCCCCGGCGTCGGGAAGACCTTCGCCGTCCTCGGCGAGGCGCGGCGGCGGGCCGAGCGGGGCTGCGACGTCGTCGTCGGGCTGGTGGAGACGCACGGCCGGCCGCGCACCGCCGCCGCCCTCGACGGCCTGGAGGTGCTGCCGCGCGCCGAGGTCACCCACCGCGGGGTCACCCTCACCGAGCTCGACCTGGACGGCGTCCTCGCCCGCCGCCCGGAGGTCGTCGTCGTCGACGAGCTGGCGCACACCAACGCCCCCGGCTCCCGGAACGCCAAGCGCTGGCAGGACGTCGAGGAGCTGCTCGCCGCCGGGATCAGCGTGCTCAGCACGGTCAACGTGCAGCACCTGGAGAGCCTCACCGACGTCGTCGAGCAGATCACCGGCGTCGAGCAGCAGGAGACGGTGCCCGACGAGGTGGTGCGCCGGGCGGACCAGGTCGAGCTGGTCGACATGTCGCCCGAGGCGCTGCGCCGCCGGATGGCGCACGGCAACGTCTACCCCGCCGAGCGGGTCGACGCGGCGATGGGGAACTACTTCCGGGTCGGCAACCTGACCGCGCTGCGCGAGCTCGCCCTGCTCTGGCTGGCCGACCGGGTCGACGAGGGGCTGCGCCGCTACCGCTCCGACCACGCCATCGACCACGTCTGGGAGGCCCGGGAGCGGGTCGTCGTCGCGCTGACCGGTGGCCCCGAGGGCGAGACGCTGATCCGCCGGGCGGCCCGGGTCGCCCGCCGCACCGGCAACGGCGTGCTGCTGGCCGTGCACGTGCTCAGCCCCGACGGCCTGACCGGCGCCTCCCCCGAGGCGCTGCGCACGCAGCGCGCCCTGTTGGAGAGCCTGGGCGGCAGCTGGCACCAGGTGGTCGGGGACGACGTCGCCGAGGCGTTGCTGGAGTTCGCCCGCGGGGTCGACGCCACCCAGCTCCTGATCGGCACCAGCCGGCGCACCCGGTGGGCCCGGGCGCTGCGCGGTGGCATCGGCGGGCGGGTGATCGCCGGCTCCGGCGAGATCGACGTGCACATCGTCACCCACTCCGCCGCCGGCTCCCAGGGGTGGCGGCTGCCCCGCAGCCAGGGCGCGCTCACCGCACGGCGCCGCTGGCTGGGGCTGCTGCTGGCCGTGGTCGGCGTCCCGGTCCTCGCCGTCACCTGCGTCGCGGCCCAGGCGGCGCTGTCCCTGGCCAGCGTGCTCCTGCTCTTCATCCTGCTGGTGATGGCGGTCGCGATCGTCGGCGGGCTGTGGCCGGCGCTGGCCGCCGCGATCGCCGGCGGGCTGGTGGCCAACTGGTTCTTCACCGCCCCCACCGGACGGCTCACCGTCAGCCAGGTCGACGACGTCGTCTCACTGTTCGGCGGGGTCGTCGTGGCGGTGGCGGTGGCCGCCGTCGTGGACCGGTCCGCGCGCCGCGCCACCTCGGCCGCCCGCTCCCGCGCGGAGACGGCGATGCTCGCCTCGCTGTCCCGTGCCGTGCTCGCCGGTGACCGCGGGCTGCCCAGCCTGCTGGAGCAGATCCGGGAGGCCTTCGGACTGCGGGCGGTGACCATGATCGAGCGCGAAGCGGGCCGCGAGCACACCGTGGGCACCTGCGGGGAGCACGCCGACGACGAGCAGATCGACGACGTCGCGGTCACCGACACGCTCACCCTGCGGCTGTGCGGCCGCGCCCTCCCGGCCGGCGACCGCAGGGTGCTGCTCTCCTTCGCCGAGCAGGCCGCGGTCGCCCTGCAGCAGGGCCGGCTGTCGGCCCAGGCCGCCGAGGCCGACCGGCTCGCCGCCGGCAACAGCATGCGCACCGCCCTGCTGGCCGCGGTCAGCCACGACCTGCGCACGCCCCTGGCCGGGATCAAGGCTGCCTCCTCCGCGTTGCGCTCGACCGACCTGGCGCTCACCGACGAGGACCGGGACGAGCTGGTCGCCACCGTGGACGAGTCCGCCGACCGGCTGACCGGGCTGGTGGACAACCTGCTCGACATGAGCCGGCTGCAGTCCGGTGCGCTCACCCCGGTGGTCGCGCCCGCCGACCTGACCGGGGTGCTCGGCGCCGCGCTCAGCTGGCTGGACGAGCCGCAGCGCGCCCGGGTGCTGGTGCACTCCCCCGCCGACCTGCCGCCGGTGCTCGCCGACCCCGGCCTGCTGGAGCGGGTGGTGGCCAACCTCGCCGACAACGCCACCCGTCACGCGTCGTCCGGGCCGGTCGACCTGCGCGCCGGTGCCGCCGCCGGCCGGGTGGAGCTGCGGGTCGTCGACCGGGGTCCCGGTGTCCGGCCGGCGGACCGGGAACGGGTGTTCGCCCCGTTCCAGCGGCTCGGCGACGCCCCCGGCGGGCAGGGCGTAGGCCTGGGGCTGGCCGTCGCCCGCGGGCTGACCGAGGCGATGGGCGGCACGCTGACCGCCGAGGACACCCCCGGCGGAGGGCTCACCATGGTGGTCTCGCTGCCGGTGGCCGCCGTCCCCTCCACTGCGCCGGAGGCGGTGTCGGCACCGTGAGCCGGGTCCTGGTCGTGGACGACGACCCGCACCTGCTGCGCGCGCTGCGGATCAGCCTGCGCGCGGCCGGCTACGACGTGGTCACCGCGCCCGACGGCACGACGGCGCTGCGCGAGGCCGCCGCGGCGCACCCGGACGTCGTCGTCCTCGACCTGGGGCTGCCCGACCTGGACGGCACCGAGGTGCTCGCCGGGCTTCGGCCCTGGTTCACCGGGCCGGTGCTGGTGCTCTCCGCCCGCGCCGACAGCCACGACAAGGTGGCCGCGCTGGACGCCGGCGCCGACGACTACGTGACCAAGCCCTTCGACATGGCCGAGCTGCTCGCCCGGCTGCGCGCGGCCTTGCGCCGGGGCACCGCCGAGCCGGGGCAGGCGCAGGTGGTCACCGATCACTTCACCGTCGACCTGGCGGCCAAGCAGGTGACGGTGGACGGCGTCCCGGTGCGGCTGACCCCGACGGAGTGGGCGCTGCTGTCGGAGCTGGTCCGCAACCCCGGCCGGCTGGTCGGTCAGCGGGAGCTGCTGCAGGCGGTGTGGGGCCCGGCCTACGAGCGGGAGACCAACTACCTGCGGGTCTACCTGGCCCAGCTGCGCCGCAAGCTCGAACCGGACCCCGCCCACCCCCGCTACCTGCACACCGAGCCCGGCATGGGCTACCGCTTCCTGAAGGACCCGCCAGCCCGCGCGAGCTAACGCAGTAGTGCAGGTGTCCCTCCGTGTAGTACTTTTGCTACATGGCACCACGCAAACACTCCGACGAGGTGGAGCTGTACAACCGGCTCACCCTGCTGCGCACCGAGCGCGGCATGTCCCGCCAGGAGCTGGCCGACGCCGTCGGCGTGCACTACCAGACGATCGGCTACCTCGAGCGCGGCGAGTACAGCCCCAGCGCCACCCTCGCGCTGCGGCTGGCCGCGGTCTTCGGCCTCCCGATGGAGGCGGTCTTCTCCCTCACCCCGTTCCGCACCCTGTCCGAGCAGGTCTACGGCACCAAGGAGCCCTCATGAGCACCCCCACCCGTGTCCAGCGTCGCGCCGCCCGCCTCGACGACCCGCGCTTCGAGTCCCTCCGCACCCCGCGCGTCCGCCGCCGGCTGGTGGTGGCCATGTGCGGTCTGCTCGTGGCCGAAGCGGGCCTGTTCTTCCTCGCCGAACAGGCGCCGGTCCTCTTCGCCATCGGCCTGTCGGCGCTGCTGGTGGCGTTCGTCCTGTGCCTCGGCGCCCTCAAGGGCAGCACCCGAGGAGTCGAGGAGCTGCCGGCGGAGGCGCTCGACGAGCGCCAGTGGCAGCTGCGCGGCGAGGCGTACGCACGCGCCTACCGGACCGGGTTCGGCCTGCTGACCGCGCAGCTCATCACCGTCGGCGTCTGGCTGGCCGCCGACTGGCCCACCCCGGACAGCGGGGTGCTGCTGGGCGCGGTCCTGCTGCCGTTCCACATCGGGCTCGTGTTGCCGACCCTCGTCACCGCCTGGTCCCGCCAGGTCTGAGGGAAGGACCCCGTCCCCTGTCAGGGAACGGGGTCCTCCTACAGCTCGACGCCGCGGTCGCGGAGCCAGGCGACCGGGTCGACGCGCTTGCCGTCCACGCCGCCGGAGTGGACCTCGAAGTGCAGGTGCGGCCCGGTCGACTGGCCTCGGCTGCCCAGCAAGGCGATCTGGTCGCCGGCGCTCACCACGTCACCGGCCGCGACCGTGATCTTCTCCATGTGCCCGTAGACGGTCACGTCGCCGCTCACACCCAGGATGTAGACCACCAGGCCGTAGCCGCTGGCCGCACCGGCCCGGAGGACGACGCCGTCCTCGACCGCGTACTCCGGGGTCAGCATCGGCGCGGCGAGGTCGATGCCCCAGTGCATGGTGCCCCAGCGCGGGCAGAAGCAGCTGGTCAACCGAGCGCCCTTGACCGGCGGTGAGGCCTTCGGCCGGGCCGCCTCCGCAGCCGCCTCGGCGGCCTCGGCGGCCTCGGCCTGCTCCTGCGCGACCCGTTCGTCCCGTGCCTGGCGGGAGGCAGCGACCTCTTCCAGCCGGGCGCGCGCCTCGACCTCGGTGATCGCCAGCTGCGGGGTCAGCTCGGTCTCCAGCAGCCCCTCGGCGTCCGAGCCGAGCAGCTCCTCCACCGCGACCGACTCGCGGGCGTCGGCGGCGGGCAGCGCTTGGGTGCCGACGAGGGCGACCGTCGCCCCCACGACCAGCGCCGCGAGCAGCGCTGCCGGACGCCGGCGGGCGACCGCCCGCGGGGCAGCCGGGAGCGCGACCGGCCAGGACCCGGATGTCGGGGACCCGGACGACGGGAACCCGGATGACGAGGACCCGGACGACGAGGACCCGGATGACGAGGACCCGGACGACGAGGACCCGGAGTACGGCGAGACCGAGGGCTGGGAACCCGAGGACGGTGCGACCTCACGTCCGCGGGTGCGGACCGTGCTGCCGGCGTGCCTCGAACCCATGCGCCTGCCTCTCCTGGGACCCCCGGCCACCTCCTGCGGCTCCGGCTCGGTCCGAGACATCCAAACATCAAGTGACAGCCTTGTAATTCGCTGCCCGGCGTGTTCGAGCGGACACGCCGAGTCACTGTCACAGTGGTCCCACAAACCGACTCGTCGACCAGTCGACAAGTCGACCCGTCAGTGCAGGGCGGGCTCGCCGACCGGGTCCCCGGAGGCGCGGGCGTCGTCCCGGAACCGCCGGACCGCGCCGACCCCGCCGACGACCAGCCCCAGCCCGCCGGCGACGAGCACCGCGACCGCCACCCGGGCCAGCACCTGCGGCCCGGCGGTCAGCGCGTTCGCCGTCCACAGCACGTCGACGTCGGGCAGGCCCTGCACCAGCAGCAGCCAGCCGACCACCACCGCCATCAGGCCGGTCAGCACGCCGCGCCCACGCCCGGCCGCCCGCACCCCGATCGCCGCGGCCAGCAGCACCAGCAGCGCCGGGAGCAGGGCCGACACGATCGCCCCGACGTGCGAGGAGACGCTGCTCGGCGGCTCGGGGGTGGCCAGCGCGTGGTAGATCGCGGCCAGCGCACCCAGGGCGAGCACGGCGGCCAGCGGCCGGGGACCGCGGGCGAGCCAGCCGGCCGCAACCGTGCCGGCCAGCAACAGCACGTAGCCGGGCCAGACCAGCCAGGCCGGTGGCGGCGGGCTCCAGGTGAGCACCCCCTGGACGACGACGTCGGTGCCGCCGTGGGCCATCGGCACGGTCCACTCGATGACCGTGTGCGGCCGGGACGGGTCCGCGGCCACCACCGGGGGGAGCAGGTCCTGGGTCATCCAGTGCGTCCGGTGGTCGTGCCACACGTACTGCGACTGGGTGGAGACCTGCTCCCAGCGCGGCGCCGCGGTGATGTCGACGCCGTCCGGCATCGGCGTGCGCCCGTACCGGTCCAGGTTCAGATAGGTCGCCGGGCTCGCGGCGTTGCGCCAGACGCCGTCCGGACCGACCCGCAGGTAGGGCTCGCCCGAGTACCCCGGCACCGTCAGCTCCGTGTCGGTCTCGTTGACCACCTCGAGCTCGTCCCCGAACTGCAGCACCCGCACGCTCACGCCCGGCAGCTGCGGGGACACCGTCCGGACGGCGGCGTCGAAGTCGCTGCCCGCCGCGCCCCCGCCCACGTGCGCCGACGCGGGTGCCGCGACGGCGAGGACGGCCAACACCCCGAGCAGGACGACGAGGACCCGGCCCACGCCGGTCGTCCAGACGTGCCGGCCGGGGCTCACCCGGCGACGGCAGCCAGCTCGGTGGCGATGTCGCGGGCGGTGTTGGCCGAGTCGAACGCGACGTCGGCCTCCCCGTCGGTGCCGTAGAGCAGCAGCAGCGCCGAGTGGCTCTCGCCGCCGTTCTGCGCCTGCGGCACCCCGGCGGCCAGCTGCGCCTGGTCGATCTGCTCCTGGTCGCCGGTGAGCCCGATGAACTGGGTCGGCAGCCCGGCGTCGAACCGGTCCAGGTACTCCCCCAGCACCTCGGGGGTGTCCCGCGCCGGGTCGGTGGTCACGAACACCACCGATGTCTTCTCGGCCACCGCCGGGTCGACCTCGCCCAGCGCCAGCATGACGTCGGCCATCGTGGTCGGGCAGATGTCCGGGCAGTGGGTGAAGCCGAAGAAGAGCAGGGTCGGGCCGTCCGCGGTCTGCTCGGCGAAGTCGAACGGCGCACCGCTGGTGTCGGTGAGCGTGAAGTCCGGCTTCTGGTACGGGTCGACCAGCTGCATGCCGCCCTCCCGCACACCGCCCTCCAGCGTGGCCGGGGCCTCGGTCGACTCGTGGTCGTGCCCGGCGGCCTCGGCACCGGCGTCGGCGTCGGCGTCCCCGCCACAGCCGGCCAGCAGCAGACCGGTCGAGAGGGCCAGCGCGGTCAGCCCGGTACGGGCCGGACGGGAAGCAGAGCTCACGAGGACACGGTACGTCGGCGAGCGGACAGACCGAGGAACAGACCGCCCAGCCCGGCGAGCAGCCCGAGCACCGCCAGCACCAGCGCGGTGACCGCCGTGCCGTCGCTCCCCTCGTCGTCCGCTGCCGGGTCGGCCGTCGCCGCCGTGTCGGTCGGGGTGTCGGCGTCCTCCGCCGCCAGCGACAGCACCGGTGACGGGTACCGCGGCTCGGGCTGGCCGTCGACGGTGGGCTCGATCCAGGCGGCCTCGGTGCCGTCGCTGTAGGTCTGCACGGCGTTGAAGGTCAGCTCGTCGGTCTCCGGGAACGGCCCGCCGGAGAGGGCGAACTCCTGGAACTCACCCGGGTCGATGCCCTGTCCCTCCTCGGCCCGGAACTCCACGACCGAGACGGCCTGCTCGACCGGCTCGCCGTGCACCTCGACCGGCTCGGGGAGCTGCGCCTCGGTCATCGAGACGGTCCAGCCGGGCACCGGCTGCGCCCGCAGCGAGGTGAGCGGGGTGTCGGTGGGCACCTGGACGCGCAGCCCGACCGTGCTGGCGGTGTCGCTCTCGTTCGGCACCCGGAAGGTGAGCTTGCCGTAGCCACCCGGCGCGGCGTCACCGGAGGAGACGGTGACGTGTGCGGACGCGACCCCGGTGCCGGCGACGAGCAGCCCCGTCGAGGCGAGCAGCGCGGTCAGCAGGACGACGGCCGGACGGCGCGCGGGACGGAGCAGGGACAGGGACAACGGTTCTCCTCGGATCGGTGTCGTGCAGGGGGTGTCAGCGCACCGGGAAGACGGTGCTGGCGGTGGCCGCGGTGAACTCGTCCAGCCGGACGGTCGCCGTCAGGGTCCAGGTGCCGGTGGTGGGCAGCGTCGGGTCGCCGACGTAGTGGCCCGGCCCGGCGGGGGCGAGGTCGACGTCCAGCGGGCCGATCTCCTGCTCCACCTCGGTGAGGGTGACCCCGATCTGCTGCGGCTGGGTCAGCCGCCCGTCGGCGTCGAAGAGGTAGACGTGCAGCGTGGTCGGCCCGGGGGTGGCCGGGTCGAGGAGGACCTGCACCGTGCCGGCGCCGGTCGTGCCACCGGCCGACTGGAGCGGCAGGGTCACCTCGACCGGCTGGGCGACGGCGGCCTTCGCCGGCGGCGTGCCGACCAGCACCGCGGACAACGCGAGGACGACGGCCGCCCCGACGAGCTCGACCAGCACCGCGCGGCGCAGCACGCCGATCGTCGCCGGCGGCTCGGCGGCAGGGTCCTCGGTGGCGGGGTCTCCGGTGGCAGGGCCGTCGTTGGCGGAGCCGTCGGCGGTGGGGGCCTCCCCGGCGGCGAACGCCTGCGCGACGACCCGGCGCGAGGGACGGCGGCGGGTGCCCACCCGCTGCTGCACCCAGTCCCGGCCCACCAGCGCGGCGACCAGCACCAGCAGCACCAGTGCGACCTTGGCCACCAGCACCCAGCCGTAGGTGGTGGCGAAGAGCGCGGACACCGACCCGACCTCGCGGACCGACTGCAGCACCCCGGTGACGACCAGCGCGCCGATGCAGCCGGCCGCCAGCGACGACCACCGGGGCAGCGCGGCGGCCAGCTCCCCCGCCGGCGTCGGCCCGCGGAGGGCGCCGGCGAACAGCGCGATCAGGCCGCCCAGCCAGGCGCTCATCGCCGCGATGTGCACGGCGGCCACCGCCACGGCCAGCACCGGCAGCGGCCCGGCGACCGGGTGACCCACCGCGGCGACGGCGACGACCAGCGCGGCGGCGAGCACCCCGGCGGCGATCAGCCAGCCCGTCCCCGGCGCCCTCCCCCGCCGCCAGCTCCGCAGCAGGACGGCGGCCAGCAGCGCGGCGAGCACCACCCGCAGCAGCAGCGTCCGGCCGAAGGTCGAGTCCAGCGTGGTGCCCAGCAGTTGCGGGTCCACCAGCGACCCGAGTCCGCTCCCGGCGGCGTAGGGCCCCTGCAGCAGCAGCGAGAGCACCCCACCGACCACGACCGCGGCCAGCCCGGCACCGGCCAGCCGCCGCAGCCGCGACACCGCCCAGCCCCCCGGCCAGCAGGTGGCCAGCACCAGCGGCACGCCGAGCCCGAGTGTCAGGCCGAGGTAGCTCAGCCACCGGGCGACCGGCAGCGCCACGGCCACGCCCGGGTCCGCGCCGTCCCCCTCGCCGACGGAGCCGGCCGCCACCAGCTCCCCGTTCCCCACCGCGAAGGAGAAGGCCCCGGAGACGGGGTGGGAGTCCGCCGAGACCACCCGGTAGGTCACCACGTAGCCGGCGTCGGGCAGCCCCTCGCGCAGCGGCACGGTGAGGGTGCTGCTGCGCACCTCGGCGGCCCCGGTGTCGACCCGCTCGCCGTCGCCGTCGAGCACCCGCGCGTAGCCGGCGCCCAGGGAGACCGGCTCGTCGAACTCGATGACCACCTCGGCCGGCGCGAAGTCCAGCCGGGCGCTGTCGGCCGGCGTCGTCGTCGTCACGGTGGCGTGCGCGGCCGCCGGCCGCGCGGTGCCCACGTCGACGAGCACGCCGAGCAGCACCCCCAGCAGCAGGACGGCGCCGGACAGCCGGCGCACCCCCACCCGGGTACGGCGGTGGGCTGCTCGCCGGGTCCGCTCCTGCTGCTGCACGGTTGCACAGTCGTCCGTGCCCGCCGTCCAGTTCCCGGCCGTGCGCGGCCGGGGACGAGAGCCGGCCCACACCGGGGGCGCGCATCCGCCGCCGTCCACCAGGATGGCCCGGTGACCGCGACCCCGCCCGCCGCGGCCGGGACGCCACCACCGGTCGCCGGTCAGCCGGTCGCGCTGGGCACCGCCCCGGGCCGCTGGGTGCTGCTGGCCACCGTGCTCGCCTCCGCCATGGCGCTGCTCGACGCCACCGCGGTCACCGTCGCGCTCCCCTCGATCAGCCGGGACCTCGGCTCGTCCCTGTCCGGCCTGCAGTGGACGGTGACCGGGTACACGCTGGCGCTGGCCTCGCTCGTCCTGCTCGGCGGTTCCCTGGGCGACCGGTACGGACGCCGCCGGGTCTTCGTGCTCGGGGTCGTCTGGTTCGCCGCCGCCTCGCTGGCCTGCGGGCTGGCGCAGACCACCGGCCAGCTCGTCACCGCGCGGGTGCTGCAGGGCATCGGCGGCGCCCTGCTGACCCCCGGGAGCCTGGCGATCATCCAGGCCTCCTTCCGGCACCAGGACCGGCCGCGGGCGATCGGCCTGTGGTCGGCGCTGGGTGGGCTGGCCGGGCTGGTCGGCCCGTTCCTGGCCGGCTTCCTGGTCGACACGGTGGGCTGGCGCTGGGTGTTCGGGATCAACGTGCCGTTCGCGGTGGTCGTCGTCCTGGTGGCCGCCCGGCACCTGCCGGAGAGCCGGGACCCCGGGCGCACCGGACGCTTCGACGTGCTCGGCGCCGTCCTCGGCGCGCTGGCCCTGGCCGGCGTCACCGACGCGTTGATCGCGGCGGGCAGCGACCCCGGGAGCCCGGAGGTGGTGGTCGCCGCGGCGGTCGGCGTGCTGGCCGGGGCGGCGTTCGTCGTCCGGGAGCGCCGGGCGGCCCAGCCGATGCTGCCGCTGGGGATCTTCGCCGACCGCCAGTTCACCGGCGCCAACCTGAGCACCCTGGCGGTGTACGGGGCGCTGGGCGGGGTCATGTTCTTCCTCGTCCTGCAGTTGCAGACCGTGCTCGGCTACGACGCCACCGCGGCCGGCGCCGCGTTGCTGCCCACGATCCTGGTGATCACGCTGCTGTCGGCCCGGGCCGGCGCGCTCGCCCAGCGGATCGGGCCGCGGCTGCCGATGACCGTCGGCCCGCTGGTGGCCGCCGGTGGCCTGCTGTGGCTGACCCGGGTCGGGCCCGGCAGCTCCTACTGGGTCGACGTGCTGCCCGGCTCGCTCGGCCTGGGGCTGGGCATGTCGCTGGTGGTGGCCCCGCTGACCGCGACCGTGCTCGGCGCCGCCCCCGACCACCTGGCCGGGGTGGCCAGCGGGGTGAACAACGCGGTCGCCCGGGCGGCGAACCTGCTCGCGATCGCGGCACTGCCGGTGGCGGTCGGACTCTCCGGCGACGACCACACCGACGCCGCGTCGTTCAGCTCCGGCTACTCGCTGGCCGTGGGCCTCTGTGCGGGGGTGATGGTGCTGGGCGCCGCGGTCTCCTGGGCGACTGTGCGCAACGACGTCCTGCGGACGTGACGGGGCCCTCGCGGTCCCCTTGCCCACAATCTCTACCAACATGGTAGGAATGTCGGCGTGACGACGACGGCGAGCACCGGTGGGCTCCCCACCCGCCTCCCGTCCGCCCTCCCCGGCGCCTTCCTGGTGAGCCGCCTGCACGTCGACCTGCTCCGGGTCAGCACCGCCGCCTGTCCGGCCCGCTGACCTCCCGCGCCGTCCGGCGCCCCTCGTCCACCGCGGTCCGCTGCGCCCTCACCCGGCGCGCCCGCACCCTGGAACCCGGAGCACTCCCTCGTGAAGACCCTGATCCTGCTCGCCCTCGCGGGCCTCGGCGCCCAGCTCGTCGACGGCAGCCTGGGCATGGGCTACGGCGTCACCTCGACGACGCTGCTGCTCGCCATCGGCACCAACCCGGCCACCGCCTCGGCCACGGTGCACCTCGCCGAGATCGGCACCAACCTCGCCTCGGGTCTGTCGCACTGGAAGTTCGGCAACGTCGACTGGAAGGTCGTCGCCAAGATCGGCGTCCCGGGCGCGATCGGTGCCTTCGCCGGTGCGACCGTGCTGTCGAACATCTCCACCGCCGTCGCCGGGCCGGTGATGTCGCTGATCCTGCTGGGCCTGGGGCTCTACCTGCTGGCCCGCTTCACCCTGCGCGGCCTCGACCGGCGCCAGCTGGGCAAGCCGATGCGCGCCCGGTTCCTCGCCCCGCTCGGCCTGACCGCCGGCTTCATCGACGCCACCGGCGGTGGCGGCTGGGGCCCGGTCAGCACCCCGGCCATCCTGGCCAGCGGCCGGATGGAGCCGCGCAAGACGATCGGCTCGGTCGACACCTCGGAGTTCCTGGTCTCCCTCGCCGCGAGCCTGGGCTTCCTCTTCGCCCTCGGCAGCCAGGGCATCAACGCGTTCTGGGTGCTCGGCCTGCTGGCCGGCGGCCTGGTCGCGGCACCGCTGGCCGCCTGGCTGGTCCGCTTCGTCCCGCCGCGACTGCTGGGCGCCGGGGTCGGCGGCATGATCGTCGCCACCAACGCGACGAGCCTGCTCAGCAGCGACTGGGTCGGCGCCAGCGACCCGGTCCGGTACGCGGTGCTCGCGGTCGTCTACGTGACCTGGGCGGCGGCGGTGGTCTGGTCGTTCCGCGAGTACCGCAGGGAGCGTGCGCAGGAGGCGGCCGAGGCGCTGGTCGCCGAGGCGGAGCAGCTGGCCGAGCAGGAGCGGGCGGCCCGGGCCGAGCGCCGGGCGCACCCCAACCAGGTGGCGCCGGTCGACTCCGACGACCTCCCCGTGGGCCGTACGCACCGCTGACCCCTTTGCCATAGCGGCAAGGATCCTTGCCACTTCCGTCTCCCCCGGCGCACTGTCGGACCTGGCGGGTCACCACCCCGGTGACCCGCCGTCCGAGCAGAGGAGCGCACGGTGGAGACGGAGTACGACGTGGTGGTGGTCGGCGGTGGAGCCGCCGGCCTCAGCGGTGCGCTGGCGCTCAGCCGCGCCCGCCGATCGGTGCTGGTGGTGGACGGCGGGGCTCCCCGCAACGCCCCCGCCGCGCACGCACACAACTACCTGGGCCGCGAGGGCACGCCGCCGCGCGAGCTGCTGGCGATCGGCCGCGGCGAGGTGGCCGGCTACGGCGGGGAGTTCACCGACGGCGAGGTCACCTCCGCCGCCCCGGTCGACGGCGGCTTCGAGGTGCGGCTGGCCGACGGGCGGGCGGTGCGCAGCCGGCGGCTGCTGGTGACCACCGGGCTGGTCGACGAGCTGCCCGACGTCCCGGGGGTGCGCGAGCTCTGGGGCAGCGCCGTCCTGCACTGCCCGTACTGCCACGGCTGGGAGGTGCGCGACCAGGCGATCGGCGTGCTGGCCACCAGTTCAGCCGCCGTGCACCAGGCGCTGATGTGGCGGCAGTGGAGCGCCGACGTCACCCTCTTCCTGCACACCGGCCCGCAGCCCACCGAGGAGGAGTGGGAGCAGCTGGCCGCGCGGGGCATCAGCGTGGTCGTCGGTGAGGTCGCCGGCCTGGAGTCCGTCGACGGGCGACTGACCGGCGTCCGGCTCGACGACGGCACGGTCTTCGCCCGCGACGCGGTGGTGGTGGCCCCGCGGTTCACCGCACGGGCCGGCGTCCTGGAGTCGCTGGGGCTCGAGGCGGTCGAGCAGCGGATGGGCGAGCTGGTGATGGGCAGCGGGGTGCCGGTGGACGGGACCGGCGCGACCGCCGTCCCCGGGGTGTGGGCGGCCGGGAACGTCACCGACATCAAGGCCCAGGTGATCAGCTCGGCCGCGGCCGGGCTCACCGCCGGGGCGGCGGTCAACGCCGACCTGATCATGGAGGACACCCGCCGGGCCGTGGCCGGACGCCGGGTCTTCTCCCCCGCCGTCGAGCGGGAGCTGTGCGACCAGGTGCTCGGCGACCGCCGGCACGGGATCTGAGGAGGAACGGTGCACGACCACCAGCAGCAGCCGGCGAACACCGGATCCGACCACGCCTCGTGGGAGGAGCGCTACGCCGCTGCGGCGGCGCTCTGGAGCGGCCGGGTCAACCCCACGCTCGCCGCCCAGGCGGCCGACCTGCCCCCGGGGCGGGCCCTGGACGTCGGCTGCGGCGAGGGCGGCGACACCCTGTGGCTGGCCTCCCGCGACTGGCGGGTGACCGGCCTCGACTGGTCGCAGACCGCCCTCGACCGCGGCGCCGCCCAGGCCTCCGCCGCCGGGCTCGGCGACCGGGTGACCTGGGTGCAGGGCGACGTCGCCACCTGGGAGCCCGCCGCCGCGGCGTTCGACCTGGTCACCGCCCACTTCCTGCACCCGGAGGCCGCGGTGCGCCGCATGCTGGTGCCCCGGCTGGCTGCGGCCGTCGCCCCGGGCGGCACGCTGCTGTGGGTCGGTCACGGATACGACGAGGAGCGCGCCGCCCTGTGGGGCGCGGACCGCTTCGCCGCGGCCGCCGACGTCCTCGCCGACCTGGACCTGCAGGAGTGGGACGTCGTCCTGGCCGGCAGCCAGCCGCGGCCGGCCGGCGAGAACGGCCACCACCACACCGACGAGGTGGTGCGGGTCCGCCGCCGGAGCTGAGCCGACGGGCCGGCCGCCGCCGGGCCGGGTCAACCCGCAGACGCCAGCAGCCGCTGCTCCAGGTCGGGAGGCAGGCCCGGCAGCTCCCGGCCGGCCGGGAGCTGCGGGCGGTCACCGGTCTGCATCCAGGCCCAGGTGTCGGCGACCGAGTCGCGCACCGGGCGGGTGGGCAGACCGAGTTCCCGGGCCCGGGTGGTGTCGACGTCCCAGGCGGTGCGGGCGGTGCCGGCGGCCAGCCACAGCGGCAGGTGCGTCCACTCCTGGACGCCGGCCGACAGCAGGTCCGCCTCGGGCACCGGCACCCACTCCGCCTCGCCGCCGGTGACCTCGCGACAGGTGTCCAGCAGCCCGCCGAACGTCGTCATCCCGGCCGGACCGGTGGCGTTGACCGGGCCGTCCTGCCCGCGCTCGGCCAGCTCGACCAGCCATCCGGCCAGGTCGCGGGCGTCGACCAGGGCGATCGGCTGGTCCAGCCCCTCGGCCGGGACGACGACCCGCCCACCGGCGGCGATCCGGTCCAGCCACCAGCCCAGCCGATGGAGGGGATCGTGCGGCCCGACGATCAGCCCGGCCCTGGCGGTCAGGAACCGCTCCCCCAGCACCGCGCCCAGCACCCGCTCGGCGTGCGCCTTCACCGGCCCGTAGCTGTCCTCGTCGGAGCCCCAGGTCGGCTCCCGCTCGCCGGCGATCGGCCCCGGCGGCCAGTCCCGGTAGGCGTTCAGGCTGCTGACGAAGGCGTAGCCGGCGACGTCGGCGAGCGCGGCCGCTGCGTGCTCGGCCGCCGCGCGGGTCTGGCAGGAGGTGTCGACGACCAGCTCGGGGCGCCAGCCGTCCAGCGCCGTCGGCAGGGCGGCGAGGTCGTCCCGGTCACCGGTGAGTGCCCGGGCGCCGGCCGGCGGGGCGCCGGAGACGCCGCGGGTGAACGTGGCCACCTCGTGACCCCGGTCCAGCGCCGCGGAGACGACGTGCCGGCCGAGGAAGTGCGTGCCGCCGAGGACGAGGAGTCGCATGCCCCGACCTCAGCGCAGCCGTCCGGCCGCCGTCCAGCCGGTTCGCTTTCGGCGCACTGCCGGTCCGGGTGGAGCCGCCGCACCGTCCGGGGAGCCGGGTCGCGGCACGGCCGGACGGTCGGCCACCCGGCTCAGGGTGCCGGGCGCGACCTCGTCAGCCGGCGCGGACGCCGGTCAGCGGGACGACCTGCGACCGGGACGGGGCGGTGAGCAGCCCGCGCTGCGGGTTGCCGGTGTCCTCACGCAGGCCGGCCAGCCGGAGCGCCCGGACGCCGGTGAGCGCGTCGGCCTCCGGCGGCACCACGAGCAGGTCCACCCGACGCTCGCCGTCGACGGTGAGGGAGACCAGCTGGTGGTCCATGCTCGCGAACCCGCCGGTGCGCACGGTGCGGTCGCCGATCAGCATCTTGCGGGCCGGCGGCTCGTCCCAGGCGCCCACGGCGTAGGTGAAGCGGTCGATCCGCACGCCCAGGCTCTGCAGCGCCGCCGCCAGCTCGGGCAGTTCGACGGAGAGCAGTCGGCTGCGTGGCCACCACGCGCCGTCGAACGTCCCGTCGGTCGCTGCCGTCGCCGGGCGCAGCCGCACCCGCACGTCGATCCCGTTCCGGAAACCTGCTGCCCGCTGGACCGTCATCGGCTCCCCGACCACCTCTCACACCGTTCCCCCAGGTGCGCCCGGCCTCCCCCTGCCGCGCACACCTCTCCGGACCGGAACGTACGACTGCCGCCGCGACACCCCGGCGCGCCACGAGGAGAGCCGTCGAACCCTGCCGCGTCGCTCGGCGGGCCATCACGAACCGTGATCGAGCGGCAACTCTCGACACAGAGACCCCACCCGTCTCAGCAGACCTCGTCGGCGCGCCGCCCCCGGGACGACGAACGCCGCCGCCCCCCGAGGGGACGACGGCGTCGGTCAGCTCGCCCGACCCCCTCGCCCCCGCCTGCGAGCGGTGGGGGGCGAGGGGGTCCTTCGTCAGGGCTTGGGCTTCCGGTTCCGGGACCGACCGCGGATCGTCTGGTCCAGCTCCACCTTGCGCACCCGGACGGCGCCCGGCGTGACCTCCACGCACTCGTCCTCGGCACAGAACTCCAGCGCCTGCTCCAGGTTGAGCAGCCTCGGCGGGATGAGCCGCTCCAGCTCCTCGGAGGTGGCCTTGCGCATGTTGGTGAGCTTCTTCTCCTTGGTGATGTTCACGTCCATGTCGTCCGGACGCGAGTTCTCACCGATGACCATGCCCTCGTAGACCGCCGTGCCCGGCTCGACCATCATCTGGCCGCGCTCCTGCAGCGAGAACATCGAGTACGTCGTCGCCACGCCGGTGCGGTCGGCCACCAGCGAGCCGGTCGGGCGCGCGCGCATGTCGCCCAGCCACGGCTCGTAGCCTTCGAGGTTGTGGTTCAGCACGCCGGTGCCGCGGGTCTCGGTGAGGAACTCGGTGCGGAACCCGATCAGGCCACGCGAGGGGACGATGTACTCCATCCGCGCCCAGCCGGTGTCGTGGTGCACGAGGTTCTCCAGCCGCCCGCGCCGGACGGCCAGGGCCTGGGTCAGGGTGCCGACGTACTCACCCGGGGTGTCGATGGTGACCCGCTCGACCGGCTCGTGCAGCTTGCCGTCGATCTCCTTGGTGACCACCTGCGGACGGCCGACGGTGAGCTCGAACTCCTCGCGGCGCAGCTGCTCGACCAGGATCGCCAGCGCCAGCTCGCCGCGGCCCTGCATCTCCCAGGTGTCGGGGCGCTCGGTGGGCAGCATCCGCACCGAGACGTTGCCGACGAGCTCCTGGTCGAGCCGGTTCTTGATCAGCCGGGCGGTGAGCTTCTTGCCCGACTTGCCCGAGATGGGGCTGGTGTTGATGCCGATGGTGATCGAGATCGACGGCTCGTCGACGGTGATCGCCGGCAGCGGGCGCGGGTCGTTCGGGTCGGCGAGGGTGTCGCCGATCATGATGTCCTCGATGCCGGCGATGGCGATCAAGTCGCCGGGGCCAGCGCTGTCGGCCGGGGTGCGGGTGAGGCCCTCGGTGACCAGCAGCTCGGTGATCTTGGTGCGGGTGATGGTGCCGTCGGCCTTGCACCAGGCCACCTGCTGGCCCCGCTTCATCTCACCGGAGTGGATGCGCAGCAGCGCCAGCCGGCCCAGGAACGGCGAGGCGTCGAGGTTGGTGACCTGCGCGCGCAGCGGCTCCTCGGCGTCGTAGACCGGCGCCGGCACGGTGTCCAACAGCGTCTTGACCAGCGGGCCGAGGTCCGGACTGTCCGGGACGGTGCCGTTCTCGGGCTTGTTCAGCGACGCCTGGCCGGTACGGCCGTTGCAGTAGACGATCGGGAACTCGAGGGTCTCCGCGGGCAGGCCGGCGTCCTCGAGCAGCTCCATGAACAGCTCGTAGGTCTCGTCGACGACCTCCTCGATGCGGGCGTCCTGCCGGTCGGTCTTGTTGACCGCGAGGATGACCGGCATCCCCTTCGCCAGCGCCTTGCGGAGCACGAACCGGGTCTGCGGCAGCGGGCCCTCGGAGGCGTCGACGAGCAGCACGACACCGTCCACCATCGACAGCGCACGCTCCACCTCGCCACCGAAGTCGGCGTGGCCCGGGGTGTCGACGATGTTCACGACGACGGGGTTGCCGTCCTCGTCGGCGAGGCGGATCGCGGTGTTCTTGGCGAGGATGGTGATCCCGCGCTCGCGCTCGAGCTCGCCGGAGTCCATGACCCGGTCCTGCGTCGAGTCGTTGTCCGTCCCCTCGCCCTTCGAGCGCCCGAGGGCACCGGCCTGCCGGAGCAGGGCGTCGACCAGGGTGGTCTTGCCGTGGTCGACGTGGGCGATGATCGCCACGTTGCGCAGGTCGTTGCGGGTGGGCATGCGGAGAGGCACCTCGGGGGATCGCGTGGGGGTCTGCGCGCAGCGGCGCGCGACAGGTGCAACGGCACGGGCGGCCGAGACCTTCCCATGGTAGGGGACGACGGCCCCCCGCCGAGCGGCTGTGACCGGTCTACCACTCTCGAAGGACCTCGGTCCCCCTCATCCCTCGCAAGCTCGGGACGAGCCTCTGGACCGAGGCCTCACGACGACAGGCGGTCTGCCACCACCCAGGACACCGCGGCGGCGACCACCGTGACCAGCCCGACCGCCAGCCAGGCCGGCCAGCCGACGCCGATCGCCAGCACGTGCGCCAGGACGAAGGCGGCCACGTAGCCGGCCGCCAGCGCGGCGGCGATCGCCGCCCCGCGACGGCGGTACCAGAGCCAGCCGGCGGCCAGGCCCCCCGCGGCGAACACGACGCCGCCGAGCGCCCGCACGCCGGTGCCCTGGGCCACGCCGAACCCGGCGGCCAGCCCGACGGCCACCGCGACGGCCGACGGGAAGCGGGTCTGCACGCGACTGAGGGTCGAGGTCGACATGTCGCCCAGTGTCCCAGCGTCCGCGGACCGATGGGGTCGGTCCCGGGCGACGGCGTCCGCGGCAGCGGAGGTCCGTCGTCGACCTGCGCCTTCCCTGCGAGCGGCCGAGCGCAGCGCAGCCTGATCGGTGGTCCTGGGCGGTACGGTTCGCCGTCCGAGTCAGTCGGACGGTGCGAGGAGTCGCCGATGGCCCAGCACGCCGAGCCACCACCGTGGGTGGCCGACGGGTCCTGGCGCGCGCGGACGACGGAGGCGCTGACCTCGATCAGCGAGGCGGTCTGCTTCCTCGACGCCGAGTACCGCTACACCTGGGTCAACGCCGCCGCCGAGCGGCTGTTGGAGCGGACGGCCGCCGAGCTCGTCGGCCAGGTGCTGTGGACCCAGTTCCCGGACCGGCCCGGCGCCGCATGGCAGGAGTCGGTCCGCCTGGCCCGGGCGACGGGTGTGAGCCAGCAGCTGGAGTTCTTCTACGAACCGCTGGACCGGTGGTTCGAGGTGCGCACCTACCCCGTCCTCGACGACCTGGTCCTGTTCTTCCGCGACGTGCACGAACGCCGCACCCTGGACGAGGAGCGCGCCGCGGAGTCCTCGCTCGTCCGGGCGGTGCTCAACGCACTGCCGGCCCGCACGGCCATCCTCGACGGCGACGGGAAGATCCTGACCACCAACGCGGCCTGGGCCCTGGGGACGACGACGGCGGGGCGGCCGGCCGCGTGCCAGACCGGCGACGACTACCTGGCCGCCTGCCGGGCGCTGGCCGCCACGGGCGACCCCGACGCCCGGATCGCGGTCGAGGGCCTGGAGTCGGTGCTGGAGCGGCGGGCGCCGTCCTTCTCCTTCGACTACTGCCCGCCGCACGCCGCCGGCACCGAACCGCCCGGCAGCTGGTGGCACCTGCAGGCCTTCCCGGTGGACGGCGGACCGGGCCTCGTCGTCACCCACACCGACATCACGGACCGGGTGCGCGCCGAACAGCAGGCCGCCTGGCAGGCCCGCCACGACCACCTCACCGAGCTGCCCAACCGGGCCGCACTGCACGAGACGATCGCCGGGGCGCTGGCCGAGGACGGCGGCCCGGTGACCGTCCTGTACCTGGACGTCGACGGGTTCAAGCAGGTCAACGACTCGCTCGGGCACTCGGTCGGGGACCTGCTGCTGCAGGAGCTGGCGGCGCGGCTGTCCCGGCGGACCCGCGCCACGGACGTGGTCGGCCGGCTCGGCGGCGACGAGTTCGTCGTCGTCGCCCGCGACTGCGACGCCGGAGCCGGGGAGCTGCTGGCCCGGCGGTTCCGCGCCGTCTTCGACGACCCCTTCGAGCTGGCCGGGACCCGACTGTCGTTGACCGCCAGCATCGGGACGGCCACCTCCGACCCGGCGCACACCGGGCCCGAGGACCTGCTCCGGGACGCCGACGCCGCGATGTACGCAGCGAAGTCCGACGGCCGGGACCAGCACCTGCACTTCACCCCGGCCCTGCGCGCGAGTCTGGAGGACCGGTGGCAGGTGGTCAGCCACCTGCGGAACGCGGCAGCGCTGGACCAGCTGACCGTGTGCTGGCAGCCGGTGGTGCACCTGTCCAGCGGCGAGGTGACCGGGTGCGAGGCGCTCCTGCGATGGGACCACCCGCACCGCGGCCGACTCGAGCCCGCCGGGTTCGTCCCGATCGCCGAGGAGACCGGGGTGATCGTGCCGATCACCCGCTGGCTGCTGCGGACGGCGATCGACCAGGCCGAGGTGTGGCGGGCCCAGGGCCACCAGCTGGCCGTGGCGGTCAACGTGAGCGCCGTCCACCTCTCCGCCGGGACACTGGTCGACGACGTCCTCGAGGCGCTGGCCGAGCGCGACCTGGACCCGGGGAGCCTCGTGCTGGAGCTGACCGAGACGGCGCTGGCACGCGATCCCGAGCACGCGGTGGCCCAGTTCCGTGCACTGCGCGCCCACGGCGTCCGGATCGCCATCGACGACTTCGGAGCCGGGTACAGCTCCCTGGCGGCGGTGGCCTCGCTGCCCGCGGACGTGCTCAAGGTGGACCGCGCGCTCGTCGCCGGCCCCCTGCCGGCCGCCGCCACGGCTCCCGAGGCGCTCCTCGGCGCGGTCGCCGCCCTGGGTGCGGCGCTGGACATGGCGGTGCTCGCCGAAGGGGTGGAGACCGCCGAGCAGCTGGAGCTGGCCCGCCGGGTGGGGTGCACCTACGCCCAGGGCCACCACCTCTGCCCGCCGGTGACCGGCGAACGGCTGGGCGCATTGCTGGCGGAGGGCCGGCGGCAGACCGGTCAGCAGCGCCTGCCCTGAGACGCAGCAGAGCTCCCACCCAGCCGGGTGAGAGCTCTGCTGCAGTGCACGGCCCCCTCTGCGGGGGTCCTTGATCAGGCGGCGCGGAGCACGCCCTCGATCTCGAGCTCGACCTCGATCTTGTCGCCGACGACGACGCCGCCACCGTCCATCGGCATGTCGATGTCCACGCCGAACTCCTTGCGGGAGATGGAGGTCTTGCCGGAGAAGCCGGCGCGCGTGCCGCCGTAGGCGTCCGGGCCGAAGCCGTTGAGCTCCAGGGCCAGGGTGACCGGCTTGGTGATGCCCTTGATCGTCAGGTTGCCCTCGACGACCCAGTCCTCGCCCTTGTTGCGCACGCCGGTGGAGCGGAACTCCATGACCGTGTGGTTGCCGACGTCGAAGAAGTCCGCGGACTTGATGTGCGCGTCGCGCTGCTCCTGGCGGGTGTCGATCGAGTCCATGTCGATCGTGGCGTGCACTGTGGACTGCGACGGGTCCTCGGCGGTGACGATCTCGCCGGAGAACTCGCGGAAGTAGCCGCGGACCTTGCTGACCATCATGTGGCGGACCGAGAAGCCCACCGTGGAGTGGGAGGCGTCGATGTCCCACGTGCCGACGACGTAGCCGGGGATCTGGGTGGTGCTGGCCATGGTGACCTCCGAGTGGTTGAGCGTTTGACTGTCTGCGTCCGGCGGTAGCGTAGTTGAATGCTTGAGTATTCCGCCAGTACCCTCGCACCATGACGAGTGACGTGTCCCCCGCGGCGCGGGCAGCGGGTGCAGCTGCCCCGGTCCCGCCCGCCCCGACGCGCTGGCTGGACGCCGAGGAACAGCGCGCCTGGCGCGCCTGGCTGTACAGCTGGATGTTGCTCGACGACCGGCTCGACCGCGAGCTGACCCGGGAGACGGGCATCTCGCACGCGTACTACGAGATCCTCGTCCAGCTGTCGGAGACCGAGGGCCGGCAGCTGCGGATGAGCCAGCTCGCCGAACGCTGCCTGTCCTCCCGCAGCCGACTGTCCCACGCGGTCTCCCGGCTCGAAGAACGCGGGTGGGTCCGTCGGCAGGTCTGCCCCGAGGACGGGCGCGGGCAGCTCGCCGTCCTCACCGACGAGGGGTTCGCAGCCCTGGAGGGCGCGGCACCGGTGCACGTGGAGAGCGTGCGCAGCCACCTGTTCGACCAGCTCAGCCCGGAGCAGGTCGCCGCGATGCAGGACATCGGCGAGACCCTGCTGCGCCACCTGAACGACGAGGCGTAGCCACCCGCACCGAGTGACAGCTCAGCGGGCTTCCCGGGCCGGGGAAGCCCACTGGGCTGTCACTCACCGGCTGTGGACGGCGGCAGCGGCGACCTGCCCTGCTGCGGCAGGGTGCGGCTGTGCCCCGCCCGACCCGCCGTCCCGAGCGACTCCGCGGCCGCGTCTTCCACGGCACGGCAGCCGTCCGCGACGGCCTGCTGACCCGCGACGACCTGCGCAGCGGCGCCTGGGTGCGGCTGTTCCCCGACGTCTACGCCGACGCCACCCTCGACGTCACGCACGCCGTCCGCGCCCGGGCGGTGGGCCGACTGCTGCTCCCGCACGCCGTCGTCTCCGGGGTCAGCGCCGCGGTGCTCTGGGGGCTGACCGACCTCGCCCGGCCGGAGGACGACGTGGAGGTGACCGTCGCGCCGGGGACGCCCCGTGGCGCCGCTCCCGGGGTGGCGGTGCGCCGCCGCGTCCTCCCCGGAGAGCGGGTGCGTCCCGTCGAGGGGGTCCGCGCCACCGCGCCGGAGACGACCGCGCTGGAGCTCGCCGGACGGCTCCCCCTCGACGACGGCGTCGTCCTGCTGGACCGGTTCGTGGCGGCGCGGACCACCACGCTGGCGACCCTGCGACTGACGGCCGCCGAGCTGACCGGCCGCGGGTGCCGCCGGGCCCGGACGGCGTGCTCACTCGCCGACGGGCTGGCCGCCTCGCCCCCGGAGACCCGGCTCCGGCTGCTGTTCTCCCGGTCCTCGCTGCCACCACCGGTGGCCCAGCACGTGGTCCGGCACGGCGGGGTGTTCCTCGCCCGGGTCGACTTCGCCTGGCCGGAGCGCTGCGTCGCGCTGGAGTACGAGGGCGCGTGGCACACCACCCGCGTCGCCGCGGACCGCCGGCGGATCGAGGCCCTCCAGGCCGCTGGCTGGCGGGTCCTGTTCGTCACCGCCGCCGACCTCCACTCCCCCGCCGACCTGCTCGCGAGGATCGCCGCCGCACTCGGCGAGTGACAGCTCAGCGGGCTTCCCGGGCCGGGGAAGCCCGCTGAGCTGTCACTCGGCGCGCCCTGACCGCGGGCGGGCCGGGTGGCCCGCCCGCGGCTGGGTCAGGCGGCCGGGGCCAGCTCGACGTCCGCGTCCAGGAACAGGTCGCGGGTGAGCACGCCGGTGTCCGGGTTGTCGGTGAAGATGCCGTCCACGCCGGCCTCCCAGAACGCCAGCTGCTCGGCGATCGCCTGGCCGTAGGCCGCCGGGTCGGTGCCCTCGTCGAGCTCGGCCGGCAGGAAGGCGTTCTCGTTGCGGAACGTGTACGGGTGCACGAGCAGGTCGACGGCGTGGGCGTCGGCGACGAAGGAGGTCGGCTCACCCAGCGTGCCGTCCTCCAGCAGCGGGATCACCTGGTCCTTCGACGGGCCCACCCCGTCGGCGTACCGGGCGATCACGGCCAGACCGGCGGCGGTGGACAGGTCGGCGTAGGTGAACGGGATACCCGCGGCGACCAGGTCGGCCGGAGCGCCGCTGGCCGACAGCAGCTGCACCAGCGGCACCTTCACCCCGGCTGCGTCCAGCTCACGGAGGTTCGTGGTCTCGAACGACTGCAGGAACACCGGGGAGTGGCGGCGGTCGACGTGCGCCTCGCGCAGGTCGGCGAGCAGCGGCTCCTCCAGCGAGAGCCCGATCGAGTCGAAGTAGGTCGGGTGCTTGGTCTCGATGTAGGCCCCGATCTCCCGGTCCAGCTCCCGGGTGAGGTCCGCGCGGAGCTCGAAGAACTCGTCCAGGGTCGGGACCTCGAACAGGCCGTCGTAGAGGGTGTTCTCCTCCCGCAGCTCGGGCAGCCGCTCGACCGCGCGCAGCGTCTGCAGCTCCGCCAGCGTGAAGTCCTCGGTGAACCAGCCGGTCAGCTCCACGCCGTCGACCGTCTTGGTCGTCTGCCGGTCGGCGAACTCCGGGCGGTCGGCGACGTCGGTGGTGCCGGAGATCTCGTTCTCGTGCCGGCAGACCAGCACGGCGTCGGCGGTGCTGACCACGTCGCACTCGATGTAGTCCGCGCCCATCCGGGCGGCCAGCTCGTAGGAGGCGAGCGTGTGCTCCGGCCGGTAGCCGGAGGCTCCCCGGTGGCCGATCACCAACAGCTCCTCGGCCTCGTCGGCACCGTGGTCGGAGCCGTGCGCCGGGGAGGCGGACGACGCCGGGGCGACGGCCAGGGACAGCGGAACGGCGAGCAGGGCTGTCAGCGCAGCAGCGGACAGCCGGGACGTACGGCTCATCGGGACCCCCACGGGCTCGGACGGCGACCCTCGCCGGCGGCCCGCCTCCCCAGCACAGTGGGTCCTCAGCCGCCGCACAGGCAATGCCCGGCGAACAACGGGTGAAGCCGACCCCCTCCGACGGCGAGTCGCCCGGCGGGTCGCGTCAGCGGGTCACCGCCGCGCCCGAGGACTCACTCCCCGCGCCACACCGGGGCGCGCTTCTCGGCGAAGGCGCGAGCGCCCTCCTGTGCGTCGGCCGAGCCGAACACCTGGTCGGCCAGCTCCCGCTGGGCCTCGAGCGCGGCCTTGTCGGTCCAGCCGACCGACCCGGCGATCAGCTGCTTGCTGGCCCGGACGCCCAGCGGGCCGTTGACCACGATCCGCGCGGCCAGCTCCCGCGCCCCGGCCAGCGCACCGCCGGGCTCGGTGAGGACGTTGACCAGCCCGAACCGGTGCGCCTCCTCGGCGGGCAGCGGGTCACCGGTCAGCGCCATCTCCATCGCGCGCTGGTAGGGCAGCGCCTTGGCCAGCCGGAGCACCCCACCGCCGGCGGCGAACAGCCCGCGCTTGACCTCCGGGATGCCGAACCGGGCGTCCCGGGCGGCCACCACCAGGTCGGCGGAGAGCGCCAGCTCGCAGCCGCCGGCCAGCGCCCAGCCCTCGACCGCGGCGATCAGCGGCTTGGCCGGCGGCGCCTCGGTGAGCCCGGCGAACCCGCGGCCCTCGATCCGGGGGCGCTCGCCGCGGGCGAAGGCCTTGAGGTCCATGCCCGCGCAGAAGGTCCCGCCGGCGCCGGTCAGCACCAGGACGGCGACGTCGTCGCGGGCCTCGAACTCGTCGATCGCGGCCGCCAGCGCCTCGGTCGTCGCCAGGTCGACGGCGTTCTTCGCCGCCGGCCGGTTCAGGGTCAGCACCCCGACCCCGTCGATCACCTCGGTGAGCACTGGTGCGGTCATGGCCTGTCCTCTCGTCGGGTCCGGCTGGAGGGTGTGGGTCAGCCCTGCCACACGTCGGCGACCCGGGCGGCGACG
Source organism: Modestobacter sp. VKM Ac-2979 (assembly GCF_026967995.1). Lineage (NCBI taxonomy): Bacteria > Bacillati > Actinomycetota > Actinomycetes > Geodermatophilales > Geodermatophilaceae > Modestobacter > Modestobacter sp. VKM Ac-2979. The sequence goes on from NZ_JAPVBO010000001.1 coordinate 363,631, forward strand.
CTCGCCGCCTGGGTGCGCCCGGCCCGGGCCGAGGGGGCGCGGGCGGCGGGGTCGAGCACGTTCTTGCCGATGGCGGCCCGGCTCGCCGCGTCCGGGGAGACGACGGCGACCCGGCTGACCAGGCCGGTGACCTGGGCGTCGACGCTGGCCATCGGGCCGGTGCCGCGCGGCAGCGGCGCGATCACCACGATCCGGTCGTAGGCGGCGGCCAGGTCGGCGTTGGCCGTGGAGCGCATCCCGCCGTCCATGTACCGCTTGTCGCCCACGGTCACCGGCGGGTAGACGCCCGGGACCGCGCAGCTGGCGCCCACCGCGGTGACCAGGTCGACCCCGGACTTCCGGGTGAAGGTGGTGAACTCGCCGTCGGCCGTGTCGATGGCGGTGACCACCAGCGGCCGGTCGGGCCACTGCGCCCCGGCCAGCCGGGCCTCGATCGCCGTCCGGCGCTCCTCCTCCGACGGCGTCCGGCCGGTGTCGGCGGCGGTGCGCGCCAGCTGCCCGATCCGGCGGCGGAAGGCCGCGTCATCGCTACGGGCCAGCAGCATGGCCAGCCCGTAGCGGGCCAGCGTGCCGCGACCGAGCCGGGAGGCGCGCTCGTTCGGACCGATCGGCTCCTGCTGTCGCGCGTGCAACGACTCGACGTCGGCGCCGGTGGTGAGCAGGGCGCCGACCACCGAGCCGGCCGAGGTGCCGACGACGAGATCGGCCGTAGTCAGGTCGACGCCGGCCTCGGCGAGCCCGGCGACGACCCCGATCTCCCAGGCGATGCCGGTGATGCCGCCGCCACCGAGGACCAGGGCCGTGCGCTGAGGGCTCATCAGGCCATCCTGACGCACGCGGTCGGTCTCGACGCAGAGGGTGACGTAAGCCACCCTGAGGGCCCAGCAACGACGCTGCGCGGGAGGACGACGGATGACGACGACGCAGGCCCACGGCACCACCACGACACCGACCGAGCCGTCTGCCGAGCGTTCTCCCTGGCCCCCGGGGCTGCCCCGCTCGCTGGAGTACCCGCTCCTCCCGGTCGGCTCGGTGCTGCGGGCCGCGGTGCGCCGGTGGGGCGACCGGACGGCCTTCGTCCACCACGACGTGGCGCTGTCGTTCACCGAGCTGGGCCGCCGGGCGCACGCGGTGGCCGCCGGGCTCGCGGCCCGCGGCATCGGCCGGGGCGACGTGGTGGCCGTGCACCTGCCGAACTGCCTGCAGTACCCGGCCGTCTACTACGGCGTGCTGCTGGCCGGGGCGACCTTCTCCCCCACCAACCCGCTGCTGCCGCCGGCCGGGCTGGCGCACCAGCTGGCCGACGCCGGCGCCCGGGCACTGGTCACCTGGGAGCCGGTGCTGCCCGTCGTCCGGCAGGCGCTGCCCGACACCGGGGTGGAGACCGTGGTGGTCACCGGCCCCCAGCAGATCGCCGACCCGTCCGCCGCCGTCGACCTCGCCGACCTGCCCGGCGCCGTCTCCCTCGGCGACCTGCTGGCTGCCGACCCGACCGACGCGCACCGCGACGCGGACCTCGACCCGGTCACCGACCTGGCGCACCTGGCCTACACCGGCGGCACCACCGGGGTGAGCAAGGGCGTGGAGCTGCCGCACCGGGCCGTGGTCACCAACGTGCTGCAGTCGGCCTGCTTCAGCACCGGCTCGGTGCCGGCACTGGACGCCGAGGGCGACGTCACCCTCGACCAGTTCGGCAGCCCGGCCGAGCACCCCACCCGGCTGGGCACCGCCACGATCATCAACCTGACGCCGTGGTTCCACGCGATGGGGGTGATCGGCTACCTCAACGGGCGGGTGCTGACCGGTGCGACCGTGGTGGTCCACGACCGGTTCGACCCGGCGCACTACCTGGCCGACGCCGTCCGGTACCGGGTGACCAGCATCGGCGGGGCGCCGCCGGTGTTCGTCGCGCTGCTGCAGGTCCCCGGGATCGCCGAGGCCGACCTGTCCAGCGTGCGCGACTTCGCCAGCGGTGCGGCGCCGCTGCCGGTGCCGCTGATCGAGCGGATGGCGGCGCTGGTGCCCGGGGTGGTGATCGCCGAGGGCTACGGGCTGACCGAGGTGACGATGATGGCGACCGGCAACCCGCCGCACACCTCGGGGATCCGCAAGGCCGGCACGGTCGGCGTCCCGCTGCCGGACACCGAGATCAGCATCCGCCCGCTCGGCGGCGGCGACCCGCTGCCGGCCGGGGAGCGCGGCGAGGTGTGCATCCGCGGCCCGCAGGTGATGCGTGGGTACGCCGGGCGCCCGGATGCGACGGCGGAGTCGATCGACCCCGACGGCTGGTTCCACACCGGCGACGTCGGGGTGCTCGACGCCGACGGGTACCTGGCGATCGTCGACCGCACCAAGGACATGCTGCTCTACAAGGGCTACAACGTCTTCCCGCGCGAGCTGGAGGAGATCCTCTTCGGCACCGCCGGGGTGGCGGCCGCCGCGGTGGTCGGCCGGCCCGATCCGGAGGCTGGCGAGCTGCCGGTCGCCTACGTGGTGCGCCGGGCCGACGACGCCGGTGCGGCGCTGACCCCGGAGGGCGTGATGGCGGTGGGCAACGAGCAGGTGACGCCGTACAAGCGACTGCGGGACGTCGTCTTCGTCGACGCCCTGCCGGTGTCGCCGGCCGGCAAGGTGCTCAAGCGCGAGTTGACTGCGCGTGAGCGTGCCGCGGGCTCGCATGAGCCGGCCGCCGCCGGGACCGGAACGGCCACCACCAGTTGACGTCGCCGAACAGCGCGACCAGCGCAGGCGTGAGCACCCCGCGCACGACGGTGGCGTCGAGCAGGATGCCCAGCGCCAGCGTGGTCGCGAAGATCTTCACGTCGACCACCGGCACCGTGGAGAGCGCGATGAAGGCCAGGAAGAGGATCAGCGCCGCCGAGGTGACCAGCCGGCCGGTGTACGCCACGCCGTGCACGGTCGCCTCGTCGGTGCTCATCCCCGCGTCCCGGCCCTCGCGGATCCGGGACAGGATGAACACCTCGTAGTCCATCGACAGCCCGAACAGGAACGAGAACGCGGCCACCGGCACCCAGAAGGTGAGCGTGCCGGTCGCGGAGGCGCCGAAGAGCAGGTCGGTCAGGTTCCCCTCCTGCCAGATCCACACGGTCATCCCGTAGGCGGCCGCGATCGAGACGACGTTGAGCAGCAGCGCCTTGACCGGCAGCCAGATCGACCGCAGCGCCGGGGCGAGCAGCGCGAAGGTGATGACGACGACCAGCGGCAGCACCCACCAGGCGTTGCCGTAGATCGCCTCGACCGAGTCGGCGTCGCCGGCCGCGGTGCCCCCGACCCGGGCGCCGGGGAGCTCGTCGGCGGCCGTCCGGACGGCGGAGAGCGCCTCCCGGCCGGCCGTGGACGACGGGTCGTCGGCGAGGACGACGTCCACCAGCCCCGTCCCGCCCTGCTCCCACGACTCCCCCGCCGGCGCCAGCACCCCGGCCACGCCCGCGACCTCGGACAGCCGCTCGACGGCCGCCGCGCGGTCGTCGGTGAGCACCTCCACGGGCCGGGCCAGCCCCTCCGGCAGGCCGTCGCCGGTGAGCTGCTGGAAGGCGGTCGCCGCCGGGGACGACCCGGTGGCGATGGCCGAGACCTGCGGGGTGCCCAGCTTGATGCCCAGGACGGGCGAGGCGAGCAGCAGCAGGAGCGCGGTGGCCAGCGCTGCTGCGACCCAGCGGTGCCGCACCACCGTCGTCCCGATCCGGTGCCAGCTGCGGCTCTCCGTGCCGTGCAGCCGGCGCCGCGGCCACTCCAGCCGGGGCCCGACCGAGGCCAGCACGACCGGCAGCAGGGTGAGGGCGACGAGCACGCTGACCAGCGGGATGAACAGCCCGCCGAAGCCGACCGTGCGCAGGAAGGGCAGCGGCAGCACCACCAGGGACAGCAGCGAGATGGCGACGGTGACCCCGCTGAACACGACCGCCCGCCCGGCGGTGGTCATCGCGGTGCGCACCGCGACCAGGTCGTCGACACCCGCGGCGCGCTCCTCGCGCCAGCGCATGACCACCAGCAGCGAGTAGTCGATCGCCACGCCCAGGCCGATCAGCCCGACCAGGTACTGCACGATGAAGCTGACGTCGGTGACCGTGGTCAGGACGAGCACCAGCAGGAAGGTCGTGGTGATCGCCACCGCGGCGACCAGCAGCGGCACCAGGGCCAGCAGCGAGCCGAACACCAGCGCCAGGACGACGATCGCCCCGCCGGCGCCGAGGGCGATCTCCACGATGATCGGGCGCTCCTCACCGCCGCCCTCGGCCAGCACCGGGGTGCCGGTGACGACCGGCTCGGCCCCGGCCACGGTGACCCCCTGCAGCGCCCCCTCCAGCTGGGGCAGCGCGGCCGCGTAGGGCGCCGGGCCCTCGACCGCCGGGGGCCACACCAGCGCGACCGCGGTGCCCTCGGCGGCGAGCACGTCGGCGGCCGCGCCCTCGTCGAGCGGGCTGGCCACCCGCCAGCCGGGCTGCCGCAGCCGGTCGACGACGGCGGCGAGCTCGTCCCGGTTCTCGGCGACGGTGCTGCCCTCGGGCAGGGGGACGGTGACCACCAGCGGGTCGACGCCCCCGCCGTTGCCGAACTGCTCGGTGATGGCCTGGTTCGCCTCGTAGGCCGGCTGGCCGGGCGTGGAGAAGTCGAACCCCAGCCGGTCGATCGTGGTCGGCGCGAGCACGCCGCCCACGACCGCGAGCGCCAGCCAGGCGAGCACCACGATCCGGCGGTGCCCGAGCACCCAGTCGGCCAGTGCGCCCATCTTCTCCTCCTCAACCCCGACCATCAGGAGACTGATGCTCTGTCGGCAACCTACGGTGTCCTGCGTGGAGGAGCCAGTGGACGGAGTCGGTCCGGGAACGGAGCTGCCGCGCTGGCTCGCCGACGACCCGGCCGGCATCCCCGCCTACGCCCTCGCCCGGGCCGGCGCCGCGGTCAACGCCCTCTTCTCCCGGCAGCTGGCCACGGTCGGGCTGCGGCCGCACACCTTCGTGGTGCTGGTGCACCTCGCCCGCGCCCGCACGCTCACCTCCGCGGAGCTGGCCCGCCGGCTCCAGCTGACGCCGCAGAGCATGAGCACCCTGCTGCACGGGCTGGTCGACGCCGGCTGGGTCGAGCGGCCCGGTCCCGTCCGCCGCGGGCAGAAGTCCGAGGTGCACCTCACCGAGGCCGGGCACCGGGCGCTGCTGGCCGCCGGCCCGGTGCTGGCCGAGCTGGGCCGCCCCGCCGTCCTGGGGCTGACCGAGCAGGAGGCCGCGACGCTGCACGGCCTCCTGGAGCGGGTGCTCACCGCCGTCCAGCCGCCACCCGGAGTGGGCCGGGACGGTGGGCCGCAGCCGAACCCCGGAGCGGCCGACACCCCCGGTTGAGCGCCCGGCCACCCCGCAACACCCAGCGACGGCGGCTATCGTCCCGCCGGTGACGTGCGAGCAGCCGGTCCGGTGAACGGGGCATCGTGAACCAGGACCACAGCGGCGTCCACCTGCCGCACACCGAGGAGTCCCCGGCCCGGCAGGTCTGGCGCCGGGTGCTGATCGCCGCCGTCGTGCTGACCGCCACCGTGCTGATCGTCTACCTGCACCGGGACAGCTACGCGGACAACCAGGGCGGCGAGATCAGCGTGCTGGACGCCACCTACTACGCCACCGTCACGCTCTCCACCACCGGGTACGGCGACATCGTCCCGGTGACTCCAGGGGCCCGGCTGGTCAACATCCTGGTGATCACCCCACTGCGCATCACGTTCCTGCTCATCCTGATCGGCACCACCCTGGAGGCGCTCACCGCGCGTTCCCGGGAGGAGTTCCAGATCCGACGCTGGAGGTCTCGCTTGCGCCAGCACGTCATCGTGTGCGGTTACGGCACCAAGGGGCGCAGCGCCATCCGCGCCCTGCTCAGCACGGGCACCGACGCCGAGCACATCCTCGTCGTCGACCCCTCACCCCAGGCCATCGACGAGGCCACCGCCTCCGGGTTCACCGGCGTGCTCGGTGACGCCGGGCGGATGGAGGTGCTGCGCCGCACGTCGGTGGAGAAGGCCCGGGCGGTCATCGTCGCGGCCGACCGCGACGACGCCGCCGTGCTGATCACCCTGACCGTGCGGCAGCTCAACCCGACGGTGCCGATCACCGCGAGCGTCCGCGAGGAGGAGAACGCCAGCCTGCTCCGCCAGTCCGGCGCCGACTCGGTGATCACCTCCTCGGCCACCTCCGGGCGGCTGCTCGGTCTCTCGACCGACCAGCCCGGCGTGGTCGCGGTCGTCGAGGACCTGCTGACCAGCGGGCGAGGGCTGGACCTGGCCCAGCGCACGGTCACCCAGTCCGAGGTCGGCCTGGCGCCGCGTCAGCTTCGGGACGTCGTCCTCTCGGTGGCCCGCGGCGGGCGCACCCTGCGCTTCGACGACCCGCTGATCGGCACCCTGCAGAGCGAGGACGTGCTCGTGGTCGTCAAGGCCCACCGGGCCGCGGCCGAGAAGGGCTGACCGCGGCCGACCGCCTCAGCGGACGTCGCGGATCGCCGCGCGGACGACGACGTCCACCGCCGGCATGTCCGGCTCGGTCTTACCGTGCGCGTGCTCGGCGTGCAGCCGGCCGTGCGCGACCAGCTCGTCGGACGTCGGGGCGCGGAAGCTGGCTCCGCAGCCGGGGACGACGTCGGCACAGTCGAACTCCTTCACCGGGGTCCTCCGGAGATCAGGCGCCCAGCGGTGTCGGCCGGGCAGCGGGCGGGCTCGTCCGGGACATCGGCCGGGGCCGGGCCGCGGTGCAGCTCGGCCAGCCGGAGGGTCATCCGTTCGGGTCGCACGAGCCCCAGCAACCGGCCGACCTCGTCGACGCACAGCACGGGGTCGAACCGTCGGGCGGCCACCCGGGTCATGGCCCGGGTCGCGACCTCTGCCAACGGGGCCGACGGGCGGACCCGCAGGCTGATCGGCACGATCTGCAGGCCCGGGTCGCCGTGCCGCAACCCGGCGCGGACCAGGTACACCGGGCAGGCCAGGTCGTCGACGGCCACCACGACGTCCAGCCCGGGGTCGGCGGCCAGCAGCGCCTCCGCCGCGGTCAGCGCGGCCGGGTCACCGGCGGGGTCCGCCGAGCGCACGGACGGCGCGACCTCCGGCAGCGGGGCCACCTGGTCGACGAGGGCGGCCCGGCTGGCCAGCACCCGCAGCCGGTCGGCGACGCCGGGGTCGAGCTCGGGCCAGCCCGGGCCGGGTCTGGCCAGCAGGTACCCCTGGGCCAGCGGCACCCCGAGCCGGACGAACGCCTCCAGCTCCTCGGGCCGCTCGATCCCCTCGACCAGCAGCCAGGCGTCCAGCCGGCCGGCGTAGGTGCCCAGCAGCTCGGCGAGGGCCAGCTTGGCCTCGTCCCGGTCGGCGTGGTCGACCAGCGCGCGGTCGAGCTTGACGAAGTCCGGACGCAGCAGCGCGAGCTGCTGGAGACCCGAGTAGCCCGAGCCGGCGTCGTCCAGGGCGATCGCCGCGCCGACCGCCCGCAGCCGGTCGAGCAGCTCGACGAGCGGGCCGGTGTCCTCCACCGGCACGTGCTCGGTGAGCTCGAGCACCAGGCCGGAGAGGTCGTGGGCAGACAGCAGCAGGTCGGCGAGCTCGGGCTCGGTGAGCAGGTGCGGGCTGACGTTGACGCTGAGGAAGCGGTGCGGGGGCAGGTCGGCCCGGGCGCGGAGCGCGGCGGCGACGACCCTGGCCTCCAGCCGGGCACCGACCCCGAGCTTGTCGGCCATGGCGAACCACCGGTCGGGGCCACAGCCGGCCGGACCGTCGAACCGGGAGAGCGCCTCGTACCCGGCGACCACGCCGCGACGCAGGTCGACGATCGGCTGGAAGACCAACCGGGGCTGGGCGGGATCGGCCAGGACGGCGTCCAGGGCCGCCCGCCAGCCACCTGCCGGGACGCCGGTCGGGTGCACGGGCGCCGCCTCGCTCACCCCTGTCGACACCTGCGCCACCTCGCCGGACCGCCGCTTCATCTCGTCTCGCCGTGCAACCGTCTCGAGCCTGCCCGGTCCGCGCCGGGACCGGCAGACACCGGCCGGTGCGGCTCACCCGGAAGGGCCGGGACTCGGGTTGCCGCTGCCCGGGCACCCACCCAGACTCGGCCGGTGACCCAGCACCAAGATCAGCAGACCGACGCGGCCGGCAACGACGGCACCGCGCTGCGCCGAGCGATCAGCGGCCGGTTGCTCTACCTGTTCATCCTCGGCGACGTCCTCGGCGCCGGGATCTACGCACTGGTCGGGGAGATCGCCGGCGAGGCCGGCGGCGCGATCTGGGTGCCGATGCTGCTCGCCCTGCTGCTGGCGCTGCTCACCGCCGCCTCCTACGCCGAACTGGTCACCAAGTACCCCCGGGCCGGCGGCTCGGCCGTCTTCGCCGAGCGGGCCTTCGGCAAGCCGCTGCTGTCGTTCCTGGTCGGCTACTGCATGCTCGCCGCCGGCGTCACCAGCGCCGCGGGCCTGTCCCTGGCCTTCGCCGGTGACTACCTCGGCGTCTTCCTCGACGTCCCGGCGGTGCCGGCCGCACTGGCGTTCCTGCTGCTGGTGGCGTTGCTCAACGCCCGCGGCATCCAGGAGTCGGTGCGGGCCAACGTGGTGATGACCGTGGTCGAGGTGTCCGGGCTCCTGCTGGTCGTCGTGCTGGGTGCCATCGTGCTCGGCCGCGGAGACGGCGACCCGGGCCGGGTGGTGCAGTTCCCCGACGGGGTCGCGCCCGGCACGGCGGTGCTGGCCGCGGCGATCCTGGCCTACTACTCCTTCGTCGGTTTCGAGGTCTCGGCCAACGTCGCCGAGGAGGTGCGCGACGTGCGGCGGGTCTACCCGCGGGCGCTGTTCGGTGCCCTGCTCACCGCCGGGGTCGTCTACTTGCTCGTCGGACTGGTCGCCTCGATCGTGCTTCCCGCCGACGAGCTGGCCGCCTCGACCGGCCCGCTGCTGGCCGTGGTGCAGGCCAGCGGGGTGGCGGTGCCCGACCAGCTGTTCAGCGCCATCGCGCTGATCGCCGTCGCCAACGGCGCCCTGCTCACCATGATCATGGCCAGCCGGATGGCGTTCGGGCTGGCCGAGCAGCGGCTCGTGCCCGCGGTGCTGGGCCGGGTGCTCCCGGTCCGGCGCACCCCGTGGGTGGCGATCGTGGTCACCACCGCGGTGGCGATGTCGCTGACCCTGGTGGGCGACCTGGGCGCACTGGCGAACATCGTCGTCCTGTTGCTGTTGCTGGTCTTCCTGAGCACGAACGTCGCGGTGCTCGTGCTTCGTCGCGACCGGGTGGCCGCCGAGCACTTCACCGCACCCGTCGTCCTGCCGGTGCTCGCCATCGGCTCGTGCCTGCTGCTGCTGTCCCAGCAGGAGGCCGTCACCTGGCTGCGGGCCGGGCTGCTGCTCCTGGTCGGGGTGCTGCTGTACCTGCTGGCCCAGGCACCCTGGTGGGGCGGCCGGCCGACCCGCCCGCGCGAGCCCACCGCGGCCGGATGAGACTGCTGGCGTGGCGGTCAACGACCACGGCGTGACGTTCGCGTGAAATGTGCCTGACGGTCCGTCGTCCTCCAGCGTCCCGGGTGAGGATGGCCGGGCACCGCGAGAGGGCGCCGGCGAGAGGAACGGACTGCAGATGACCGTGTCCCAACCGAGCGCGGTGGAGATCGGGCTGATGTCCGGCCGCGCCGGCTACGTCCTGCGGGCCAACGACCGCGGCGCCTTCACCGTCGCCTCCCCCACCCTGTACCCGCACATGTGGAGCTGGGACGCCGGCTTCGTGGCGCTGGGCATCGCGACGGTCTCGGTGCCGCGGGCGCTCGGCGAGCTGCGCAGCCTGCTGTCCGGGCAGTGGGCGACCGGGATGATCCCGCACATCCTGTTCCACGAGCCCAGCGACTACTTCCCCGGTCCGGAGCGCTGGCGCACCCAGGTGGCCGCCGCCCGCCCGGCCGGGGTGCTGACCTCCGGCATCTGCCAGCCGCCGATCCACGTGATCGCGCTGTCCCGGATCCTGCACGACGCCCGCCGGAGGGGCGGGGCGGACCAGGAGCTCGCCGAGGAGTTCGTCCGGGAGACCTTCGACCAGTGGCTGGCCTGGCACCAGTACCTGGCCACCGCCCGCGACCCGTACTCCTACGGGCTGGTGGAGATCCACCACGGCTGGGAGTCGGGGATGGACGACTCCCCGCGCTGGGACTCCCCGTACGCGAACGTGCACCCCCAGCCGGACATGCCGCCGTTCGTCCGCGCCGACCTCGCGCACGTCTCCGACCCGTCGCAGCGGCCGACCGACGCCGAGTACGCCCGCTACCTGTGGCTGCTGGAGCAGAAGGTCCGCTCCCGGTACGACGACACCGCCTACCGGGCGACCGGCGACTTCGTGGTGGGCGACGTGCTGGTGTCGGCGCTGCTGGCCGCCGCCAGTGACCTGCTCGCCGACATGGGCGAGGAGCTCGGGATCGGCGGCGGCACGGCCGGGGGCGTGGAGCAGTCCCGGGCGATCGCCCGCCGGTTCCGCACCGGGGTGCTCCGCTCGGTCGACCCGCAGACCGGGCTGGCCCGCGACCTGGACCTGCGCACCGGCCAGTGGCTGGACGTGGAGAGCGCCGCGGGGTTCGCCCCGCTGGTGTGCGGCGGCGACGAGGCGCTCACCCGCCGGCAGCGCGACCTGCTGCTCGGGCCGCGGTGGTGCGGGCACTCCCGGCTGCGCTGGCCGGTCATGCCGTCGGTCTCCCCCGCGTCCCCGGCGTTCCGGGAGCAGACCTACTGGCGCGGGCCGCAGTGGCCGGTGCTGAACTGGCTGATGGCCTGGGCGCTCAACCGCTCCGGTGAGACCGAGGCGGCCAACCAGCTGCGGCTGGCCGGGCTGTCCCAGCTGATCGACTGCGACTTCGCCGAGTACTACCAGCCGGTGACCGGCGAGACGCTCGGCAGCCGCGACCAGTCGTGGACGGCGGCCATCGCGCTGGACTTCCTGGCCGCCCGGCGTCCGGCGCAGCGGCGTCCGGTCCGCTGGCTGACCAGCGAGCTGCCGCGGATCACCCCCGCCCACCGGGACGCCCATCGGGCGGCCCAGCACGCCTCGCCCACCCCGCACGCCGGGCACCTCGCCGGGCACCGCCCGCCGCACAGCCGCGGCCCGGCCACCACCCCGCAGCCGCAGCAGCGGCCGTCCTGACCCCACCGGGCGGGCTCCGGAGTGGAGCCCGCCCGGCCGGGTGTCAGGGCCGAGGGTCCGGGCTCTTGGTCAGCGCCGGGTCGGTCAGCGCCACCGGGGCGAGCACCTCGTCGATCCGCCGCTTGACGTCGTCGTCGAGCCGGACCCCGGAGGCCTTGACGTTGTCGGTCACCTGCTCCGGGCGGCTGGCGCCGATGATCGCCGCTGCCACGTTCTCCTCCTGCAGCACCCAGGCCACCGCCAGCGTGGCCATCGTCAGCCCCAGGTCGTCGGCGATGGGCTTGAGCTCCTGCACCCGCTCCAGCACGTCGTCCTTCAGCCAGCGGGCGATCATGTTCGCCCCGCCGCCCTTCTCGTCGGTCGCCCGTGACCCCTCCGGGACGGGCTGGCCCGGCAGGTACTTGCCGGTGAGCACGCCCTGGGCGATCGGGGAGAAGACGATCTGGCTGATGCCCAGCTCGCGGGAGGTCGGGATGACCTCGGCCTCGGGCACCCGGTGGAGCGCCGAGTACTGCGGCTGGTTGGAGACCAGCGGGATCCCCAGCTCGTCGGCGAGGGCCTTGCCCGCCCGGATCTCCTCGGCCCGCCACTCCGAGACGCCGATGTAGAGCGCCTTGCCGCTGCGCACGACGTCGGCGAAGGCCGACATCGTCTCCTCCAGCGGCGTCTCGTGGTCGTAGCGGTGGGCCTGGTAGAGGTCGAGGTAGTCGGTGCCGAGGCGGCTCAGCGAGGCGTCGATCGACTCGAGCACGTGCTTGCGGGACAGGCCGCGGTCGTTCCGGCCGGGCCCGGTCGGCCAGTAGACCTTGCTGAACAGCTCGATCCCGCTGCGCCGCTCACCGGCCAGCGCCTTGCCCAGCACCTCCTCGGCGCGGCCGCCGGCGTACACGTCGGCGGTGTCGAAGGTGGTGATGCCGGCGTCGAGGGCGGCGCGGACGCAGGCGTTCGCCGCATCGGCCTCCACCTGCCCGCCGTGGGTGATCCAGTTGCCGTAGGTGATCTCGCTGATCTTCAGGCCGCTGCGGCCCAGGTGTCGGAACTCCATGTGTCGTTCCTACCCGCTGGCACAGGTCACGGCTCGGCATCGACTCCGTGGCCGACGGGAGTGGGACGCGGTGAACGGGCAGTCCCTCCACGGACCACGCCCTCGACCTGAAGGAGCCCCCTGTGAAGCGGACGATGCTCTTCGCCGCCACTGCTGCCACCGCCCTCGTGCTCACCGCCTGCGGGGACGACGAGGACGGCGTCGGGGGCTCCTTCGAGGCGCTGGACGACGGGGCGGTGACCGCGACCCCCGAGGTGCTGGTCGACCTGACCGGCGAGCTGGTCGACCCCGAGGGCAGCGTGCTGGGCACCGCCACCTTCACCAGCACCGACACCGGCACGGAGATCGAGGTGGAGGCCAGCGGGCTGACCCCGGGCGACCACGACATGCTCCTGGTCAGCGAGGGCGGCTGCACCGAGGGCGCGGTCGACAGCGCCCCGGTGGCCGACCTCCCGGCGCTGCCGGTGACCGAGCAGGAGATCGGCCAACTGGACACCCTGGCCGGGGAGTTCGACCTGGACCTGCTGGCCGACGAGGACGGCACCTCGCTCATCGTGCTGCCGCTGGACGACGAGGTCCTGGCCGAGGGCGCCGCATGGTCTGCCTGCGCCTCGATCGAGGGCTGACGCCGGGACCCACGCCCGGGTGCAGCCTGCGCCACCTCGGGTGACCCCTGGGCGGGATCGATCGGAGCGGCCTCCCCGGACAGGCTCGGGAGGTCCGCACGATCGGCCCGCCTCCAGGAGTTCTCGTGTCCTCAGCCACCCACCCGAACCGCTCCCGCCGCACCTGGGCCACGCTGCTGGTCGCCGCCGCCACGGTGACCGCCGCCGGCGCCACCGGCCTGCTGACCCCCGACGTCGCGGAGGCCGGCGGCGCACGGCCGGCGCACGCCTTCCAGGACGAGCTCGACCAGCTCGTCGCCGACGACGGCTTCCCGGGCGCGCTCGCCGCAGTCCGCGGCGCGGACGGCCGGGTGCGCCACCTCACCGCCGGGGTCGGCGACCTGACCACCGGCGAGCCGGTGCCGGTCGACGGCCAGGTGCGGATCGCCAGCAACACCAAGACCTTCGTCGCCACCGTCGTCCTCCAGCTGGTCGGCGAGGGCCTGGTCGACCTGGACGCCCCGATCGAGACCTACCTGCCCGGGCTGGTCCGCGGACCGGGCGGCGACGGCAACGCCATCACGGTGCGCCAACTGCTGCAGCACACCAGCGGCCTCCCCGACTACGACGACGTCGTGGTGGCCGACTACCTCGCTGTGCAGCACCGCTACGTCGAGCCCCACCAGCTGCTGGACATCGCGCTGGCCCGGCCGGCCTCCTTCGCCCCCGACACCGGCTGGGAGTACAGCAACACCAACTACGTGCTGGCCGGCCTGCTCGTCCAGGAGGTCACCGGCCGGCCGATCGGCGAGCAGATCACCACCCGGGTCATCGAGCCGCTCGACCTGGACGACACCTACTGGCCGCTCGAGGGCGAGCAGGTGATCCGCGACGAGCACCCCAGCGGCTACTACGCACCCGCACCCGACGCCGAGTACACCGATGTCACGGTGCAGGACCCCTCCTTCGGCTGGGCGGCCGGCCAGATGGTCTCCAGCCCTGGCGACCTGCTGGAGTTCTTCACCGCCCTGGTCGACGGCGAGCTGCTCGCCCCCGAGCTGCTGGCCGAGATGCAGACCACCGTGCCGGCGCCGGAGTCGACCGCCAGCGGCGACGAGCCCTACGGCCTGGGGCTGCAGAGCCTCTCGCTCAGCTGTGGCGTCACCGCCTGGACCCACGGCGGCGACATCCCCGGCTACGAGACCCGCGGTGCGGTGACGGAGGACGGGCGCGGCGTCATGGTCGCGGTCACCGCGCTGCCGACCGCGGTGGAGCAGATCGTGCACGTCGAGGACGCCGTGGACGCCGCCGTCTGCGGGTGAACGAGGACCCGGCTGCGCCGTCCCGCAGCCGGGGCCCTCAGCGCAGCGGCACCAGCCCGGACTCGTAGGCAGCGATCACGGCCTGCGTGCGGTCCCGGGCGCCGAGCTTGCGCAGCAGGCTGCTGACGTGGGTCTTGACGGTCTGCAGGCCGAGGAACAGCTCGGTGGCGATCTCACCGTTGCTCAGCCCGTGCGCCATCAGCCGCAGCACGTCCGCCTCTCGATCGGTCAACGCCACCCGCGCCGCACCTCGGGCCGTGCCCCCGCCCGCGTGCCGCACGGCGAGGGAGCGGATCGCGGCCGGGAACAGCAGGCTCTCGCCCCGGGCGACGACCCGCACGGCGTCCACGATCTCGGCCGGGCGCGCGCGCTTGGGGAGGAACCCGTCGGCGCCGGCGTGCAGGGCGGCGTACACGTTCTCGTCGTCGGCGAAGGTGGTCAGCACCAGGACGCGCGGGGCGGTGGGGTGGCGGCGGCGCAGCGTGCGGGTCGCCTCGATGCCGTCGACCAGCGGCATCCGGATGTCCAGGACGACGACGTCCGGGCACGACCGCGCCACCGCCGGCACGACCACCGCCCCGTCCGCGACCTCGCCGACCACCTCGATGTCCGCCTGCGCCTCGAGGATGGTGCGCAACCCGCTGCGCACCAGCTCCTCGTCGTCGACCAGCAGCACGCGAACGGTCATCCGGGCACCGGCAGCCGGACGGCGACCCGCCACCCGCCGTCGACCCGACCGGCCTCCACGGTGCCGCCGAGCGCCGCGGCCCGGTGCTGCAGGCCGGGCACCCCGCTGCCGGTGCCGGCCGTCGCGGGCAGCGCCGCCGGGATCGGGTTGCGGACGTCGACGACCAGTCCTCCGCCGTGCATCTCGACCTGCAGCCGGACCGGCACCGGGCCAGCGTGCCGCAGCGCGTTGGTGAGCGCCTCCTGCACGATCCGGTACCCCTCCTCCGACAGCTGACCCGGCAGGTCGGCCACCTCGCCGGTGACGTGCAGCTCGACCTGCGCCCCAGCGGCCTCGGCGGAGCGCACCAGCCGGTCGAGGTCGGCCAGCGTGGGCGTCGCGACCGGCGGGCGAGTGGTGTCGCGCAGCAGGCCGAGCACCCGTTCCAGGTCGTCGGTGGCCTGCCGGGCGCAGTCCTCGATGGCGCGGAGCGCGCCGTCGACGAAGGCCGGGTCCCGGCTGGCGACCTCCCGCGCGGCGCCGGCCTGGAGCAGCGTGACCGTCAGGGCGTGCCCGATCGAGTCGTGCAGCTCGGCGGCCAGCCGGGTGCGCTCCAGCAGCCGTTCGGTGCGGGCCCGTTGCGCGGCCAGCCGCTCGGCCGCCGAGGGGTGGAGCAGGTGCCGGGCGGCCGCCGCGAGCAGCCCGCCGAGGGCGGCCAGGGCGTACACCAGCGCGACCACCAGCAGCAGCGCGAGCGGCAGTCCGGCCCAGCCCGGGACGCTCGCCGCGGGCCACCGTGCCGACGGGAGACCCAGCAGGGACCAGCCGGCGGCCACGGTGACCGCCGTCAGCTGACCGGCCAGCACGCCGAGCTCGACCCGCACGACCAGCCAGGCCAGCAGCCGGGCCCGGTCCGACCAGCTGCGCGAGGGCTCGACCGTGACGTCGTCGTCGCCGGGCAGCACCAGGGCGCGCGCCTGGACGCCCTCGCTGCGCCGCACCACCGGGACGGCGGCCAGCAGCACCAGCAGCGGCAGCGGGGCCAGCGCGAGCCCGGCCAGCGTGGCGGGCGAGGTGTCCTCCAGGCCCGGCCAGACCATCGCGCAGGCGGCCGCGACCCAGAGCCCGATCGCCAGGTGCAGGACGCGCGTCCACGTCGTCCTGCTGGTCGCCGGCCGCAGCACGCTGTGCACGCGGCCATGATCCCGTCTCCCGGCCGCCCACGGCCTCCCGCTGGAGAGGGAGCCGGACGGACCGTGCGGTGGAGGTGCGGGAGCGCCCGGTCGGCCAGCGTGGACGCATGCCGGACGACGGGAGCGGGACGTGATCGAGGTACGTGGACTGACGAAGCGGTACGGCCCGGTGACCGCGGTGGCCGGGCTGACCTTCGACCTGGCCCCGGGCGTGGTCACCGCGTTCCTGGGGTCCAACGGGGCCGGGAAGTCGACCACCCTGCGGATGCTGCTCGGGCTGGACCGGCCGACCGCCGGCACGGCCCGCATCGACGGTCAGCACTACGCCGAGCTGCGCGACCCGCTGCGGACCGTGGGCTCACTGCTGGACAGCAGCGCACCCCACCCCGGCCGGACGGCCCGGGCACACCTGCGCTGGCTCGCCGCGAGCAACCGCGTCCCCGGACACCGGGTCGACGAGGTCCTCGAGATGGTCGACCTGACCGCCGTCGCCGACCGGCGGGTGCGCGGGTTCTCCCTGGGCATGCGCCAGCGGCTGGGCCTGGCCGCGGCCCTGCTCGGGAACCCATCGGTGCTGCTGTTGGACGAACCGGTCAACGGCCTGGACGCCGAGGGCATCCGGTGGCTGCGCACGTCGCTGCGGCGGCTCGCCACCGAGGGCCGCACGGTCGTCGTCTCCAGCCACCTGATGAGCGAGGTGGAGCAGACCGCCGACCACCTGCTCGTGATCAGCCGCGGCCGGTTGCTGGCCGACACCCCGCTGCCGGACTTCCTCGCCGAGCACTCCGCCGACCGGGTGCTGGTGCGCACGCCCCAGGCCCGGCGCCTGGCGGAGCTCCTGGAGGCCGGCGGCGCCACGGCGACCGTCCAGCCCGACGGCTCGCTGCACGTCTCGGGCGTCCGCGCGGACGACGTCAGTGCGGTCGCCGCCCGGCACGGCGTGCCGCTGCAGGCGCTGGGCACCGACCACCGGTCGCTGGAGGACGCCTTCCTGGCCCTGACCACCGGAGCCGACACGTGATCGCCGCCCTGCACGCCGAGTGGGTCAAGGCGACCACCCTGCGGTCGACCTGGGTGTGCCTGGCCGGCTTCGCCGTCGCCGTCGCCGGCATCAGCGCCGCCGTGGTCGGTGCGATCGGTGACCTCCAGGCCGCCGAGCCCGACTACGACGCCGGTCTGCTCGCCTTCTACGGCCTGAACTTCGGGCACGTGGCCGTCATCGTGGTGGCGGTGCTGCTCACCGCCGGGGAGTACGGCCGGCAGACGGTGCACGACGCGCTGGTCGCCGTCCCACGGCGCGGCGTGTTCCTGGCGAGCAAGGTGGCGGTGGGCGGCGCCCTGGTGCTCGCCACCGCCACGGTCACCGCGCTGGTCAGCGTGGTGGTCACCCAGGCGCTGCTCGGGTCGGCGGGGGTCGCCCTGTCCGAGCTCGCCCGGCCGACACTGGCGGCAGCGCTGTACCCGACGCTGCTGGCCGTGGTCTGCATGGGCGTGGCGATGATGATGCGCGACCAGACCATCGCCCTCGGGCTGCTGACCCCGTTCTTCTTCCTGGTCTCGCCGCTGCTCGAACTGGTGCCGGGGCTGCAGCGCCTCGCGGTCTACCTCCCCGACCGGGCCGGCCAGGTCGCCATCCGGCTGCACGCCCGCCCGATCGACGCCTTCGGACCGGTCACCGGGCTGGCCGTGCTGGCCCTGTGGGCCGCGGCGGCGGTGCTCGGCGCCTGGTGGGTGCTGCGCCGCCGGGACGCCTAGCTGTACTGCTCGGTGAGGTGGGCGCAGAACGGCGGTGCCGGATCGACAGGCGGTCCGACCTGGGGAGGAGGGGTGTTCGCCGTTGTCCCTCCGTGGGCTGATCCGCGGCGACCTGGTTGCGTGCCAGGCTCCGCCGGTGAGCACTCTCGTTCCCGCTGCCGCCGCCTCATCCGAGGCTCCGCAGGTCATCCCTGACCGTCCGCTCGACGTGGCCCATGACCGGGATGGCGGCGTCGCGCCCCAGGAGGAACGGCGATCTGGGCTGGGTGCCCCGGCGGCGCTCGGCCTGGCCGTGCTGATCGGCCTGGCATGGGGAGCGGCGACGTCCGGCCTGCAGACGGTCCTGCCGTCGCCCTTCTCCGGGCTCGCCAACGCAGTCAGTCCCTGGGTCGCTCCCGCTTTCGCCATCGGTGCGCTGACCAGGCGGTCGTGGGTCGCTGCCGTCGCCGGGGTCCTCGTCTGCTTCGGCGAGGTCGGCGGTTACTACCTCGTCTCCATGGTGCGTGACTTCGGCGTCAACCCGACCATGGTCGTGTTGTGGGTGGCCACCGGCGTGGTCGGCGGTCCGGTGTTCGGCGCAGCGGGGTGGTACTGGCGTCGGATGCGGTCGCTGCGCTGGGCGGGGCTCAGCGCAGCGCTCCTGGGCGGGGTGTTCCTCTCCGAAGGCGCCATCGGCTACGGGGTCTACCTGGGCTACGCCGGTGACGCCGTCGTCTTCTGCACGCTCGGGGCCCTGCTCGTGGTGGCCCTGGGCGCCGCTGCACCGGCAGCACGAGCGGCTCGTGCGCCGGGTCGCGGCATCGGCACCGCCATGGTCTGGCTGCTGCTGGTCTTCCCCCTCGGTGCCGCCGGGCAGGCGCTGCTGCGACTCATCGCCTGAGCCGCGCCCGGCGCAGCTCTCCTGCCGACCGGGCGACTCCCCCCGCGCGGGACCTGGCGGAGCACCGCAGGCGCCCGGTACCAGCTGCTCTCGACCTGGCTGGGCCGAGACGCCCCGGCCTCCGTGGCCTCCGAGGCAGACCCCGCCGACCACGAACCCAGGTCAGCGCGGGGCGGCGCCCAGGGCAGTCCGGTAGCGCGTGGGGCTGGTACCCACGACGGCGGAGAACCGGGTCCGCAGATTGGTGGCCGACCCCAGGCCGCTGGCCATGGCGACGCGGTCGACCGACCAGTCCGTGGTCTCCAGCAGCCGCTGCGCCCGGCGGACCCGGGACCGGGTCAGCCAGGCGCTGGGGGTGGTCCCCACCTCCTCGGCGAACCGGCGGTTGAGGGTGCGGGCGCTGACGGCGGACACCGCGGCGATGTCGGCGACGGTCAAGGGCTCGGCAGCGTGCTCCTCGATCCACTGGAGCGTTGCCGCCAGCCCGCCACTGCCCAGCTCGTCGTCCCGGATGAACTGCGCTTGGCCGGCGTCCCTCGTCAGCGGCACGACGGCGGTGCGGGCGGCTTCGGCAGCGACCGCTCCTCCGTGGTCGCGGGCGATGATGTGCAGGCAGAGGTCCAGGCCGGCCGCCGCACCGGCGGAGGTGAGCACCTGGCCGTTGTCGACGAACAGGGCGCCCGCGTCGACGTCGACGGCTGGATGACGGTCGGCGAGGACACCGGCGGCCCGCCAGTGGGTCGTGGCCCGCAGTCCGTCCAGCAGCCCGGTGGCCGCCAGGTCCAGGGCGCCCACGCAGATGGACGCGATGCGCGCACCGCGGCCGGCCGCTTCCTGGAGGGCACGCACCGCCCGGGGGTCCGGCGGCAGAGTGAGGTCCGACCGGCCCGGGACGATCACCGTGTCCGCGTTGACGATGCGGTCGAGGCCGTGCGGCACGGCCAGCGAGACCGGCCCGGCGTCGACGGTGCGCCGTGGACCGGCGACGACCACCTCGTAGGCGGGCTCACCCGCAACGGTGGTGCGCCCGAACACCTCCACCGGCGTGCCGAGATCGAACGTGATCACGCCGTCCAGGGCCAGGACAACCACGGTGTGCACGCCACTCACGGTAGCGCCGAACCTGGCGAGATCATTGCGGAGGTTGGCCAATTGGCCACTCACGCACGCGCCCGACCGGTTCCTAGGCTCGCCACACGCCCTGCGAGAGGAGCTTTGGTGCTGGCCCAGATCGTGCTGTTCGACGGGTTCGACCCGCTGGACGTCATCGCACCCTTCGAGGTGCTCAGTGCAGGCTCGGACTCAGTTGGCGGCCGGCTCGAGGTGCGACTGGTCGGCATCGACGCCACCGGCCCGGTCACCAGCGGCACGGGTGGCCTGCGCCTGGAGGCCACCCACGTGCTCGCCCCCACGGAGCCCGGCTACGTGATCGTCCCGGGCGCCTCGGGCCCGGTGGCCGCCGATCCCGACGTGGTGGACACCATCCCGGTCCTGCTGGCCCGCGTCGGGGAGACCTCGCTGCCGGGCAAGATCGAGCAGGCCTTCGCCGCGCCCGACACCGTGGTGGCCACCGTCTGCGGTGGTTCCCTCGCCCTGGCCATGGCAGGGCTCCTGGACGGCCGCCACGCCGTCACCCACCACATGGGCAACGACGTCCTCGAGGCCACCGGCGTGCACGTGGTCGACGCGCGGGTCGTCGACGACGGCGACCTGGTCAGCGCTGGCGGGGTCACCTCCGGTCTGGACCTCGGGTTGCACCTGCTGGACCGACAGTTCGGACCCCAGGTCGCCCACGCCGTCGAGCAGCTCTTCCAGTACGAGCGACGCGGCACCGTCTGGCGCCCCGTCGGTCACGTCCCGCTCCCCGCCTGACCTGAGGACTCCCGTGCCGACCACCAGCCACCTCCCCGGCCGCTGGGCCCTGCGCATGCAGACCCCCGTCGGCAGCATCGAGGCAGAGATGACCTTCATCCA
Organism: Modestobacter sp. VKM Ac-2979; assembly: GCF_026967995.1. Taxonomy (NCBI): domain Bacteria; kingdom Bacillati; phylum Actinomycetota; class Actinomycetes; order Geodermatophilales; family Geodermatophilaceae; genus Modestobacter; species Modestobacter sp. VKM Ac-2979. The sequence goes on from NZ_JAPVBO010000001.1 coordinate 384,227, forward strand.
GCACGACGACGGCTTCACCGGCCAGGCCACCGGAAGGGGAGAGACGGTCCCACTGCACGAGGTCCGGACAGCAGCCCACCAGGACGGTGAGCAGGTGACCTGGACGCAGACCATCACGAAGCCACTGCGGCTGGAGCTCGTGTTCGACGTCGTCGTCGCTGGGGACGAGCTCCATGGCCACTCCCGCGCAGGCCAGCTCCCCAAGTCGACCGTTACGGGGCATCGCATCTCGGGCTAGCTGCATTCGTCCTCAGTTCATCGCCGCTCACCGACGTCCAGCCACAGATGGACCGGGAACGCCCGTTCCTGGGCCGCGCCCAGCTCGCACGTGAGGACACGAGCTACGCGCGGCGGCGGACGTCCTCCAGGTAGCGGAGCACCGCGGTCACCCGGCGGTCCGCCCGATCGTCGGGGGGCAGGTCGAGCTTGGCGAAGATGCTGCGGATGTGCTTGTGCACCGCACCGTCGGTGACCACCAGCCGTTCCCCGATCGCGGTGTTGCCCAGCCCTTCGGCCATCAGCGCCAGCACCTCCCGCTCCCGCGGGCTGAGCCGCTCCAGCCGGGTGTCGGTGCGGGTGCGGGCGAACAGCTGGGCGACCACCTCCGGGTCGATCGCGGTGCCGCCGGCGGCCACCCGGTGCAGGGCACCCAGGAACTCCTCCACCCGGCCGACCCGCTCCTTGAGCAGGTAACCCAGCCGAGCCGCGCCACCGGCGAGCAGGTCGGTGGCGAAGGCCTGCTCCACGTGCGCCGAGAGCACCAGGACGGCGAGGTCCGGCCGGCGGCGGCGCGCCTCGACCGCGGCCACGATCCCCTCGTCGGTGTGGGTCGGGGGCATCCGGACGTCGACGATCGCGACGTCGGGCCGGTGCTCGTCCAGCGCGGTGAGGAACTCCGCCGGGCCCCCCGCGGTCGCCACCACGTCCAGCGACTCGGCACGCAGCAGCAGGGCCAGGCCCTCGCGCAGCAGCGCGTCGTCCTCGGCGATCACGATCCGCACGGCAGCTCCACGGTGAGGGTGGTCGGCCCGCCGGGCGGGCTGGTCAGGGTGAGGGTGCCGTCGTGCGCCTCGACGCGGCGGCGGATGCCGACCAGCCCGGAGCCGGCCCCCTCGACGGCGCCACCGGCGCCGTCGTCGGTGACGCGGACGCACAGCCGCTGCTCGCGCAGTCGCACCTCGACGGCCGCCCGGCCGGCCCCGCTGTGCCGCGACACGTTGGTCAGCGCCTCGGCGACGGCGAAGTAGGCGGTCGCCTCGACGGAGGCGGCGCAGCGGGCCGGCACGTCGACGTCCACCTGGCACGGCACGGCGGACGTCGCGGCCAGCCCGGTGAGCGCGCCGGCCAGACCGCGGTCCTCCAGCACCGGCGGCAGGATGCCGCGGGCCACCGACCGCAGCTCGGCCAGCGCCTGCTCGGCGGCGTCCTGCGCCCGCTCGAGGATCTCCTCGGCGGCCGCCGGGTCCCGGAGCACGGCCCGCCGCGCGGCACCGAGCAGCACGGTGACGCCGACCAGCCGGTTCTGCGTGCCGTCGTGCAGCGAGCGCTCGATCCGGCGCAGCTCGGTGGCGTGCGCGTCCAGCGCGGCGGCGCGGGTGGCGGTCAGCTGGGCGACCCGCAGCGAGAGGTCGGCGCCGGCGTCCGCCGCGAGCAGCCGGCGTCCGCGCCGGGCGAGCAACTCGGCGACCGGCGGGGTGAGGACGACGGTGAGCAGCGCCCAGCCGACGCCGATCGCCACCACCGGGGCGACGCCGGCCCAGTCCTCCACGACCCAGAAGGTGAGCGCGTCGGTGGCCTCGTCGTCGGGGAGCAGCTGCCACCACAGCGGGAAGGTGAGTTCGCGGACGGCGTAGATCGGCAGCAGCAGACCGACCGCCGACAGCAGCAGGCCGGCCGTCGCGTGGCCGGCTAGCCAGCGGAGCTCGCGCCGGGTGGCCGGGTCGGCGGCGGCGTCGCGGAGCTGCTGCGGCGGTGGCGGCGGGCCGACGACCTCCGGGCCCCAGCGGCCGAGCCGGGCCCGTTCCCGCTCGGCGACGGCGTGCGCGCCGCGCAACCCGGCGGGCAGCGCGAGCAGCCCGACCCCGACCACGCTGGTGACCACGGCGACCAGCAGGAACAGCAGCACGCCCAAGGCCAGCAACGCGGTGCCCAGCGCACCCGGCAGCTGCTCCAGGGCCGGGAGGCTGCGGCCGGCGGCGCGCACCACCGGGCCTCGCCGGGCGCCCACGCGCTGCCTGCTCGTCGTCCCCACGGCTGCTGACGCTAGGGCCCGGCACCGGGCGGGGACAGCGAACCGGCCCAGGAGTACAGCCTGCTGTACCCCGGGCGGGTCAGACGAGCTTCAGCGTCATCCGCTTGAGCCGCACGATCAGCCGCATCGCGCCCGAGCGGCCGAGCTCGTCCTGCCGTTCCTGCAGCTGGCGACCGAGCTCCTCCATCCGCTCCTCGCCGAGGGCGTGCGCCTGGGGGAACATCCGCTGCTCCTCCTCGAAGGTGTGGTGGCGCAGCGTCGACTCGAGCATGCGCACCTCGGTGACGAACTCCGGGTCGTCCAGGGACGTGCGCATGACGGTGGCGAGCTGGTCGTCGATCTGGCGGTGCTCGGCGTGGGCCACCGAGAGCAGCGGCGAGACGTCCCGGACCGCGGGGTAGAACAGCTCGTCCTCGATCTGGGTGTGCACCTCCAGCTCGCGCAGCAGGTCATCGCGCAGCCGCCGGCGCTCCGCGGTCTGGTCACCGGTCGTCTCCGCCAGCTGCCGCAGCAGTCCGCGCAGCACGTCGTGGTGGGCGATCAGCACCTCGTCGGCCTTCATCGGGACGCCTCCTCGACGGTCGTCGTCGCAGTGGGGCCTCGCCAGTGCGCCCGGCGCCGCACCTCGACCTGGCCTCCACGCAAGCGGGTCTCGAAGCACGGCAGCGGCGCGGTCGACGGGCCCTGCGTCGGCTCGCCCGTGGACAGGTCGAAGCGGGACCCGTGCCACGGGCAGACCAGTTCACCGCGGTGCAGCCAGCCCTCCCCGAGCGGGGCACCCTGGTGCGGGCAGGTGCCGCCCACGGCGTGGACCTCGCCGTCCCGGGCGACCAGCACCACCGGCACGCCGTCCACGTCGGCCCCGACCGGTGTGCCGTCGACGAGGTCGGCCTCCGCGAGCACGGGGGTGAACCGGCGCGGCTCGGGGCTGCGCTCGGCGTGGTCGGTGCCGAGCCCGTGGCGGTAGGACAGCGCGCCGCCCAGCCAGCTGCTCGCCACCGTGAGCGTGAGGCCGGCGGCCGCGGTGAGCCGGGCCCGCACCGCGCGGCCCCGTCCCCGGTCGGCGAAGGACCACACGTACAGCCCGAGCGCGGTGCTGTTCAGACCGGCGTGCACCAGGCCGACCCGCCGGGCGCCGTCGTGGGCGTGCTGCCAGTCGGTGAACCCGGTCGCCGCGGAGGCCACCGCACCGGCCACGCCGACGCCGACCACGGTGCGGGCCGCCGGCCCGGCTCCCGGTCCCCCGCGGCCGGTGGCGTCGAGGGCGTCGAGCACCGACGCCGCCGTCCAGGCGCCGACCGGCACGGTGACCAGCGCCGGGTGCAGCGGATGGCCGAGCCAGACGCCGTGCAGCAGGTCCTGGAGCGGCCGGGCGTACCGACCGGTGAGCAGGTACGTCAGCGCGACGCCGTGTTCGACCTGGTAGCCCGGGCCGTCCAGCACCTGCCAGCGCTCGACCGCCCCCAGGACGCGTTCCAGCCGACTCCGCACGCTCATCGGGGCACGTCCCGTCCGGTCACGTTCCCCGGGTGCCCGATGCCCGGCGGTCGAAACGACGGGCCGAGGTCGTCGCCGGGTCCCGGTGACCGACCTCCTCGCACCCGGCGTGGAGGATCGGGGCCGTTCGCGTCCTCAGGAGGAACAGATGCCAGCCCCGCTCCCGCCGCTGCCCACGACCGTCGTCGGCAGCCTCCCCCAGCCCGACTGGCTCATCGACCGTGACCGGCTCGGGCACCAGTTCCCACCACGGGTCCGGGCCAAGGAGCTGTGGCGCGTGCCGCCGGAGTTCCTGCAGGAGGCCCAGGACGACGCCACGCTGGCCACCATCCGGGCGCAGGAGCAGGCCGGGCTGGACATCGTCGGCGACGGCGAGATCCGGCGCGAGTCCTACTCCAACCACTTCGCGACCGCGCTCGAGGGGCTGGACCTGGACCACCCCGGGTCGGTGCGGAACCGCTCGGGCATCGACATCCCGGCCCCGCGGGTGGTGGGTGAGATCCGCCGTTCGGGGCCGGTGCAGGTGGACGACGTCCGGTTCCTGCGCGCCCAGACCGACCGGGCCGTGAAGATCACCGTGCCCGGTCCGTTCACCATGGCGCAGCAGGCGCAGGACGACCACTACGGCGACGACCGCGCCCTGGCGCTGGCCTACGCCGAGGTCGTGCGCGCGGAGATCGCCGACCTGTTCGCCGCCGGCGCCGACATCGTGCAGCTGGACGAGCCCTGGCTGCAGGCCCGCCCGGAGGTCGCCCGCCGCTACGGCGTCGAGGTGCTCACCGCCGCGTTGGCCGACGCCCCCGGGCCGGTGCACGTGCACGTCTGCTTCGGCTACGCGGCGATGGTCGCCGACCGGCCCGAGGGCTACTCGGTGCTGCCACAGCTGGCCGACGTGCCGGCCGCGGCGATCTCGATCGAGACAGCGCAGTCGCACCTGGACCCGGCGACCCTGCGCCCGCTGCGCGGCAAGGGCGTCGCGCTCGGCGTGCTGGACCTGTCCACTCCCGAGGTGGAGACCCCGGAGACGGTCGCAGACCGGGTGCGGCGCGCGCTGGACCACGTGGACGTCGACACGCTCGTGCTGTCCAGCGACTGCGGACTGAAGTACCTGCCGCGCGAGTCGGCCGCAGGCAAGATGCGCTCCCTCGCCCGGGCTGCGGAGCTGCTGCGCGCCGAGCTCTGACCCGGCCGGGGGACGCCGCCGGCCGGGAATGACCCGGCCGGCGGCTCGCTTGCCGCGGGCATGACCACCATCGGACTCATCGGCAGCGGCAACATCGGCAGCACCGTCGCCCGGCTCGCGGTCGACGCCGGCCACGACGTCGTGCTCAGCAACAGCCGGGGGCCGGAGACCCTCACCGACCTCGTCGACCAGCTCGGTCCGAGGGCCCGGGCGGCCACCGCGGCCGAGGCCGCCGCGGCCGGCGACGTCGTCGTGGTGACCGTGCCGCTCAAGGCCTACCGCGAGGTGCCGGTCGAGCCGCTGCGCGGCAAGGTCGTGATCGACACGAACAACTACTACCCCGAGCGTGACGGGCGCATCGCCGAGCTCGACGACGAGTCGACGACCACCAGCGAGCTGCTCCAGGCACACCTGCCGGAGGCGCAGGTCGTGAAGGCCTTCAACAACATCTACGTCACCCAGCTCGGCACCCTGCAGCGGCCCGTGGGCGACCCCGAGCGCTCCGTGCTGCCGATCGCCGGGGACGACGAGACGGCCAAGCAGACGGTGTCGGCGTTCCTCGACTCGATCGGCTACGACGCCCACGACGTCGGCCCGCTCGCGGAGGGCTGGCGCTTCCAGCGCGACACGGCGGCCTACGTCGTGCCCTACGCGGTCCCCGGCGACGGCTTCCCCGAGGTGCCGGGCCGCCAGGTCACCCGGGCGGAGCTGACGGAGCAGCTGGCCGCAGCCGTCCGCTACCGCGACATGTGACGGTCGGGGCGTCGTCGACGCCCCGACCCGCCGTCCGCCGGGGTCAGCGGTCCCGGCGCGGGCCCTCGGCGCGCTCCTCGACGGCGCCGTGGTGCAGCAGGCTGGCGACGGCCAGGGCGAGGCCGCCCCAGATCACGACCATCGCCACCACCATCATCACGATCGCGGCCGTGCTCATCGGGGTCCTCCCTCGTCCTGCCGGCGCTCGTGCGGGGTCGGGTCCGTGGTGGCGGGCGCGTGCAGCGGCGCCGCCGGATCGGAGCCGGGGGGCGGTCCGTCCAGGTGCGTCCCGGCGCGCCACGGCAGCCGGGCGAGCAGGAAGCCGATGAGCGGCAGCGCCACGACCAGCGCCCAGCCGAGGACCAGCAGGAGCCAGGCCGGGTAGTCCTCGTAGCGCGCGGCCAGGTCGTCCCGCAGCGCGAGGACGAGCACGACAGCCAGGCCCGCCGGGGCGACCACGCTCGTCAGCAGGCGCCAGCCGGTGCCGACCCGGGGACGGCCGTGCACGTTGAGGTGCCCGCCGAGACCGGGCAGTGCCCGGACCACCCAGGAGACGACCAGCATGCTGACCAGCGCCACGACGAGGATGCCGTACTGGTTGACGAAGTGGTCGACGACGTCGAGCACGTAGATGCCGCTGGTCGTGCTGAAGAGCACCAGGCTCAGCACCGCGGCGGGGACGCCGACCGCGAGGGTCGCGGTGAGGCGGCCGGTGTCGAGCTTGTCGCGGACCGCGGAGATCACCACCTCGATCACGCTGATCAGCGAGGTGATGCCGGCGATGACCAGCGCCCCGAAGAACAGCACGCCGAGGAGGCCGCCGGCCGGTGCCTCGCTGATGATCGCCGGGAAGGCGATGAAGGCCAGGCCGATCCCGCCGCTGGCGACCTCGTCGACCGCCTGTCCACTGGCCTGGGCCATGAAGCCCAGGGCGGCGAACACCCCGATCCCGGCGAGCAGCTCGAAGCCGGAGTTCGAGAAGCCCACGACGAGGCCGGAGCCGACCATGTCCTCGCGGCGGCGGACGTAGGAGGCGTACGTGATCATGATGCCGAAGCCGACCGACAGCGAGAAGAAGATCTGGCCGAACGCGGCGGCCCAGACCGCCGGCGAGGTCAGTGCCGACCAGTCGGGCGCGAAGAGCGCATCGAGGCCGGCTCCTGCGCCCGGCAGCAGCAGCGCCTGCACCACGAGGGCGACGAAGGCGAGCACCAGCACCGGGATGAAGACCAGCGAGGTCAGGCCGATGCCGCGCTGGACGCCGAGGGCCATGACCACCAGGACGGCCAGCCAGACCAGCGCGAGGGGCACGAGCACCCCGGGCACCACGTCGGCGGTGACCCGGACGTCGCCGGCCTGGAGGAACTCGCTGAAGAAGAAGCCCTCGGGGTCGTCGCCCCAGGCCAGGTCGAGGGAGAAGAAGGTGTACCGCAGCGCCCACGCGATGACCGCGGCGTAGTAGACGGCGATGACGAAGCAGATGCCCACCTGCCACCAGCCGAGCCCCTCGGTGCCGCGGCGCAGCCGGGCGAAGGAGAGCGGGGCCGAGCCGCGGTGGCGGTGGCCGATCGCGTAGTCGAGCAGCAGGAAGGGAATGCCGGCGGTCAGCAGCGCGATCAGGTAGGGCAGCAGGAAGGCACCGCCGCCGTTCTCGTAGGCGACGTAGGGGAACCGCCAGATGTTGCCGAGCCCGACCGCCGACCCGATCGCCGCCAGGATGAAGACCCGCCTGGAGCTGAACCCGCCGCGGCGCTCCTCCTCGTCGGGCTGCTCCGGGGCCCGCCCCGCCGTCGTGCTCATGCGACCTCCTGTGTCGTGATCCGCCGAGGAGAGGATGTCAGGCCCCGGCGCCTCGGCGGCATCGTCCCGGCGCCCTCCCAGGTCACGGGAGCAGCACGAAGGCCGCGCGGTCCTGTACCGGCACGGCCCGGCACGATCATGCTGACCCCGTCCGTGGCGCGGGTGACACCAGGGAGGAGCGACGCGATGGCCAGGTGCGGTCGGGGACGACTCCTCGCCGTCGCGGCCGGCTCGGCGGCGGCGCTGACCGCCTGCGGCACGGCGGGCACCGACCCCCTCGGCCACCGCGGGCAGGTCGTCCCCGTGCCGGTGGGGACGCTGACGGCTGACGACGTCGCCGAGGCACAGACCGCGTTCGGTGTCGACCTGCTGCACGAGGTCTGCGAGCGCGCCCCCGACCAGACCGTGCTGCTGTCCCCGACCTCGGCGGCCGGGGCGCTGAGCCTGCTGTACCCCGCCAGCCGCGGGCAGACGGCGGAGGCCGTCCGGACCGTGTTGCACCTGCCGGAGTGGTCCCCCGACCTCGTCGCGGCGTTCCGCGACCACACCGACGCGCTCGACGGCCTCCGCCATGAGGGCGACCTCGAGGACGACGATGCGCCGGACTCCCTGCAGATGAGCAACCGCCTCTGGATCGCCGAGGGCATGGAGCCCGACCCCGACTACCTGGACGACATCGCGACGGGCTTCGACGCGGACGTGCAGGCACTGGACTTCGCCGGCGACCCGGCCGGGGCGACCGACCGGATCAACACGGCGGTCGAGGAGGACACCCGCGGGGTCATCGAGGAGCTCCTCGACGACCCGCTGAACCCGACGACCGTCGCCGTGCTGACCAATGCCCTGCACCTGCGGGCCAGGTGGGCGGTCCCCTTCACCGACACGCGGCCGGCTCCGTTCGCGGCGCCGTCCGGCGAGGTGACCGTCGACATGATGAGCGGCGCGACGGGTGCCCACCGCACCGCGGACGGCTGGCAGTCGGTCGAGCTGGCCTACCGCGACGGCACGCTCAGCGCCGTCGCCGTCCTGCCGCCCGAGGGCACCGACCCGTGCACCGTCGACGCCGCCACCCTCACCGACCTGCAGGCGGCCGAGTCGGCGGAGGTGGGCGTGCTGCTGCCGCGGCTGGAGCTCGAGCAGTCGCACCAGCTGCTGGACGTGCTGGCCTCGATGGGGCTCCCTGTCGCGGGTGACTACTCCGCCCTCGGCCGGGACGGCCTCTTCATCTCGCGGGTCGTGCAGCAGGCGTTCCTCGACGTGGACGAGGAGGGCACCGAAGCGGCCGCTGCCACCGCCGTGGTGGTCGAGGAGGCGGCAGCGGCACCCCCGTCGGCGGTCGTCTCGTTCGACCGGCCCTTCCTCCTCGTGCTGACCGACACGGAGACGCGCTCACCGCTGTTCATGACCGTCGTCCACGAACCGTCGGCCTGAGCTCCCCAGCCCGGGTACCGGCACCGGACGCACGTAGGGCCCGGTCGAGTGACCGGGCCCTACGTGGTGGAACGGGGGCTTCACCAGCGGATGCACCTCGAGCGGCGGACCCGGGAACCGGACCAGCTCGTCGAGGACGATCCTGTGGTGGAGGCGGCGGGAATCGAACCCGCGTCCTGCGACGCATCACCAGGGCTTCTCCGAGCGCAGTTCGCTCTGCCTCTGCTCGGCCCTCCCGATCTCACGAACGAGTCGGGATGACGGGCCCAGTCGCTGTGTGGTGTCCCACACGCACCCGCGACCGATGCGTGCGGTGAGTCATCTAGCTGATGCCAGGATCCGGGCCGATGACGAACCCGGGCTGACAGACTCGCCTAGCTGCTGTTAGGCAGCGAGAGCGAAGTCGCGCTGATTGGAATCGGCGCTTGTGTTTTTTGCAACGGATGGTTAACGAGATCATCGTTGCCTTCCTCGGCTCGCTTCCCCTGGTCAAACGACCGCAGTCGAGACCAATCGCCCCCCTGTGTAGTTGTACGGCCAGCATAACGGCACACGTCCCCCAGGTGTTCCCGAGCGCGCGGCCCACCCCCCCGCTCGGCTCGCGGACGACACTGCACACCGTCACCACGTCACCGCCGGGCCGTCGGCGCTCCAGCCGCCGGTCGTCCCGCTCGACCCGCCAGGGGGCAGCGCATGACCGACGACGTCACCGCCGACATCGACGAGCACACGATCACCGACGCCGTCGTCGCCAGCTTCGCCGGGACACCGGACAGTCGGCTGCAGGAGGTGCTGGGCGCGCTCGTGCGCGGGCTGCACACCGCGATCCGGGAGGTGGAACCGACGCTCGCCGAGTGGGAGCACGCGATCGACTTCCTCACCCACACCGGGCAGCAGTGCGACGACGTGCGGCAGGAGTTCGTGCTGCTCTCCGACGTCCTCGGGATCTCGTCGCTGGTGGAGAACATCAACCACCGCAAGGTCGGCGGCGCCACGGAGGCGACCGTCCTCGGGCCCTTCCACATGACCGTCTCGCCACCCCGCCGCAACGGCGACGCGATCGACGAGGTGGGCGGCGACCAGCCCTGCGTCATCACCGGCCGGGTGCTCTCGGTCGGCGGTGAGCCGGTGCCCGGGGCGAGCGTCGACGTGTGGCAGGCCGACGAGCACGGCTTCTACGACGTCCAGCAGCCCGACGTGCAGCCCGCGGGCAACGGCCGCGGCCTGTTCACCACCGACGAGGAGGGCCGGTTCTGGTTCCGCACCACCGTCCCCGCGCACTACCCGATCCCCACCGACGGCCCGGTCGGCGAGCTGCTCGCGGCGACCGACCGGCCGCCGTTCCGGCCGGCGCACGTGCACTTCATCGCCGATGCGCCCGGGTTCGTGCCGGTGACCACGCACGTCTTCGTCGACGGCAGCCCGTACCTGGACGCCGATGCGGTCTTCGCGGTCAAGCGCAGCCTGATCCGCGACTTCGCCCCCGTCGACGACGCCGAGCAGGCCGCCCGGTTCGGCACGGTGAACCCGTTCCGGCTCGCCGTCATCGACCTCGTGGTCGAGCCGACCGGGACGCCCTCCCCGTGACCCTCAGATCCAGTCGCGGCGCTTGAAGATCACGTACAGCGTGAGGCTGACCATGAACATCAGCACGACGGCGAACGGGTAGCCGTACTGCCACTCGGTCTCCGGCATGCTCTCGAAGTTCATCCCGTAGACCCCGCCCACGAGGCTGGGGGCGAAGAGGATGGCGGCCCACGCGGAGATCTTCTTGACCTCCTCGCCCTGGGCGAGGCTGGTCTCGGTGAGGGTCTTCATCTCCTCGTTCTGCCGCTGGGCGACCAGCGTGGCGTTCACGGTGAGGATGTCGCGCAGCTGCAGCCGGAAGCCCTCGACCCGCTCGGTGGTGGAGGTGACGTGGTCGGCGACGTCCCGCAGGTGGCTGCGCAGCTCCTCGTCGACGCCGTACTTCTCGAACCCGGCGGTGATCGCGGCGAGGATGCCGGTCAGCGGCTGCACCGCCCGCTGGAAGTCCAGGACCTCCTGGGACAGCTCGTAGATGCGCCGCGACACCTGCGGGTCACCGCGGAAGACCTCGACCTCGATCTCGTCGATGTCCTTGTCCAGCCCGGCGACGACCGGGGCGTACCCGTCGACGACGGCGTCCAGGATCGCGTACAGCACCGCCTCCGAACCGCGGGCCAGCAGCTCCGGCGAGCTCTCCAGCCGGCGGCGCACCCGGGCCAGGTCCGGCGACTCGGCGTGCCGCACGGTGATGGCGAAGTCCTTGCCGAGGAACAGGTGCAGCTCGCCGAACTCCACCTCCTCGGCCTCGTCCAGGTAGCGGGCGGCCTTGAGGACGACGAACAGCGTGTCCCCGTACCGCTCGAACTTCGGCCGCTGGTGGGCGTGGATGGCGTCCTCGACCGCGAGGTCGGGCAGGTCGTACTGCTCGGCCAGCTCACCCAGCGCGGCCGGCTCCGGGCGGTACAGCCCGAGCCAGACCATCCGGTCGTCGAAGCCCTCGGTCAGCCACTCGTGGCTCTCGGCCGCCGATGCGGGCGTGGCGATCCGCCGTCCGGCGGCGTAGACGGCGTTGTCGACCATCCGCGAGCGCCGCTCGGCCGCGGTCTCCGGACCGGGCTGCTCGGCCGGCCGCGGGGGCACGAGGACCGCGCGGGGCCGGCGGGTGAGGGTGGACAGGGCGGTGCGGGGGGCGAGGCGACGGTCGGCCACGGCGGACTCCCGGGGGACGCGGGGACGGGTGGGCGCGGGAGGTCCCCGTACGCGTGCCCGCCCGGCTCAGCGAACCGGCGGCGTCAGCGGGAGGGGACCTCGGGACTGCAACTGGGAGGCTCCGATCGCACGGCCCAGCACCTCCCGTCGTCCCAGGGCCGCGTCCGTCGCGCGGGCCGTCGTCCATCGTGACACGCGAGGGCGCTCCTGGGCATCCCCGTCGCCCGACCGGGGGGGTGGACGACGTGGGAAGAGTCAGCCGGCGACCTCGCCGGCCGGAGCCGGCACCCGCAGCGCGACCAGGAACCGGGAGACCATCGCGTAGCCGGCCACGGTGGCCACGAGCTCGACCACCTGCCGGTCGTCCAGGTGCGCACGCACGGCGGAGAAGACCGCATCGGGGACGTCGACCTGCCGGCTCGACGCATCGGTGAACCGCAGGACCGCGGCCTGGACCGGGGAGAACACCGGCGCCGCGGCCGCGTCGGGGGTCCGCAGTGCGGCGAGCTGGGCGTCGGTGACCCCGGCCCGGCGGGCGGCCGGCTCGTGCGCGACCCACTCGAACCCCGCCCCGTTGAGGACGGCGATCCGCAGCACCACCAGCTCGGTCAGGTCGGCGGTCAGCGTCGTCCCGTTGCGCAGCGCCCCGAGCAGCGCGCTCCACCCCTCGGCGACGGCGGGGCTGTGCAGCAGGAGGCGGTCCAGCCCGGACAGCTCTCCCCCGCGCCGGGCCCGCAGCACCTCCGCGGCCGGGGTGTCCCCGACGGCGTCCGGCAGCCGCGCGCCGGTCACGACCGGGACAGCACGCCGGCCGGGAACGCGCCGTTGCCCAGCAGCCGGCCGGTCAGGTCGCCGGCGAGCGCGGCGACCCGTTCGGTGCGCTCGGTGCCCAGGTGCACGAACGGGGCGGCCGACAGCGCGTCGGTCTCCTGCTCGATCGACACCCGCAGCTGCTGGCCGGCCTCGGTGAGCGCGCCGTCGGCGACCAGGCCGCGCTCGGTGAGCCCGTCCAGCGCCGCCGTCCACTCCTCGTCGGACCAGCCCCGGGTCGCCTGGGCGGCCTCGCGGGTGAACCCGCGGCCGGTGAGCGTGTGGGTGACCAGCGCCTCCAGCCCGGTCAGCCCGTGCCGGACCACGCTGAGCACGTGCCCGTCGCCGCGGTGCTCGCGGAGCAGCGTGACGCCGTGCCACACCTGCAGCAGCGGCTCGTCCGGCCAGGGCAGGTCGGCGTGGGCGGCGAACAGCGGCCGGGCCTCCGGCGTCAGCGCTGTGCAGGCCTCGCGGAGCAGGCCGGCCAGCTCGCGCAGGCTGCTCTCATCGGCGCCGTCGAGGAGCCGGGTGAGCGAGGCGCGCGCGGCCGCGGTCCGGGCGGTGAGCACCTGCTCCGGGGTGGCGAGGGTCCAGGCACGGGGCAGGTGCCTGGCCACGATCGCCGGGGCGAAGTTGGCGAAGGTGGCCGTCACCACGCCCGGGCCGACCGCGCCCATCGCCGCCGCGCGGCCGGCGAAGTAGACCATCCGGCCCGGGCGGAGGCCGGCTCCGGTCAGGTGCTCGTCGGTCTCCGGCGCGAAGTAGACGTGCGAGTGCAGCGGCTCCAGCCGCCGGTGGGTGCGGGCGACCAGGCGGAGGTCGGGGGCGAGCGGGGAGGCGGGCTGATCGACGCTGACCATGCCGCGCACCCTAACCACTCAGCCGGACGCGCCCGCGGTGGTCGGCGTCGCGCTGGCGGGGGCCGTGGTGCTCGGCGCGGTGGTGGCGGGGGCCGTGGTGATCCGCGTCGTGGTGGCCGGGGCCGTGGTGGCCGGGGCCGAGAGGGCGGCCGCGACGCAGGAGTGGTTGTGGTCCAGGTCGTCCTCGACGTACTGGGTCATGATCACCCGGCCGCCATCGACGAGCGGGGAGTCGGAGCAGTTCGCCACCGCGCCGGAGAGGCTGCGGGCACCGGCCAGCCAGCTGTCCAGCCCGTGCAGACTGCTCCACGAGGGCACGTCACCGACGATCTCGCCCCACTGGTAGCCGGTCGAGTAGAGCCCGACCCGGCCGCCCACCGACTCGAGGTGGTCGGTCATCCCCTCCAGGGTGGCCCGGTTGTTCCGCTGCGCCGCGGCGCCGTCGGTCTGCCAGGTGTTCATCGTCTCGACGTCCAGCCACCAGCGCAGGCCGACGAGGTCGGACCGGTCCTCGATGGCGGCGTCCCCGTCGAGGTCGCCCAGGGTGTCCAGCACGATCCGGACGTCGTCCTCGGCCCGGTCGACGCCGTACTCGTAGGAGCAGGCAGCGCTGTTGTCGCCGTCGCACACCCCGTAGCGGTTGACGCCCAGCCGAGGCCAGGTGGTCACCTGCTCGCGCACCTCGCCGGGGTTGGCGGTGTTCACGTAGAGCTGCGCCCGCGGCTGGGCCGGCACGGCACCCGAGGAGTCGTCCGCCCACTCCCACTGGTCGGCGAGACAGCGGTTCTCCGTGGTGGCGATGCCGCCGTTGACGCCGATCACCGCGAACGCCGCGTCGTCGGGGAGCGTCCGGTCGCACTGGGGGTACGAGACGTCGTACCCGACCGTGCTCCCCACCGTGCTGCGCAGCTGGGGACCGGGCTCCTCCGCCGAGGCGGTCGCCGGTGCGCCGAGCACCGCGGCGCCGAGCGCAGCCGAGGCCACGACGGCCGTCCGCAGGGTGCTCCGCATCCCGTCGACCCTACGCCTCGCGACGGCCGTCGATCGGTCGCACGATGTTCACGAAACTGGACTGGGTAAATGTCTGTACTCCGTTCAGTTTCTGTCCTACGGTGCTCACGTGACCGGATCCGGACAGGGGAAGACCCCGCACTGCCCGGTCGGTCGCGTGCTGGGCCTGCGGGAACGCAAGAAGCTCGAGGCCTGGCGGACGATCCGCTCGACCGCGCTGCGCCTGATCAGCGAACGCGGGTTCGACGCGGTGAGCGTGGAGGACATCGCCGCTGAGGCCGGTGTCTCCCGGACGACGTTCTTCAGCTACTTCCGCAGCAAGGAAGCCGTCGTCTACGACCTCGATCCGCAGGAGCTGCAGCAGTGGCGCGCTCTCCTGGCGGACTGTCCGAAGGGCGAGCCGCTGTGGGAGGCGCTCACCGGTCTCGCCCTCAGCCTGGCGGAGCTCCTCGCCGACCGCCTGCCCCTGCAGAAGCGGCTGTTCGAGCAGTCACCGGAGCTCTGCGACTCGTCGCGGGACGTCTGTGACAGCTTCGGGCCCGACCTGCGGGAGTGGGTCGCCCGTCGCACCCCCGACGGCGAGGAGCTGCACGCCGCCCTGGTCCTCAACACCACCTTCGCCGCCTTCAACACGGCGATCGAGGCCTGGGACCCCGACGACTCCTTCGACCACTTCCTGGACCTCGTCCGCGACTGCCTGCGACTGGTCGGCGGCGGACTGGCCCGACCCGTGAGCTGACCCGCTCCCCACCCCGCCGGCCTCGACCCCGCCGGCCCTCCTCCGGCAGGCACTCCGCTCCCCGACCGCGCACCGTCGCGCCGTCGCGCCTGCCCGGGCTCCTCCTGCACCACGCGACCGAGCGACGCCGCCGGCCGTGAGCCCTCCCCTGCCCTCGTCCCCTCAGCCCGCACTGCGCCCTGCGCAGGAAGGACGGCTCCGCCATGCCCGCAGACAGCCTGATCACCCCGCCGGGGACCACCGTCCCGGACGCGCCACCACCGCCCGCACCGGACACCGAGGGCCCGGACCCCCGCCGCTGGCTGGCCCTCGCCGTCATCGCCGTCGCCCAGCTGATGGTCGTGCTGGACGCCTCGATCGTGAACATCGCCCTCCCCGACGCCGGCCTCGACCTGGGCATCAGCGCCGCGAACATCCAGTGGGTGGTCACCGCCTACACGCTCGCCTTCGGCGGGCTGCTGCTGCTCGGCGGGCGGATCGCCGACTTCACCGGCCGCAAGCGCGCCTTCCTGATCGGCCTGATCGGCTTCGCCGGCGCCTCCGCACTGGGCGGCCTGGCTCCCAACCAGGAACTGCTGTTCGCCGCCCGTGGCCTGCAGGGTGCGTTCGCGGCGCTGCTCGCACCGGCCGCGCTGTCCCTCCTGGCGGTCACCTTCACCGACCCCAAGGAGCGGGCCCGCGCCTTCGGCGTCTTCGGTGCCATCTCCGGTGGTGGCGCCGCGATCGGCCTGATCCTCGGTGGGGTGCTCACCGAGTACGCCTCGTGGCGCTGGACGCTGGGCGTCAACGTGCCGATCGCCCTGGCCACCGCCGTCTTCGCGATCGGCCTGGTGAAGGAGAGCCGCGCCGACGGCGATCGTCGCTACGACGTGCCGGGCGTGCTGCTGTCGGCCGCCGGCCTGGTCAGCCTGGTCTACGGCTTCAGCAAGGCCGCCGAGGAGGGCGTGGGCTGGACCGACCCGGTCACCCTGGCCCTGCTGGCCGCCGCCGCCGTCCTGCTGGTGACCTTCGTGCTCTACGAGCAGCGGGCCAGCCACCCGCTGCTGCCGCTGCGCGTGGTCCTGGACCGCAACCGGGGCGGCTCGTACCTGGTCTTCCTGCTGGTGGGGGCCGGGATCTTCGCGATCTTCCTGTTCCTGACCTTCTACTTCCAGCAGACCTTGGGGTACAGCCCGCTGGACTCCGGCTTCGCCTTCCTGCCCTTCAGCGCCGGGATCATCGTGGGCGCCGGCATCGTCTCCCAGGTGCTCCCCCGGATCGGGCCGCGACCGCTGATCATCGGTGGGCTGGTGCTGGCTGCGTTGGGCATGCTCTGGCTGACCCGGATCGGTGAGACCAGTTCGTACGTCACCGAGGTGCTGCCGGCCCTGCTGGCGATCAGCCTCGGCATGGCAGCGGTGTTCGTCCCGGCGTCCAGCACGGCGCTGGTCGGGGTGGAGAGCCACGACACGGGGATCGCCTCGGCCGTGCTCAACACCAGCCAGCAGGTCGGCGGCTCGCTCGGCCTGGCCCTGCTGAACACCTTCTACGCCTCGGCGGTCACCGGGTACCTCGTCGACAACCCGGGTGCGGCGCCGGGCGCCGCCTTCGTGCAGGGGTACCACGTGGCCTTCATCTGGGCCGCGGTGTTCCTGGCGGTCGCGCTGGTCATCAGCATCGTGCTGATCCGGGCGAAGAAGGACGACCTGCCGGCCGAGATGGTGCTGGCGGCCTGACCGCCACGGAGGGGCCGACGTCGCGGCGTCGGCCCCTCCGGTGCGTCAGCTGAGCGGGGCCAGCCGCCGGGACCAGGAGACCTGGGTGCGGGCGGTGGCGAAGCCGAGGCTCTCGTACAGCCCCAGCGCGCCGGTGACGTTCTCGCTGTCGACCTCCAGCCCGGCGGTCTGGCAGTCCTGTGCCGCGGCGGCGTGCATCGCCTCGATGATCACGGCCTTGGAGACACCCCGGCCCCGGGCGGTCGGGAGGACGCCGATCTGGCCGAAGTAGCTCTCCCGGGAGCCGCTGGCCGCGGCGGTCGCCTCGGAGACGTAGGCCAGCGCGTAGCCGAGCACCTCGCCGTCCTCGACGGCCAGCACCGACAGGTCCGGGCGGAAGGTCCGCATGCCGGTGAACATGACCTGCCAGGAGGCGACGTCGCGCTCGCTGGAGCCGTAGTGCTCGGTGAAGGCGGCGTTGTGCGCCAGCCGCACCTCCTCGTCGCGGTCCCAGGTGAACGGCACCAGGTCGATGCCGTCGAGCCGGCGCCGCGGCGGCAGGTCGGTGAGCGGGCGCTCCATGTGGAAGAACCAGCGGACCGCCTCCAGCCCGGCCCGGCGCACCAGCGCCTCCAGCGAGGGCATCGTCGTGTACACGGTGGCGGTCAGCCGGGCCGGTGACTCCGGGTGCCGTTCGGCGTGCAGCTCCGCGCCCCGCGCCAGCTGCCAGGCGAGCAGCGCCCGGCCGATGCCCCGGCCCCGCCACTCCGGCAGCACCCGACCCTGCAGGTGCACGCCGTAGGCGTCCCGGAACGTGGGCGGGGCGATCGTGGTGGCGTAGCCGACGACGGTGCCGTCGGCGGTGCTCACCAGCCGGGTGTCCCGCTCCAGGTCGACCAGCTCGCTGACCCACAGCCCGGTGAGGTCCTCGGGGGACTCGTGCAGCCCGGTGTCGTCGACCGCCTCGGCCACGGCGAGCAGGTCGGCGACGGCAACGACGTCGTCGGGGCGGATCGGGCGGGCGGAGAGGCCCTCGGGCAGGACCAGCGGCGCAGAGTTCACGAGGGACGAGGTTAGGCGGTGACCCCGAACAGCCGTGCACCGTTGTGCCAGAGGACCGCCCGCAGCCACTCCTCCCCCAGGCCCAGCCGGTGCAGCGCGGCCAGCTGGTGGGCGTAGGGGTACGGGATGGCCGGGAAGTCGCTGCCGAGCACCACCTTGTCCCGCAGCCCGGCCAGCCGGGGCAGCAGCGCCCGGTCGAAGGGCATCAGCCGCTCGGTGAAGTCGGTGGCGAACATCGTGGTGTCCAGGTGCACCCGCTCGTACCGCTCGGCGAGGTCCAGGAACGCCGCGTACTCCGGCATCCCGAGGTGCGCGATCACCAACTGGAGCCGCGGGTGGCGCTCCAGCAGGCCGGCCATCGGCGCCGGGCCGGTGTGCTCCCCGCGCAGCGGCCCGGAGCCGCAGTGGATGACCACCGGTGTGCCGGTCTCGGCCAGCCGGGCCCACACGGCGTCCAGCAGCGGGTCCCGCGGGTCGAACGAGCCGACCTGCACGTGCACCTTGAACACCCGGGCGCCGGCGTCCAGCGCCTCGGCGACGTAGGCCGCCGCCGAGGGCTCCGGGAAGAACGTGGCTGACTGCAGCACGGCCGGGTGCTCCCGGGCGAACGCGGCTGCCTCGTCGTTCAGCCAGGCGGCCATCCCGGGCCGGTGCGGGTAGGGCAGCGTCGGGAAGGCCCGGACACCGAGTCGGTCCAGGACGGCGAGCCGCTCCTCGACCGGCAGCGCGTAGGTGACCGGCCACGGCGCCCCGTAGTGCGTCTCGGCCTCGGCGAAGTACTGCCAGACCTTCGCCTGCACCCGCTCCGGCAGGAAGTGCACGTGCACGTCGACCAGCCCGGGCAGCCCCAGCTCCCGCCAGAACCTCGGAACGTCGGCATCGTCGACGGGCGGCGCGACCACGAGGGCCACCCTAGGTCCGCCGCACCGTGCGGCGCCCACCGTGCCGGGCAGGACGAGCACCGCCGTCCGCTGATCGCCACTAGCCTCCGGCGGCGTGGACGCGACCTTCACCGCAGAGCTGTTCGAGTGGCGTGGTCCGGCGCCGTTCCACTGGCTGCCCCTGCCCGCGGACGTGTGCGACCGCATCCGGGCCGAGGCCACCGTGGCCAGCTACGGCTGGGGCGCGGTCCCGGTGCGCGTGCAGATCGGCACCACCGAGTGGGAGACCTCGCTGCTGCCGCGCGCCGGCGGCTACGTGCTCCCGGTGAAGCAGCACGTCCGCGCGGCGGAGCGGTTCGACGACGGCGACACGGTGACGGTCGCGCTGAGCGTGGCCCCTCGCGGCGGTCGGGCCGCCAACGGGAGCGGCCCGACCATGTGAGGCGGGATCAGGGGAGCGTGATGACGACCTTGCCGCGCACGTGCCCCTCGGCCACCAGCCGCTGGGCGTCGGCGGTCTGCGCCAGCGGGAACGCCTTGGCGATCGCCACCCGCAGCTGCCCGGCGTCGGCCATCCGGCCGAGCTCCTCCAGGTCGTGCCGCTCGGGGCGGACGAAGACGTACCGGCCGCCGAGGTCGAGCACCGCCGGGTCGACGACGCTGGCGATCCGACTCGGGTCGCGCACCTGGTCGGGGGCGTCGCCCAGCGCCGGCCCACCGACCAGGTCCAGGACGGCGTCGACCGGCTCGGACAGCTGCCCGGAGATCGGGCCGGCGTTGTAGTCGAGCACCTCGGCGGCGCCGGCGTCGGTCAGGAAGCCGTGGTTGCGCGGGCTGGCGGTGCCGATGACGTGTGCGCCGAGCGCGGCGGCGATCTGTACGGCGAAGAAGCCGACCCCGCCGGCGGCCCGGTGCACCAGCACCCGGTCGCCCTCGCCGACGTCGAGCGCCTCGGTGAGCGCCTGGTAGGCGGTCAGCCCGGCCAGCGGCAGCGCGGCGGCCTCGGTGAACCCCAGCGAGTCGGGCTTGTGCGCGATGCACCGCTGCGGGGCGGGCACGAGCTCGGCCGTCGTCCCCCACTGGACGTCGTCCCGGCGCAGGTAACCGAAGACCTCGTCACCGGGGGCGAAGTCGACCACCGCCGGCCCGACCTGCTCCACGACACCGGCCAGGTCCCAGCCCGGCACGATCGGGAAGTGGTGCGGGAAGAAGCCGGCCAGGCCGCCCGCCCGGATGCCCATGTCCACCGGGTTGACCCCGGCCGCGCGGGTGCGGACCAGCACCGTGTCCGGCCCCACCGGGGGCTCGGGCAGGTCGTCGCGCAACTGCAGGACCGACTCGTCACCGAACCGGTCGTAGGCGATGCCGCGCATGAGGTCAGCGCCGTCCCTTCACGTAGCGACCGAAGGCGCGTTCCATCTCCCGGCGGGAGTCACGCTCGGCCAGGTCCTGGCGCTTGTCGTAGCTCCGCTTGCCCTTGGCCAGCGCGAGGGTGGCCTTGACCTTGCCGTCCTTGAAGTACAGGTCCAGTGGGACGAGCGTCAGCCCGCCCTCCTTGGTCTTGCCGATCAGCTTCTCGATCTCGGCGCGGTGCATGAGGATCTTGCGCTTGCGGCGCGGGGTGTGGTTGGTCCACGTCCCCTCGGTGTACTCGGGGATGTGCACGTGCTGCAGCCACACCTCGCCGTCGTCGACGGTGGCGAAGCCGTCGACGAGCGAGGCACGGCCGGCACGCAGGCTCTTCACCTCGGTGCCGGTGAGCACCAGGCCCACCTCGTAGGTGTCCAGGATCGAGTAGTCGTGCCGCGCCTTCTTGTTCTGGGCGATGAACTTGCGCCCCTGTTCCCGCGGCATGTCGCCAGGTTACCCAGGGCCCGCAACCGATCATGGCGCCCGACCCCGAGGGGGCAGGCGCCATGATCAGCGGACGGCGAGCGTCAGAGCCGGACGTAGAGCCGCAGCGTCACGTAGGCGGCGACGGCGGCCAGGCCCACCCCGGCCGCGGCGATGATCGGCGAGATCGCGATGATCGCCGACCAGTCGACCGGCGGGATGATGCCCGCCTTGATCGGCCCGGCGAGCGTCTTGTCGACGAACAGGATCTTGGTCAGCACCAGGCCGCCGATGGCGAGCAGCGCACCGATCAGGCCGGCGAGCGCGGCCTCCAGGATGAACGGCAGCTGGGTGTACCAGCGGGAGGCGCCGACCAACCGCATGATGTTGGTCTCGTTGCGTCTGTTGAAGGCCGCGAGCTGGATCGTGTTGGAGATCAGCAGCAACGCGGCCAGCGCTTGCACGAGGGCCACCGCGAGCGTGCCGTTGCGGGCGCCGTTGAGCAGGCTGAACAGCCGGTCCAGGAAGTCGCCCTCGTCGCGGACCTCGTCGACGCCGGCCTCCCCGTTGGGGAACTGCTCGGCGATGACCGGGTACCGCTCGGGGTTGACCAGCTCGACCCGGAAGCTCTCCGGCAGCGCGTCCTCAGGGGTGTTGGCGATCAGCGCCGGCTGCTCCTGGAACTGCTGGGTGAAGCGCTGGTAGGCCTCCGCGCGGGTCTCGTAGATGTACTCCTGCACCTCCGGTGAGGCGTCCAGCTGCGCGGCGATCGAGTCACGCTGCTCGTCGGTGACGTCGTCGGCGAGGTAGATCGAGACCTGGATCTTGTCGTAGTAGATCTCGCGCATGTCGCCGATCATGTTGGCGATCAGCAGGCCGGTGCCCATGAGGCCCAGCGAGATCCCGGTGGTCAGGATCATCGCGACCGTCATGGTCAGGTTCCGACGCAGCCCGGCAGCCACCTCGGAGAGGACGAAGTTGACGCGCATCAGTTCCCTGTCATGTCGTTCAGTGGCCCGGTGTCAGCGGTCGCGCGGAGGCGGCCGCCACCTCAGCGGCCCACGCCGTAGACGCCGCGGCTCTGGTCACGGCTGACGACGCCGTCGTTGAGCTCGATCACGCGCCGCCGCATCGAGTCGACGATGTGGTAGTCGTGCGTGGCCATGACCACGGTGGTGCCGGTGCGGTTGATCCGCTCCAGCAGCAGCATGATGTCCTGGCTGGTCTCCGGGTCCAGGTTGCCGGTGGGCTCGTCGGCCAGCAGCACCAGCGGCCGGTTCACGAACGCCCGGGCGATCGCCACCCGCTGCTGCTCACCACCGGAGAGCTCGCTGGGCAGCCGGTTCTCCTTGCCGTCCAGGCCGACCATCTCCAGCACCTCGGGCACGACCCGCTTGATGGTGCGCTGGGGCTTGTTGATCACCTCGAGGGCGAAGGCGACGTTCTCGGCGACCGTCTTGTTGCGCAGCAGCCGGAAGTCCTGGAAGACGCAGCCCATCGTGCGGCGGAGCTTGGGCACCTGCCACTTGCTCATCGTGTTCAGGTTCTTGTCGTTGACCGTGATGACGCCCTTGGTGGGGCTGTCCTCCTTCAGCAGCAGCCGCAGGAAGGTCGACTTGCCCGAACCCGACGAACCGATGAGGAAGACGAACTCACCCTTGTCGATGTGCATCGAGACGTCATCCAGCGCCGGCCGGGGACTGGTCGGGTACATCTTGGAGACGTGTTGCAATTCGATCACGGGGGGCAACGGTACCTGCCCCGCGCCGGACGATGACACGTTCGCCCGGCGCGCCCTGCGACGTTGTGTGCAGACGGTGAGCGAGCACAGCCCCTCCTGTGGGCCGTGGTCACCCAGCGTGCCCCCGGGCGGGGGCCGGCTGTGGCCGGTCTCTCCCCCGGGCCGCTAGGCGAGCGGCGCCGACTCCTGTTGCCGCCGCCAGCGGATCCCGGCCTCGATGAAGCCGTCGATGTCACCGTCGAGCACGTTGCTCGGGTTGCCGGTCTCGACCTCGGTGCGCAGGTCCTTGACCATCTGGTACGGGTGCAGCACATAGGAGCGCATCTGGTTGCCCCAGCTGCTCCCCTCGCCCTTGAGGGCGTCCATCTCGGCCCGCTCCTCGGCCTTCCGGACCACGAGCAACCGGGCCTGGAGCACGCGCAGCGCGGCGGCCCGGTTCTGGATCTGGGACTTCTCGTTCTGGCACGAGACGACGATGCCGGTGGGGATGTGGGTCATCCGGACGGCGGAGTCGGTGGTGTTCACGCTCTGCCCACCCGGGCCGGAGGAACGGAAGACGTCGACCCGGATCTCGTTCTCCGGGATGTCGACGTGGTCGGTCTGCTCGACGACCGGCAGCACCTCGACGCCGGCGAAGGAGGTCTGCCGGCGGCCCTGGTTGTCGAACGGCGAGATGCGCACCAGCCGGTGGGTGCCCTGCTCGACGGAGAGGGTGCCGTAGGCGTAGGGCTGCTTGACGGCGAAGGTGGCCGACTTGATCCCGGCCTCCTCGGCGTAGGAGACGTCGTAGACCTCGGTGGGGTACTTGTGCCGCTCGGCCCAGCGCAGGTACATCCGCATCAGCATCTCGGCGAAGTCGGCGGCGTCCACTCCCCCGGCCTCCGAGCGGATGGTGACCAGCGCCTCGCGGGAGTCGTACTCCCCGGACAGCAGCGTGCGCACCTCGAGCTCGTCGAGCACGGCGCGGATGCTGGTCAGCTCGCGCTCGGTCTCGGCGGTGGTGGCCTCGTCGCCCTCCTCGGCCGCCATCTCGTGCAGCAGTCCGACGTCGTCGAGCCGGCTGCGCAGCTCCTCCACCCGGCGCAGGTCGCCCTGCAGGTAGGACAGGCGAGAGGTCACCGCCTGCGCCGCCTCGACGTCGTTCCAGAGGTCGGGTGCGGAGGCCTTCTGTTCGAGCTCGGCCACCTCCCGACGCAGGTCATCGACCCGCATCACGGCCTCGATGGACTTCAAGGTCGTGTCGAGTTCGTCCAGGACGACGGAGAAGTCAGCGGCCACGTCGATCCAGGGTAGTGCGCTGCGCCACCGGGTACCCACGGCGGCATGAGCACGTCACCGCCGGACGACCGGCGCAACCCCGACGACCTCACCGAGTACGAGCGCGACCAGTTCCCGCACGGGATCCCCGAGTCCCAACCCAGGTACCCGGAAGGCGGCGCCGACACAGCCCGCAGTGCGCTGACCCTGCGGCTGGTGCTGGCGACCTTCGGTCTGGTGATCTGCGCGGTGTTCGCGGTGCTGGCGTTCCTCGCCGACGTCCCGCTGGTCTTCCCGATCGCGCTGGCCGTGCTGGCGGTGATCGCGCTGGTCGACCTGATGGTCGTGGCCCGCCGCAAACTGCGCGGCGAACCGGGCTGAGCCCGGCCGCCTGCACCGGCCGCCGGGCGGGGTCAGGCGGTCTGCAGGCGCCTGCGCCGGGCGCGCCGGGCAGCGAGCCGGATGGCCAGCCAGTCGGCCACCTCGGCGGCCGGCATGGGCCGCGCGATGTGGAAGCCCTGCGCGTGGGTGCAGCCCAGCTCGGCGACGAGCTCGAGCTGACCGGCGGTCTCCACGCCCTCGGCGAGGCTGCGCATGCCGCAGGCGGCGGCCAGCCCGACCACCGCGGCGATCGCCGCCGCGGACTCGCTGCGCCGCACCTCGATGCCGGCGATCAGGCTGCGGTCCAGCTTGAGGACGCCGGCCGGGATGGACACCAGCTGGCTCAGCGAGGAGAAGCCGCTGCCGAAGTCGTCGATGGACACCTCGACGCCGGTGACCCGCAGCTGGGCGAACTGGGCCGCGGCCCGGAGCGGGTCCTCCGCGACGCTGGTCTCGGTGAGCTCCAGCACCAGGCGCTCGGGGGCGAGCCCGGCGGCGTCGAGCGCGTCGTGGACGTCGGCGACGAGGGTGCCGGTGGCGAAGTGCGCGGCGCTGATGTTGACCCCGGTGACCAGCGAGAGGCCGGCCCGCTCCCACGCTGCGGCCTGCCGGGTCGCCTCGCCGAGCACCCACCGGGTGAGCTGGACGACGACCCCGGTCTGCTCGGCCAGCGGGATGAAGTCACACGGACTCAGCAGGCCCCGCTCGGGGTGCTGCCAGCGGACCAGCGCCTCCACCCCGGACACCTCACCGCTGGGCAGGTGCAGCACCGGCTGGTAGTGCAGCACCAGCTGGCCGGCCTCGATCGCCTCCCGCAGTTCGGCGGCGACGAGCACCTTCTGCTCGACGGCGCTGCGCAGGTCGGGGCTGAACACCCGCACCCGGTTGCGGCCGGCCGCCTTCGCCGCGTACATCGCCAGGTCGGCGTCCCGGACCAGGTCGGTGGAGCGCAGGTCCGGGTCGTCGCCGGGCGCGGTGGCCACGCCGATGCTCACGGTCAGCCGGGTGACCCGCTCACCGAGGTCGAACGGCTCGTCGAAGGTGCTCTGGAACCGCTCGGCCAGCGCGAGGGCGCCGTCGACGTCGCAGTCACGGCACAGCACGACGAACTCGTCGCCGCCGAGGCGGCCGACGGTGTCCTGTGTCCGGGTGCGACTGGTCAGCCGGGTGGCCAGCTCGCGCAGCAGGTGGTCGCCGATCTCGTGGCCGAGCGTGTCGTTGACGTCCTTGAAGCCGTCGACGTCCAGGAACAGCACGGTGACCGGGCCACGGTCGACGCGGCGCAGCTCGGCGGAGATCAGGTCGTGCAGGTGCGCCCGGTTGGGCAGGTCGGTGAGGTGGTCGTGCCGGGCCTGCCAGGACGACGCCCGCTCCGCCTCCACCCGCGAGGTCACGTCGGTGTGGGTGACCACCACCCGCCCGGAACGGTCGGCGCGGGAGGCCTGCAGGTGGTACCAGCGCACGCCGGTCACCGTGGCCAGCGCGTAGTCGGCCGACACCGTGGTCCGGCGCCCCGCCGACAGCTCCCGCAGCTGGTCGATGCGCGCCCGGTTCGCCGCGTCGTCGGACAGGCTCAGCACCACCGCGAAGTAGTTGCCTCCCACGCCGACCCGCAGCCGGTCGTCGTCGAGCAGGTCGCCGGCGGCCTGCCAGGCGGAGTTGACCAGCAGCATCGTGCCGTCGGCGTCGATCAGCACCGTCGGCGAGGGCAGGGCGTCCAGCACGCCGGCCACCAGGCCGGCCTGCGCCTGCTCGCCGCCGTCCCGGTGCCGGACGTCCATCGGCAGCTGTGCACCACTCCTCGCTCGCGGCACGTCCACCTCCTCCTCCGGTCCGTCCCAGGGCCCGTCCGGGCATCTCCCAGGCCTCTCCTGTCTCCCCGAGACCATCGGCAACAGTGGCCACAGCTGGAGACCCGCCACGCCGGTCGGCCCGGAAAGAGTGAACACCGGCAGCTCAGGACGGCGTGTCTCAGCGCCCGATCACCGGGGTGCCCGTGTCGGGGCGGGTGTAGACCTGCAGGGGCCCCGGGTACGGCGACGCCATGAGCGACTCAACGACGATCGAGCTCGGTGGCGAGGAGTACCTGGTGCGGCGGGAGGGCGACGCCCTCACGCTGGGGCGCCAGGTCGGCGGGGAGACGACGTGGCTCGACGACCTCGACGTGCGCCAGCTCCCCGGCCCGGCCCAGGAGGCCCTCGACCGCGGCGATCACGACGACCAGACGCTGCAGACCGCGCTCCTCGGCGTCGTCCAGGCCGAGGTCAACCGCGGCGGCTGATCTGCGGTTCTCCTGCGGATCCCTCCAGCCGTGCGTGCGGAACTCGCCGTTGGCTCGGGGGCATGGACATCGAGACCGCCTACGCCCTGCTCGCCGAGCTCGAACTGCGCGAGGTCGAGGACCTGGGCAGCGACTGGTTCGAGGCCGACCTGCAGGAGCAGCTGCCGCTGGCCTGATCACGCTGCGCTCCTGATCGGATCCGGGCTGCGATCTCGGCGGCGGAGGGGGACGCTGGTGTCCTGAGGGCCACCGTCGTCCCCCCGGGCCAGGAGGCTGATCCGCATGTCCGTCCAGTACCGCTGCGACCGGTGCGCCGAGGTGGCTGACGCCCCCGCCGCCGTCGGCTGGGTGCAGGTGCAGCCACTCGGCGCGCACCCACTGCTGCCGGAGGAGCCCACCCACCTGTGCCGGCTGTGCTGGGCCCGCACCACGGCCGGCGAGCCGGTGCGGGTGGGCTCCGGTGGCGAGGAGGTGCCGCAGGTCAGCGAGCACGCCCAGAACCGCGACACCCTGCAGTGACGCTGCCCGGATGAGGCCGAGAGTCCCTCGATCAGGGACCTCCGACCCCGGGTCCTGGGCTCCTGCGCTGCCTAACGTCCGGATCGGGCGCTGACCACGGCGTCCAGGCCACCGGCCGGTCCGGCCGACGTCTCCGGGAGTCCGCATGAGCGTGTCCGTCGAGCAGCGCCGCACCCGTCCCGCTGCCGAGCAGTCCACCCCCACCCCGGCGCCGGCGGAGGAGCCCGGGCTGGGTGACCGCGGCTGGGTGCTGTGCCTTGGCGTCCTGGTCGCCACCGTCCTGGTCTTCACCGCGATGATCGCGATCACCGCACTGGCCGGCGGGGACGGCTTCCCGAGCTGAGTCGGCACGGCCGGTTCACCCCTGGGTGGCGAGCGCATCGGCCGGCGCGACCCGCAGCGCGGCCCGGGTCGGCACCTCGATGGCCAGGAACGCGATGCCGGTGACGACCAGCGCCGTCACCGGCAGCAGCCAGCCGGGCCCCGACGGCCAGGGGCGGTCGAGGAAGCCCAGGCCGAGCAGGGCCAAGGGCACCACGGAGACCAGCACCCCGGCCGCGACCGCAGCGCCGGAGACCAGCGCCGCCTCGCGCCGCATCATCGCGCGCACCTGACGCGGCGTGGTCCCGGTCAGCCGCAGGGCCGCGATCTCCCCGCGCCGCTGGGCGGTGGCCGCGACCAGCGCGTTGGCGATCCCCAGCAGCAGGTAGCCGAGCAGCACGCCGATGACCGCCAGGTTGATCCACACCTCCGGCGGCGCGGCCGGCCGGTCGCCGGCGACCCCGCCGTCGGACACCGTCACGCCGGGCCGGTCGGTCAGGCCCGCCAGCGCCCGGTCGGTCGCCGGGTCGCCGTCGGTGCGCACCAGCAGGCTGTCGGCCAGCCCGCCGGTGGTGTGCCCCGCGGCCATGTCGGCGGAGAGGACGACGGAGCCGAAGCCCAGTTCCCGGTCGTAGACGGCGACCACCCGGGCCTCGACCTCGGCGCCGTCCCCCAGGATGAGCTGCACCTGGTCGCCGATCCCGACGTCCCGGGCGGCGGCGGCGTCGCTTCCGACGGCCACGGTGGCGCCGGTCAGGTCGGCCAGGTCGCCGTCCCGCACGTCGAGGTCGAGCACACCGGCCCCCGTCGGGGGCAGCACCAGCGCCGGCCCGCCGGACAGCTCCTCCTCCCCCAGCACGCGCATCGGCCAGAGCACGGCCGTGGAGCTGACCGGCGCGACCGACTCCACCCCGGGGACGGCCTGCACCGCGCCGAGGAGGCCGGCGGGGATGCCGCCCAGCGCGGGGGCGGTGACCGTCGCATCGGCGACGGTGCCCGCCCGGGTCTCCTCCGCCGTCGCGTCGATCACGGTGGTCTGGGCGAACGTGTAGGTGAGCGCGACGACGACCGCCATCGCCAGCGTGGTGACCGCACCCGCCGAGCGCAGCGCGTAGCCGTGCAGGTTGGCCACCGCCAGCCAGGCGGGCGCGGAGGTGCCGGCCGGCAGCCGGCGGGCGAGCCGGCCGGTGACCCGGCGGAGCAGGAGGGGGCCGGCCAGCGCCAGGCCGATGGCGGCGACGATGCCGGCCAGCGAGGTGGACGCCGCCCCGATCGGCGACTGCACCAGCAGCGGCGGCACCGAGAGCGGCACGGCGGCGGCGATGAGCAGCAGGCCGGTGCGGTGCCGGCCGGGTGACGGGGTGCGCGGGCCGGTCCGGGAGTCGGCGAGCAGCTGGGTCACCGGCTCGCGGCTGGTGCGCCAGGCGGCGCAGCGGGCGGCGACCTGGACGACGAGGAGCAGCAGCGCCGCAGCGGCCAGCGCCGGCAGCGGGCCGACGGCCAGCGGCAGCGCGTCGGGGAGCACCCCGACGTGCACCAGCAGCCGACGGAACTGCCCGGCCAGCAGGTAGCCGAGGGCGATGCCCGGGACGAGCGCGACCGCCGCGACCACGCTCGCCTGACCGGCGACCAGCCGGCGCAGCTGCCGCGGGGTGGTGCCGACCGCGCGGAGCAGGGCCAGCTCGCGGCGCTGACCGCCGATCGACACGGCCAGCGCCCCGGCGACGACGAACCCGACGATCAGCAGCGGCACGCCCATCAGCGAGGACGCGAGCACGACCAGCAGCGACCGGGCCGCGGCCGCCTCGGGGAGGGCGACGTCGCCGCGGGCGTCGCCGGTGCTGACGATCGTGCCGGCGGGCAGCAGCGGGCGGACGGCGTCGGCGACCGCCTCGACGTCCCCGGTCACCTGGAGGCCGATCAGGTCGACGGTGTCGGTCTGCCCGGCCAGCCGCGCCGCCCGGTCGTCGGCGACGAGCACGCCCGTACCGGCCGGGACCACGGCGGTGAGCCGGGCGTCGACGGCGCGGCCGGCCAGCACGACCCGCACGGTGTCGCCCGGGGCGACGCCGGCCGCGGCGGCGATCGCCGAGTCGAGGGCGACCTCCTGCGGGCCGGTCGGCGGGGTGCCGGTGACCTCGGGGTCGTCGAGCAGGCCGAGGGAGGACCAGCCGTGCCCGGCGGTCGTCGGGTCGGTGGTCGCGACGACGTCCCCGTCGGTGCCGAGGACGGCGGCCGGGAAGCCGACGTCGGCGACGGCGGCCGCCACCCCCGGAAGCTCCCCCAGCTCGTCGGCCAGCGCTGCGGGAACGCTCCCCCGCTCGGGCAGGGCGACGGCGAGGTCGGCACTGGGCTGCACCGTCTGGTCGGCGGAGACGACCACCTCCGCGCCGGCCAGCCGGTCGACGGGCAGGTGCGAGCGCAGGCCGGACTCGGCGAGCACGCCGGTGCCGGTGACGATGGCCGCCCCGCCGAGCACCGCGACGAGGACGGCGAGAGAGGCGGTGAGCCGGGTGCGGGCCAGCCGCAGGGCGAGCGCGAGCACGGCTCAGCCCTCGCGCAGCGCGACGAGGCGCCCGGCCAGGTCGGCGGCGGCCGGGTGCTCGAGGGTGTCGACGACCCGGCCGTCGGCCATCACCAGCGCGCGGTCGGCGCGGGCGGCGGCGGCCGGGTCGTGGGTGACCAGCACGACGGTCTGCCCCAGGTCGTCGACCAGGGCGCGGAGCAGGCCGAGCACCTCGGCGGCGCTGTGCAGGTCCAGGGCGCCGGTGGGCTCGTCGGCGAAGACGACGGCGGGCCGGGCGACCAGGGCGCGGGCGATCGCGGCCCGCTGCTGCTGGCCGCCGGAGAGCTCGGTCGGCCGGTGGTCCAGCCGGTCGCCCAGGCCCACCCGATCGACCAGGTACTGCACCCACTCCCGGTCCAGCGACTTCCCGGCCAGCCGCAACGGCAGGGTGATGTTCTCCCCCACGGTGAGCGCGGGCAGCAGGTTGTAGGCCTGGAAGACGAAGCCGATCCGGTCGCGGCGCAGCTCGGTGCGACGGGTCTCGTCCAGCCCGCCGATCCCGGTGCCGTCGAGGAGGACCTCCCCGCTGGTCGGGGTGTCCAGCCCGGCGGCGACCTGCAGCAGGGTGCTCTTGCCGGAGCCGGAGGGGCCCATGACGGCGAGGAAGCTGCCGCGGGGCACCTCGACCGTGACGTCGTCCAGGGCGCGGACGCCGTTGGGGTGGGTCTTGGTCACGTGGGTGAGCGCGACGGCGGCGGTGGCCGTCGGTGCGAGGGCGGTGCTCATCGGTTGCGCACGTGCAGGCTGATCAGCGTGATGGCGCTGACGGCGGTCAGCAGGCCGAAGCCGATGCTGACCGCGAGGGGGACGGCGCTGAACGAGGTGACGCTGTTGCCGGCGATGCTCAGCACCAGGACGACCCACAGCAGCGTGCGCAGCGGCCGGTCCGGGGTGCTGCGTGCCGGCTCGGGTGCGGGACGGAGGTCGACGGGCTGTGCGGTGGGGTCGAGGCGGTACGGGTCGGGCACGGGGGGCTCCTCGGTCGGGCTGGTGTCCCTCCCGATGCTGGTCGGGGCGGGCCCCGTATCCGATCCCCTGACCTGGCCTCTTGCGGTGCAGCAGGCTGTACCCGGGGCCGGCTCGGCACCCGTGTGACGAGCCATCGCACGATCAACGTCCCATCGCAGTCAGATCGTCATGTTCCTGCGGCAGGCTGCTGCCCATGACGGCGACCATCTCCTCGATCGGCACCGACCTCACGGCCACCCACGTGGCCTCCACGGCGCACGACCCCCGCAGCAGCGACCAGGTCACCCACGCCGTCGCTCGCCCGGTCGTCGACGGTCTGGACCAGTCAGTCTGCGGTGTCCTGGTCTCCGCCGTCGCCACGCAGGACTGGCTCACCTTCCCGGGCACCGACCGCTGCGCCGAGTGCACCCGCATCGCCGGCTGACCACATCGTCAACCGGGGGTTGACGTCAGCGAGTCGTCAACCTAGCGTTGACGGCATGACACAGCTGCCGCCCACCGTCCGGCTCGACGACCTGATCTCCGCGATCCAGCAGGTGCACAACCAGCCACTGGACCAGCTCACCGACGCCGTCCTCGCCGCCGACCACCTGGGTGAGGTCGCCGACCACCTGATCGGCCACTTCGTCGACCAGGCCCGCCGCTCCGGGGCGTCGTGGACCGAGATCGGCAGGAGCATGGGCGTGACCAAGCAGGCGGCTCAGAAGCGCTTCGTGCCCAAGGACCTGCCGATGGACCCGGACGAGGGCTTCAACCGCTTCACCCCGCGCGCCCGCAACGTGGTGGTGGCGGCGCAGGAGGCAGCTCGCGCGGCCGGCAACGTCGAGCTGACCACGACCCACCTGGTGCTCGGGCTGCTGACCGAGCGTGACGGGCTCGGCGCCGAGGAACTGGTCGCGCAGGGCCTGACGCTGGACGCCGTCTGGCAGGCCGCGTCCGCGTCGCTGCCGCCGGCGGCCGGCGACGTCCCGGCCCTCATCCCGTTCGACGCGGGTGCGAAGAAGGCGCTGGAGCTGACCTTCCGCGAGGCGCTGCGGCTGGGCCACAACTACATCGGCACCGAGCACCTGCTGCTGGCGCTACTGGAGGCCGAGGACGGCGCCGGCCTGCTGACCTCGCTGGGCGTCGACAAGGCGACCGCGGAACAGCACCTGATCGCCGCCCTGTCCGCCGTCTCCGAGCAACCCCCGCAGTGAGGACGGCGCCCGTTGTGCGCTGACCGTCGCTTCGCCGGGCCAGGACCGACGACGAGTGCACAGGCGCGGCCGGGTCAGGGCGCGGTGATCTCCTGCAGGCGGCCGTCGGTGAGGTGGAGCCAGCGGGTGATGCCGAGCTCGGTGAGGAACCGCTCGTCGTGGCTGACCACCACGAACGCGCCTCGGTAGGCCGCCAGCGCACTCACCAGCTGGGCGACGCTGACCAGGTCGAGGTTGTTCGTCGGTTCGTCGAGCAGCAGCAGCTGCGGTGCCGGTTCGGCGTGCAGCACGCAGGCCAGCGTGGCCCGCAGCCGCTCACCGCCGGAGAGCGCCCGGACCGGCAGGTGCGCCCGGCTGCCGCGGAACAGGTAGCGGGCCAGCAGGTTCATCCGCTCCGCCGTCGGCATCGCCGGTGCCGCGTCCGCGAGCGCCTCGGCCACGGTGCGGTCGGGGTCGAGCAGGTCCAGCCGTTGGGAGAGGTGGGCGACCCGACCGTCGGCCCGCCGGATCTCCCCCGCGTCGGGCTGCAGGTCGCCGGTCATCAGCCGCAGCAGTGACGACTTCCCGGCGCCGTTCGCCCCGGTCAGCGCGATCCGCTCCGGGCCGCGGACGGTCAGGTCGACGCCGTCCTCGGCGAACAGTGCCCGCTCCCCCAGCCGCAGCTGCAGGCCTTCGCCGGCGAACACGGTGCGCCCGGCCGGCACCGCGGTGCCGGGCAGTTCCAACACGATCGCCTGGTCGTCCCGCAGCGCGCGCTCGGCCTCCTCCAGCCGGGTGCGGGCACCGTCGAGCCGGGCGGCGTGCACGTCGTCGGCCTTGCCCGCCGACTCCTGGGCGGTCCGCTTCATCTTGCCGATGAGGATCTTCGGCAGCCCGGCGTCCTTCACGGTGCGGGCGGCGTTGCCGGACTTCTTCTGCGCCCGCTCCCGGGCCAGCTGCCGCTCCCGCTTCTCCCGCTTGACCTCCTGCTCGGCGGTGCGGACGTCCCGCTCCACCGCCTCCTGCTCGGCCCGGACGGCGGCCTCCCAGTCGGTGAACCCGCCGCCGTAGGTGCGCAACTCGCCCCGGTCGAGCTCGGCGATGCGGTCCATCCGGTCGAGCAGCGCCCGGTCGTGGCTGACCACGAGCAGGCAGCCAGGGAAGTCGTCGAGCGCGGCGTACAGGGTGTGGCGCGCGTCGCCGTCCAGGTTGTTGGTCGGCTCGTCGAGCAGCAGGACGTCGGGGCGCTTCAGCAGCTGCGCGGCCAGGCCGAGCGTGACGACCTGCCCGCCGCTGAGCGTGTCGAGCCGGCGGTCGAGCATGACGTCGCCCAGGCCGAGCCGGCCGAGCTGGACGCGGGCGCGCTCCTCGACGTCCCAGTCGGTGCCGATGGCGGCGAAGTTCTCGTCGGCGACGTCACCGGACTCGATGGCGGCCAGCGCGGCGAGCACGGGCGCGACGCCGAGCACCTCGGCGACGGTGAGGTCACCGACCAGCGGCAGCGACTGGGGCAGGTACCCGAGGACGCCGCCGACCGTGACCGCGCCTGCGGCGGGCCGGAGCTCACCGGCGATCAGCCTGAGCAGGGTGCTCTTGCCCGCACCGTTGGGTGCGATCAGGCCGGTGCGGCCGGCGCCGACGGTGCAGGAGAGGTCGGCGAAGACGGGGGTGCCGTCAGGCCAGGCGAAGGACAGGGCGGAGCAGACGACGGAGGCATCGGGCACGGCGGGACCTCTGCGGGGACGCGGGCGCACGTGGCGGCCCGGCGGTGGACGAGGACGACGGAGGCTCCGGCGGCTGCTCGCCTGCCGGGCACATCCCGGGGTTCACCCGGAGATGTCGCCGCTGCCACCCATGCCGCTGCTCCCTGGTCGAGGACTCCTGCCCGGCACGCTAGTCACCGGCGGCCCGGGTCGTCACGCCATTTGCCGCTGTGCACGCTCCGTGCGCTCGACCTCCGCGACGTGCCTCAGAGCCGGTAGACCCGCTCGGCGTTCTCGTGCGCGATGAGCCGCAGGACCCGCTCGGCGTCGCCCTGGGACCAGTCACCGTCCTGCACCCACTGACCGACGACCCTGCTGATCCCCCGGCGCCACAGCAGCGAGCCGAGGAAGTGCAGCTCGCTGGGTCCCCAGGCGTCCGACGAGTACAGCTGCTTGTGGAAGGGCGCCAGCTCGAGCGACTCGGCGATCAGCTGTGGGCTCTGACTGCCGACGTAGTTGAGCCCCAGCCCGACGTCGAAGTAGACGTTGTCGAAGACCTGGGCCAGGTATCCGGCCTCACGGTGGTACGGGTAGTTGTGCAGCAGCATCACCGGGACGCCGGAGCCCTCCACCTCTCGCAGCCACGGGGCCAGCAGGAGCGGATTGGCCCGGTGCAGGTCCAGGTCCGGGTCGCCGTAGCCGCTGTGCAGCTGGATGGGCAGCCCCCGGTCCACGCCGCACCAGAGGAGATGGCGCAGGAGCACCGGGTCCTCGATCCGCTGCCGGCCGGTGGTCGTGCCGAGCAGCCGCTCGACGGCCCGGACGACCTCGTCGTCGCCAGGCCGTGCGGCGTCGACGTCGAAGCCGAAGCGGTAGGCGAGGATGCTCTTCGTGCCGACCGCCGAGCTGGTCGCCTCGGCGAGACGGGACGGGTACTGCGCCACGAAGGCACGTGCGGAGTCGACCTCGTCCAGCAGTGACTCCGCGATGGTCTCCAGCCGCACCACCTCCCGGGCGCTGGCGTCGGCCACGTCGGCGTGCTCCTCCGGCGACAGCACGGCGTCCCCGAGATACCCCGTCTCGATCAGGTAGGTCGACGTGCCGCTGGCGCGCAGCAGCCGTCGGTTGACCTCCTCCTCACCCAGCTCGGACCGGTGGTGCCAGTACTCGTCAGCCGACGCGTGCGGCTGGAGCCCGAGCACCGGGGCACACCAGCGACGGATGGCGAAGCCGATCTGCGAGTCGAACTGCGTCGCGACCGTCGACGGCCTGGGCGCCTCGGTGATCATCGACTCGAAGCTCGGGCGGTCCACCCCGGTGCGCAGCGCACCATGGACGTGGTGGTCGACCAGCGCCAGGTCCGCCACCGTGTCCGCCAGCGGACCTCCGAACGCCCGCGCCCCGGCGTGGTCCCAGGGGTACCGCCGCTCCGCAGCCGGGTGCATCAGACCGGCTCGGGGTCGACGACGGTGCGGTCCTCGTCGACCTCGTCCAGCTCCCGGGCCAGCGAGGCGCCGATCCGCTTGGCCAGTCCACCGGCCAGGACGGCGACCAGGAGCCCGAGCAGCACCCACCCGATGGCCACGTAGGCCGGGGAGAAGCCGGTCGCGTCCTTCACGCTGTAGCCGATGACGACCAGGATGAAGCCGCCCCCCAGGGCCGGCAGCACCAGTTCGGCGGCCCGGACGCTGATGACACCGCGGCGCCAGGCCGCGAACACCGCCACCTCGACGAGCAGGTAGACGAACAGCAGGCACGTGGCGCCCACCACGGCGTAGAAGAAGTAGGCGTCGATGGCGGCGTCCCCGGTGCCCATCACCGGCCACCCGGTCAGCCAGGACACGAGGTTGACGACGATGCCGATGCCCGCCATCGCCAGCACCGCGTTCCGGGGGGTCTGGTGCGTCGGGTCGATCTGGGCGAACTGCCGCGGGCCGAAGCCGTCCCGCGCCAAGGCCATGGCCAGCCGTGCCGACGCCATCACCGAGGACAGGTTGGAGGCGAACGCCGACAGCACCGCGGTGAACAGCAGCAGCAGCGCGAACCAGTGGCCGAGGTACCCCTCCCCCAGGTCGCCCAGGGTGTTCCCCGATCCCTGGAACGCGGCCAGCCCCGCCTCGTCGGTGCCGAAGCCGATGGTCTGGGCGAACATGACCAGCACGTACAGCGCGCCGGTGAGCAGGACGGAGCCGAACAGGGCACGCGGGATGTTGCGCCGCGGGTCGTCGGTCTCCTCGCCGAGCGCGGCGCAGGCCTCGAAGCCGGCCCAGGAGAGGAACGCCGCCACGACGGCAGCGAGCACAGCGCTGAGTCCGACGCCGTCCGGGGAGAAGGTGGTGAGGTCGACGCCGGTCTGCTCCGCACCGCCCTGACCGAGAACGGCGGCGACGAGCACCAGCATGGCGGCGATGCCGACGCCCTCGATCACCAGGAGCGACTGGGACACCGTCCGGGTGTCCCGGGTGTTCATGAAGCCGGTGACCAGCAGGCACGCGACGGCCGCGATGCCGAACCCGACGCTCGTGCCCGTTCCCGAGGCCGAGCCGATCAGGGCGTTGAGGAAGGCCCCGAAGACGGCCGCCGTGCAGATCGTGAAGAACAGGTACGTGCCGAAGAGCGCGAACCCGGCCACGAACCCCGCGCGGGGACCCAGCGTCGCCCCGACGAGGGCGTAGGCGCTGCCCGCGTGGTTGTAGCGCTGGGTCAGCCGGATGAACCCGTAGGCGACCAGGGCCACCCCGACGAACCCCAGGGCGAAGACCAGGGGCACCGCCTTGCCGACCGTGCCGATGATGCCCTGGCCGTTGCCGGCCATGGCCAGCGTCGGCCCCATCAGGCCGAGCGAGAGCGCCAGGGCCTCCCACAGTTTGAGCTTGCGCTTGGCCATGTCACTCCTCGGTGTCGGTGCAGGTGGGTGAGGTGGTGCCGGACTCAGGAGGACCAGGCGAACCGGGTGCGCGCATGGAGGTCGGGGCCGGCGTCCAGCGAGGCCTCGTACCGGCGCACCGCGAGGACCGCTGCGTGCAGTTCCGGTCCGAGGACCGCGCGCACCTCCTGGCTCTCCTCGAACATGGCGATGCGGCCGGCGGCATCGCTGGGGAGCGGCACCACGGCCGCGGCCTCTGCCTGCTGCGGGGTGAGCTCCCGGGGATCGACCTCGACGGGGGCCGGCAGGGCCAGCTCGCGTTCGATCCCCGATGCGGCGAACCCGAGGAGCAGCCCGGTGGCCAGGTAGGTGTTGGCTCCGGAGTCGACGCACTTGACCTCGACGTTGGCCCCGTGCGGGTTGCCGTTGTTGGCCCGCAGCAGGCGGACGGCGGCCTCCCGGTTCTCGACTCCCCAGCAGGCGGTGGCGCCGGACCAGTGCCCGGGCTGCATGCGTTCGTCCGAGACGACCGTCCCGGCCAGCACGGCGATGCTGCCCGGCAGCTCGCGCACGATGCCGGCCACCGCCCGGGCACCCTCGGTGGTGAGGTCCCCGGCGAGGGACCCGCCGCTGAAGAGCGGAACGCCGTCCTTGGTCAGGGACAGGTGCATGTGGGCGCCGTTGCCGGACCCGCCGGCGAACGGCACCGGGGAGAAGGTGTCGCGCAGCCCGTGCGCCCGGGCGACCCGGCCGATCACCGCGCGGGCGAGCAGCACGTCGTCGGCCGCGGCCAGCGGTGTGCGAGGGGGCAACGAGATCTCGAACTGGCCTGTCCGTACTCCGCGTGCACCTGCTCGACCGGGACACCCGCCGCGTCCAGCCGTTCGCAGAGGTCCGCCGCGAAGTCGCTCAACCCGCTGTAGACCGCAGCCCCGTAGCAGGGCCACCCGTCGCTCTCGCCGAGCAGCCGGCCGTCGGCGCCGAGCAGCCCGAACTCCAGTTCACTGCCGACCAGGGCCTCGATGCCCAGCGACGCCAGCCGGGCGACCTGACGGCGCGTCACGCTGCGCCAGCAGTACGGGGACAGCTCGCCCTGCTGGTCACGGACGTCGGCGGGAGCCCAGCCGAACCCGTGGTCGAGCACCACCGCACGCTCGAGATCGGTGGTGAGTCGCAGGTCGCCGACCACGTTGACCTCCGGGGTCATGGCGATCCCGTTGTCCACGCAGAAGACCGGCCACGTCAACGAGGCGCCCATCCCCGAGCGGGCGAAGGACTCGATGCGGCGAGCCGGGACGGTCTTCGCCCGGATGACGCCACCGGAGTCGCTGACGACCCCGGTGAGCGTGCGGGCACCGGCATGGCGGAGGCGCTCGGCGAGCTGCTGCACATCGTGATCGCTCGTCGTTGAGGTCGGGAGCACTTGACGCATCCGTTTCGTGAGGGCGATGCTTAACGTGCTTGTAATGCGCATTACAGGTCAGGCGCTGTTTATACCGTCCTGCTGAGCTGTTAGGAAGAGGCCTGGCGACCATGTGCCGACTGCTGGGATACGTCGCCGAGACACCTGTCTCGGCGGTCGACGGACTCGGCCGGACGGACTTCGACACCTTCACCTCGCTGTCCGCCGTGCACGGCGACGGGTGGGGGATGGCCTGGCGAGACCAGGCGACCGACACCACACGGGCGGCCACCTCGCCGATCTCGGCCGCGGCCGACCCCACCTACACGGCGCTGGCCGACCGGGCCCTCGGCACCGCCGGGTTGGTGCACCTCCGCTGGGCCACCGACGGACTGGCCGTGGGTGCCGAGAACACCCACCCGTTCACGGACGGCGACCACGCCCTCGCCCACAACGGCAGCATCTCCCCCATCGACGAGCTCGAGGCGCTCCTGGGGGAGGACGCCCGAGCCCAGCTGGTGGGCGACACCGACAGCGAGCGCTACTTCCGCCTGGTGCTGCAGTGCATCGAGGAGACCGCGGACGAGCGGGCGGGGGTCGCCCGCGCCGTCGGCATGCTGCGCAGCCACTTCCCGCAGTCCAGCCTGAACGCACTGTTCCTCACCCCGGCGCGGCTCTACGCGGTGCACGTGAACAGTCGGGCGGCCACGCCGCTGGACGACCTGCGACAGGTCTTCGGGTCCGACGACGCGATGCCGCGCGGGCACGCCACCGCCTACTTCGACATGGCCTACAAGGTCTCCGCGACCGCCGTGCACGTCATCTCCAGCGGCCTGCCCGACGAGGGCTGGACACCGGTGCCGCCCGACAGCGTCCTGGCGATCGACCTGACCACCCGGGTCATCGACGTGCTTGATCCCGTTCCGGCCGAACCTGCACAGTGAGCCGGTGTCGATCAGGGATGCGTTGACGGCGGACCTGTCGTCCTTCAGCCCGCAGGAACGGCGGGTGGCCCGGGTCCTGCTGGCGGACTACCCGCGCGCAGCACTGGGCACCAGCGCCGAACTCGCCGCCACGGCAGGGGTCAGCCCCCCGACCGTCGTCCGCTTCGCCCGCAGCCTCGGGCACACCGGCTTCCCCGCTCTCCAGCAGGCGCTGCTCGAAGAGCTGTCCGAGCGCGTGGCCTCTCCGCTGTCGCTGTACGACAGCACGCGGGCGACCCGTGGTGAGGGGCACTGGCTGGAACGAGGCGTCCAGATCGCGACCGGATCGATCGCCCAGTCACTGGGCGCGATCCCGCGGACGGAGCTGGACGCTGCCGTGGACCTGCTCGCCCACCCCAGGATGCGGATCACCGTCGTGGGTGGCCGGTTCTCCGGACACATCGCCGGCTACCTCTCCCTGCACCTGCGACAGATCCGGCCGCACGTCCGACTGCCGGACGAGGACCAGCAGATCGGTGCGGCCGACGTGCTCGACGCCGACAGCAGGGACGTCTTCGTCGTCTACGACTTCCGGCGCTACCAGTCCAGGACGGTGGCCCGAGCCGCACTGCTCGCCGAGGCCGGGGCGCACATCATCTGCATCACCGACGAGTGGCTCTCCCCCATCGCTCAGGTGGCGGAGGTCGTCCTGCCCACCTCCGTGCGCTCGTCCGGCGCCTTCGACTCCGCGGCGGCAGCCTTCGTCCTCACCGAGCTCCTGGTGGACGCCGTCCTCGACCGGCTCGGCCCGACCGCGGTGGAACGCATGCGGCGCTGGGAGGCGGCCAGCGCGAAGGAGGTGCTGGACTGACGCCCCGGGCGCGACCGTGTCGTTCCGCCCCGGGTTCGTCCGACTTCTGCTTTGCATCTGACGTAAGTGGCCCTAGGTTGTGGCGCACGCCACAGTCGCGTGTGCTCCGCCCCAGCCAGCGGGCGGCCTCCCGCGGCGGTGTCGTGTGCCCACGTGACCAGCCAAGGGGGAAACCGTGAAGTTGCCGATCGGCCTGCGGGCCGTGCTCGTCGCCGTCCTGTCCGCGTTGCTGTTCGTCGGCGTCGCCGGTACGGCGAGCGCCGCCCCACCGTCGAAGGGGGCAGCGGCCGCGGAGTGCGCCGAGCGTGGCGTGCCGCTCAGCAAGATCTCGATCCAGCTCTACACGTTCGCCGACTACCTCAGCAGTGGCACCGACGAGCAGGCGCGCCACGAGGAGGTCCTGCGCCGGCTGGCCGAGATGGGCTACCGGAACGTCGAGCCGTACACGCTCAGCGGCTGGACCGCCGAGGAGTACGCCGCCCTGCTGGACGAGTACGGCCTCAAGGCGTCAGCCCGACACGTCGACGTGGGCTCCCCCGCGAACCCCGCGGACATCGAGCAGATCATCGAGGACAACCGCGTCCTCGGCATCAAGTACTTCGGCTCGGGCAGCACCGCGGGCGCGCCGTGGATCGGCGAGCTCACCACCGAGGCCGACTGGATCGCCTACGCCGAGTATCTCGACGCCGTCGGTGAGCAGGCGCGCAAGGCCGGCCAGACGCTGATGATCCACAACCACGACTTCGAGTTCACCACCGTCTTCGGCGACCGCACCGCCTTCGACATCCTGATGCAGCACACCCAGAAGAAGAACGTGGTCTCCCAGCTCGACCTGTACTGGGTCGCCTACGCCGGCCTCGACCCGGTCGAGGTCATCGAGGAGTACGGCAAGCGGGTCAAGCTGCTCCACGTCAAGGACCTCAACCCGGACCTGGAGAACCGGATCGAGATCGTCGGCCGCGGCTCCCTCGACTTCCCGTCGATCTTCGCGGCCGCCCACCGCGTCCGCTACTACGTCGTCGAGCACGACCCGCGCTTCGGCGACCCGTCGTTCGACCCCTTCGAGGCCGCACAGGCCGGCCTCGACTACCTCACCTCCGTGACCTACTGAGGCAGCACCATCCCGCAGGGGGCGGTCCCGGTCAGCCGGGACCGCCCCCTCGCGCGTGTCCGGCTGGTCCCACCGCAGCAGGGTCGGGCCCTGAACCGGCCCCGAACCAGCCGCCGGCGCGTCATAGTGGTCCATGACCTGGGCCACCCGCGCCGCGGCCGCCGGACTCTCCGCCCTCGCCGGGGTCGCCGCCCGCGACCTCCTCCAGCGTGAGCACACGCTGCTGCGCAACTTCCCCGTGCTCGGCCGGGCCCGCTACCTGCTGGAGTCCATCGGACCGGAGATGCGGCAGTACCTGGTGGCCGGCAACAACGAGGAGCGGCCGTTCACCCGCGACCAGCGGCGCTGGGTGTACGCCTCGGCGAAGAAGCAGAACAACTACTTCGGCTTCGGCACCGACAACGACCTCGAGTTCACCGCCGGCTACCCGGTCATCAACCACCGCACGTTCGGCCACGCCGTCCCGGCCACCACCGTGCAAGCCGGCCACGCGTCCTCGCTGCCCAGCGCCAAGGTGCTCGGCGCCGCCCGCGACCGGACGCACGCGTTCCGCCCGCAGTCGGTGGTCAACATCTCCGCGATGAGCTTCGGCTCGCTGTCCGGCAACGCGGTCGAGGCGCTCAACCGCGGCGCCGCACTCGCTGGCTGCCTGCACAACACCGGCGAGGGCGGCATCTCCCCGCACCACCGGCACGGCGGGGAGCTGGTGTTCCAGCTCGGGACGGCGTACTTCGGCTGCCGCGACGAGCACGGCCGCTTCGACCTGGACCGGCTCAAGGACCTGGTCGCCTCCGCCCCCGTCCGCGCCCTGGAGATCAAGCTGAGCCAGGGCGCCAAGCCGGGGCTGGGCGGTGTGCTGCCCGCGGCCAAGGTCTCCGCCGAGATCGCCGGCACCCGCGGTGTCCCGGAGGGCGTCGACTGCATCAGCCCCTCCCGGCACGCCGAGTTCTCCGACACCGACAGCCTGCTCGACTGGGTCGAGCTGCTGGCCACCGAGACCGGGTTGCCGGTCGGCGTGAAGTCCGCGGTGGGCGACATGGGCTTCTGGCACGAGCTCACCGAGTTGATGGCCACCACCGGCCGCGGGGTGGACTTCGTGACCATCGACGGCGGCGAGGGCGGTACCGGTGCCGCGCCGCTGATCTTCACCGACTCGGTCTCGCTGCCCTTCCAGCTGGGCTTCGCCCGGGTCTACTCCACCTTCGCCCGGGCCGGGCTGCACGAGCAGGTCACCTTCATCGGCGGCGGCAAGCTCGGCCTGCCCGACAACGCGGTCATCGCCTTCGCCCTCGGCTGCGACCTGGTCAACGTCGCCCGCGAGGCGATGCTGGCGATCGGCTGCATCCAGGCGCAGAAGTGCCACACCGACACCTGCCCCACCGGCGTCGCCACCCAGAACGCCTGGCTCGCCCACGGCCTCGACCCGGCGCTGAAGTCGGTCCGGGCGGGCACCTACATCCAGACGCTCCGACGCGATCTGATCAGGGTCGCCGAGGCCTGCGGCGTCGAGCACCCCGGCCTCATCGACACCTCGGCGGTGGAGATCCTCACCGGCCGCACTGCCTCGCGCCCGCTCTCCGAGGTCTACGAGTACGAGCCGACCTGGGGACTGCCCTCGGCGGCCGACCGCGAGCAGATC
Organism: Modestobacter sp. VKM Ac-2979; assembly: GCF_026967995.1. NCBI lineage: Bacteria > Bacillati > Actinomycetota > Actinomycetes > Geodermatophilales > Geodermatophilaceae > Modestobacter > Modestobacter sp. VKM Ac-2979. Next base: position 426,493 of record NZ_JAPVBO010000001.1, read on the forward strand.
GTGCAGCTGATGACCGGCGAGGCACCGCAAGGCGGCAGCGCCCCGCCGTCCACCACCGCAACCGACTGAGCCCGGTCGAGAGCCTGAGGTGTGCCGTCAGACGACCGCGCACCTTCGCTCTCCCGGTTGAGACGTTCGGGAACAGGACAGTGACGGGCCGTCCCAGGAGCACGGTCAGGACGGCTCTCTGGTCAGCCGTCATCCTCTGGCGTTCTCCAGCCATGGAGAGCAGCATGGAAAGACGGTCTAGGCCAGCTTGGGACGGTCATGGACATCCATCGGCTGGGACGTGCGGCTGCCAGGGGCACCGCTGTGGCTGCCGTATGGGGCACCGCCAGTGCGGCGCTCACGCGGTTGCTCATGCGCGCGATCGCCCTGGTGACCAACGGAGCCGCGGAGTTCAGCTGGGTGGGGACCGCTGGGATCACGGTCTTCTACGTCGTGGTGCTGCTGCCGGGCGCGATCGCCCTCGCGTACAGGCCAGGGCGCTTGGCCTCGGTCGTCTTCGCAGCGGGAGTCGTCTTCCTGGCATTCGAGGTCCTGGCCATCGGCATCGCCGATGTCTCTGCCCATGCTGAGGGCTTGACCCTGTGGCGATGGGCCGGTGTGGCCGCTCTCGCTGTCGCGATGCTCGCGGTGTACGCGGCGCAGGTGACACTCGTGCATCGAGGTGCACTGAGGACGATCCAGACCGTGAGCACTTGACACTGACGACCAACACCCCCACCCCCGTCCGCACCGCCCCCGACGTCCGCCTCCCCGCCGACGACCACCGGGGCCGCCTGGTCCGCACCGTCTTCGCCAGCGCACGCCTCATGGCCGTGCTGCCGCCTGAGTTCGACACCCTCACCACCGCGCTCACCGCCGCGATTAAGGCCGCCGCCGAGGCCCGCCAGACCCCGGTGCCCGCCGACGACCTGGCCGCCGAGGTGGACGCCACCCTCCGCGCTGGCGGTTCGGTTGACGTGGCCGACCTGATCTCCAAGCTCGGCGTAGCCGAGACCGCTCGGGCGCACCGGAACGCGGCCGTGAAGCTGCTGGCCGAGGCTCCGGCTCGCTACCGCGATGAGCTGGTCCAGGTCATCGTGGACTCCTCCGATGCCCTCTACGACGCCCTGGCCGAGGACCTGGACACGGTCCTCAACGACGCCGAGGAGATCGCCGCCAAGCTCGGCGGGGTGACCAGCGCCGAGGAGGCCGTGGACAACGGGCTCGCCGACGAGTTCGCCGCCCTTCGCCGCCTGGCCCGCCGTCACGATGAGGTCCGCAAGGACCACCGGGACCTCCTCAACGCGGCGAACGATCTATACCGCCGAGAGGGTGGCCGCGTCCTCCTCGCCCGCACGATGTACGCAGGCATCGGCTCCGCCTGGCCCCGCTACGCCGAGGAGCTACGAGGCCACGCCACCGCTGACCTCACCGGCCGCGTCGTCTCCTCTGCCCCCTTCGATCCCTTCGGATCCAGCACCGACGACCTTCTCTTGGTCGTCCGCCATCGCGCCACGCTCTCGCCCCGGATCGGTCGTCCGGGTGACGAGGCGGACGGGGCCGTGGTCATCCGCGACACCTCCGTCCACCTGGTCCGTAATCCCCGGACCGGCGAGCTGGAGCCGGTGCGGCCGGAGCCCGGAAGCCTCCAGGCATGGCACGGCTCCGAGGCCAACGTCCTCGCCCACCAGCTCCCCGGCGGGAGCCCGGCTGGGCTCCGCGACTACTCCGCCGCCCAGCAGGGCTGACACCCCCGGCCCCTCGGCTTGCCCCCTCTCCCTCCGGCCGCCCTCTCCTGGGGGAGGCGGCCGGAGGTGGCCGAGGTAGGCCGCCTCCCCCGAGGGAGGTGGCCGTCAACGCCCCCTTGCCCCGGCACCTGGCTCACCCCTGGCGGCCATGCCAGCGCCACCCCCCTGAGTCCTGCCGCCCTGCCCGGTGGCTGCCAGTGACCCTGCCCAGCGCGAGCCGGGCGGTGTCGGGGGCGGGCACACCCTCAACCCCTCTGGAGCCCTCATGGCCCGAGCCCCCAAGATCTGCGCACGGCCTGGCTGCCCTGAGCACGCGACCTTCCGAGGCCGATGCTCAACGCACGCCAGTGAGTACGAGCGTGAACGCGGCACGCCCGCACAACGCGGCTACGACGCGGCGTTCCGTCGCGCTTCCGCCAAGGCCAAGGCCAAGGCCAAGGCCAAGGCCAAGGCCAAGGCCAAGGCCAAGGCCACCAACTGTTCCGAGTGTGGCGAGCGCTTCACCGAGGACAACCCCGCTCAAGGCGGCCACGTGAAGGCCCTACGCCACGGCGGAGGGACCTCCGACGGCGTCGTCGCCCAGTGCAGGCGTTGTAACGCGGGCTGGAAGCGGACCGGGCTCTGAGCCTCTCAGCTCTTCCAGGACTGCACGGCCTCGCCCACCCATACCCGAGTGACCGTCACCCTCTCCGACTTCAACCAGGGTCCCCCCCCTGGGGGGTAGACACCCCCCCTCAGCCCCCTCACGCCCGGAGGTGAGGGCAGCGGGGTGAGCTGCGGAATGGTCGGCCGGGGTCACCCGTCGCATTCTGGTGAAGGCGGCATGAAGCCTCGGGGCCACTTCGTTCGGGAGTCATAGCAGACGCCATCGATGGTGGTCGCATCCACGAGCGCGGGACTCGTCGATAGATCCGCGCCGGACAGGTCCGCTCCCCGCAAGTCTGCGCCTTGCAGCCGCGCGTCAGCCAGCCAGGCGTTACGCAGATCAGTGTTGATTAGATTCGCGCCTTCCAGATCCGTCGACCACAGTCGGGCGTTCGTCATATCGGCACCGAAAAGGTTGGCGTTGCGAAGATTAGTGTATTGCAAGACGGAACCATTCAGGTCGGCGTTAGATAGGTCGGCACATGAAGGCTCGCTTGGTGCACTGCAACCGAGATGCAAGCCGGACAGGTTCGCACCTCGCAAGTTCATGATCATGAACGGCTTGATTCCATCAGAGTCACCCGACCGCTCCCGCACGAAACGCACATTTTCAACAATCTGCTGTTGCGCGTTCCGCAGATCCTCCCTCGCTTCCTGCCTATCGGCAATCCGAGCGTCAAGATGGAACGTGATAGCAATCGCTAAGAGTGCGATGCCCAGGTCGCGGACGACCTCGTAAGCATGCTTGCTAAAGAAGGACGAGACCTGACCACCGCTTCGGCCACCTCGACTAGTCGCCACGCCGACCGCCCCCTCGCTACTGGTTGGCTCAGAGCGTCCCAGGAAGCACCCCCCAGCCGCGAGAGAGTGGCGTGGCTTTTCGTCGAGAGCTAACACCCCCCACCTCACTGCCAGCCCTAAAGGAGACACCCTTTGCCTCGTGGAGTCACGCCTCGCTCCGGCCGAGTCCCCACCTTCGACGGCCACCTCACCGTCCTGTCCCGCGAGGGCCGTCAGCATCCAGCCCCCGATTGGCCCTTGCCCGGTGAAGCAAGCCCCCGGGAAGCCCTGCTATGGGAGCAGGAGTGGACCCGGCCCCAAGCCGTCATCTGGCAACAGGACCGCCTGGAGAACGACGTCGCCCTCTACGTGCGCAAGCGCGCCGAAGCAGAGGCGCCCGGGTCCTCCAGCGCCAGCGTGGACACCATGCGGCGACTCCTGGACGACCTACTGCTCACTATCCCGGCCATGCGCCGAGCCGGGGTAGTGATCGGTGAGGACCCCGCGTCCCCTGGCTCCGCTGGCCACTCCGTTCGTCACGCTCCGGACCCCAGCCGATCCAGCGGCTCCCCGCGTTCTGCCCGAGAACGCTTTCGCGTCGTCCAGCCCGACAGCGGCTGGCAGGCCACCCCCAACGACACCGACAAGGACCCCGCATGACCACCAACAACATCACCGCTGCCGAGACCCGCCTGGCGGCCCTTCTGGCCGACGCCGACCGGCTGGCTACTGCTCTAGCCAACGCCGTGGCCGCGCAGAAGGCTCATGGCGTCGGTGCCGACGACGAGGACCAGGACGACCAGCCCACCGGGACGCCGACCTTGGCCGGTCGCCTCCGCGAGGCCGAGCGCGTGCTGGAGGACGCCCAGGCCGTCGCCCGAGCCGAGCGGAAGCAGCTCTCCGAGCCCCGGGGTGCCGCCGCCGGGGTGGCCGAGGCCCGCCGCCGGGCGGGCAAGCCCGTCGAGCCTCGCCCGGACGTGGAGGTGAGCCCGGCGACTGCCGCCGCCGTCACCGCCGCCGAGAAGGCCGTCACCCAACTCCGTGCCGAGTCCCGGCGGGAGCAGGAGGCGAGCTGGCAGAGCGGCATCGAGGCGGCTCGCGTCGAAGCCCGCCGTAGGCACCCCGTCAAGCCCGGCGAGACGGCGACCGAGGACGCCGCCTCTGAACCCGCGTCCACCGAAGCCACGTCCGGCTCCACGTCGGCAGGGGGCCGGGCCGAGGCCCAGCGCCGCATCGCCGCACGAGGCCGTCGGTGACCGCCCCACTGACGCCGACGTCATCGGCGGCATCGTCGTCCCGCCGGAGATGCGGCCCCGCATCGTCTCCGCTCTCCGAGGCACCTACCCCGCCCTCGTCGGTGACGAGACCGACCCCGACGTCATCGTCCAGACCGTCACCCGCGACTGGATCTCCCAGATTCTCGTGGCCTGGGAGGGCCGGGAGGCCGAGGCGGCGCACGCCGAGCAGCTCGCCACGTTGCAGGCCGAGCACCGGGTCCTGGCCGAGAAGGCCCACGAGAAGGCCCTCAAGGACGTCGAGCAGATCGTCAAGAAGGCCCATAAGGCCGCGAAGAAGACCCCCATTCCCACCACTCTCAACGCGGAGACCCCCAAGTGAGCACCCCCGCCCTCAAGCAGTGCTCCCAGTTTCTACTTGCGGTGCTCGTTGGACTGGCTTAGGAAACCGACCATGCCGGTCATCACCTGCACTAGCACTAAATAGCGGACGGTCGTCCGCCACGCAGATGTATCACTGATATCCCCGGACAGCACTCCCAGTGAGATGAAGAGCACGCCAAGAGCTGGCCCAGCGAAGAAGACGTACAGCATAAAGTGCTGCCACCCCTGCATGCCCTCAGCCTCTTTCCTGTTCACCGCGTACATACCTCCTAGAAGGAAGACCAAGGCGGCGGTTGTGGCGACGGAGTAGAAGTCCTCGTGCATCCGCGAAGCATGGCTGATGCCGCCTGACGTGACGCGTCGAGCTGGGCGCGCTACCGCTGTAGGGTCACTCCGCGGAACGAGGACCTGGCTGGCGAGGACGCGGCATGAGCCGCTGCCTACGAACTTCGGCCGCTTTTTGAACTTGACGACGCACATCCGAGTTGAGATGACCAAGGCCCCACCCTCCGCCTCCGCGTCGACCAGGATGATCGGGACGCCTTCGACGCTCTCCCGCGCCTGGCCCCGGAGAGCGGGACCCCGCCGGACTTCATCCCGCCGACCGTGGACGTCACCGACCTGGACACCGGCCTCCTCTACGAGGTGAGCCGCTGGTGGTGCGGTGCCGACTGCGGATGCGCGGCGTGGGCGGAGGCGGTAGAGCCGGAGGACGGCGAGTACGCGCTCCAGCGGGAGATCCGCCGCCTCCGCTTTCTCTGTGATGACAACGGCGTCGACCCCGTCCACCCGAGGTTCCGGGTTCCTGCACGGCTCTGACGGGCATCCCGCAGACGCGGCGTAGATCCGGCAAGTCCAAGACACACCGAATTACCACGAAGGCCCCGTCTCCTCTTCCCGAGGAGGCGGGGCCTTCTCGCGTTCCGGGCCGTTCACACGCCGCCACCCTTGATCGCCTTGGTGACGTCGGTGATGGCGTTCCTGACCTCATGCAAAGTCCCCAGCGGCACTCCCGAGGTCTCGGCCCATTGGGAAAGATCAATCGTATAGCGCAACGTCTTAATGGCTCCGAACGACCCCACGGCGTCCACCGTTACCGAGTAGGACGTGGGAGCATCATCGGTGATGACTTTATTGGGATCGCCGATGCTCCACGTCATCCAGCGCCCAGGGGCCAGCGCCGAGATTCCACCGTCGAGAGCCGAGAAGACTCCCCCGTCGCGCTCGCTCGCGTCCCGCAGCGGGGGGTCGAAACTCACCCGAATGTCCTCCGCTACCGTGGGACCGCCGTTCTGTACGACGACCTTGAGAAGTTGTCCGTGACCTTCATCCGGGCGAATGTCTGCCCAGACGTACGGCTCCGTCGCGTCTCGGTGCATCTGCCTCTGTAGCTCGGTCTGCTCCCGCGCTTCGGTGACTTGGTCCTTGGCGCTCTTGGCTTGGTAGAACGCGGCAACAAGCGCCACCAATGAGATGCCAGCGGCGACTATCGCCACGACTGCTGCAATGTCCATAGTGGCAGCGTTACATACATATCTGGAATGGCAAGGTCCGACAGGAAAGCGACCCTTGGACCCCATTGGCGGTGGCGAAGTGCCGCCCTCCTAGGGCCGTTCGCCCATCCGGAACAGCAGGTGGGCCACCGTGAGCCCCCGGATCATCGCGGCGCCACCGAGAGCGTTGTTGTGCTCCGTCTGCTCCCAGACGTGGTCGAGATGCTCCAAGCGCCATCCGAGCGCCTCGACCTCCTCAATCATCACGGCCGGATCCCAACGCCTGACCTGGGTGCTCCGCTTGCCTCCCATGCCGAGGCCACTGCCCGTGGTGAACTCCACGGTCACAGAGCAGGTGAAGATCCGGCGACCGGAGTCCCTGGCCCGGATCGCGGCCTCAACGATGGCCCGCACCTCGGCCTCGGGAACCATGTTGCCGTCGTCGGACTGATTATCGCCCGCCTTCTGTCTCCCGAACGCCATGACGGGACCCTAGGACCACCGCGACCGAGGCCGCCGCTGGAGGCCTACAGGTCAACGGCGGCTCTGGCCCGCTCATCGAAAGCCTCACGGTCAACACCACCGAGGCTGGCCCCGCCGCCACGGTGGACGCCGTGACGTGGGCTCTCCGCAAGGCCAAGCGGGGCGGCGGCTTCCGCTGATCTCCCGCGTCTGAGCACCGACACCGGCCCCGTCCGCTTGGCGGAGGGCGGGGCCCTGCGGTCGTCGCGCCGGAGCTGCCCCTGTGACAGGAGGGGCGGGCGTGCTCATGCAGACCGCAGGCAAGCGCGTCGCCGGTCCCCGGTGAGAAGGTCGTGACTGTGAAGAACGCTGCCGCCCTGCTCGCTGACCTGATCGAGGAGTGGACGATTCCCCAGGGGGCCAGCGCCCTCAGTCATCGCCGCACGGTGGCGACGCAGCGCGGAACCTCGCTTTGGCCGCTGCATCAGCGCGCGGTCGGCTACCTCGTGCAGGTGGAACGCGACCTCGACGCGCTCCGAGCGGCCGGAGACGACGTTGACTACTACCTAGAGACCCTCCCGTTTTGGTACGAGGCCGTCTTTTCGATCAACCACGGCTGGAACGGCCTGGCCACCAAGACCGCTCCTGCTATTGACCCCCGCGACCTTCGTCTCCTTCGCGCACTTGCTGGCACCATTGACACCGCGCGACTAACCCCGAAGCTGTCCGCCGAGCATCTCGCCGACCTACGCCTTGCCATCGACCAGGCCACTGCTCTTATCACCGAGACTGGGGATGACGTTCTCAAGGAGGGGCCGAGGCGGTACTTGCTCGGCCTGGTTTTTGAAGCGGGCAGGGTGCTTGAGGAGATCGAAACTTTTGGCACTGCCGCACTCCGGAGCGTAACTTTTGAGCTGGGCGGAGCTATGGGGTCTGTCGCCGAGATCGCGCAGGACAACAAGACGAAGACGACCTGGCGCGAAGCCTCACGAAAAATGCTGAGCCAGTGGAGCGGAGCAGTACCTATCGCCGCGATCACGTCGGCGGTGGACGTCGCCGTCAAGGGCATCACCAGCGGCTGATAGCGCCGAGACCGCCCCGCACGACACGGCCCCGCCTGCTCCCCGCAGAGGGCGGGCACTTGCAGACCTTTTGAACCCAACCGCGCATGACCACGAAGGCCCCGTCTCCGCACCACGGAGGCGGGGCGTCTTGCGTTTACACGCCGCCAGCTACTGGGCGTCGCCTGCCATGTAGGCCACGAGATTCTCAGCCGTCACCTTGAGGGCGCGGCGTCCGCGAGGCCACTGCCCTTGGCCACCAGAGCAGGCCACCGCTCCGCCGCTGCGGCGACCCTCCCTGCACAACCACGAAGGTCCCCGACCTCCACTTCCGAAGGTCGGGGCCTTCGTCGTTTACGCGCATCGGCCTAGCGCTTCAGTCGTTTAGCCCCTTCCACAACAGGGACAACCACCCGAGAGCGGCCCGAGGTCCACGCCCGGGACGTTTTCAAAGCTCTTGCGCGTGCTTTCGCGCTGCCCCGGATTCTCCCGTCGATACCTGCTGATCATCTCAACAAGGGCATCCTGATCTTGGCTGCCCAGTGTCGCGAACCCGCGAAAGACTCGCTGGGCATTGGCGGACGGTTGGCTAGAAGTCACCGCAAACTCCACACTTAGTCGGCTTCATCGTGGTTGGCACTTCCTTGCAGGATGCGCACGGACGTACATACCTCAGCAGGCCTGCCCTCATACCCCTCCTCTTGTCCTTCGCCGACACACCGATCACGTGGTCCTGCTGACGTTGGGCCTCATCGGCAACGCGCTGAACGTCTAGGCCGTGGCGCAGTAGTTCCTCCGACTCAGGCGGCGTTCTGCCCAGGTCCTCAAACCGTTGTCTCAGCGCCTCGTTGGCCAGGAGAGAGCGCACCGACCGCTCCAAGTCCTCGGACCAGTTCGACAACGAAGCCCAGAGCGCGATGACGAGCTGAACGGCGGCGGCGGCGATGGTAACGGGAAGGACGACCGGCAAGAAGGGGGCGTCGAGCCCGTACCCCAATACCAAGAGACCGACGGCCAATGGGGCAGCGAAGCCGAAGAAGGTCAGCAATTTGATTTTGCGGCGGAGCTTCGCCACCCGAATCTCAAAGATGTACGCAGTGCCCGCAGCATAGATGGCGCGGTCCCAAGCCTCCGACCGCAGCCTATGGAGCGACGACTGCTCGTCTTGCTCTCCTACGGGGATGGGCATCGCCTGAATGATACCCAGGAACAGAGACTGACCCACCCGGCCAAGACGGTGTGCACCTAGCGTTTGCGACCATCATCGCGATCTCCTTGCGCCCGCCTGCTTCGAGCAGCCGGCGCTTGCCGGCCTCCCGCACGTCGGCGGCCTGGGCCCGCAGCACCTCGGCCAGCGGGGTGCTGCGCTTCGCTGGTGGCCCTCCACCGTCCGCGGCGTCCTGAGCCGAGCCGTCTGACCCGCCCCCCAGGCGGCTGAGCGCCGCGCTCGACATACGACAACGCCCACTGCGAGTAATCCCGCAGTGGGCGTCGTCGTCTTGCTTGGAGGTCATCTCAGCCGGTGGCCGAAGCCGCCCTCATCGATGACCTGTGCGTGCATCACGCTCCTGGCGCAGAGCACGGACTGGACTCCTGTAGCGCGCCCCGATCGCCGGTGGGGGAATTTGTCGGCAATTCGTGCTAGACCAGAGACGTGGTGGATTGGGTAGGTCTAACCGGGCCGTTGGCTGCGCCGGCAGCAGCTCTCCTGGGCGTTTTGCTTGGTCGTCAGCAGGCTACGAGCAAGAGTCGCGTGGATCGCCAGGACGAGTATCTGCGCGAGTGCCGCCGCTTGGGTGTTGCATTGATCATGGCTGGCGAAACCCATCGCACGGCAACCATCGAATGGTTCCGGAACATCGATGTCGCCGCGAACGGCGTCATCGTGCCATCTAGCGACAAGTGGTTTGAGCGTTACACCGCTTACAAGAAGGCGTCCACTGCCCTAGAACTTCGCGCAGCCGAGCTCGACGTACTGATCGAGGACCTCCACGTCAGGTTCGCTGCACTGACGATGCACGAAGGCCAAGTTTTCGTTGACCGGTTGGTCGAAGACACCGCGTGGGCGATAAAGCACGCTCACGTCTACGCAAACTTTCAGACGATGAAGCACACGACCGCCGAGGGATACATCACGCGGCAGTACGACGACATTCATTCCTTGCGGGATGCCTGCAAGACTTATCTTGCACCAACCATTGCACAGGAGCAAAGAAGACGACAACGCCGCAAAGATGCGATCACGTGGCCAGGGAGGAAGTTGAAAGAGCTTACGGGATTCTCGCCCAAAGACGAGCCTAAGACGACCGAACAGACGGGCGAGCCAGACGACGTACGATCTACTTAGAACGACGGCCCGGCGCCTTTGAGCGAGGGCAGCAGCGGTGAACCGGTGGCGCGACATGGCGCTACGGCGGCAATCCCGATGTGCGAGTCGATCACCACGTGATCACGCCATCGGGAGTCCAACATGGACCGCATCAAGCAGCTGCTCGGACGAGTGACGGAACTGAGCGACGAAGAGCTCAACGAGCTGAAGACCCTCATCCTCCAGGCCTTCGAAGACAGCCAGGTCGACCCCACCCAGGTCCACGGCGAAGAGCGCTTCGCTCAGCTCGAAGTCCTCGCCTCAGCCGCGACGACGCTCAAGCGCGAAGAGAAGCGCCGCGAGGACAACGTCATCCGTGCGCACGAGTCCCGCACCATCCTGGCCTCGCTGCGCGACCAGTCCTCCCCTCGGAGTCGACTGGTCGTTCCCGGTGATCGTCGGCCTCGCCTCTCCCCCGGCGGCTCGTCGCACGCGATGACCGCCAGCGGTACCGCGATCAACGACCGCGCCTCCCTGGCTGGGGAGATCGTTGACGCGCTGCGCAGCAACCGCGCCGCGAACACCGCGAACGGCCGCGTCCTGCTGGCGCGGGTCCACGCTGATCGACCTGCCGCGCAAACCCTCAGCAGCGACGACCCGGTGAGCACCACAGCGGCACTCGACGCCGCCGCCGAGGCACACAGCCACGCAGCCGTGCAGGCCATCGTGGCGGCCGGTGGGCTCGGTGCGCCGGAGGACACCGACTACGCGCTGCCCGGCTCGGAGGTCAACGACCGGCCGGTCAAGCAGTCGCTGCCGACGTTCACCACGACCCGTGGCGCAGTGCGGTTCATGCGTCCGCCGACGCTGGCCGATCTGGAAGGCGCAATCGACATCTGGGACGTGGCCGATGACCTCGCCGCCGTGACCGACCCGACGGTGCGCAAGCCGAGCCTGCGCGTCGTTCCCGGCCCGGAGATCCTCGTGACCGTCCAGGCCGTCACCAACATCCTGACGTTCGGCAACCTGCTCGCTCGGACTTACCCGGAGCACATCGCGCGGGTGACGGACCTGGCGATGACGCTGCACGCCCGGATCGCCGAGCAGCAGTTGCTCACGCAGATCGGCTCGCTGTCGACGTCGGTGTCCGGCGCTACCGGTGAGGGCAACGGCCTCGGTGCGACTCGCGTGCTGCTGCCACTGCTGGACCGCGCCGCCACGGGGATACGCAACCGGCTGCGGACGGCACCAGACACCCCGTTGCAGCTGATCCTGCCGCACTGGGCCAAGGGCATCCTCCGGTCCGATCTGGCGCTGCAGGAGCCCGGCGACGCCACGATCGGCATCAGCGACGCCGAGCTGGGGCAGTACCTCGCGTCGCGGAACCTGGCACCGACGTGGGCCCTGGACGGTGAGGCCGGGCAGCAGTTCGATCCGCAGGCACCCGGCGCGGTCAACGCGTGGCCGACCAGCGTCGTGAGCTACATGTTCCCGGCCGGGGCCTTCCAGTTCCTCGACGGCGGCACGCTCGACCTCGGCCTGGTGCGGGACTCGACGCTGAACGCGGCGAACGACTTCCAGATGTTCTCTGAGACGTTCGAGTCCGTGCTGTTCCGTGGTGGCGAGGCGCTGCGCATCGACCAGGCGCTGACCCCCTCGGGCATCGCACGCGCCGCCGAGATCGCAGCCTGATGGGGCAGCGCGATCCGCGCTGCGACGCTCCCGGCTGCACGTACATCGCTGTCTCCGACCAGCCGATGTGCGTGCAGCACGGGGGCACCCCGCCCGCGCGGCCCCACACGAACGCACCCGTCGACCACATGCGGCTGTGCCGTGCCCGACGGCGCGACGGCGGCGACTGCACCCAGCCGGCCATGAAGGGCCAGGAGCGGTGCCGCATGCACGGCGGCTCGGTTCCAAGGACCCGCGCCAAGGCCGTCGAGCGCGTCGCGGAAGCCCAAGCCGTCGACCTGGCCAACCGACTCGGCATCCCGCGATCGATCTCCGCCGTCGACGCGCTGCAAGAAGAACTCGACCGCACCCAGGGGCGGATGGGACTGCCCAGGGTTCGGTTGACTCCTCACCTGTGAGGCTTCGGTCTCGCTGGAAGGATCTGCATCGTGCCCAAGCCGTTCCCCAAGGAGTTCCGGGCTGACGTGATCGCGGTTGCCCGGCAGGGTGACCAGTCGGTCGCGCAGGTCGCCAGGAGCTTCGGGGTCTCTGAGTCCTGCTTGCAGCGGTGGTTGAAGATCGCCGACCGCGAGGACAGGGTTTCCGGCCCGACGTCATCGCCGGCTGCCTCGAGCGCCGGGGTCGACCTGGAAGCTGAGAACCGGGAGTTGCGTAAGCGGGCCAAGCAGCTGGAGCAGGAGAACGAGATCCTGCGCCGAGCGACGGCCTACTTCGCCCGCGATGTGCTCCCAAGATGATGTACCCGCTGGTCCAGGACCTGGCCGCCGACAAGATCCCTGTCGCGGTGACCTGCCGGGTGCTGGGCTTCTCCAAGCAGGCGTTCTACAAGTGGCAGGCCGACCCGGTCAGCCAGCGCGACTGGGACGACGCGCACCTGATCAACGCCGCGATCGACATTCACCACGACGACCCGGGGTTCGGCTACCGGTTCATCACCGACGAGCTCGCCGAACAAGGGGTGCGGGCCTCCCGCAACCGGGTCAATCGGCTGTGCAGCTCCCAGCGCCTGTGGTCGGTGCACTCGCGTAAGCGCGGGCTGAACCGAAAGCCCGGACCACCTGTCCACGACGATCTCGTGCTGCGCCACTTCACCGCCGAGGCGCCCAACCGGCTGTGGCTGACCGACATCACCGAACACCCCACCGCGGAAGGGAAGCTCTACCTCTGCGCGGTGAAGGACGCCTGCTCCAAGCGCATCGTCGGCTACTCCATCGACGCCCGGATGACCTCGGACCTGGCGGTCAACGCGTTGAGCAACGCGCTGGCGCTGCGCGGCCCGGTCGAGGCGATCGTCCACTCCGACCGCGGCAGCCAATTCCGATCGCACGCCTACGTCCGCGCTCTCCGCGACGCACAGCTGCGCGGCTCGATGGGCCGGGTCGGTGCCTGCGCCGACAACGCCGCCATGGAGTCCTTCTTCAGCCTGCTGCAGAAGAACGTCCTCAACCGCCAGCGCTGGACAACCCGTGACCAGCTGCGCCTGGCGATCGTCATCTGGATCGAGAAGACCTACCACCGCCGCCGGCGCCAAGACGCCCTCGGCCGCATGACCACCATCGAGTTCGAGACACTGACCCAGGCCGCTCACGCGGCCTGACCGCCCCTAACGAACCGAGTCAACTGAAGCCTGGGCAGTCCCGATCGACTGGTTGGACGGCCAGCTGGCCCACGACCCCAACAACGGCGCGCTGCTGGCGGTCTACTCAGCCGAGCGCGGACATCTGGGCCAGCTCGCCAGCGGGATGGTCACGAGCAAGACCGACGACCGCCGGTCAAAGCTCAACGAGCAGACGGTCACTGCCCTTGAAGTTGCGATCGTCGCCACGCTCCGCGACTTCGGCCTAGACCCGCAAAGCCAGCGCGTCCGCCGAACGATCGGTCGTCATCTGGGCAAGCAGGCTTGGCACAGCGACGCATACACGAGAGAAGACGTGCTCGACGCTGAGGTCGTCTCCGGCGAACCGGTCCCCGAGCCCGTGCAGTTCTAACCGGGAGCGCGCCGCCAAATTCACGAAGACTTGTCTTGGCCCTCCCAGACGAGCGCTGCTGCGGCCAGGCCCACCAGTCCGACCAACACGAGAATCACCGACAAGCATAGGGAAATCCATACTGCAACATTGGAAGCTCCCATCTTGTCAAAGAGTCGCACGAACATGTAGGAAATGAAGGCAATCGGAAGGATTATTAGGAGTATAGCTCGCGCACCCAGTGCCCAATCCACGAGCTTTCCAAGCTTTGATCCACGGGGAAATCCGTGGCGGAGTCGATCACCTGCAATGAATGTCATATTTGGGGGGTACAACAACCGCTCGAGGTTCGCACGCCAAAGAGTGGGCTGTCGCACAGTCATGACGGCGTCAAAGGCGGTCTGATTCATCGAAGACTCGGCACAAAGGAACATCAGACTGGAATACAAGTATGCGATGACCACCGGGAGTGCGGAGTAGACGACAACAAGCTGCGTGACCTTAATGCCCGCGATCGACAGCTCGGACGCCGCTCCGCGAAGGACCAACTCTGCGACCGCAGAGGTCAGCACAAGGACCGTGGTCGTCTTGTTTATGCTCTTTTCGCATTCTCGCCAGTTGGTTATCGCCTCGGACAGGAAGGCCTCTTCATAGCCCGACGCCCGCGCGTCCTCGAATGCTTTGCGCACTACATCTTCGATTGCCACCAAACGGCCCCTCCCGGTTACCAGCGCCATGCGGACACAGCAGCCCGCAGGGGGCAAGATGGTGAGGCGCACCGTACCCTGTCGGTAGGACGGGACATAGCATTGCTTCACCTAATCCTGGGGTGCTTGCAGTCAAAAGGGAAGCGGCAAGGCGCGAGCCGAGCCCGTATTCGTTCAGGCCGACTGCGACAGGTCCAGGCACTCCTCCTGGCGCACCTCGCCCACGACCAGCCGGGAGGGCGGCATCCGCAGCGCTTCCTTGACCAGCCGGCGCAGCGGGATCTCTCCGGCGCCCTCGAGGTTGGCCTGCCGGGTCTGCATCGCCACGACGTCGGGCAGCGGCACCCGCAGCTCGAAGACCTCTTCGCAGGTGACCACCCGCTCGCGGGCCGGCACGGCCGCGCACAGGCAGTTCAGCATCGTGGTCTTGCCGGCCTGGGTCCACGTCCGAACCCTAATCAGCCTCCTCGACATCCCACGCCCAAGACCGGCGCTTTTCGGTTGGCGGCAGCCCCAGCTCAGACCGCATTTCGGCAAGCAGCTCCGATACAACATCACGAGTCCGGAGCATCCTGCGGAGGTACTCCTGCACCATTCCGCCCTCAAAGAACGGGACTTGCACTCCGCCGACGTGCCCGCCAAAGCCCGCGAGACGCTCAGCTAGCTCGACAACGGGAAGGGAGGCGATGAGCCGGAGTTGACCGAACGCTGGCCGGAGATCGTTCGCCCACCGGCGCTCGTACGCGTCATTTGCCGCTTCGAGAGCTTGTTTGTCTTCTTCGGCCAGCTGTTTCGACTCACCGCCCAGTAGGTGGGAAACGCGTTCGAGGTCATTGAGCATGGACTCGATCACCCCCAGGAAGGTGCTGTAGATCAGCCGTCTATCAGCCAGCCACCTGCGGTCGTCCTCGGCCTTGACACGCCGCTTGTCACTGGCCCTAGACACAAGACCACTCAGCAGTGCGCCAGCACTCGCCCCGGCCAGCGCGAACACGCCTGTGACGAGCGGCGGTGCTAGGTCTGCCATGTGGCAAGAGTAGAAGTCACCGTCCGGGCGACGCATTTAGAGACGGGTCTAGGCTCCTTGCGCGGTGCCGCCGGAGACCAGGATGTTGAGCCCGGCGGCGACCGACGCCTCCAGGAACCGAGCGACCTGCGAGGTCAGCGTGCCCAGCGCGACCAGCTCGTCGAGCGAGTGCGCCTGGAGCACGAACTTCCGGATGTTGACCGGCATGTGCCGGCGCGTGACATCCGGGATCACGACGTGCAGCCGCGACCCGTCGGGCAGCATCGCGTCGACGAACGGGGTGGACATGTCGATCCGCCGACCCGAGCTGCGCAGCATCCGCTCGACCAGGTCCGCCAGCTGCCCGGCACCCAGGATCGTCGTGGTCAGCTCACTGCGCCCGCGGCGGGCGACGAACACCCGGCCCGGCTCGTTGACCCAGATCTCCTCGACCTCCGGGTCGTCCAGCCACCGCTGCAGCGGCCCGTAGCCAGCCACCCGGTCCAACACGTCGCGGACGACGCCCTCCGGGTCACCGACCGGCGGCAACGTCGAGGACAGCGAGCGCTCGGAGTAGTCGGCGACGACGTCCCGCACCAGCATCCGCACCGGCCCTGGATCGCCGAACGGGTCGAGCCCCCGGCGCCGGATCAGCTCCCGGACCTCGCCGTCGACGAGATCGACGGCAGAGCTCGCCACCGGCACGACACCCCCGTTGAGCAGCCACTTGGTCAGATGAGTGCCGTGACTGTAAGGGGATGAGACGGCTCCGCGGGGAGCCCTGTGGACGAACAGGGCCCCTCACCCGGCTGGTTCACCCGGTCAGGGGACACGACGACGGCGAAGTGCCCCGCGCGCGCACGGAGAGGTCCCGGCGCAGAACCGGACACGATCGGAGCGGGCTCGCGTCATAGTGGGACATGACCTGGGCCACCCGCGCCGCGGCCGCCGGACTCTCCGCCCTCGCCGGGGTCGCCGCCCGCGACCTCCTGCAGCGCGAGCACACCCTGCTGCGCAACTTTCCGGTGCTCGGCCGGGCCCGCTACCTGCTGGAGTCCATCGGACCGGAGATGCGGCAGTACCTGGTGGCCGGCAACAACGAGGAGCGGCCGTTCACCCGCGACCAACGGCGCTGGGTGTACGCCTCGGCGAAGAAGCAGAACAACTACTTCGGCTTCGGCACCGACAACGACCTCGAGTTCACCGCCGGTTACCCGGTGATCAACCACCGCACCTTCGGCCACGCCGTCCCGGCCACCACCGCGCAGGCCGGCCAGGAGACGCAGGTGCCCAGCGCCAAGGTGCTCGGACACCTGCCCCACCGGCGTCGCCACCCAGAACGCCTGGCTCGCCCACGGCCTCGACCCGGCGCTGAAGTCGGTCCGGGCGGGCACCTACATCCAGACGCTCCGACGCGACCTGATCAGGGTCGCCGAGGCCTGCGGCGTCGAGCACCCCGGCCTCATCGACACCTCGGCGGTGGAGATCCTCACCGGCCGCACTGCCTCGCGCCCGCTCTCCGAGGTCTACGAGTACGAGCCGACCTGGGGACTGCCCTCGGCGGCCGACCGCGAGCAGATCGTGCAGCTGATGACCGGCGAGGCACCGCAAGGCGGCAGCGCCCCGCCGTCCACCACCTCCATCGACTGAGCCGGTCAGCCGATGAAGGTGGTGAACGGGGGCACGGTCAGCCGTCGACGTAGCGGTCGCGTTCGACGAGGAACTGGCCGGTGGCGGTGTTGGCGTCGATGAACTCCGGCAGCAGCGGGATCCGCACGGTCACCGTCACGCACACCGAGAACTCCTCCCCCGGCACCAGCGACGGCCAGTAACCGCCCGCCGCCTCGCACCCGGCGCCGGCCGGCGCATACGCCAGGACGACGTCGGTCGCCTCCACCGACTGGTCGGCCACCGCGATCGCCACCGCCGCCTCCGCGCGCGCCTGCCCGGTCGCCACGTCCGGCGCAGTGGCGATCGCCCGCCCCGCCTCCCGCGCCGCCGCGTTGGCCGCGAACACCCCGCGCTGGACGGCGGAGAACCCGGCCACGATGTAGACCAGCGGCAGGAACACCACCAGCGCGATGAACACGAACTCCACGATCGCCGACCCCTGCTCGGAGCCGCCGACACCCAGCCGCGCCCGGATCCAGTTCACGGCGTCTCCGCCACCGAGCGCCCGGTCGCCGACAACGGCAACAGGTCTCCCAGCGGGGCGAACAGGCTCGGCACCGCGCCGACGCACCGGACGACGACCAGCGTCAGCCCACTCTCGTCGACCTCCTGCACCGATTCGCACGCCAACCCCGCCGCCGTCCCGGCCGAGGTCGCCTGGCCGACGATCTCCAACGTCCGGGCCGCCCCCGCCTCGGTGGGCACGTCGACGTTGGCCGCGTACCGGGCACCCTGCTGCGCGCTGGCCACCACCACGTTGCGCAGGTGCACGTAGACCGCCACCTGCAGCACCGCGAGCAGCAGCGCCACGACCAGCACGCCGACCAACACGAAGTCGACGACCGCGCTCCCCCGCTCGCCGTCGTCCGTCAGCCGCTCACGGCGCACTCGTCACGGACTCCAGCGCGTTCGACACCGCCTCCACGATCGCCGCGCGGAACGGCACGAGGATCGCCAGCACCAGCGCGGCGGTCATCACCGTGATCATCACCCAGCCCGGGACGTCGCCCCGCTCGGGATCGTCCTCCCGCAGCCGGGCCGCCAGCGCAGCCAGCGCGGTCAGAAGGAACGCGTAGGCACGCATCCGTGGTCCTCTCTGTCGGTCACCGGCGTCACTGCGCCAGCGAGACGATGCTGATCAGCCCCGGGTACAGGGCGAACAGGACGGTGACGGGCAGCACCAGGAACACGACCGGGACCATCATCGCGATCTCCTTGCGCCCGCCTGCTTCGAGCAGCCGGCGCTTGCCGGCCTCCCGGACGTCGGCGGCCTGGGCCCGCAGCACTTCGGCCAGCGGGGTGCCGCGCTCGATGGCCACGATCAGTCCGTCGACGAAGCGGGCCAGCGGGTCCAGTGAGGTGCGGTCGGCCAGCTGCTGCAGCGCATCGACCAGCGACACCCCGGCGCGGGCCCGGGCCAGGGTCGCGCCCAGCTCCCGGGCCAGCTCTCCACCGGACAGCCGGGTGACCCGGGCGATCGCCGCGGTCGGGCTCTCCCCCGCCGTCACGGCCAGCGCCAGCAGCTCGGCGACCACCGGGAACTCGGCCAGCAGCAGCTCCTCGCGCCGCTGTACCTGCTGTGTCAGCCACCAGTCCCGGCCCAGCACGCCGCCGACCAGCCCGGCCACGCACAGCAGCACGACCGACAGCAGGTTCACCGTCCCGGCCAGCGCCGACCCCAGCACGGCCAGGACGGCGGCGCCCAGCAGCCCGAGCCCGCCCCACACGACCTGCTCGATCCGGAAGTCCTCGACGGTCGCGTCGGCGTTCAGCGCGTCGAGGCGCCGCCGCACCGCCACCCGGCCACCGAGCAACCGGTCGACGTGCCGCGCACCGTCGGCCAGCACCGGGCCGAACACCCGCCGGGCGGCGCTGAGCACCCCCGGCTGGGTGGCGGTGCCCAGCAGTCGGGACGGCGCCGGGCTGTCGTGCACGTAGGGCGCCAGCCGGTCGACCAGCCGCACCTGCCGGAACGGCGGCGCGAAGCTCACCGCCAGCAGCACGCCGGTGGCCGCGACCAGCCCCAGCAGCATGCCGGTCAGCCCGGCGCTCACGACGACACCGCGCCGCTCCGCGGCCCGTTCGCTCCGCTCCTCGCTCGCTGGCGCTCGCTGCGATGCTCACTCACTGGAGCACCCGCACGTCCTCGGGCAACCGCCCGATCTTCAGCATCAGCCGGTAGGCCAGCAGGCACACCCCGCCGCCGATGAGCAGCAGCGCCGTCCCGACCGGGCTGTCGTAGGCGGTCAACGTCTGCTGCTGGGTGGCGAGCAGGAGCAGCACCACCCACGGCGCGGCCACGGCCAGCCGGGCGGCCTGGATCACCCAGCCCTGCCGGGTCTCCAGCTCGGCACGGGCCCGGGCGTCCTCGCGGAGGAACGCGGCCAGGGTGCGCAGCACCCGGCCCAGGTCGCTGCCGCCCACCTCGCGGGCCACCCGCAGCGTCTCCACGATCCGGTCGCCCACCGGGTCGGCCAGGTCGTCCTTCAGCCGGTCGAGGGCGTCACTGAACCGGCCGCTTGAGCGGTGGTCGGCGGCGAACCGGGCGAAGGAGCCCCGTAGCACCTCCGGGCCACGGACGGCGAGCGCGGACAAGGCCTCGGGCAACGAGAGCCCGGCGCGCACCGCCGACGCCAGGTTGTCCACGACCTCCGGCCACACCTCGCGCAGGTCGGCCCGGCGCTTGGCGGCCAGCCGGCGCACCAGCAGGTACGGCACCGCCGAGCCGAAGACGCCGAACGCCAGGCTGATCGTCACCGTCTGCGTGGTCAGCAGCACCAGCAGGAGACAGGCGATGCCCAGGGCGACCTGCAGGGCGAGCAGCTGGGCGGAGTTGATCCCGGTGAGCCCGGCGGCGGCCAGCAGCTGCTGACGCCGTCCCGGCCGGGACGTGCCCGCCCGCCGGACCGGCGCCCGGGCGCCGCTGCGCCAGATCAGCAGCAGACCGACGCCGAGGGCCAGCCCGAGCAGGCCGCCGGGCACGCTCACGCGGTCCGCCGCTCGTCCGGGTCACCCAGCAACGCGGCCAGGTCGAAGCCGTGGGCGGCGTACCGGTCGGCGTGCGGCGGGTAGCCGTCGGCGCGGACCAGCCGTCCGTCGCGGGTGGTGAAGACGTCGGCGGTCTCGACGACGCTGCCCTCGGTGCGGCCGGACAGCGCCACCACCTCGCGCAGCCGCCGCGCACCGCTGGGCTCGGTGCCCACGTGCACCACGAGGTCGACGCTGGAGGCCACGGTCGGGACGACGAAGGCGTGCCCGATGTTCTCCCCGGCCAGCAGCGGCAGGGTGCACATCTTGACCACGGCCTCCCGAGCACTGTTGGCGTGCAGGGTGCACATCCCGGGCAGGCCGCTGTTCAGCGCGATCAGCAGGTCCAGGCACTCCTCCTGGCGGACCTCTCCGACGACCAGCCGGGAGGGCCGCATCCGCAGCGCCTCCTTGACCAGCCGGCGCAGCGGGATCTCTCCGGCGCCCTCGAGGTTGGCCTGCCGGGTCTGCATCGCCACGACGTCGGGCAGCGGCACCCGCAACTCGAAGACCTCTTCGCAGGTGACCACCCGCTCGCGGGCCGGCACGGCCGCGCACAGGCAGTTCAGCATCGTGGTCTTGCCGGCCTGGGTGCCGCCGGAGACCAGGATGTTGAGCCCGGCGGCGACCGACGCCTCCAGGAATCGGGCCACCTGCGAGGTCAGCGTGCCCAAGGCGACCAGCTCGTCGAGCGAGTGCGCCTGCAGCACGAACTTCCGGATGTTGACCGCCATGTGCCGGCGCGTGACATCCGGGATCACGACGTGCAGCCGCGACCCGTCGGGCAGCATCGCGTCGACGAACGGGGTGGACATGTCGATCCGCCGACCCGAGCTGCGCAGCATCCGCTCGACCAGGTCCGCCAGCTGCCCGGCACCCAGGATCGTCGTCGTCAGCTCGCTGCGACCCCGGCGGGCGACGAACACCCGGCCCGGCTCGTTGACCCAGATCTCCTCGACCTCCGGGTCGTCCAGCCACCGCTGCAGCGGCCCGTAGCCAGCCACCCGGTCCAACACGTCACGGACGACGCCCTCCGGGTCACCGACCGGCGGCAACGTCGAGGACAGCGAGCGCTCGGAGTAGTCGGCGACCACGTCCCGCACCAGCATCCGCACCGGCCCTGGATCGCCGAACGGGTCCAGCCCCCGGCGCCGGATCAGCTCCCGGACCTCGCCGTCGACGAGATCGACGGCAGAGCTCGCCACCGGCACGACACCCCCGTTGAGCAGCCACTTGGTCAGATGAGTGCCGTGACTGTAAGGGGACGATCCGGTCTCGCGGGAAGCCCTGTGGACAAGGAGTGACTGCTCACCCGGACGGTTCACCCGATCAAGCGACGCCTGCGTCGACATCCACTCGACGCCAGCGTCTCTGGACGCGGCTCTCTACGTCATCGCCGGCGTGACCCCCACATCCACCCCCGCGCGCTGGCGATGAGCCCGGCGACCGCGCGAGCCCACGTCGGCCGGGTGCTCAGCACGCTCGGCGCCCGCGACCGGGCGCAGCTCGCCGCCCTCGCCTGGCGCACCGGCCTGCGCTCACGGGCCTGAGGTCGCGAGCCGGCGCCCTGACCTGTCGATCCGCCGGTTGAGTGCAGTACCTGTAACGAATGCCGGGCCACCTCCCCGAGTGGGGGGCGGCCCGGCATCGGAGCCGATCAGGCGCGAGTGGCGCCGTGCGGCCCCTCTGGCCGTGCGGCGTCGTCCTGTCGGCCGGCCTCGTGGTCCTCGACCACCTCGCGCCGGTCGCCGTCCTCGAGGCGGGCGTGGCCGCCCTCGGACTGCGCCAGCCCCGGGGCGAGCTTCTCGGCCTTGGCCTTGAGCTCCGCGGCCCGCGACCGTTCCTGCTGCGCGTGCACGGTGTGCTCGTGCGCTTCCTTCTCCGCCAGCGCGGTGCGCTCCTCGACCTCGGCGCGCTCCCGCTGGGCCCGGGCGGCCTGCTCGTCAGCGAGGGCCTGCTCTTCGTCCGCGCGGGCGGCGAGCACCTCTGCCTCCCGCAGGTGCTCGAGGGCCTGCTCGCGCTTGCGCTCCTTGCTCGCCCCGCCGCGCTTGGTGATCGCCAACGCCACGAGCGCCAGCACGATCAGCACGGCGATGACGATGACGACGATCAGCCAGGTGTCCACGGGGTCCTCCTCGGATGGTGGCCCACAGGTGCCCCGTGTTGATCAACGGGAAACCCGGCCCCACAGGGGAGACGGTCGTGCTCGCGATCGCCACGAGCGACCCCCGACTCCTGTCAGCCGCGGTGGTTACCGTCGCTGTACCGACGACGTTCTTGCGTTCCCGCTAGTCAGCGGCGCGCTCGGTAGCAACGCCCTCCTCTCGGCACACCGGAGGGCTCGCGGACCACGAGGTCCGCTCGCTACGGTGCGGGAGGAAGGTAAGCGGGGCCGGCGCCGCACACCCTCGATCCGGACCGACTCCGCGCGGGAGGACACGCGCAGGAGCGCCACCGTGGTCCCTGCGCAGGGATGAGGTGGCAGATGAACCGGTACGCGACGACCGTCCTGGCCGCACTGATCGCGATTGCGACGGTGCTGGTCCCGGGCGCCAGCACGGCCCAGGCTGCAGAACGGACGATCACCTACACCGTGTCCACGCGCGGCTCGGTCGCCGGCGACCTCGGGCACTTCTCCGCCGTGGCGGCCGACACGCTGACCGACAACCGCGGCTGGAGCCTCGGCGGCACGCTCGCCTTCCAGCAGGTCCCTTCCGGCGCCGACTTCGACCTCGTCCTCGCCTCGCCCGCCGTGGTCGGGAACGCCGCACCCGGGTGCAGCAGCACGTGGAGCTGCCGGGTCGGGCGCACCGTCTACATCAACGACGAGCGGTGGCGCCTGGCCACGAGCTCCTGGGCCTTCGGGCTCCCGCTGTACCAGCAGTACGTGATCCTGCACGAGGTCGGGCACTGGCTCGGCCTCGGGCACCGGGACTGCCCGACCGGGGGTCAGGCGGCCCCGGTGATGCAGCAGCAGTCCATCTCGCTGCAGGGCTGCCTGGCCAACGTCTGGCCGCTCATCGCCGAACGGGAGCAGGCCGCGCGAACTCAGGGCGTGTCGGTGAACTGGTCGGCCATCGAGCAGTTGTACCGGGCGTTGGGCGAGGCCGGTGGGCTGCTCGGGCCCCCGGTGACCTGGGAGCTGTCGACCCCGGACGAGGTCGGCCGGTACCAGCACTACGCCGGTCAGGGCGGGGCCTCGATCTACTGGACCCCCAGCACCGGAGCCCACGAGGTCTACGGCGGCATCCGCGCCCGCTGGGCCGAGCTGGACTGGGAACAGGGCCCGATGGGCTACCCGATCACCGGCGAACGGGCCACCCCCGACGGCGTCGGCCGCTACAACCACTTCAGCCGGCCGAGCGGCGCCTCCATCTACTGGACCCCCAGCACCGGAGCCCACGAGGTCTACGGCGCCATCCGCAACCGCTGGGCCGAGCTGGACTGGGAACAGGGCCCGATGGGCTACCCGATCACCGGCGAACGGGCCACCCCCGACGGCGTCGGCCGCTACAACCACTTCAGCCGGCCGAGCGGCGCCTCCATCTACTGGACCCCCAGCACCGGAGCCCACGAGGTCTACGGCGCCATCCGCAACCGCTGGGCCGAGCTGGACTGGGAACAGGGCCCGCTGGGCTACCCGGTGAGCGGGGAGTACGACGTCGAGGGCGGGCGCCGCAGCGACTTCCAGGGCGGGTCCATCGTGTGGGACCGGGCCACGGGCAGCACCGAGGTGCTGTCGGCGGACTGATCGCCGACCGCACGGCCGACCGGGGGTTGTCGGCGAGCCCGTGAGCCGCCAGGGTGTACGCACCCGTCAGGGACCACCCTGCGCGACCGGTCCCCGACTCGGATCTCCCCGAGGGAGGCACCGTGTCCGCCGACGTCATCGGACTCAGCCTGCTCGTGCTGGGCGTCCTGCTCCTGGTCGCCAAGCTCGTCCGGATCCGGTCGCGGATCGCCCAGAAGCTCTTCCTCCCCAGTTCGATCATCGGCGGCTTCCTGGCCCTGCTGATCGGCCCGGAGGTGGTCGGCTCGATCGCCGAGGCGATCGGCGGGCCGGACGCGCCGCTGACCGGCGGGCTGTGGCCGGAGGAGTTCCTCGACGTCTGGGCGTCGCTGCCCGGCCTGCTCATCTCGGTGGTCTTCGCGACGCTGTTCCTCGGCGAGCGCATCCCCAAGGTGAAGGAGGCGGCCGAGCTGGCCGGCCCGCAGCTGGCGCTCGGCGTCACCATGGCGTCCGGCCAGTACGTGATCGGGCTGCTGCTCGCCGTCCTCCTGCTGGTGCCCTTCCTCGACCAGGACCCGATGGTCGGGGCACTGATCGAGGTCGGCTTCGAGGGCGGGCACGGCACCGCGGCGGGGCTGGGCGACACCTTCGCCGAGCTCGGCTTCCCCGAGGGGCAGGACCTGGCGCTCGGCCTGGCCACGGTGGGCGTCGTCGCCGGTGTCGTCGTCGGCATCGCGCTGATCAACTGGGGGGTGCACACCGGCCGCGCCGAGGTGCTGGAGAGCGATGCGAAGACCTCACTGGCCGAGCAGCGCGGGCTCTACGAGAAGGAGGAGCAGAAGCCGGCCGCGATGCTGACGGTGCGCACCGCCTCGGTCGAGCCGCTGGCGATCCACTTCGCCGTCGTCGCCGTGGCGATCCTGCTCGGGCTCGCCCTGCTGGAGGCGCTGCAGGCGCTGGAGCGGCTGCTGTGGGCCGACACCGTCGAGCTCTTCGAGTACGTGCCGCTGTTCCCGCTGGCGATGATCGGCGGCGTCGCGGTGCAGAAGCTGGTCGACCGCTTCGACCACACCGGCATCGTCGACCGGCAGATGATGTTGCGGATCCAGGGCATCGCCCTCGACCTGCTGATCATCAGCGCGCTGGCCACGCTGTCCATCCAGGCGATCGCGAACAATTGGGTGACGTTCCTGCTGCTCGCCATCGCCGGGCTCGCCTGGAACGTCGGGGTCTTCGTCTTCCTGGCCCGCCGGATGATCCCGCGGTTCTGGTTCGAGCGCGGCATCGGCGACCTCGGGCAGTCCCTCGGCGTCACAGCCACTGGGCTGATCCTGATCCGGGTGGCCGACCCCAACGCGGCGACCCCGGCCATGGAGGCGTTCGGCTACAAACAGCTGGCCTTCGAGCCCTTCTTCGGCGGCGGCCTGGTCACCGCGGCGTCGCTGCCGCTGATCGCCCAGTTCGGCGCGGTGCCGCTGCTCGTCTTCATGGCCGTGCTGCTCGCCGTGTCGCTGGGGATCGGCATCTTCTACTTCGGCCGTCGCTCCCCGGCCGAGGAGGAGGCCCGGGTCGCGGACACCTGATCAGCCGCGCGGGAGGACGGCGTCGATCAGGTGCGGCCCGGGCTCGGCCAGCGCGGCGCGGAACTGCTCGGCCAGCTCCTCGGCGGTGGTGGCCCGGGTCGCCGGCACGCCCATCCCGGTGGCCAGCGCGACGAAGTCCAGCGCCGGACCGCCCAGGTCCAGCAGCTTCCCGGCGCGCTCTCCCCCGCCGGCCGCCCCGACGTTCTCCAGCTCGCTGGCGAGGATCGCGTAGGCGCTGTTGTCGCAGATGACCGTGGTGACGTCGAGCCCTTCGCGGGCCTGGGTCCACAGCGCCTGGATCGTGTACATCGCGCTGCCGTCGGCCTGCAGCGAGACCACCGGCCGGTCCGGGCAGGCCACGGCGGCGCCGGTGGCCACCGGCATCCCCTGCCCGATCGCCCCGCCGGTGAGGGTCAGCCAGTCGTGCGCCGGCGCCCCGACGGTCGCCATGGGGAGGAAGTAGCCGCTGGTCAGCGCCTCGTCGACGACGATCGCCCGTTCGGGCAGCAACGCGCCGACCACCTCGGCCAGGGCCTTGGTGTCCAGCTCGCCGGTGGGCAGGTCCGGACGGCGGGCCTCGGCCAGTTCCGGGACGGCGTCCGGTGCAGTCGACTCGGCCAGGGCCTGCAGCGCCGCGACGGCGTCCTCCCCGGGCTCGGCGAGCACGTGCACCGTGCAGCCCTCGGGCAGCAGCCGGCCGTCCATGCCGGGGTAGCCGAAGAACGCCACCGGCTCCGCGGCGCCGACCAGCACCAGGTGCTGCACGCCGTCCAGCTGCTTGCGGGCGCCCTCGGGCGGATAGGGCAGCTTGAGCACGTCGGGCAGCCCGGCCCCGCGCTGCATCCGCGCGGGGGACCGCTGGGACAGCAGCCGGGTACCGGTGCCCGCGGCGACCTGGGCAGCGGCCCGCAGCCCGGGCTCGAGCACCGCGTCGCCGCCGAGGAAGAGCACCGTCGAACCGCCGAGCACGCCGGCCACCTCCGCCACCACGGAGGCCGGCACCTGCGGGGCCGGGCGCCGGGCCGGGACGGCGGCCACCGCGGCGCCGTCGCTCCAGGAGACGTCGGCCGGCAGCACGAGGCTGGCCACCTGGCCGCGGGCGGCGGCGGCGATCGCGTCGGCGGTGTCCGCACCCACCTCGCTGGTGGCCAGCGACCGGCGCACCCACCCGGACACCGTGCCGGCCAGCGCGTCGATGTCGGACTCCAGCGGCGCGTCCAGCCGCTTGTGGGTCAGTGCGTGGTCGCCGATGACGTTGACCAGCGGCGTCCGTGCCCGGCGGGCGTTGTGCAGGTTGGCGATGCCGTTGCCCAGCCCCGGCCCCAGGTGCAGCAGCGTCGCCGCCGGCGAGCCGGTCATCCGCGCGTACCCGTCGGCGGCGCCGGTGGCGACCCCCTCGAACAGGGTGAGCACGGCCCGCATCTCCGGCACGTCGTCCAGGGCCGCCACGAAGTGCATCTCCGAGGTGCCGGGGTTGGCGAAGCAGACGTCCACCCCGCCGTCGACCAGGGTGCGGATGACTGCCTGCGCGCCGTTCACGGGACCTCCCGACCAGGGCCGCGCACCGGCGGGCGACCTCCCCGGCAGCCTCGCACGAGGACTCCCGCCGGGCGATCCGACTGCGGCAGGATCGCCGGCATGGCCGCTGACCTGGTCCCGGAGGTACGCGCCGCGCTGCGGGCGGCGGCCGACCCCGAGCGGGGCCGCGGCATGCAGGCTTACCTGAAGACGGCGGAGCCCTGCCTCGGGGTGCGGCTGCCCGACGTCCGCCGGATCGTCCGGGCCGCCGCGGCCGCGCACCCACCGGACGTCGAACGGGCCGCCGGTGCGCTGTGGCGGGAGGCGACCGTGCGGGAGGAGCGGCACGCCGCCATCGCGCTGACCGGCCTGCCCGTCGCCCGCGGTGCCCTGGAGCTGCTGCCGCTGTACGAGGAGATGATCACCACCGGCGCGTGGTGGGACCTGGTCGACGGGGTCCAGCCCCGGGTCCGCGACCTGCTGCTCGCCCATCCCGCGCCGCTGCGACCGGTGCTGCAGGGCTGGGCGCGCGACCCGGACCGGTGGCTGCGGCGCAGCGCCGTGATCGCCCAGCTCGGCGCGAAGGAGCGCACCGACACCGCGCTGCTGGCCGAGGTGATCGAGGTCAACGTCGCCGACCCGGAGTTCTTCGTGCGCAAGGCGATCGGCTGGGCGCTGCGCGAGCACACCAAGACCGACCCCGACTGGGTGCGCCGGTTCCTGGCCGAGCACGAGCTCAGTCCGCTCTCCCGGCGGGAGGCGGCCAAGCACCTGGGCTGATCAGCCGGCCGACCCGCAGCAGTCGCACTCCCCGGCGCACTCCCCCGCCGACCGCCGGGACCTCACCGACCGCCAGGACAGCACCGACCACCGGGACTCCGCCGACAGCAGCGACCCGATCGACAGCCAGGACGCCGCCGACCCGATCGACGTGCTCGACCCGATGCTGAACAGCGAGCAGGACGAGCCGATGCTGCCGATCGACAGCACCGAGCCGACGCTGCCGATGGACAGCACCGACCCGGTCGAGCTGATCGACAGCACCGAGCGTTTCGACCAGAGCGAGCCCCACGAGCGCCTGCGTCTCATGCGGGCCTTCCTATCGCGATCAGAAGGTGAGGACCAGACGTCCCCGCACGCCGCCGGCCTCGAGCCGCCGGTGCGCCTCCGCGGCCTTCGCCGCCGGGAAGGTCTGCGCCACGCGGAGGGTGATCTCACCCTTCTCCACCTGCTCGCGCAGCCGGTCCAGCTTGGCGTGCTCCTCGGCGTAGTCGCGCACCATAACCGGGAACACCCGCAGGTCGCGCTGCCCGTCGCCGCGGTAGCCGCGGACGGTCGCGACGGCCCCGCCGTCCTTGACCGCGGGCAGCACGGCGGCGTCCTGCACCGAGCCGTCGGCCAGCCCGTCGACGCCGTCGGGGAACTGCTCGCGGATCCGGTCGGCGACGTCGTCCCCCCGCCGGACGACGACGTCGGCACCCAGGTCGCGCACCAGCTGCTCGTCCTCGGCCTTGGCGTCGGCCACCACGGTCAGCCCCTCGGTCTTGGCCAGCTGGACGACGTAGCCGCCGAACGCCCCGGCCGCGCCGGTCACCGCGAGCACCTGGCCCGGCTGGAGCGCCATCCGGTCCAGAGCGAGCCGGGCGGTGAGCCCGTTCATCGGCAGCGTGGCCGCCGCGGCGTCGCCGACGCCCTCGGGGACGCGGGCGATCGAGCCGGCGGGCAGCACGACGTCCTCGCGGTAGCCGCCGTGCGCACCGGACGGGACGACGATGCCCATCACGTGCTCGCCGGCGTGGATGTCGGTGTCCGCGCCGTCGCCGATCTCGGACAGCGTGCCGGCGACGTCCATCCCCGGCACGTAGGGGGGCTCCTTGACCGGGTCACGCTGGGCGTAGGTGCCGTTGCGGGCGTAGGTGTCGGTCGGGTTGACCGCCGCCGCCGTGACCCGGACGCGCACCTGACCCGGACCCAGCGGCTCCCGGGGGACGTCGACCAGGCGCAGGGCCTCCGGACCACCGAACTCCGTCACTCCTGCAGCTCTCATGCCCGGTGCAAGGCGCCCACCCGCCCCGCTGTTCCGCCCACCCCGCCGTTCCACCGGCCCCCGGCCCCACCAAAATGGCCATTTTGGTGGGAGCGGGGGGACGGGTCAGCGCTTGCTGGCGTACTCCTTGAGCAGGCCGCGGCTGATGATCGTCTTCTGGATCTCGCTGGTGCCCTCGCCGATCAGCAGGAACGGTGCCTCGCGCATCAGCCGCTCGATCTCGTACTCCTTGGAGTAGCCGTAGCCGCCGTGGATGCGGAAGGACTCCTGGGTGACCTCGCTGGCGAACTCGCTGGCCAGCAGCTTGGCCATGCCGGCCTCGACGTCGAAGCGTTCGCCGGAGTCCTTCAGCCGGGCCGCGCGCACCATCATCGTGTGGGCCGCCTCGACCTTGGTGCCCATCTCGGCGAGCTTGAAGGCGATGGCCTGGTGCTGGGCGATCGGCTTGCCGAAGGTCTCCCGCTGCTGGGCGTACTCGATGGCCAGCTCGAAGGCCCGGATCGCGACCCCGCAGCCACGGGCCGCGACGTTCACCCGACCGACCTCGACGCCGTCCATCATCTGGTAGAAGCCGCGGCCGGGCTGCCCACCCAGGATCTTGTCCGCGCCGATCCGGAACCCGTCGAAGCTGGCGTCGGTGGTGTCGATGCCCTTGTAGCCCATCTTGTCGATGCGCCCGGGGATGGAGAAGCCGGGCAGTCGCTCACCCAGGCCCGGGGTCTTCTCCACCAGGAACGTGGTCATGTTCTTGTACGGGGAGTCGCTGCCCTCGTCGGTCTTGACCAGGAAGGCGACCAGGGTGGCGTTCTCGCCGTTGGTCAGCCACATCTTCGAGCCGTTGATCACGTACTCGTCGCCGTCGCGGGTTGCCTTCGTCCGGATCGCCGCGACGTCGCTGCCCAGCTCCGGCTCGGACATCGAGAACGCGCCGCGCAGGTCGCCGGTGGCCATCCGCGGGAGGTACTCGGCCTGCTGGTCCGGGGTGCCGTGCTGGGTGATCAGGTGCGCCACGATGAAGTGCGTGTTGATGACGCCGGAGACGCTCATCCAGCCGCGGGCGATCTCCTCGGCGACCAGGGCGTAGGTCAGCAGCGACTCCCCCAGCCCGCCGAACTCCTCAGGGATGGTGAGCCCGAAGATCCCCATCTCCGCCAGGCCCTCGACGATCTCCGTCGGGTAGACGTCCCCGTGCTCCAGCTCCTGGGCCCTGGGGATGATCTCCTTGTCCACGAAGCGGCGGACCGTCGACAGGATCTCGGTCTGGACGTCGGTCAGGTCCGCGGTCTGGGCCAGGCGGGTCATGCGCACACTCCTCGGGACGACGGTGTCTCGGTTACTGGCGAGTACGTCGCGAGTATGGAGCACTCCCGGCCCGGTTCCTCCGGCGTCCCGGCCGCACAGCTGTGGCGGTTACCGTCGCGGCGGTGAAGCACCGTCGCCGCCTCCTCGTCCCCGCCGCCGTGGCCCTCCTGACGCTGGCCGGGTGCGGGGCGGCCGAGGACGCCGACGACGGTGCGGCCGCCCCGGGCACCGCCGAACCCGCCCAGGGAACTGCCGAACCCGCCCCGGCCGACGCAGCCGCCGCAGCCGCGGCGACGGCCGACCCGGCCGCCGCGCAGGACCCGGCCGAGGCGATCGTGGCCACCGCCCTGCGGGCCGCCGACCTGCCGGAGGGCTGGTCGGTGCAGGCCAACCCGGTCCCCACGGACGCCGACCTGGCGGGGAACCCGAGCCTCGAGGGCATCTGCGGCTACCCGTTCACCTCCGAGTCGCAGCGGACGGCGAAGCAGCCGGTGGTGGGCCTGGACCCCGCCGGCACCGCACAGCTGTCGTCGGAGGCGATCGCCTACGCGACCCCGGCCGCGGCGACGACCGCGGTGCAGGAGCTGGTCCAGGCGTTCGGCGGCTGCCCAGAGGAGGAGTACACGTTCGAGCCGGGCCCGAGCGCCGAGGGCCTGGCCGCCAACAGCGTCGTCTTCCAGTACCGCCTCGCCGACGGCACGACCCAGGTCACCCTCGCCCAGGCGCGGGGGCAGGTGCTCTCGGTGCTGGTCGGCGAGGACCCGGAGGTCACCGCCGCCGCCGGCCGGTCGATCGCCACCCGCATCGCCGCGTTGCCTGCCGAGGCGATCGGCGCCTGACCGGCACACTGACGCCGTGAGCCAGGACGACTTCTACCGCGGGGACCCGCCGCCGTCCGGCGCCCCGCCGGGGTACGGACCGCCCGCGTACGGACCTCCCGGCCCGCCCGCGTACGGCCCCCCGGGGTACGGACCTCCCGGGTACGGACCTCCCGGGTACGGCCGGTCTGCCTACGGCCCCGGCTGGCAGCGGCCGACCAACCAGCTCGCGATCGTGGCCCTGTTCACCGCCTTCGTGTTCGCCCCGGTCGGCCTGGTGCTCGGCCTGGTGGCCGGCCGGCAGGTCCGGCGGACCGGCGAGAGGGGCGGCGGACTGGCGGTGGTCGCCGTGATCGTCGGCGGCATCGCCACGACCTTCATGGTCATCGGGCTGGTGGCCTACATCTGGGTGCTCGCCTCGATCAGCGAGGGCGCGTTCGCCCCCTGAGCGGCGACCCGCCGGTCAGCCCTCCGGCGGGGTGAAGGTCGAGGTGCGGGACATCCCGGCCGCGCGGCCCTTGCCGGCGATCACCAGCGCCATCTTCCGGCTGGCCTCGTCGATCATCTCGTCGCCGAGCATCGCCGAGCCCTTCTTGCCGCCGGCCTCCGACGTCGCCCACTCGTAGGCGTCGAGGATGAGCTCGGCGTGGTCGAAGTCCTCCTGGGACGGCGCGTAGATCTCGTTCGCCGCGTCGATCTGCCCCGGGTGCAGCACCCACTTGCCGTCGAAGCCGAGCACCGCCGAGCGCTTGGCCACCTCCTCGAACGCCGGCACGTCGCGCACCTGCAGGAAGGGGCCGTCGATGGCCTGCACGCCGCGTGCGCGGGCGGCCATCAGGATCGTCATCAGGATGTGGTGGAAGGGGTCGCCCGGGTAGTCGGGGTGCAGGGCGCCCACGACGAGCGACTTCATGTTGATGCTGGCCATGAAGTCGGCCGGGCCGAAGATGATCGTCTCGATCCGGTCGCTGGCGAAGGCGATGTCGTTGACGTTGATCAGGCCCTGCGCCGTCTCGATCTGCGCCTCGATGCCGATCCGGCCGACCTCGAGCCCGTTGCTCTTCTCGATCTGCGTGAGCAGCAGGTCCAGCGCCTTCACCTGGGCGGCGTCGGCGACCTTGGGCAGCATGATGCAGTCGAGCTCGGCGCCGGCGCCCTCCACGACCTCGACCACGTCGCGGTAGGTCCACTCCGTCGTCCAGTCGTTGACCCGGACGGTGCGGATCTTCTCGCCCCACCCACCCTCGTTCAGCGCCGCGACGATGTTCTTCCGCGCGCCTGGCTTGGCCAGCGGGGCGCAGGCGTCCTCGAGGTCCAGGAAGACCTGGTCGGCGGGGAGGCTCTTGGCCTTCTCCAGGAACCGGGGGTTGCTGCCCGGGACGGCGAGGTTGGAACGACGGGATCGGAGCTGGGCCACGGTGCCTCCGCTGCTGGTCGGGTCGACGTTGTTACCGGAGAGTAGCGACGTCCCGGCGCTACACCGGGTCGGCCTCCGGCGTCGGGCGCCCGGCCCGGATCACCAGCGCCACCCCGATCACGACGGCGACCATCCCCGGCAGGGCCAGCAGCGGCGGGGCCTGCTGGAGCAGCACCAGCGCGACCAGCAGCGCACCCGGCACCTCCAGCAGGACCGCCAGCCCGACCACCGTCGGGCCCACCGAGGAGAGCACCAGGTTCAGCAGCGTGTGCCCGAGCAGCTGCGCGCAGACGGTGATCGCCGCGATCAGCCACCAGTCCCGCGCGCTG
Source organism: Modestobacter sp. VKM Ac-2979 (assembly GCF_026967995.1). NCBI lineage: Bacteria > Bacillati > Actinomycetota > Actinomycetes > Geodermatophilales > Geodermatophilaceae > Modestobacter > Modestobacter sp. VKM Ac-2979. The sequence continues at coordinate 459,411 of NZ_JAPVBO010000001.1, forward strand.
AACCCGGCCAGCGGCACCCCGACGACCAGGGCGGCGAGGGCGAGGACGGCGGCGCAGGTCGAGTAGCAGACGACGGCGTACGCCGAGGTGGTCAGCCGCTCCCGCGCGCGGGCTCCGGCGAGCATGTAACCGGCGGCGCAGATGGCGCCCAGCAGCGCGAGCCCGTCACCGGCCAGCGCGGTCCAGGACACGGTGACGTCGACGCCGGCGATCAGTGCGGCGCCGAACACCGCCAGGGCCAGCCCCCACCACACCTGCCGGGGCAGGCGGACGCCGGAGACGCGGGCGGCCAACGCCGTCCAGATCGGCGTCGTCGTCACCAGCGCGGTGGAGGCGGCGACCGTCGTCATCGACAGGCTGGGCAGCCAGGCGGCGAAGTGGGCGGCCAGGAACAGCCCGGCGACGACGGAACTGACCAGCTGCCGGGCCCGCAGCCCGGTCAGCGTGGAACGTTCGCGCAGCAGCAGGACCGGCAGCAGCAGCACCGCGCCGGCGGCGTTGCGCCAGAAGGCGATGGCCAGGAACGAGGTGGTCACGAGCGCGGTGAGCGGCCCGGAGAAGGACACCCCGATGACGGCCACCGCCATCAGCGCGACGTCCCGGCCACCCGGCCGGTGCACCGCCCAGGGCGACACCGACGGGGCGGCGGCGCCCACCCGGCGCGCCGGTGACCGGGGCGGGGCGGCGGGATCGGTCACCGCGCCGGGACCCGGATGGTGCCGCTGGCGATCGGCAGCACGGTGCCCGCCACGGTGGCCGCGGTGGCGACACCGCCGGCGGTGGTGACCGTGCAGGACAGCACCGAGGGGCGGCCGAGCTGCTCACCCTGGCGGACCGTGTACCCCGCCGTCCCGTCCGCCGGCACCAGGCCGGCCGCGGCCAGCCAGACCCCCGTGCCCAGCGCCGCCGACCCGGTGGCCGGGTCCTCGCCCCAGCGCAGGTCACCGGCGAACACCCGGGCGTACGCGGTGGCCGTGCCGGCGTCCCAGCTCAGCACCGACACGCCCTCCCCCACGCCGAGCCGGTCCAGCGCGCCCTGGTCCGGGCGCGCCAGGTCGACCGCGCCCGGCTGCACCGCCAGGTACGCGAAGGGCAGGCCGCACCCGGCCACGTGCACCGGGGAGTCGGCCAGGTCGCCGGCGGACAACCCCAGCGCAGCCGCCAGGACGGCGGGGTCCGGCCCCGGGTCCAGGGTCGGCCGGCCGCCGCCGAGGGTCGCCCCGGCGTCGTCCACCGTCAGGTCCAGGACGCCGACGCCGCACTCCTGGCGCACCCGCCCGGCCGGCAGCCGCCCGGCGCGCACCAGCGTGTGCGCGGCCCCGACGCTGGGGTGCCCGGCGAAGGGCAGCTCGGCGAACGGCGTGAAGATCCGCACCCGGTAGTCGGCGTCCGCGGCGGTGGGTGCGCAGAGGAACGAGGTCTCCGAGAGGTGGAACTCGAAGGCCAGCGCCTGGCACTGCTCGGTGCTCAGCTCGTCGGCGTCGAACACCACCGCCAGCGGGTTGCCTGCGTAGGGCCGGGGCGCGAACACGTCCACGACCTCGTAGCTGAGTCGATCGGGTCCCGGAGCCGCCACGACGGCGACGGTAGCCTTCCGCTCCGGTGGCCGAGTTCCCGAGGTCACCGCCGGCCACTGGTCCCGGGACCGACGCAGCATCGAGGAGGGCCAGTGACGACGGTGACGAGGGCGTACGTGTCCCGGGTGGCCGGGCTGACCGTCTTCGACCCCAACGGCGACCGGGTGGGCAAGGTCCGCGACGTGCTCATCGCGCTGCGGGTCGGCAGCGCCGCGCCCCGCGTGCTCGGCCTCATCGTCGAGGTGGTGCCGCGGCGCCGGATCTTCTGCCCGATGGGCCGGGTCACCGGCCTGGACTCCGCCTCGGTCCGGCTCGCCTCGGGCACGGTGAACCTCAAGCGCTTCGAGCAGCGGGCCGGGGAGACCCTGGTGCTCGGCGAGCTGCTGGACCGGCGGGTGACCATCCAGGAGTCCGACCGGCCGGCCGTCGTGGTCGACGCCGCGATCGAGCAGACCCGCACGGGTGACTGGGTGGTCGCCCGCCTCGCCGTCCAGGAGCCGGGCCGGCTGGGCCGCCGCGGCCAGCTGCACCAGCTCTCGTGGGACGAGGCCAGCGGGCTCGCCCTGCCCGAGACCGGGCAGAGCGCCGAGACGCTGATCGCCACCTACCGCGAGCTCAACGCCGCCGACGCGGCGCACGCGCTGCAGGAGCTGCCGATCAAGCGGCGGCACGAGGTCGCCGAGGCGATGGACGACCCCCGGCTGGCCGACGTGCTCGGTGAGCTCCCCGAGGCCGAGCAGATCACCATCCTGGGCACCCTCGAGGAGCGGCGGGCCGCCGACGTCCTGGAGGAGATGGACCCCGACGACGCCGCCGACCTGCTGGCCGAGCTCTCCACACTGGACCGCGACCGGCTGCTGGAGCTGATGGAGCCGGACGAGGCCGAGCCGGTCCGCCAGCTGCTCAAGTACTCCGAGGACACCGCCGGCGGGATGATGACCAGCGAGCCGGTGATCCTCGCCCCCGACGCGACGATCGCCGAGGCGCTGGCCCGGGTGCGCACCCCCGAGCTGTCCCCGGCGCTGGCCAGCCAGGTGTACGTCTGCCGGCCGCCCTCGGCCACGCCGACCGGGCGGTACCTGGGACTGGCGCACATCCAGCGGCTGCTGCGCGAACCGCCGTCCGGCCTGGTCAGCGGGGTGCTCGACGACCTGGAGCCGCTTCGCCCGGAGACGCCGCTGACCGAGGTCACCCGCTACTTCGCCACCTACAACCTGGTGGCCGCGCCGGTGGTCGACCCGCAGGGCCGGCTGGTGGGCGCGGTCAGCGTCGACGACGTCCTGGACCACCTGCTGCCCGAGGACTGGCGCGAGAGGTCCCGGCGTGGCTGAGGCCGAGCGGCGCGCCGACCTGCGGCTGGACCAGCCCCGCACCGCCCGGGGCATCGGCAGCTTCCTGCGGCTCGACCCCGACGCGGTCGGCCGGTTCGCCGAGGGGATCGCCCGGTTCCTGGGCACCGGCCGGTTCCTCGCGGTCCAGACGATCCTCGTGATCGTCTGGATCGTGCTGAACGTCGTCGCGGTCGACCTGCGGTGGGACCCCTACCCGTTCATCCTGCTGAACCTGGCCTTCTCCACCCAGGCCGCCTACGCCGCACCGCTGATCCTGCTCGCGCAGAACCGGCAGGCCGACCGCGACCGGATCCAGGCCGAGGAGGACCGCAACCGCGCGGCGCAGACCCGCGCCGACACCGAGTACCTGGCCCGGGAGCTGGCGTCGCTGCGGGTGTCGGTCGGTGAGCTGGCCACCCGCGACTTCATCCGCGGCGAGCTGAACCGACTGGTGCCCGAGGACCCCGACGACGAGGCCGCCGAGCGCAAGAAGAAGAAGAAGCGCCGGGAGGCCGCGGCCGAGCCCACCGGCTGACCGTCAGCGGCGCAGCGCGGCGAGCACGGCGTCGGCCGGGTCGCCGGTGGCGGTGTCGACCACGGTGTGCCGCTCGTGCCACTGGTCGACCCGCCGCGCCCGCACCTGCTCCCAGGTCGGGACGACGTGGCCGGGGAGGTCGGCGGGACGCCCCTCGACCCGGCGGCGGTGCTCGGCCCGGTCGGTGCAGATCAGCCGCACCCAGTGCACCGGGACGTCGTGCCGGGTGGCCAGGTCCCGGAACGGCCGGCGGGCGGCGGCGACGTCGAAGACCGCGTCGACCAGCACGCCGGTGCCGGCGGTCAGACACGTGTCGGCGGCGGCCAGCGCCAGGTCGTAGCCGTGCGCGCCGACCTCGGCCGCGCTGGGCACCAGGCCCTGCCGGAGCAGCGCGACCTCGAAGGCGTCGACCCGCAGGTGGGCCACGCCGAGCGCGCCGGCCACCCCCCGGGCGACCGTCGTCTTGCCGACCCCGGACAGCCCGCCCACCACGATGAGCACCCGCTCAGCCCAGCAGGTCGCGCAGCAGACCGAGGAGCACCGCGGCCACCCCGGTGAGCGGGAGCGTCAGCGCCGCGGCCCACAACCGGGTGCGCAGGTCACGGGCCAGGACGACGACGAGCACCAGGGCGACGACGACGTCGACCACCGCCTGCACCGGGTGGTCACCGGCGTCGGCCAGCGCACCACCGCCCAGCGTGATGCCGGCGGCCATCGCCAGCAGGGCACCCGGCAGCCACCCCGATCCCCGGGTCGCCACGTGCGCCGCCACAGCGGTGGCCGGCACCGCGGTGGCCGACAGCACCAGCCAGGCTACCAGCAGCCGGACGGCCCAGCCGAAGTCCAGGACCAGGGCGGCCCACGCGTAGTAGGCGACCGTCATCGCCGCGAAGAACACCCCGGAGCGGAGCGCGGCGGCCGCCGCAGCGGGCGCCGACCAGCCGATCAGCGCGACCACCAGCACCCAGGCGGCCGGGTAGCTGCCCAGATCGGTGGCCCACCGCCAGCCCGACTCGTCACCCGCCTTCGCCGCGACGCCGGTCAGCACCCCGGCGAGCAGGGCGAGCGCCAGGGGTGCCCGCCGACGGGCCGGTGCCTCGATGGTCGCCGTCACGACACCGATCGTGCCGCCGCCGCCCGCCCACCTACGTCTGCCGCGCCGCACCGTCGTGAGCAGCTGCACACCGAGCAAGCTTGCACAGTGTGCAATGAACGACGCATCCTGAGCGCATGACCGAGCGAGGGCTGCGCGAGCGCAAGAAGGCCGACACCCGGGCCGCGCTGGCCGCGGCGACCCTCCGGCTGGCGATCGAGCTCGGCTGGGAGAACGTCACCGTGGAGGCCGTCGCGGCGGCGGCCGACGTCTCCTACCGGACGTTCTTCAACCACTTCTCCGCCAAGGAGGAGGCGCTGCTCTTCCCCGCCGGCACCGACCAGCCGCGGCTCTCCGCGCGACTGCGCGCCCAGCCGGCCGGCACCGGCGTGCTCGCCGCCGCCCGCGCCGCCCTGCACGCGGACCTCACCGGGCTCGAGGCCGACGCCGCGGCGCTGCGCGACCGGATCACCGTCGTCGCCGGCAGCCCCTCGCTGCTCCCCCGGCTGGTGGAGATCGGTGCGGCCGACGAGCGGGAGGTCGCGGTGGCGATCGCCGAGCGGACCGGCCAGACCGCGGAGACCGACCTCTACCCCGGCCTGCTCGCCGCGGTGCTGTCCGCCGCCGTCCGGGTGACCTTCTCCCGCTGGCACGTCCAGCGCGGCGCCGTCCCGCTCACCGCCCTGCTCGACGAGGCGCTGGACGCGCTGGCCGCCGGCCTCCCCGAGCCCGGTCACTGACCTCCCCGTCCCCCATCGATGCACAGCACTGACAGGAGCACCATGTCCACGACCGTGGAGACCGGCGCAGCCGGCGCGGCCAGCACCGAGGCCCGGATGAGCCGACGGGAGGTGCTCCAGGCGCTGTCCGGCCTGATGGTGGGCATCTTCGTGTCCATCCTGGCGGCGACCGTCGTCTCCAACGCCCTGCCGGTGATCATCGCCGACCTCGAGGGCAGCCAGTCGATCTACACCTGGGTGGTCACCGCCGAGCTGCTCGCCATGACGGCCTCGGTGCCGCTGTGGGGCAAGCTCGCCGACCTGGTCAGCCAGAAGCTGCTGGTGCAGATCTCACTGACCCTCTTCGTCGCCGGGTCGCTGCTGGCCGGGTTCTCCCAGGACACCACGATGCTGATCGTCGCCCGGGTGGTCCAGGGCATCGGCGCCGGCGGTCTGACCGCGCTGGTACAGATCGTGATGGCGGCGATGATCCCGCCGCGCGAGCTGGGCCGGTACGCCGGCATCTTCGGCGCCGTTTTCGCCGTCGCCACCGTCGCCGGGCCGCTGATCGGCGGCGTCATCGTGGACACCTCCTGGCTGGGCTGGCGCTGGTGCTTCTTCATGGGCGTGCCGTTCGCCCTGGCCGCGATCGTGCTGCTGCAGAAGACGCTGAAGCTCAAGCAGGTCAAGCGCGAGAACGTCCGGATCGACTGGCTCGGCGCACTGCTGATCACCGCCGGGGTGAGCACCCTGCTGATCTGGGTGACCCTGGCCGGCAACGACTTCGACTGGCTCTCCGGCACCACGGCGCTGATGGTCGGCGGCGCCGCCGTGCTCCTCGCGCTGGCGCTGTTCGTCGAGTCACGGGTGGCCGAGCCGGTCATCCCGCTCGGCATCTTCCGCAACCGCACCGTCGCCCTCACCACGCTGGCCAGCGCCCTGGTCGGCATCGCGATGTTCGGCGGCACGGTCTTCCTGTCCCAGTACTTCCAGATCTCGCTGGGCTACTCCCCCACCGAGGCCGGGCTGCTGTCGCTGCCGATGGTCGGCGGCCTGCTGGTCTCCTCGACCGTGGCCGGTGCGCTGATCACCAAGACCGGCACCTGGAAGCGGTTCCTGGTCGCCGGCGGCGTCCTGATGACCCTCGGCTTCGGCCTGCTGTCCACCATCGACGCGCAGACCTCGATCTGGCTGCTCGGCGCGTTCATGGTCGTGCTCGGCGTCGGCGTCGGCCTCCTGATGCAGAACCTGGTCCTGGCGGCGCAGAACGACGTGCCCGCCCGGGAGCTCGGCTCGGCCACCTCGGTGCTGTCGTTCTTCCGCAGCCTGGGCGGCACGATCGGGGTCAGCGTGCTCGGCGCGGTGCTCGCCAGCCGGGTCGCCGGTGACCTGGCCGTGCTGGGCGGTGGCGAGAGCGGCGGCGGCGAGACCACCGTCCCCGACGTCTCCAGCCTGCCGCCGGAGGTCGCCCGCGTGGTGCAGGACGCCTACGGCAACGCCACCGCCGAGCTGTTCCTGATCGCCACCCCGCTGGCTGCGCTGGCGCTGCTGGTGGTGCTGTTCATCAAGGAGAAGCCGCTGAAGACCACCAGCGGCGCGGAGCGACTGGCCGAGGAGCAGGCCCAGCTGCCGCTGGCGCACTGAGCGGTGCGGGCTGCCATGCCGCCGATGGGGGCACGGCAGCCCGTCCGGTCAGCCGGTCACGACGTGCACGAGCGCGCCGGCTGCACCGGCCAGCACCAGGACGACGATGAACGGTGCCCGCAGCGCCAGCGCGACCGCGGCCACGGCGAGACCGACCAGCCGCCCGTCGACGACCAGGTCCGGCCCCGACGTCGCGGCCTGGACGGCGACCAACGCGGCCAGCAGCGCCGCCGGCACGAACTCCACCACCCGGGTCACCCACGGCCGCTCCACCCAGGCCGCCGGCACCGAGAGCCCGGCCAGCTTCAGCAGGTAGCAGCCCAGCGAGCCGGCCAGCACCACCGCCCACAGCGTCCCGGTGCTCACGCGGCCCCCTCCCGCGGGGACGCCGCCGTCCGCGGCCGGCCGGCCAGCGCCACCGCGACCACGGCGAGCACCACCTGCACCCCGGCCGGCACGAACGGGGTGAGCGCCAGCGCGACGACCGCGCCGCCCAGGGCGACCCGCCGCTGCACGCCCGGCTCCCGCGCCGAGCGCTGCAGCCGGGGCCACAGCAACGCCAGGAAGGCCGCGGGCACGACGGCGTCCAGCGCGGCCTGCGCCGTCTCGCCCAGCGCCGCGGCCCCCAGCGAGCCGACCAGGGTCGTGACGTTCCAGCCCAGGTAGATGGTGGCGCCGGTGACCCAGAACGCCAGCCGGCCCAGTTCCCGGTCCGGTGCGGCGACCGCCATCGCCGTCGTCTCGTCGATCACCCAGTGCGCCGCGCCGGCCCGGCGCAGCCAGCCCTGCGGCGCCAGCATCGGGGCCAGCCGGACGCCGTAGACGGTGTTGCGGGTGCCGAGCAGCAGGGCGCTGCCCACGGCGGAGAAGGCTCCCCCGCCGGCCCCGAGCACGCCGATCATCGCGAACTGGGAGGCGCCGGTGAACATCAGCGCCGACGTCGCCACCGCCTGCCAGGTGTCCAGCCCGGCGCCGGCCGCCGCCGCACCGAAGGCGACTCCGTACAGCCCCACCGCCACACCGAGCCCGACGGCGTCCCGGAGCGTGGCGGTGCGGGCGTCGGGCGGCACGCGCCGACCCTAGTCAGCGGCCCGTGCCCGTCGGAACGGGCCAGCACGGGTCCACCCAGCGACCGTGCGGACCCGGCCGCTCACACCTGCGCGAGAGCCCGCACGGCGAGACCGACGCCGATCACCACGACGAGCACGGCGGTGAGAAGCGGGAGTGCGCGGGCGACGGCGAGCACCGCGCCGGTGCGCCCGCCGGAGAGGTGCCGCGCCGAGGACCAGCGTTCGACCCGGTCGCGGGCCCGCACGACGAGGAGGCCGGCACCCATCAGCGCCAGCGCCATCCCGATCCCGTAGGCCAGGACGAGGAGCACCCCGAACCAGGCCCGGCCCAGCGCGATGCCCCCCAGCAGGACCACCAGCGCCGACGGGCTGGGCACCAGGCCACCGGCGAAGCCCACGGCCAGCAGGCTGCGGTGGCCCCCGCGCACCCCGTCGCCCGACTGGGCGCTGGAGGACCCGCGGTCCCCGGGCCGCGCCACCGCGCCGGCCGAGGTCGCGACGGCGACCCGCCCAGGTGCTGCCGCTCCCTCCCGGGTCGCACTCGCGGTCGCCAGGTCTCCCCCGTGCCCGTGGCCATGACCGTGGCCGTGGCCGTGGGCATGGGCATGGGCATGGGCATGGGCATGACCGTCGTCCGTGCCGGATGACCGGCGGCGCCAGGCCCCGCGCAGCAGCGCGAGCCCGATCATGACGAGCAGCAGGCCGCTGGCCAGGCTCAGCCAGGGATAGATCCGCTCGGGCGCGGTCACCGCGGCGACCGAGAGCAGCACCCCGAGGACCAGCACGCCGGCGGTGTGCGTCACCGTGACGGAGGCACCGATCACTGCCGCCTGTCGCAGCGAGCCCTCCCGGCCCACGAGGTAGGCCGCCATCAGGGTCTTGCCGTGCCCCGGGGCCACGGCGTGCAGCGACCCGAGGAGGAGCGCCAGGACGATGGCGAGCGCGCCGTACCCGACGCTGAGCTGCGTGGCGGAGACCAGGTCCATGAACGCCGTCGTCATGGGGTCCAGCCCCCGCAACGGCTCCGGTCCCGGTCCGCCGCCTGGCCCAGCCACTGGACCGGTGACGATCCCGCTGCCCGCCACGACGCTCAGCGTCGCCCGGCGCTGGTCCAGCGGGTCGTCCAGCAGGTCCTCAGGGTAGTTCCGCAGTACGTCGGAGACGCTGCGGTCCGGCACGTCGCTCGCAGCCAGCTCGACGCCGTCACCCACGGCGGTGATCTCGCGCCAGCCGACCGGCTGCACCGCCATGCGGTCGATCAGCACCACCTCCTGCCCGACGGTGTCCAGCTCCTGGACGCTCCGGAGGGTGCACTCCAGCCGGGCAGTGGCCAGCCCAGCGCTGCCCGGCGGGAAGCTCAACGAGCTGCCGTCGTCCGCCAGCTCCACCTGCGCCCCGCCGACCTGGAGGTCCACCGCGTCGCGCAGCGCCGGGCACATGCGTTCCCGGTAGGCGCGCTGGTCTGCCTCCGACACTGCGTCCCCGGCGGCGGCCGAGGCCGCGTCGAGCCCGGGGAAGGCCCGCAGGGTCGGGACCTCGGCGATGTCCACGACGACGTCGAGGACGACTGCGGCGGGCTCGACCCGAACGCCGATGTGGGTGTTGACCGTGAAGTCGCCGAGTGGATGGGCCAGCGCCGGCGCGGCGGTGACCACGAGCCCGCTGGTGCAGATCAGGCACGCCAGCACCCACGTGAGGCAGCGGGAGGCACGCGCGCGAGACGGCCATCGACGCATTCACCCATCACACCGCGGGTGGAGTCCCACCTGCGTGATCGGACGGCGAACGCACGGTGTCCGGCAGCCGTCCATCTGAGTCGTGCCCGACCACGAGCCGGCACGGGAGCGCCCGAGGCGGCGACACGCCCGCGGGGCCCCGTCGTCCCCGCACGTGCGCGTGATCCTCGCCTGCCGTACCCCTGCTGGTAACCACCGGCGGCGGAGTCTGGCCGGGCGCGGCGAGAGCTGTCGCCGGGCACCCCATCAGCCCGTCTGCAGGAGGTTCATGGTGTTGGTACGGAAGGCACACACGAAGGCCGTCCCGTTGCTGGCCGGCGGCCTCGCGTTGACGGTGGGTGCGACGCTGCTCATCGGGGCGATGACCACCGCGGCGGCGAGCGACACCGCGACCGGTGACGAGGGAGAGCAGGCAGCCCCCTACGTCGGACAGGTCGAGGTCGTCCGCGCGGGCAGCGACGAGCCGCAGATCATCCGGGGCACCGTCTACGAGGACGCGGACCGGGACAGCACTCGCGGCGACCGGGAGGCCGGTGTCGCCGGTGTCCTGGTCTCCAACGGGCGGGAGGTGGTCGAGACCGACGACGACGGCGACTACGAGCTGCCCGCCTACGACGGGATGACCGTCTTCGTCACCAAGCCGGCCGGCTGGGAGGTCCCGCTGGACGAGCAGAACTTCCCGCAGTTCTTCTACCACCACCTGCCGGAGGGCTCCCCGCCACTGCGCTTCGACGGGCTGCCGCCCACCGGGCCGCTGCCGGAGGCCATCAACTTCCCGCTCGTCGAGTCCGCGGACACCGGCGACGACCCCATCGACTGCGCCGTCATCGGTGACACCCAGACCTACAGCAACCAGGAGATCGGCTTCCTGCGGGACGGCGTCGTCAACGACCTCGAGCAGCGGGACGACCTGGGCGAGTGCGGTGCGCTCATCGTCGGCGACGTCGCCGGGGACGACCTGGGCCTCTACCCGCGGATCAAGGAGGTCATGAGCCTGGCCGGCATGCCGGTGCGTGCGGTCCCCGGCAACCACGACATCGACTACGACGCCACGGAGGACGAGCACTCCTTCGACACCTACAAGCGGGAGATCGGCCCGGAGTACTACTCCTACGACATCGGGGACACGCACTTCGTCGGTCTCGACAACGTCAAGTACCCGTGCGTCGCCGAGGACAACGCGGATGGCGACCACGAGTTCTGCAACGACGCCGAGCACCCCACCTACACCGGGCTGATCGGCGAGGAGCAGCTGACCTGGCTGGCCAACGACCTGGCGCACGTGTCGAAGGACAAGCTCATCGTCATCGCGACGCACATCCCGCTGATCTCCTACCTGGACCAGGAGTTCATCAAGCACCAGACCGACGACGTGAAGAGGCTCTACGAGCTCCTGGATGGTCGCGAGGCCCTGTCGGTCTCCGGGCACACCCAGGTCGTCGAGAACCTCTCGGCCGGGGACAGCTACGCCGGCTGGACGCAGCTGCTGGACCTCGACGCCGCGCCCTTCCGCCACCTGACCGTCGGCGCCGCGTCCGGCTCCTGGTGGACCGGCGACCTGAGCACCGCGGGCAGCAACAGCGGCATCATCCCGGAGGCCATCCAGCGCGAGGGAGGCCCTCCCGGCTACATGAACCTCGAACTGGACGGCAACTCCTACCAGGAGACCTACCGCGCCACCGGACGTCCCGAGGACGAGCAGATGACGCTGTCGGTGAACTCGCCCTTCTTCCGGAGCTGGTACGACACGCTGGCTGCCTGGCGTACCGGCCAGTCCGAGCTCGAGGCGCCGGATCCGATGGCGGTGCCGCCGGTCAACGTCAACGACCTGGGGGACCTCAACCTGCTGACCCCGGCCGACCTGGCCACGGACAGCTACCTGACGGCCAACGTGTGGAACGGGCAGACGGCCACCGAGGTGACCGTGCAGATCGGCGACCAGGAGCCGGTGACAGCCGATCGCACCCAGTCGGCCACCGGTGAGGGCGTGCTGGAGGGCGCCGAGTTCGGTGACCCCTACGCGCTGGTGCGTCAGATGCAGGTGGGGCGCTACTCCCTGGCGAGCACGTCGGGCAACGAGCGGGCGCAGGGCTGGGAGGCCTACCGGGGCGAGAAGTTCGGTCCCGGCCCGACCCAGCCGATCGAGCAGGACCTGTGGGCCGACCAGTCCAGCCACCTGTGGCGGCTGCCGCTGCCGGCGGACCTGCCGGTCGGCGCGCACACCGCGACGGTGCGGGCGGTCGACCCGAGCGGCCGGGAGTTCGTCGAGACGCTCAACTTCGAGGTGGTGAAGGAGCGGCCGCAGCCGTTCTACCGCTCCGAGGTGCTCCCGGCGGACGGGTGACCAGCAGGTGGGCCGTGTGACCGCGGCCGGCTGACGATGACGCCCTCGGCGGGGACCGGAGTCCATCCCCGCCGAGGGCGTCGTCGGCTGCCGGCCGGAGCGCGGCGGTCAGGAGCCGGCGCCCGCCTGCTCCTCGGCCACCGGGCAGGCCGGGAAGAGGTCCCGGGTGCCGCCGGTCTGCGGCACCGTGAAGGCACACCCCAGGTCCGCCTCGGCCACCGCGTTCCGGTTCAGCACGTCCTCCCCTGCCGGCCGCACCACCGGGCCGCCCTCCTCGAGGGACTCGACCCAGGTCACCAGGTCGGTGAAGGTCTGTGCCGCCTCCTCCGGGCTGAACTCGCAGTGCCCGACCGACCGGACCGTCCGCTGCACCAGCAGCCCGCCGGTGCCCTGGATCGCGGCCTCGGCGGCGTAGATCCGCTGGTGCTCGAACGGCACGAACATGTCACCGATGGTGTGTACCGACAGGACCGGGACGGAGAAGTCGGCGTCCAGCTGGATGATCGGCGCCTTCCCGGTCTCCTTGCGGGTGCCCGGCGCCGCCTCGACCCGCTCGATCCGGGAGTTCAGCGTCGAGCCGTCCGGGAAGGTGAAGGTGGTCGGGTACAGCCGGTCGGCGTTCTCGGCCACCGAGCCCGCGGTGAGCCCGCCCAGCGTCCCGGTCGGGTCGTCGGCGAACCGGCCCAGGTTGAAGGTCAGCCCCTCCCAGTAGGTGAAGGCGGCCTCGTCGGCCGGCCTGGGGCCGCCGGTCAGGTCGATCACGACGTCCCGGAAGGTCTCCCCCCGCTCGGTCAGCTCGGGGTTGGGCCCGGTGGGCGAGGTGGGCAGCCCCAGGGTCGCCTTGATCTCGGCGATCGCAGCCTGGTAGTCCTCGGTCGAGGTCACCGGGTAGGCGTCGACCTCGGCCAGCGTCTGCGCCACCAGGTTGTAGTCCAGCCGGATGTCGAACTGGGCCAGGTCACCCATCACGCCGCACATCGGCGCGGCACCGGCCCAGTCCACCCGCTCCCGCTCCACCAGGGCCCCGATGATGTGGCCGCCCATGGACACGCCCTGCAGGTAGCGGTCGTCGGCCGGGGCGACGAGCCGGTCGAAGAGCCGGGCCAGCCGTTCCGTCGAGGTGACCCCGGCCCGGATGTCGTACCGGTTGGCGGAGTAGGACGACGCCGCCCAGGCGTAGCCCGCGTCGACGTAGGCCTGGCGCAGCTCGAAGGAGGGGCTGTCCACCCAGAGCACCGTCCCGGTGCCGCGGTAGCCGTGCTCCCAGAACACCACGTCCCCGTTCCAGCCCTCGGTGGGCACCTCGATCCGGTAGCCGGCGCCCTTCTCCACGCCGGTCAGGACCCGGGTCCGCGGCTGGCCCTCCGCGTCCAGCAGCGGGGTGAACGCCTCACCCGGCTGCCCGGTGGCGGGGTCGTAGTCGAAGGCCGGGTCGGCGACCGTCCACTCGATGTCCCGGGCGGGCACCGCCGGCAGCGACGGCGACTGCTGGACCTCCTGGAACCCCGGGGCGACCGGGCCCTCGGGTCCGTGCCGGTCGTCCGTGGCACCGGCCGTGCCGGCCCACCCGCCGACCAGCAGGGTCGCAGCGGCGGTGACCGCGCAGAGCCGGGTGGAGCGGTGCTGGAACTGGGTCATGAGGACGTCTCCCGACTGCTCGACTGTGAGCTGCGCCACTGGGCGCCTCATCATGACCAGGCACCGCAGCGCTGTCATCTGGTGACCCTCGGGCACCGGCGGGTCGTGCCGGGCGCGCCGGGCGGCCATCAGCCACCACCGGTCGTCGTCCCCCGCAGGTCGGAGGTCGGCCGGTTCACACCCGCTGGCCCGGGGCAGGTCGATCAGCCGCCGTACAGTGGGGCTCGCCGGCGCGCGGGCCCCCGCAGGGGCCCGGAATCCGCAGGCTCCCCGTCGAAGGAGACACAACGCGCATGTCCGACACGCTGACCGGATCCCCGGAGCTGGACGCCGTGAACGCGGCGCTGGCGACCGTCCAGGACCCCGAGATCAACCGTCCGCTGCCCGAGCTGGGCATGGTCAAGGACGTGCAGATCGGCGTCGGCGGCGACCCGGGCGCGGTGCGCATCGAGGTCTACCTGACCGTCGCCGGCTGCCCGATGCGCGAGACCATCACCAACCGCGTCACCCAGGCCGTCTCCGCGGTCCCCGGTGTCACCTCCGTCCAGGTCGGCCTGGACGTCATGAGCGACGAGCAGCGCACCGAGCTGCGCAAGACGGTCCGCGGCAGCGACACCGCCGAGCCGGTGATCCCCTTCGCCCAGCCCGGCTCGCTGACCCGCGTCTACGCGGTCGCCTCGGGCAAGGGCGGGGTCGGCAAGTCCAGCGTCACCGTCAACCTCGCCGCCGCGCTGGCCAAGAAGGGCCTGTCGGTGGGCGTCGTGGACGCCGACATCTACGGCCACTCGGTGCCCCGGATGCTCGGCGTGGACGACAAGCCCACCCAGGTCGACAACATGATCATGCCGCCGCAGTCCTACGGCGTGAAGGTCATCTCCATCGGCATGTTCACCCCGGGCAACACCCCGGTGGTCTGGCGCGGGCCGATGCTGCACCGGGCGCTCCAGCAGTTCCTCGCCGACGTGTGGTGGGGCGACCTGGACGTGCTGCTCATGGACCTCCCGCCCGGCACCGGTGACGTGGCGATCTCGGTGGCCCAGCTGGTGCCCAACGCCGAGATCCTGGTCGTGACGACGCCGCAGCTCGCCGCCGCCGAGGTGGCCGAGCGGGCCGGCGCGATCGCCACCCAGACCCACCAGCAGGTCGTCGGTGTCGTGGAGAACATGTCCTGGCTGGAGCTGCCCGACGGCTCCCGGATGGACGTCTTCGGCTCCGGCGGCGGCCAGGCCGTCTCCGACGCGCTCACCAAGACCCTCGGTGCGCGGGTGCCGCTGCTGGGCCAGATCCCGCTGGACACCCGCCTCCGCGAGGCCGGCGACGCCGGGGCACCGATCGTGCTCGCCCAGCCCGACGCCCCCGCCGCGCAGTCGCTGTCCGCGATCGCCGACGCCCTCGCCGTCCGCCAGCGCGGCCTGTCCGGCATGTCGCTGGGGCTGACCCCGGTCAAGCGGTAGCCACCCCGGCACGACAGAGGCCGGTCACCCCACGCGGGGTGACCGGCCTCTCGCGCATCGGTGGACGTGTCCGGTCAGCGCCCCGCTGCCTCGGCGTGGTGCTCCAGGACGGCGTCGACCCAGAACTGCAGGTCCTCGTCCCCCGTGAGCGCCTCCTCGTCGACGGCGATCCACCCCTCGCCCATCGACCGGCCCTTCCCCATCTCTGCCCGGCGGGCGCCGCGCACCGCCAGGTACTCGGCATCGCGGCTGCGGGACACGCGCACGAGCAGGGCTCCCCCGCCGCCCGAGACGCAGGCGACCATCTTCTCCTCGACCATGAACGCGAGGCCGCCGAACATCGTCACCTCACGGACGTCCCTCTCCGAGAGGGCCGTGCGGACGCGGGCCGCGAGCTCAGCGTCGTGAGCCATCCACCGGCTCCTCCCTGGTGAGTCGCAGGACTCCGGTGACGCGGCCTAGGTCGCGTCGACGTCGAACGGCGGCGGGGTGCTCGCGTCCCGCGTGCGGGCCGTCTGCCCCGCCGGGGACCAGCCGGCCGCGGTCGCACCCGCAGCAGCTGGACTGGCGGCGGTGCTCCCCGTCCGCGCCGGGGCGTCGTCGTCGCCCATCAGCTGCGACCGGATGAACGTCTTCGGGTGGTACTGCCGCAAGTCGATGTCGCGCAGGTGGTCGAAGTCGTCGCCCAGGGTGTCGTGCAGCTGCCCGCGCACCCCGGTGACCGCCTCCCGCGCCTTCTTCAGCCCGTTCGCGGCGTCCTTCGCCAGCGTGGGCAGGCGGTCGGGGCCGAAGATGAACAGCGCCGCCAGCGCCAGGACGACGATCTCGCCCCAGCCGATCGAGTCGAACACCGTTCCTCCTCGCGCCCGCCGCGGAACGCGGTCCGTGTCCAGCGTAGGTGGACCGGCTTGCTGCCGGACGACCCGCAGCCCAACAGCAGGTGTCAGGCGACGCCGAGGGTGACGTCGACCTCGCGGGAACTGCCACCGCGCACCAGCTCGAGGGTCACCGTGTCACCCGGCTCGCGGGCGTCGACCAAGACGGCCAGCTCCTCCGAGCTGACGACCGGCTCACCGTCGACCGCGATGACCACGTCCTGCTCCTGCACCCCGGCCTCGGCGGCACCACTGCCGGGCTCGACGTTGAGCACCAGCGCCCCGTCGCGGGTGCCGTCGGTGACCGTGCGGGCGTTCACCCCGAGCGAGGCGTGCACCGCCGTCCCGGTGGTGATCAGCTCCTCGGAGATGTCGCGCACGGTGTCGATCGGGATCGCGAAGCCGAGGCCGATCGAGCCGCCGGTGGTGCCGGCGCCCGCCACCGAGGCGATCGCGGTGTTGATCCCGATGACCGCACCGGTGGCGTCGACCAGTGCGCCACCGGAGTTGCCGGGGTTGATCGGTGCGTCGGTCTGCACGGCGCTGATCACGGCGTTGGTGTCGCTGCCCTCGCCGGTCAGCCGCACCGGGCGGTCCAGCGCGCTGACGATGCCGCTGGTGACCGTGCCGGCCAGGCCCAATGGCGAACCGATCGCCACCACGGGGTCACCGACGACGAGGTCGCCGACGCTGCCGAGGGACGCCGCGACCAGCCCGGGCTTCTCCACCTTGAGGACGGCGAGGTCACTGGCCGGGTCGCGGCCGACGATGCGGGCGGTCGAGCCGCTGCCGTCGCTGAAGACCGCCCGGATCTCTGCGCCCTCGACGTCGGCGGCACCGGAGATGACGTGGTTGTTGGTGACGATGTAGCCGCCCTCGGCGTCCACCACGACCCCGGACCCGGTGGCGCCTGCGCTGGCCAGCCGGACCTCGATGGAGACCACGGCGGGCATGATCCGGCCGGCGATGTCGGCGATCGACCCGGGCTCCCGGCTGGTCCCCGGGGACACCTCGGAGAGCTGGGTGCCCTCGGCCAGCAACGGCGCCTCGTCGGCCGTCCGGCCCAGGTACCAGGCGGTCGTACCGCCGACCATGCCGACCAGGAGCAGGCTCAGCAGGCCCAGCACGGTCAGCCGGACGGAGAGGTCGCGCAGCCGGACCTTGCCGCCGCGAGGCTGCGGCTCCGGCAGCACCGGGCCGGGCTGCGGTGGCTCCTGCGGGTACTGCGCGGGTGCACCCAGCGCAGCGGGGGCGTGCGGGTCGCGCCACGGGTCCGCGGTCGCGTCGGCCTTCCAGAACGGGGCCACGGCGGTGCGCCGCCGCACCGGGCGACCGCCCGGGGGCTCACCCAGACCGGTGGCGCCGTCCCGGGGGGCGAACGCCCGCAGCACTGCCTCCGGGGGCGGTGGGGGCACTGGCCGGGGCGCCGGCACCGGGCGGTCACCGCCGAACGACCCGTCGACCGCGGCGGGCCGACCGAAGGCCGCCTGCTGCTCCGGCTGGGGAGCCGGGGCCGGCGGGGTGCTGGGCTGCAGCCGGGCGTCGGTGGGCGCGAAGGCGCCCGTCGTCCCCGCGGGCCGGGCGTACGCGGTCGGCGGCTCGTCGGGCCGGCCGACGGCGTGGTCGGCGTCGGCGCGACGGGAGCCGGCGTCGGACGGCTCGGTGCCGGGCGTCCCGCTCAGGGCGTCCCGCCGGCGGGCAGGCCGGTGGTGGAACCGACGGTGAACGTGCGCACCACGGGCGGGACGATGTCGGTGCGCTCGGTCGGCGCGTAGCGGACGGCGTCGGCCACCGGCTCCCGGTCGGGCATGTCGGCGGTGGGCAGGTTGACGGCGAGCACGGCGACGCCCAGACCGAGACCGGCCAGCGCCCCGGTCATCCCCCGCCGCAGCCAGCGGGCACCGCCGTCGGACCGGGGCGGGGCCTCGGCGGGCGCGAGCGGGATCGCCCAGGAGCCACCCGCGCCGCTGGCCGCGAGCCCGTCGGAACCGGCGCTCAACGAGCCGAGCCCGGCGCCGGGGCCGGCGGCCGTGAACGGGATGGCCTGCAGCCGGGAGATGAGGTCACCGGGGACCGCGACGTCGACCCCGTACCGCAGCGCGTCCTTCGCCTCGCGCTGGGCGGCGACCGCCATCCGGCACTGTGCGCAGCCGGTCAGGTGCCGGGCCGCCCGGTTCGCCGCGCCACCGGAGAGCTCCCCGTCGACGAGGGCGGCGATCGCCTCCTGGGCGAGGTGGCTCTCCGGGATGCTCACGACACCTCCACGGCGGGGACGGGGCGGCCGGGGGCGAGGTGGGCCAGCGCCTCCCGCAGCTGCACGCGACCGCGGTGGATGCGGCTGCGGACGGTGCCGAGCTTGATGCCGAGGGTCGCCGAGATCTCCTCGTAGGTGAGGCCCTCGATGTCGCACAGCACGACGGCGACCCGGAACTCCGGGGAGAGCGCGTCGAGGGCGGCCTGGATCTGCGGGTCGAGGTGGGTGTCGGCGTAGACCTGCTCCGGGGACGGCGCGGAGCCGGGCAGCCGCTCGGTGTCCTCCGGGAGGGCGTCGAAGCGGATCCGCTGCCGGCGACGCACCATGTCCAGGAACAGGTTCGTGGTGATCCGGTGCAGCCACCCCTCGAACGTGCCCGGGGAGAAGTCGGCGAGCGAGCGGAACACCCGGACGAAGGTCTCCTGGGTGAGGTCCTCGGCGTCCTGCTGGTTGCCGGAGAGGCGGTAGGCCAACCGGTAGACGCGCGCCGAGTGGTCGCGGACGACCTGCTCCCAGGTGGGCGCCACCCAGCCCTCGGCCGCGGAGGCCGCGGGTTCGGGGCCGGCGGGGGCCGCCGACCCGGTCGCGGTGGGCTCGGTCACGGCCCCAGGATCGCAGACGGCCGAGGACGACACCTCCCCAGCGGGGGTGGACCGCTCGACGGAGCGCTGGCTGGTGGTACGCGAGAGACGCACGTCCGGTCCAACGGCCGGGCGCGCAGTCGGTGTTCCCGTACGGCGCAGACACACAGCCAGTTGCCAGGCAGTCGACCGGGCGTCGTCCCGTCCCCCACCCGGGCGGGCGGCGACCCCGCCCTCGCCACTACCCTCGCCCGGTGACCAGCGTTGCCGGACCGCCCCCGACCGGCGGCTCCCCGACGGGCGCGGCGGCCTATGCCGATGGCTTCGCCGCCGAGACCCCCGCCCAGGTGGCCGCCCGCCAGCGGGCCATGACCTCCGCCGAGGCGTTCGGGACCCAGGTCCCGGTCGAGCCGGCGGTGGGCGCGACCCTCTCCGTCCTGGCCGCCGCCTGCGACGCCCGCTCGGTGGTGTCCATCGGCAGCGGTGGCGGCGTCGCCGGGCTCTGGCTGTTGCAGGGCATGCGCCCCGACGGCGTCCTCACCGCCCTGGACGCCGACCCGGCCGAGCTGCGTGCGGCCCGGCAGGCCTTCACCGAGGCCGGCGTCCCCAGCGGCCGGACCCGGCTGATCTTCGGCACGCCCGGCGAGGTGCTGCCGCGGCTGTCCCCCGGCGCCTACGACCTGGTCAGCTGCGCCGGCCCGCCGCTGGAGTACGCCAGCAACCTGGCCGGGCTGCTCGGGCTCATCCGGCACAGCGGGTCGCTCATCTGCCACGGCCTGCTCGCCGAGGACAAGATCGCCGACCACGCGGCCCGGGACGCGCAGACCGTCGCCTGGCGGGAGATCGCCCGGACCCTGCGCGAGGACGAGACGCTGACCTGCGCCGTGCTCCCCATCGGCACCGGCCTGCTGGTCGCCACCAAGCGCACCTAACCGAACGGGAACTCCGCCTCCGCCGCCCACGGCCCGCCGAGGTAGCGCCAGAGGCCGAGCCCGCGGGCGGTGACCGTCTCCGGCACGAACGACGCGGTCAGCTCGGCGTGCAGCGCGCGGGCCACCTCCGGGGCGACCTTGTTCTGCACCGTCACGTGCGGGCGGGACCACTGCCGGTCCTGCCGGGTCAGCCACGGGTCGAACGCGTCGGCCAGGTCGTTGCGCAGGGCAGTGAGCTCCGAAGACGCCAGGTCCAGGGCGACGCCGCGACCGAGGAACCGCACGCCTGAGATCGCGACGTCGAACGGTGACCGGGTGGCTGTCCCCCGCAGGCCGTCCCGCACCTCACGGACGTGCTCACCGGGCAGCGCGTGGAACAGCGTCACGTGCGCCTGCAAGTGGTTGCGCTCCGGCGGGAAGTGCGCCGCCCGCAGCCGGTCGAACCGCTGCTGGGCGTCGTCGTCCAGCAGCAGCGTCACGATCAGCGGTGACGGCACCGTCGGCTACAGGATGGCGCGGGAGCCCTTGCCCAGGACGGTGATGCCGCTCGCGCTCACGTGGTACCGCTCCCGGTCCCGCTCGGGGTCGACACCGATCTGCGCACCGGGCGGGACGACGACGTTCTTGTCCAGGATGGCGCGGCGCACGACGGCGCCCTCGCCGATGTGGACGCCGTCCATCAGCACGCTGGCCTCGACCCGCGAACCGCGCTCCAGGCGCACGTTCGGTGCGACCACCGAGCCGTGCACGGAGCCGCCGTCGATGATCACGCCGGCGCTGACCATCGACTCCTCGGCCCGGCCGCCGAGCACGAACTTGGCCGGCGGCAGCATCGGCGGCAGGGTGTAGATCGGCCAGCGGTCGTTGTAGAGGTTGAAGATCGGGCTGACCGACACGAGGTCCATGTGCGAGTCGTAGTAGGCGTCCAGCGTCCCCACGTCCCGCCAGTAGCCGTGGTCGCGCTCGGTCTCCCCGGGCACGACGTTGCTGCTGAAGTCGTAGACGTAGGCGTCACCGGCGTCGGCCATCATCGGCATGATCGACCCGCCCATGTCGTGCACCGAGTTCTCGTCGGCGGCGTCCACCCGCAGCGCCTCGAGCAGCGCGTCGGTGGTGAACACGTAGTTGCCCATCGAGGCGAAGGTCTCCTCCGGGCTGCCCGGCATCCCCGGCGGGTCGGCCGGCTTCTCCAGGAACTGGCGCACCTTGCCGTTCTCGTCGGCGTCGATGACGCCGAAGGCGGTCGCCTCCTTGCGGGGCACCCGCAGGCCCGCGACGGTCACGCCGGCGCCGGTGGCCAGGTGCTGGTCGATCATCTGCGACGGGTCCATCCGGTACACGTGGTCGGCACCGAAGACGACGACGATCTCCGGCCGGTCGTCGTAGATCAGGTTGAGGCTCTGGTAGATCGCGTCGGCGCTGCCGGTGTACCAGCGCGGGCCGAGCCGCTGCTGCGCCGGCACCGGGGTGATGTAGCTGCCCAGCAGCGTCGACATCCGCCAGACGGTGGTGATGTGCCGGTCCAGCGAGTGGCTCTTGTACTGGGTGAGCACCGCGATCCGCCGGATGTCGGCGTTGACCAGGCTGGACAGCACGAAGTCGATGAGCCGGTAGTTGCCCCCGAAGGGGACCGCGGGCTTCGCCCGGTCCTGGGTCAGCGGGGCGAGGCGCTTGCCCTCACCACCTGCCAGCACGATGCCGAGAACTCGAGGGCCGCCACGCATGGACGGACCGTATCGGGTGCACGCGGCGTTCGCCCCATCTGCCGTCCGCTCCAACCACCTAGGGTGAGTCCGTGCGCGTCGGAGTGATCACCCGGGAATGGCCGCCGGACGTCTACGGAGGGGCCGGGGTGCACGTCGAGCACCTCGTCGCCGCCCTGCGTGGACTCGAGCAGGGGCCGGAGCTGGACGTCCACTGTTTCGGCGGGCCCCGCCCCGACGCGACCGGCCACGGGGTGCCGTCCGGGCTGCAGGCCGCCAACGGCGCACTGCAGGCCGTCGGCGTCGACGTGGAGATCGCCGCCGCGCTGGCCGACGCCGAGCTGGTGCACTCGCATACCTGGTACGCCAACCACGCCGGCCACCTGGCCTCGCTGGTGCACGGCTCCGCGCACGTGGTGACCGCGCACTCCCTGGAGCCCCGCCGGCCGTGGAAGGCCGACCAGCTGGGCGGGGGCTACCGGCTCTCCTCCTGGGTGGAGCGCACCGCCTACGCCTCCGCCGACGCGGTGATCGCGGTCAGCCGGGGCATGCGCGCCGACGTCCTCGACGTGTACCCCGACCTGGACCCGGCGAAGGTCGTCGTGGTCGGCAACGGGGTCGACGCCCAGGCCTACCGGCCGATCGAGGCGCCGGACGTCGTCCGCTCGGTGGGGGTCGACCCCGACCGGCCGTACGCGCTGTTCGTCGGCCGGATCACCCGGCAGAAGGGGCTGATGCACCTGCTGGCCGCGGCCGAGCAGCTGCCCCCCGAGGCCGGCCTGGTGCTCTGCGCCGGCGCGCCCGACACCCCGGCCGAGCGGGCGCAGGTGGCCGACGCCGTGGCGGAGCTGCAGACCCGCCGCAGCGGGGTGGTGTGGATCGAGCAGATGCTGCCCCGCGAGCAGCTGGTGCCGCTGATCACCGGGGCGACGGTCTTCGTCGTCCCGTCGGTGTACGAGCCGCTGGGCATCGTGAACCTGGAGGCCGCGGCCTGCGGCACCGCGGTCGTGGCCAGCGCCGTGGGCGGCATCCCGGAGGTGGTCGACGACGGCCGCACCGGCCTGCTGGTGCCCTACGACGCCGAGGACCCGACCGCCTTCGCCGCCGGGCTGGCGGCGCGGATGGCCGAGCTGCTCGCCGACCCCGGCCGCGCGGCCACGATGGGCGCGGCCGGCCGGGAGCGGGTCCTGGCGGAGTTCGGCTGGCCGGCGATCGCCCAGCAGACCGCGGAGGTCTACGAGTCGGTGCTCGCCGCCCGCCGCTGACCCGAGTCGCTCAGCGGTCCTCGGCGAGGACACTGCGCGCACGACCGGCCGCCTTCGCCCGGTACAGGGCGCTGTCGGCGCGGCGCATGAACTGGGAGGTCAGCTCGCCCGGCTCGTGCTCGGCGACGCCGATCGACAGCGGCACGCCCGCGCAGGCGAGCCGCAGCTGCTCGACCACCTCCAGCGCGGCCGGGCCGGCGTGGGCGGGCAGCAACAGCGCGAACTCGTCGCCGCCGTGCCGGGCGAGCACGGACCCGCGCGGCACCCGGGGCAGCCACTCGTCGGCCACCGTCCGGAGCAGGTCGTCGCCGGCGGCGTGCCCGTGCTGGTCGTTGATGGACTTGAAGTGGTCGATGTCCACCAGTGCCACGGACAGGTCGGCGCCGCTGCGCACGGCGACCCGCACCGTCTCCTCGAGCGCGTCGTCGAAGCCGCGCCGGTTGGCCAGGCCGGTGAGCCCGTCCAGGCTGGCGGCGGAGGCGCGCCGGGCCAGCGTGGCGACCACCAGCCCGATCGCCGCCATGACGACGGCGAGCGCGACGACCGGCCCGGCCGACACCCCGCGCATCGGCAGGACGACGGTGCAGGCGGCGAGCGCGAGGACCAGATGTGCCGCGGCCGCCGGCAGCGCGAAGAGGAAGAACGCCGCCACCGCGACGAAGGAGTAGGTGCTGGCCAGGGCCATGGCCGACGCCGGATCGGGCGCGGCGTACACGACGACGCTGATCAGCGTGGTGCCCAGGAACACCAGCAGGTGGAACACCGACCGAGGCAGGTGGTGGCCCCAGCGGGCCACCGCGGCGCCGGCCAGCATGGCGACCGGGCCGATCGCCACCAGCGCAGGCGAGACCGGCCGCGCCCCGCCGCCGAACGCGACGACCGCGAGGACGGCGAGCCCCCCGGCCAGGTACAGCGCCCCGATGACCGGTCCGATGACGCGGGCGGTCGCCACCTCAGGCGCGCTGCGCGTCCACTCCATGCCACCTCATCGGTCCGGGGAGAGCGGGCACCGAGCGTTCGTCGGCCGGGACGACTCGCACGGGTGACCCGACGGCCGGTGGCCGGCCCCGCGGGACCGACCACCGGGCGGGTTCACAGCTCGGGCTTGAGCTGGACCTTCACGTAGCCGTCGGCCTTCTCCTGGAACGCCTTGTAGGCCTCCGGTGCCTGGGACATCGGCAGCCGGTGGGTGGCGAAGGTGTCCACGCCGAGCGGGTCGGCGTCGGTGAGCAGCGGCATGATGTCCGGGACCCATCGCTTGATGTTCGCCTGGCCCATCCGCAGCTGGATCTGCTTGTCGAACAGCGTGATCATCGGCATCGGGTCGGCCGCCCCGCCGTAGACACCGGAGATCGAGATGGTCCCGCCGCGCCGGACGATGTCGATCGCCGAGTACAGGGCGTTGAGCCGGTCGACGCCGGCCTCCTTCATCACCGGGGCGGCGACGGCCCGCGGCAGCAACCCGGCCGCCTTCTGCACGAACCCGGTCGCCGGCGAACCGTGGGCCTCCATGCCGACCGCGTCGAGCACGGAGTCCGGCCCACGCCCGTCGGTCATGTCCCGGATCGCGTCGCCCAGGTCGTCGGAGTGCTCGCGCAGGTCCAGGACCTCGATGCCGCGGGCGGCGACCCGGGCCAGCCGCTCGGGCACCAGGTCCACGCCGATCACCCGGTAGCCCTTGTGCTGGCCGATCCGGCAGGCGAAGTCACCGATCGGGCCCAGCCCCAGGACCACGAGCGTGCCGCCGTCGGGCACCCCGGCGTACTCCACGCCCTGCCAGGCGGTGGGCAGGATGTCCGAGAGGTAGGCGAACCGGTCGTCGGCCGGCCCCTCGGGCAGCTTGATGTGGGTGAACTGCGCCTGCGGCACCCGCAGGTACTCCGCCTGCCCGCCCGGCACCTCGCCGTAGAGCTTGGAGAAGCCGAACAGCGCCGCGCCCATCCCCTGGTCGCGCACCTGGGTGGTCTCGCACTGCGTGTACAGGTGCTGCTGGCACATCCAGCAGTGCCCGCAGGAGATCTGGAACGGGATGGACACCCGGTCGCCCACCTTCAGGTCGCCGGTCTCCGCGCCGACCTCGACGACCTGGCCCATCGCCTCGTGGCCGAGCACGTCCCCCACGCCCATGAACGGTGCCAACGGGTCGTACAGGTGCAGGTCCGAGCCGCAGATGTTGGTCGTGGTCACCCGGATCACCGCATCGGTGGGAGCCTGGACGAAGGGGTCGTCCACGGTGTCCACCCGGACGTCCTGCTTGCCGTGCCAGGTCACTGCCTTCATGGGGCTCCGTTCGTCGGGACGCACGATGCGTCGTCCAGACCCCGGTGCCCTCGCCTGACCAGGCCAAACGGCGCTGCCGTCCGGCGGGAGCCGCTCAGACGACGGCGGTGCCGATCAGGCCCTTGCGGGTCACCAGCCCGGTCAGCTCCGCCTCGGTCAGCGACGCCGTTCCCTCCGGACGACGGGGCAGCACCAGGTACCGCGACTCGGCACTGGCGTCCCAGACGGCGATCGACGTCCCGGCCGGGAGCTCGAGACCGAACTCGGCGAGCACGCCCCGCGGGTCGCGGACCACCCGGGAGCGGTAGGCCTCGCTCTTGTACCAGCTCGGGGAGGGGCCCAGCAGAGCGATCGGGTAGCAGGAGCACAGCGTGCAGACGACGACGTTGTGCGTCTCGGCGCTGTTGGCGACCACCTTCAGCCGCTGCTCCTGCAGGCCACCCGCCATCGACAGCCCGACCTCCCGGATGGCGGCGTTGGCGTCGGCCAGCAGCCGCTCGGCGAAGCCGGGGTCGGTCCACGCCCGGGCCACGATGCGCGCCCCGTTGGCCGGGGTGCCACCGGCGAGGAACTCGTCGATGCGGCGGTCGACCTCCCCGGCGTCCAGCAGAGCGCGGCCCTCCAGCAGGGCCTCGACGTGCCGCACCTGCGCCGAGATCCGGGAACTGCCGTGGTCGCCGCTCATCGCTGCTCCTCGATCGGGGTCAGGTAGTCCTCCCACAGTTCGACGGTGACCGTGTGGTCGCCCGCGCCGAACAGGTCGGCGGCGACGAACCGGACGTGCCACACCGACCGGGCCGGCCCGGTCAGGCCGCGGGCGCGGTCGTCGGCGAGCGGGTGCCGCCCGGCGCGCTCGACCAGCACCCCGACCGCGCCGCGGGCGTACCGGGGCAGCCGGGTGTGGCCGGCCAGGTCGACGGACCGGGTGCGCACCCGGTCGCCGGGGGCGAACCCGTCAGGCGCCGTGGTCATCGACCGCGAGCTCGTCGGCTGTGGCGACGCCCTTCTCCACCAGCAGCGTGCTGATCGCGGCGAACCAGCGCTCGTAGTAGGAGGCGCCCAGGTACTGCTGCACCGGCAGCCGCTCCTGGGCGTCGCGGAACTCGTCGAGGTTGTAGACCCCGCGCTTGATCAGCGCACCGTTGAGCGCGAGGACGTGCGCTTCCCAGTCCGCGTGGAACGGCGGCTCGTCGGGCTCCTCGACGATCGCCGGGAACCCGGCCATCCCGCCGACGTCGTTGATCCGGCTCATGCGGAGCCTCCTGGTGAGGGGTCAGGGCCAGATGGACGCGACGACGATCGCCGACACGGCCAGCGTCGAGCCGGCGGAGACCAGGCTGGCGGGGTGGAAGGTCACCTCGGTGAGGTGCTGGCCCAGCCGCCCGGGGGTGAGCAGGTCGAGCAGCAGGAACACCAGCGCCTGCAGCAGCACGCCGAGCAGCCCGAACACCACGGTGTAGAGCAGCGCCCGCCCGAAGCCGCTGGTCGCGTTGGTCCAGATGGTGGTGAACGCGATCGCCCCCTGGCCGAGGAGGCCGGCGGCCAGCGCGATGCCGGCGTTGACCGAGCGCTCCTCGTAGATGTGCTTGGCCAGGTGGCCGGGGGTGAGCAGGTCGAGAGCGAGGGCGCCCACCACGAGCAGCAGGATGCCGACGCCGGTGTAGGCGACGGCGTAGCCGATGCTGGCCAGCACAGAGGACCTCCGAGTTGGGGGACGGCGGAGCGCTGAGCCTAGGGCCATCACCACATCGCCCGGTGGAACAGCCGTCGACCGGCCGGCGCTGCACCAGGCGTGACGGACGCACTGACCCTGTTCGACGACGTCCTCCCGCCGGAGACCCCGGTGGAGAACCGGCTGCTGCAGGTGCGCACGGTCTACGCGGAGCCCGCGGCCGCCGCCTCCCCGCGCGGGCGGCAGGTGCTGGCCCGGTTCCCCGACGCCGAGCTGGTGGAGGTGCCCTCGCACTGGCAGATCCCGACGCTGCACGGCAACGAGGGCAACGTCGAGCGCTGGGTGCGGGTGAAGACCGAGACGCTGGTGCTGGGGGTGAAGAAGGCGGTGTCCGTGCGGCCCAACGGCCGGTCCGCGGACTTCATCGCGCCCTCCACCGCCAACGGCTGCGCGATGGCCTGCGCCTACTGCTACGTGCCGCGGCGCAAGGGGTACGCCAACCCGATCACCGTCTTCACCAACATCGAGCAGATCACCGGGGCCGTGCGCCGGCACGTCGGGCGGCAGGGTGCGAAGCCCGAGCCGAACGAGTGCGACCCCTTCGACTGGGTGTACGACCTCGGGGAGAACAGCGACTGCTCGGTCGACGCGCTGGTCAGCGACAACATCGCCGACCTCGTCGCCGCCTTCCGCACGCTGCCCACCGCCAAGGCCTCCTTCGCCACGAAGTTCGTCAACCGGCAGCTGCTGGACCTGGACCCGCAGGGCCGCACCCGGGTGCGCTTCTCCCTGATGCCCGACGCCGACGCGCACCTCCTCGACGTCCGCACCAGCCGCATCGACGAGCGGATCGCCGCGATCGACGACTTCGTCGAGGCCGGCTACGAGGTGCACCTCAACTTCTCCCCCGTCGTGCTGCGCGAGGGATGGGAGGCGGACTGGACGACGTTGCTCCAGCAGCTCGACGACCAGCTGTCCGACGCCACCAAGGCCCAGGCGGCTGTCGAGATCATCATGCTGACCCACAACGAGCAGCTGCACGAGGTCAACCTCGGCTGGCACCCGCAGGCCGAGGACCTGCTCTGGCGCCCGGAGCTCCAGCAGCCCAAGGTCAGCCAGAACGGCATGCACAACGTCCGCTACCGCAACGACGTGAAGCGGGCCGGGGTCGACCGGCTGCAGCAGCTCATCCGGCAGCACGCCCCCTGGCTGCACGTCCGCTACGCGTTCTGATGCGCCTCTCCCTGCTGGACCGCGCGCGCACCCGGGCGGACGAGCCGGACGCCGCCGCGCTGACCGCCACCGTCGAGCGGGCGGTCGCCGCCGAGCGGCTCGGCTTCGAGCGGTTCTGGGTCGCCGAGCACCACGGCGTGCCGGGCATCGCCGGTGCCGCCCCGGCGGTGCTGCTGGCCGCGATCGCCGGCCGGACGACGACCATCCGGCTGGGCTCGGCCGGCGTGATGCTGCCGCACCACCAGCCGCTGGTCGTCGCCGAGCAGTTCGCCACCCTGAGCGCGTTCGCCCCCGGCCGGGTCGACCTGGGGTTGGGCCGCTCCCCCGGCTTCACCGCCCCCGTACGGCAGGCGCTGCGCTCCACCGGCGAGCCGGACTTCGCCGACGACCTGACCGAGCTGCGGGCGTACCTCACCGGCTCGGCGGCCATCACCGCGCACCCCCGCCCGGCCGCCGCCGTCCCGATGTACGTGCTGGCCACCGGCTCAGGACTGACCGTGGCGGCCGAGCTGGGGCTGCCGGTGATCGTCGGCGGTCCGCTGCTGGGCGTGGCCGGGGACCCGGAGCCCGGGCTGGCCGCGCTGGCGGGGTACCGGCGCAGCTACCGGCCGAGCGAGTCGGCACCGGAGCCGCGGGTGGCGATCAGCCTCGACGTGCTGGTCGCCGACACCGCCGGCGAGGCCACCGACCTGCTGCTGCCCGAGGCATGGGCCATGGCCCAGGCCCGCACCACCGGCGTCTTCCCGCCCCTGGAACCGGTGGCGGGGATCCGGGCCCGCACGCCCACCCCGCGCCAGCAGTCCTACGTCGAGCAGACCGTCGCCGCCGCGATCGCCGGCACCCCCGCCCAGGTGGCGAGCCGGCTGGGCGAGCTGCTCGACCGGACCGGCGCCGCGGAGCTGGTCGCCTCCAGCAGCACGCACGACCGGACGGCGCTCGCCGACTCCGACGCCGCACTGGCAGCGCTCCTCGGCGCACCGCGCACCGCGCACTGACCCCCGGCGGCCGGACCCGTTCCGGACACGCACGCCAGGTGGTGTCGCCCGGGCGCGCGCTGTGCCACGGTGCTCCCGCCCAGCCCCGTCCCGACAGGAGGCACTCGTGCCGGCCGTGGAGATGCACGCGGTGTCCAAGAGCTACGCCCGACGCGGCCGCCCGCCGCAGCAGGCCCTGGACTCCCTGGAGCTGGTGGTCGAGTCCGGCGGCGTGCACGGGTTCCTCGGCCCGAACGGCTCGGGCAAGACGACGACCATCCGGGTGCTGCTGGGCCTGATCCGGCCCGATGCCGGCGACGTGCGACTGCTGGGCCGGCCGGTGCCCGATGGGCTCCCGCAGGTGATCGGCAGCGTGGGCGCGCTGGTCGAGACCCCGCTGTTCTTCCCCGGCTTCTCCGGCCGCCGCAACCTGCGGCTGCTCGCCGAGACCGCCGGGGTGCCGCGCAGCCGGGTCGAGGAGGTGCTCGAGACCGTCGAGCTGCGCGACCGGGCCGACGACCGGTTCAAGGGCTACTCGCTCGGGATGAAGCAGCGGCTGGGCATCGCCGCCGCGCTGCTGAAGTCCCCGCAGCTGCTGATCCTGGACGAGCCCAGCAACGGGCTGGACCCGGCCGGCATCCGGGACGTGCGCGAGCTCATCCGTCGGCTGGGCCGCGACGGGTCGACGACGGTGCTGCTCAGCTCGCACCTGCTGGCCGAGATCGAGCAGGTCGCCGACCAGGTCTCGATCATGGCGCGGGGCCGGTGCATCGCCTCCGGCCCGGTGCACGAGGTGCTCGCCGGCCGGTCCTCCGGGGACGTGCGGGTGCGCGTGCCCGACCGGGCGGCCGCGACCGCCGTGCTCACCGCCGCCGGCTTCACCGTGACCCCGACCGAGGACGCGCTGCTGGTCTCCGCCGTCCCGGCGCCGGGTGAGGTCACCCGGGTGCTCGCCGAGCACGGCCACTACCTGGAGGAGCTGACCCCGGTGGCGGCGGACCTGGAGAGCGCGTTCCTGGCACTGACGGCGGAGCCGGCATGACCGCCGTCCGCACCGAGGCGCCCCCGACCACACCCGCCGGCCGGTTCAGCGGGCTGCTCAGGGCCGAGGTGCACCGCTTCGCAGCCCGCCGGTTCATCCAGGTGCTGCTGCTCCTCGCGGCGCTCGGCTGGGCCACCTTCACCGCCATCGGCCTCACCCAGTACGCCTCCCCCACGCCCGAGCGGCTCGCTGCGGCACAGCAGCAGCTGCAGGTGGAGGTGGAACGGGCGAACGACTTCCGGGCGGAGTGCCTGGCCTCGGACGACGTCCCGGCGGACGTCTCCCCCGAGGAGTGGTGTGGCGCGCCGGTCACCGCCGCGGACCTCGACCTCGACTGGTACCTGGACCCGGCGCCGTTCTCCTTCGCCGCGGACGGCGTCGCCGGGGCCGTGGCGTTCAGCGCAGCGGGTGCGGTGCTGGCCTTCCTGATCGGCGCCACGTTCGTCGGCGCCGAGTGGTCCTCCCGGTCGATGATCGCGCTGTTGTTCTGGGAGACCCGGCGGCCCCGGGTGCTCGGCGCCAAGATCGTCGTCGTCGCCGTGGCCTCCGCCGTCCTCGGCGTGGTCGCGCAGGGCGCGTGGCTGGCGATGGCCGGCCTCTGGCAGTCGTTCGCCGGCGACGGGGCCGCCCTGCCCGACGGGTTCTGGTCGGAGCTGCTGGCCACCGGGGGCCGTGGGGTGCTGCTCACCACGCTGACCGGGCTGCTCGGGTTCGGGCTGACCAACCTGGTGCGCAACACCGGCGCGGCGCTCGGGGTGGGGTTCGTCTACTTCGCGGTGCTGGAGACGGCGGTACGGGCCGTACGCCCGGACTGGCAGCCCTGGCTGCTCACCAACAACGCCTCGGCGCTGGTGGTGCCCGACGGCCTGACCCTGTTCCTCGGCTCCGACCCGTTCACCGGGGAGTCCACCGAGTACCTGCTGGGCAACCTGCAGGCCGGCGTCTTCATGGCCGTGGTGACCGCCGTCGTCCTGACCCTGGGCACCGTGCTGTTCACCCGCCGCGACCTGCACTGACCCGTCAGCCGGCCGGGGTTTCAGCACCCGGGCGGGTCGGGGTAGGCGGAGGGGCATGGACACAGACCTCGAGTCCGCCACCCGCACCGAACTGCTGCGCCGCGCGCGTGAGCAGGACGTACCCGGACGCTCGTCGATGACCAAGGACCAACTGGTCGACGCGCTGACGTCCGACTCCGGCGACGGCGCCGCGTCCGGCGGCGCCTTGTCCGACGGCGTCCGTGGCGACGGCTCACGGCCGGTGCACTCGCGGGTCGAGGCGTTCCGCCTGCTGGCCGAGGCCCGGGCCCGGGGCGAGATGGTGCTCATCCCCCGGATGCTCAGTGGCAACGACCGCCGGGTGCACGTACGGGAGACCGTGCGTGAGGACCACGAGACTCGCATCGCCACCGGTGACCTGGAGGCGCGGGCGAAGTTCGACAAGCTCGCCGGCTCGGTCTTCCACTTCTTCCGCGGCACGAACCTGCTCTTCTACCGCGACCTGGTCGGCGAGGACGCCCGACTGCCCACGGTCCTGGCCCTCGGCGACGTCCACCCCGGCAACTTCGGCGTGATGCCCAGCTCCGACAACGTGCCGATCTTCGGGGTCAACGACTTCGACGACGCCTACTACGCGCCCTTCACCTGGGACCTCAAGCGCGGCACCGTGGGGTTCATGCTCGGCGCGGCCGAGAAGACCGGCCAGAGCCAGAAGAAGCAGCGGGCCATCGCCCGCCGGTTCGTACGCGGCTACGTGGCCGGGATCGCCGCCTATGCCGCCGACGGCCAGGAGCAGACCGAGCAGCTCCGGATGGACAACGCCCCGCCGCTGATCGCGGAGCTGATCGGCAGCACGCTGGAGACCAGCCGCGCCGAGTGGCTGGAGGACCTCCTGGAGGAGACCCGGCGCGGCTTCCGCACCGACGAGGAACTGGTGCCGGTCAGCAGCCGCCGGGAGGAGTTCCAGGAGATCGTCGACCGCTACGTCGCCGAGAACGAGGTGGAGGTGCCCGAGCGGGCCGGCCGGATGCGGGTGAAGGACGTCGCCGAGCGGCGCGGCGCCGGCACCGCCTCGCTGGGCCTGACCCGGTACTACGTGCTCATCGCCGGCGTGCGCGACGACGGCACGGATGACCTGCTCCTGGAGTTCAAGCGCGCCCGCCGCTCGGCCCTGTCCGGCCTGGTGCCGCCGTCGGGGTACGAGGTGGACGGTCAGGGCGACCGGATCCGGCACGCCCAGCGGGTGCACCTGGTCAGCGGCGACGTCTTCTACGGGAGCGTCGACATCGACGGCCAGAGCTTCATGGTGCGGGAGCGGGCGCCGTTCCGGGACGACATCAGCCTGGACGAGCTGTCCACGAGCGAGTGGAAGGAGTACGCGGAAATCTGCGGCCGGGTGCTGGCCCACACGCACGCGATGTCCGACGAGACCGGCAACGTCGACTACGACGTCGAGCCGGCGATCCTGGAGGCCATCGGCGGGCGCGACCTGTTCGTCGACGACGTCCTGCGCTTCGCCGAGGAGGCCGCCGACCGGGTGCGCCGCGACCACGAGCACTTCGTCGCCGACCACGAGCTGGGCGCCTTCCGCAGCGTGGACGTCGTCTACCGCTGACCTCGGCGGTGGCCGAGCGCGAGCCACCAGACCGACCGTGGAGCCGGGCCCCGGCACGGCTCCACGGTCGGTGGGGCGGGTCGACCCCGTCGGCAGCCTCGCTCCCGCCGAAACTGTCAGACGCCGTACGTATGTTCGAATGCGTGACGACGACGGCGATGCCACCGGGCTTCTGGGGTGTGGCGGTCGACGTCTGCTTCACCGGCACGGCGCACGGCGCGCGGGAGGCTGCCTCCTCCGATGAGCAGCTGGCGGCCCGACTGCGGTCGGTGCAGCGCCAGCGGGCGATGGCCGCCGCGGAGGAAGCCGAGCTGATCCTGCAGCTGGCCGGCCGGCGCCCGGCCACCTTCGACCCACCGCCGGGCAGCCGGGGTGCCCGCCGGCTGGGCTGGACGGCCGAGCTCGATGGCACGGAGATCAGCGAGTTCTTCCTCGCCGAGCTGTCTGCGGTGCTGAACCTGGGCCGTGGGACGGCGGCGGTGCGGTTGCGGCGGGCGTTGACCTGGTCGGAGAAGCTGCCCGCCACCTTCGCCGCCCTGGCCGCCGGGCAGCTGGACGAGCGCCGGGCCCAGGTGCTCGCCGACGTCCTCGAGCACACCCCGGCGGCCGTCGCCGGCCAGGTCGAGGCCGCGCTGCTGGATGAGGCGCGCGAGCTGTCGGTGGCGCGGCTGGAGAAACGGGCCACCGAGGAACTGCTCCGCCTGGACGCCGCCGCAGCCGACGAGCGCCGGGAAGCCGCGGCCAAGAACGCCGACGTGCGGGTCTTCCCCTCCCCCACCGACGGCCGGTCGACGCTGTCCGCGGACCTGCCCACCGATGAGGCCGTGGAGTGCCACGACCTGGTCGACCAACTCGCGAAGATGCTCAAGGCCGACGGTGATGACCGCCCGATCGGCGCCCTGCGGGCGCACGTGCTGTCCACACTGATCCGCCGCCCGGCTGACTCCGGGCTGCCCGCCGTGGCCGTGAACGTCACGGTCACCGCCGACCTGACCGCTCTGGCCGGCGTCAGCAGTGCACCGGGTGGGGTGAACGGGCTGCCGATCACCGCCGCCCACCTGCGCGAACTGCTCGGCCGGGTCGGCGCCCTCGGGCTCACCACCCCCGACGGCGGCAGCCTCACCTACGCGCTCACC
This sequence comes from Modestobacter sp. VKM Ac-2979, assembly GCF_026967995.1. Lineage (NCBI taxonomy): Bacteria > Bacillati > Actinomycetota > Actinomycetes > Geodermatophilales > Geodermatophilaceae > Modestobacter > Modestobacter sp. VKM Ac-2979. The sequence goes on from NZ_JAPVBO010000001.1 coordinate 493,109, forward strand.
GGCCCGGACGGGCAGCTGCTGAGCACGATCACCCCGGCTGAACTGGCCCGCCTCGCCCGCCGTGGCTGCCCGCACCATCCCGAACGTGGCAGCAACCGCGAAGCCAGCGGCAGCGGCGATGGCAGCGGAAGCGGAAGCCAGCCGTGCGGCTGTCCGGTGCTCGGCCCGCCACCGGCCACCACCGCCTACACCCCCACCGCACGGCAACGGTCATTCGTGACCACCCGCGACCGGCGCTGCCGGTTCCCCAACTGCGGCCAACGCGTCGGCTGGACCGACCTGGACCACGTCACCGCCCACGCCTGCGGCGGCCCCACCGACTGCACCAACCTCAGCAACCCCTAGGACCTCCCCTTCAACTGACAGCGGCTTGGTCGCTCAACTACGCGCTCCGACCGGCTTACACAGGTACTGTCCGAGACCGGATCAGGCGGAAGGCAGTCAGTGGGCGACGAACCGCGGCACAACATCCTCGACAAGTTGGAGCCAATACAGCTCACGAAATCGAAGGTCGACGCGGACAACGCTTCACCCTCGCCCCAGGACTCGAAGAAGCTGCGCTTGGGCCCAAGGTGGCGTCGCTGGAAATGGTTTGCCCTTGATGCCGTCGCCTCCCTCTTATGGAGCTATGCGATCCTCCGGCTGCTCGTGGGGGACGTCGATCGCTGGGTGGTGTCCGCAGTGGCCCCCGGTTTCCAATGGTTGCTGGACTATCGGTTTTTCGGCATCCTCCTTCTGACCTCAATTTTGTTGATCGCTATACGGAAAGACAAGTCTTGGCTCCCGCTATACGTCTCACTCTTCCCCCTGATTGTGCTTTTCTGGAAGATTCCTCGGGCGCTGAAAAAGCGGGGTAGTTGGACCCTTGCGCTGGGGGTGATTCACATAATCGTCACGTCGATGCAAAGCTTTAAGTATGCGGTCATCGCTGGCACTGTCGCAGCCTTTTGCTTCCTCGCTATCGCTGCATCGTCCGTAACCCCTATCCTGGCTACGGCAAGCGTTGGACTTTTGGCCCTCTGGTTCGCATCGCTTTACAAGGCGTTCCGTTACGCCTTCGCCCCCGCGCGCTTCGTGATTGCCCAGCGGCAAATGCTCTCGCGGTTGCTCTCGAGCAAGGCGTTCCTCAACTTCGTGACGCCTGATGAGGCGTGGCGCGACCCGGCGATCGTCAAGTTCGACTCACAGGTTGGCTCCCAAATCATGACCAGAGCTGGTTTCGGTCTCATGGGGTATCGGGTTAGCCAGTTCTGGGCTTACCGCCTAGACGTCTATCGGCGAAGCAATTTCGCTGTAATTTTCTCCGCACTTAGCGTTGTTGGCTTGATGCTTCAGGCGCTCATCTCATTCACGTTCATCAACGTGGCCATCTTCAAAATCGATCCTACTCAGTACGACACGTCAGGATCGACGGGCTATGCAATGTTCGCGTACTACTCCTTCGCCTCGCTTTTTGTGTCAGAGGTGTCCGCGATCGCCCCTGTCAAGGGTGTTGCAGCGGCTATGCAAATCTTGGCGGGTTTTTCGATCGCCGTCCTCTTGTTGATCTTGGTCGTCACGCTCTACTTTGGGATTAGGCAATCGAAGGCAGACGAGTCAGCGAATGAAGCTATTAAGGAGATGCGGACGCGCGGAGACGAATTTGCCGGAGTGCTTAGCCGCATGTATGAGCGACCGATTGACGAGATATTCGCTCGCCTAAGCTACCTTGGGTGGGACTTGCTAGGTGTAATGGGATACCTGTCCCGAAACATTCCTGAGCCGCCACTAAACGGGCAGTGACGCTAAGAGCGGAAAGATGACCGCCGACAAACGGCGGCCCTGTCGACCGATGGCGAAGCCGTCGACCTGAACTTGAGGCAGCAACGCAACTCTGGTCTGTCCTTGGACCTCCAATCTCCCCGGCCCCCCGGTAGTGAGTGCATTTGCCGCGGGGGTCGTCGTGGTGCACGGGTCTGCCCGAAGGGTCGCCCGGAGGGCGCCCGTGCGCTGCGTCGGCACCTGTGGCGCCCTCGACGGACGGGGGGTCGACCGCAGGTCGCGGCTCAAGGGTGCGGAGCGCCCGGGTCGCGGCCTGTGGCCGACCCCGCGCCGAGCGGGCGTTGTGGGTGGCGACCCCGAAGGGGTCGCCTCTTGACCCTCTTCCTGCACTAACTCAAGACGCGCCTGACCTGGGGTTGCTTCCGCTCGCCGTGGGCTCGTGTCACTATGTCGACTGCACCCCGGGGCCCATCGAGGCAAACCCCGCCCGGGACCAGCCACTTACAGGGGATCGGCCCGCGAGACGACATCACAGAGTGCGTCCCCGACCGGCGGCCGACCGGCGGCGACTACGCACATCTGTCGCGTCCCGTCGTCTCCCTGGAAGCCTCATGTCTGCACGTTCCATGCGTGCCCGCGCTGTCCGCCGTGGCCGCCCCGTCTCCCTGACCGACGCTTCCGGCCGCGTCCGTGTCTGCGCTCGCTGAGCCGCGTCGTCATGTCCAACCAGCCGAAGAGAAGCCGGGGTGCGTCTGCCCGCCGGGCGTCCGGGGACTGCGCGTCGTGGGCTACCTGCCAGGAGGCGGCGTCGATGGGCTGGACTGCACTTCGCCCCTGCTCGTCGTGTGTCGCGTCTGCGACCGTCGACTCGTCTGGGCTTGCCGGGCACACCGGGCCTCCCGATGCGTGCCCTGCTCCGACCGATACCGACGATTGCTCGTCCGGATAGCGGAGTCCCGCTCCGCTACGGCGCATCGCGGCCACGGAAGCTTCTTGACGTTGACCGCGCCGGGTGAGCGCGAACATGCCCGGTGGGTGCCTGGTCGCCCTGGTGGCGGTGGCTCCTGCGGTTGCCGGGTCGGGGACCTCGCGGAGTGGAACGCGGCCGCCGGTCAGGCATGGAACCGGCTGCGGCTGAGCCTCTCGCGGGTGTGCCGGTTCGAGTACTTCCGGGTGGTCGAGGTCCAGAAGCGCGGCGCGCTGCACCTGCACGTACTGGTGTGGTCTTCCGACCCGCTGTCACGCGACCAGGTGCAGAGGATCGCGCTAGCTGCCGGCTTCGGCTGTCAGGTGGGCTTGACCCTGCTGTCCCCTCAGCAGCACGCCCGCTACGCGGCGAAGTACGCCACGAAAGCCACCGATCAGCGGGGAGACGTTCCCTGGGCGGTCGACGTGGTGAACACCCGCACCGGGGAGGTCTCCCGGGGCAGCGCACCGGCTCGGTATCGCACCTGGTCCTCCTCGCGGCAATGGGGGCTCACGGTGCGGGACGTGCGAGCGGCCAACCGCGCCGCCATGGAGAACACGCGGCTGACGCGAGCTGCTGGCGCGGCGTCGACCGACCAACTGGCCCCGTCGGCGGCGGCTTTCGGGTCGGCACTTTCAGCTGGCGAGGCCAGTCGGGGTGATGTGCCTGCGGCGGTGGAGTCGGCATGGGGTTGAGCCGAGAGGCGGTCGCGGCCTGGCTGAGCGAATCGTGCGCCGAGCAGGGCGTTCCGGTGCTGATCACCGATCCGCACGTGCTGGCGAAAGTGGCCGCGCTGCTGTCCCCGCCCACGGCAGCAGGTTTCGGTACCGACCGTCGCAAGGGCCGAAGCCGGTCGCCGAGACAGTCATAGGCGCCAGACCGGCCGGACACGGGTCGGGTCCAAGGAGCGGCTGCCGGGCTGGCCGGGAGCGATGACGGCGTGGTCGACGACCGCTGAGACGATGGCTGCCTGTCGCGTGAGGCTCAGCTCTGCCCATTGCTGGCGGAGTGGGCCGCTGTTGCCGGGCAGACCGGCTAGGGCGTCAGTGCTGGTGGCGGCGGTCAGCTGTCGTTGCCGGTCGGTCATGCGCCGTTCGATGGGCTGCCTGGCCGCTCGCCACTCGCGGGCGCTGATCTCCTGCTTGCCGAACATCACCGCCAGCTCGTCGAGCTGCTCCTGGTCGGCGGCCAGGCCGTCGCTGAGCTCGAGCGCCAGGACGTCACCGCCGCGACCGGTGAGCGTTTGGGCCAGGTGCGGGCTGTCCAGCCGCTGCAGGACCGCTTCGACCAGCAGCTGCTCGACCGGTTCAGCCACAACGGTCAGGCGCCCGCACCCGCCGCCGTGATCCGGCCCGGACACGCACACGTAGCGGCGCGTCTCGCCTCGCGGGGAGCTGAACAACTTGCCTCCGCACCGCCCGCATCGCAGCAGCCCCGAGAGCAGATACCGACGCGGGGACCGGCGGCCGGTCACCGCCGCCTCAGCCATGCGGGCCAGCACGCGGTCCCGGTCGGCCGGGCTGATGATCGCGTCCCACACTGCCGGGCCGATCACGTCGCCGCGGTGCTCCCGCAGTCCAGCGATCCGGCCTGACTTCAGCACGGTCCGAAGGGAGGGGCTGTGCCACTCGCCGCCGGTGGTGGTCCGCACGCCGTTGGCTTCCAGCCAGCTGCACAGGGATCGAAGGCTCTCCCCGGCCAGGTAGCGGGCCACCAGCTGCCGGATCACCTCTGCCTCGTCCGACCGCACTGTCACCCGGTCGTCTTCGTAGCCGAACGGCCTTCGGTTCCCGCCGTGCGGACGTCCCTCGGCGGCGATCTGGTCCAACTTCCGGAGCACTCGGCGGCTCTTCGCTGCTGACTCGTTCGCTGCCACCGCCGCCATGATCCTTCCGATCAGCAACCCGTCGCCGGTGCCCAGGTCCATGTCCCCGGAGACGAAGCGGACCTGCCGCACGCCGGCGGCGTCGACGGTGGCCACGAACTGCTCCAACTCCACCGGCCGGCGGGTCAGTCGGTCCACGTGATAGCAGATCACCGCGTCCCTCACCCCTTCTGCCAGGTCGGCCAGCAGCTGCTCGTAGGCGGGGCGGCGCTTGCCGGAGTAGGCCGACAGGTCGTTGTCGACGTACTCCTGAGCCACCGGCCAACCGAGGGAGTCGGCCAGCCGTCGGCAGTCCTCAAGCTGCCGGGTCACGCCCAGGGCGCGGCCCTCGGTGTCACTGCTGATCCGCGCATACACCGCTGCCGCGCCTACCGCCGTTGCCATGGGGGCAGACTAGTGATTGGTGAACAACCTCTGCTGCCTGTGCCGCTCCCACCACCGGCTCAAGACCTTCGCCCCCGGCTGGCACTTCGCCATGGCCGACGACGGCACCCTCACCGTGACCACACCTTCCGGCGTCACCAGAACCACCCGACCACCCGGCCAACGACCACCCGATCAGCCACCCCCGGAGGGCTCGAGCCTGCAGCCAGGACCCGCGCCGGGCGCACCACCACCCGACCCGGCCGACGACCCACCGCCCTTCTGATCCCACGCCGGCAGACGTCGTCCCTGCCTGCCCTCCTGTCGACATCCCCTCGTGTCGACGTGCCCTCGTGTCGACGTGCCCTCGTGTCGACGTGCCCTCGCCGCAACAGGCCCTCGCCGCGACCAGCCCTGCCCGCGTTCTGGTCCATTCGTCGGCGGGCCGTCAGGGGTCCCTGCGGCTGCTCAACCGGGCAACACCACGCCGGGGGGTTTGCCTCGGCACCCCCCGGTGGGCGACGGTGGTGCCGTGCGCAGACGAGACTTCCTGGCCGCCGGCGGCGCACTCTTCCTCGCCGGCTGCAGCCGATCCGACAGTTCCCCGACCGCTGCGCCCACGACGTCGGCAGCCACGCCCTCGGCACCAGAGTCTGCAGCCGAGTCGACCAGTGCGGCCCCCACGCCGACCGAGGAACCGGCGCCGACCCCGGGGACGCCGGCGGAGATCCTCGCCCGGTCGACGGTGCCGGTGCTGTGCTTCCACCAGATCCGCGAGTTCCGCCCCGACGACAGCGCCTACGCCCGCACGATCATCACGCCCCCGGCCGTGCTCACCGCCCAGCTGCAGGCGCTGCGCGACGGCGGCCACACCCCGGTCACCGCCCCGGCGCTCGTCGACCACCTCCAGTTCGGCACCGCCCTCCCCGACCGCCCGGTGCTGCTGACCTTCGACGACGGGTCGGTCACCCACGCCACAGCGGCCCTGCCGGTGCTCCGCGAGTTCGGCTTCCCGGCGGCGTTCTTCCCGATGACCGTGGTGCTGGACAAGCCGGACTGGCTCAGCAGCGACCAGCTGCGGGAGCTCGACGCGGCCGGCATGACGATCGGCGCGCACAGCTGGGACCACCAGCGGGTGGACCAGCTGACCGGCGGCCAGTGGACCGAGCAGCTCGACGACCCGAGGGCCACCCTGGCCGACATCCTCGGGCACCCGGTCGACCTGCTCGCCTACCCGCACGGGATGTGGGACCAGGAGGCGCTGCCGCACGTCGCCGCCGCCGGGTACCGGGCCGCGTTCCAGCTCTCCGAGCCCACGGACCCGGCGCAGCCGCTGCTCACCATCCGCCGGATCATGCCGCCGCCCACCTGGGACGGCGCCACCCTGCTGGCCCACCTGGAGTCCGACTTCTGACCGTCGGCGCTCGCACCCCGGCGGCTACCGTGAGGGGCGTGGCCCGGGTCGTCGTCGTCGGCGCCGGGCTCGGGGGTCTCGCCGCCGCCGCCCGGCTGGCCGCGACCGGCCACGCGGTGACCGTGCTGGAGCAGGCGCCGCAGGTCGGCGGCAAGCTCGGCTGGTACGCCCGCGACGGCCACGGCTTCGACACCGGTCCCAGCCTGGTCACCCTGCCGCAGGTGCTCGAGGACCTCTTCGCCGCCACCGGCGCACCGCTGTCGGAGGTGCTGCCGTTGCAGCGGCTCGACCCGGCCGTGGCCTACCGGTTCGCCGACGGGACGACGACGGCGCTGCCCGGGCACCGCGACGACATCCCGGCCCGGCTCGACGCCGACCTCGGCCCCGGCAGCGGTGCGCAGTGGACGGCGCTGCTGACCCGCGCCGAGGCCATGTGGCGGGCCACCGAGCAGCCGTTCCTGCGCACCCCGCTGGCCGGTGCGGCCACCCTGGCCCGGCTCGCCCGCAACACCGCTGACCTCCGCACGGTCGCGCCCGGCCGCACGCTGCGCGGCCTGGGCGCTGCGTACCTGACCGACCCGCGGCTGCGGATGCTGCTGGACCGGTACGCGACCTACTCCGGCTCGGACCCCCGGCGGGCACCCGCCGCGCTGCTCACCGTCCCCTACGCCGAGCAGGCCTTCGGTTCCTGGTACGTCCCCGGCGGACTCCGCCGGCTGCCCGAGGCGGTGGCCGCGCGCGCGGTCGAGCGAGGAGCGGTCGTGCGCACCGGCGCCACGGTCACGGAGGTGCTGGTGACGGCGGGCCGGGCGGCCGGGGTGCGGCTGGCCGACGGCGAGGTGGTGCCGGCCGACGTCGTCGTCTGCAACGCCGACGCGATGAGCCTCTACGGCAGCCTGCTGCCGCCGCAGGCGCCGGTGCGGCGGGCCCGGGCCGCGCTGCGGCGGGTGACGCCGTCGTCCTCGGGGTTCGTGCTGCTGCTCGCGCTCCGCGGCCGCACCCCCGGGCTGGCGCACCACACTGTGCTGTTCCCCACCGACTACGACGCCGAGTTCGACGCCCTGTTCGGACGGGGCGGGCCCCGCCGGCCGGTGGCCGATCCGACGGTCTACGTGAGTGCCCCTGACGACCCGGCCACCCGGCCGGACGCCGACAGCGAGTCGTGGTTCGTGCTGGTCAACGCGCCGCGGCACGAGCCGGGCAGCGGCGTCGACTGGACCGCCCCCGGGCTCGCCGACCGCTACGCCGACCAGGTGCTGGCGACGATGGCCGCCCGCGGACTCGACGTGCGCGACCGGGTCCGCTGGCGGGTGGTGCGCACCCCGGCCGACCTGGAGCGGGAGACCGCCAGCCCCGGCGGCTCGATCTACGGCACGTCCAGCAACGGGGCCCGTGCGGCCTTCCTGCGGCCGGCCAACGCGGCCGGCCTCCCGGGTCTGTTCCTGGTCGGCGGCTCGGCGCACCCCGGCGGCGGGCTCCCGCTGGTCACCCTCTCCGCCGAGATCGTCGCCGGGCTCATCGGCCCGGCCTGACCCAGCGGCCGTCCGATCCGGCGCCGGGCGGGCCTCAACGCCGGGCGAACACGTACGGCTGCAGTGCGGGCTCAGCCGGGACGTCTGCGGCGTCCCCCTCCCCGTCCGTGGCGTAGGCGACGAACGCGGCGTAGTCGGTCGCGAAGGTCGCCGGGTCGACGCCGGGCTGGAAGACCTGCAGGCAGGTGTTCACCGGGACCCGGGCGCGCACCGCCGGGCCGTCGTGGGTCAGCGCGTCGATCGCGATCGCGTAGCCCACCGGGTCGTAGCTGCCGATCGCGAAGTGGTCGGCCGCGTTCGCCGGGCAGACGTCCTGGGTGGCGATGTTCGAGATCCGCCCCTCACCGGTCCGCAGCACCGAGCTCGCGGTGGGTCCGGCGTTCGGGACGACGACCTCGTCGGCCCGGGTGTAGGCGACCGTGTACGAGACGCCGGCGAAGGTCTCCGCGCCGCTGTTGAGCGCGGCGGTGAACGCGGAGATCGACCGCTGCTGCCAGTTCGCCGGTGTACAGGTGGTCTGGCAGGCGAGGTCGGCGACCGTCGTCCCGTGGTTGGACGGGCTCAACCCGACCAGGTCGTCCACCATCGCCCGGGTGTCCGGCCAGAACCGCAGCGCCCAGCGTCCGATCATGCCGCCCTGGCTCCAGCCGACCACGTCGACGCGCTGGCCGGCCTGCTTGCTCACCGTGCGGACCGCAGAGACCACGTGCTCGGCGGCCACCTGGATGTCGCCGGTGGCGTCGTCCGGCAGGGTCACCGCACACCAGCGCCAGCCCAGGCGGTCGAACGCCCGCTCGTAGTTCCAGGCGAAGCCGACCGCGGGGTCCATCGTGGTGCCGGGCAGCAGCAGCACCGGCGCCCGCCCGCCCTTGGTGACCGGGCCGTTGCAGTGCAGCGAGGCGGCCAGCTGCGCCGCCGGGACAGCGAGTGCGGGGCCGCGCTGGTCCAGGTCCGCGTACCCGCCGGCCACCGGGGCCGCCGCCGCCGTTCCCTGGCCGGCCAGCAGCACCACCACCGCACAGACCAGCACCGTCCAGCACCTGCGCATCGACGACTCCCGTCCTCCGGGCCGGCTCCGTCGCCGCCCGCCCAGCCGATGATGCGGGAGGGACGACCGGACGGCACCGCGAGGTCCGGCCGCCGCGGGCTCGGGGCCGGAGCCCTGGTCAGCCGGTGCGGGCCGGGTCCGGGGTCCGTTCCGGTCGCCGGTCGAGCAGCCGCAGCAACCACCAGCCGTAGGCGATCAGCGCCACGATGATCCCGATCTGGACGACGTCCGGCAGCGCGCCGGGGCTGTTGATGCTGGTGAAGTTCACCAGCGCGTGCAGCCCGACCAACGGCCAGATCGTGCGGACGTGCCAGCGCAGCGCAGCCAGGCAGAACCCGAAGGCGGCGGTGTTCACCACCTGGAAGGCGATCTCGTCGCCCGGCCGCCCGAACCACAGCCCGCTCATCGCGTGCCCCAGGCCGAACAGCACGCCCACCAGGACCGCTGCCCGGGCCAGGCCCAACGGGCTCAGCAGCCGCTGCACCAGCCCCCGGCTGAGCGACTCCTCGGCCAGCCCGACCGCCAGCATGGTCACCGCCGCGCTGGCCAGCGCCGTCGCCGAACCGGTCAGCCCGTCGACGAGGTGCAGCAGCCCTTCGGCCAGCAGCGGCAGGAGCAGCCACCACGAGCGGTCCGGCCGGCGCCAGGCCAGGCCGGTCTCTCGCCACCAGCCGAGCCAGCCGATCAGCGCGAGCGTGAGCGCGGCGAGCACGACGTTCACCACCGCTGCGCCCAGGTCGGGGAACCACCCGGGTCGCAACGGCGGCAGCAGGTCCTCGACGGCGAACAGCAGCAGGTGCCAGAGCACCGTGACCGCGGCGGCCAGGGTCAACGGCCGCCGGCAGGCGAGGTCGAGCACACGCAGGCGCACGGCGGGCAGCCTCCCGCGCCCGCCGCCCCGCCGTCCAGGCCCCCGCCGTCCAGGCCCCGCCGACCGGAGACGCAGCGACTCCTCCCTCGCCGGTCGGGGTGAGGGAGGAGTCGAGGGAGGGGCTGACCGGCTCGGGTCAGGCGTCGCGGCGGCGGAAGACCAGGACCGCCACGAGCATCAGCGCGGCCACCTCGGCGACGAAGACCCCGAAGCCGGTCCACGGCGCCAGCACCGCACCGCCGTTGAAGGGAGCGACCTGGGCGACCGATCCGCCGGCGTTGCCAGGCATCAGCTTGGCCACCCACTCCCCCCAGGTGCCCGGCAGGGCGTAGGCGACGTTGCCGACCACCAGCACCAGCGCCATGCCGACGGTCACGGCCGCGGCGGTGTGCCGGATCAGCAGCCCGGTGGCCAGGGCGAACAGCCCGAGCCCGGCGAGGTAGAGCCCGTTGCCCAGCAGGGCGCGCATCACGCCGTCGTCGGAGAGCGCCATGCCGACGCCCTCCCGCTCGAGGAACCAGTTGCCGCCGAAGTAGCCGGCCACCGCGGTCACCACGCCGGCGACGAAGAGCACGCCGGCGAGCACCACGGCCTTGGCCGCCACCACCCGTCCGCGGCGGGGCACCGCGGTGACGGTGGCCCGGATCATCCCGGTGCCGTACTCGCTGGTGACCACCAGCGTGCCCAGCGCCAGAGCGGTGAGCTGGGAGAACAGCAGCCCCCAGGTGAGGAAGGCGGCGGGCGCCTCTCCGGTGTCGCCGGCCGCGAGGTCCGTGGCGGCGGCCCAGCAGACCAGCGTGGTCAGGCCGGCGCCGAGCAGGAACAGCAGGCCCAGCGACCAGCGGGTGGAGCGGACGGTCCAGAACTTGACCCACTCCGCGTGCAGCACCTGCGCGAAGCCGGGCTGCCGGACGCCGGGCACGTGCCGGTTCGGGTCGAGGGAGACGACGTCGGGGCCGGGTGCGGAACCGGCCCGGAGACGGACCGGGGCGGCGTTCGTGGTCGACGTGGCGCTCATCGGACGGCTCCTGCGGTCTCGGCCGGGTGGGTGGCGTACTCGACGCTGTCGGCGGTCAGGGTCATGAAGGCGTCCTCCAGCGAGGACTGGACGAGGGCGAGCTCGTGGACGTACAGCCCGGCGCCGCCGAGCAGCTCACCGATCTGGGCGGCGTTCCGGCCGCGCACCCGCAGCTCGTCGTCGACCCGGTCGACGTCCAGGCCGTTGTTGCGCAGCAGCGCCTCGGCGTCGCCCATCCGTGGGCTGCGGACCCGGACGTAGGAGGACGCGTGCTCGGTGATGAAGTCGGCCATCGAGCAGTCGGCCAGCATCCGGCCGCGGCCCACCACGATCAGGTGGTCGGCGGTGAGCGCCATCTCCGACATCAGGTGGCTGGAGACCAGCACGGTGCGCCCCTGCCCGGCGAGCTCCCGGGCGAGGTTGCGCACCCAGCGGATGCCCTCCGGGTCCAGGCCGTTGACCGGCTCGTCCAGGACGACGACCGGTGGCTCGCCCAGCAGGGCCACCGCGATGCCCAGCCGCTGGCCCATGCCGAGGGAGAAGCGGCCGACCCGCTGGTCGGCGACGGCCTCCAGCCCGACCAGGTCGAGCACTGCGTCGATCCGGGTGCGCGGGATGCCGTTGCTGGCGGCCAGCCAGCGCAGGTGGTCGCGGGCGCTGCGACCGGGGTGCAGGGCCCGGGCCTCCAGCAGCGCACCGACCTCCCGCAGCGGCGCCGGCGAGGCGGCGTAGGACCGGCCGTTCACGGTCACGCTGCCCGACGTGGGGCGGTCCAGCCCCAGGATCATCCGCATCGTCGTGGACTTGCCGGCCCCGTTCGGGCCGAGGAAGCCGGTCACCCGGCCGGGCTCGACGGTGAAGCTGAGGTGGTCGACGGCGGTCTTGGGGCCGTAGGTCTTGGTGAGTCCCCGGGCGACGATCACAGCGTCCCTCCGAGGTGGGCGGGAGAGGTGGTGTCCATGCCGACGAGCCTGTCGGCGGGGCCGCCCCCGGCACATCGGGGAGCGCCCTGAACCGACCCTGAACCGCCCCTGACCTGCGTCCCTGAGCGGCCCCTGAGCAGCGGTGCCGCACGGCCTTGTCCAACTCCGGCCCCAGGGCTACGGTCGTTCTATAAGTTTTCACTTATTAGGAGGGGCTCATGACCATCACCGACGCCGCCGCATCCGCCGGGCTGGTGACCCGAGAGGTCCGCACCGGCTCCCGCGGGGGCACACCCACCCGGATCGCGGTCGCCCGCCGCACCTACCCGACCGACCGGCCCGACCTCTGGGCTGCCGTGACCGACCCGGATCGGCTCCCCCGCTGGTTCCTGCCGGTCAGCGGTGACCTGCGCGTCGGCGGCCGCTACCAGCTCGAGGGCAACGCCGGTGGCACCGTCGAGCACTGCGCGGCGCCGGAGACCTTCTCGGTCACCTGGGAGTACGGGCCGATGGTGTCCTGGCTGCAGGTCCGGTTGACCCCGGCTGCCACCGGCACCGAGCTGGAGCTGCTGCACGAGGCCCCGGTCGAGCCCGAGATGTGGGAGCAGTTCGGCCCGGGCGCGGTGGGCGTCGGCTGGGACCTCGGCCTGATGGGGCTGGGCCTGCACCTGGACAGCGGCGCCGCGGTCGACCCGGCCGAGGCGTTGGCGTTCCCCCTGACGCCGGAGGGGCGGGAGTTCGTCCGGCGGGCGGCGACCGGCTGGGCCGACGCGGCGGTCGCCGACGGCGACGAACGGGGCCCGGCGCACGAGGCGGCGGCCCGTACGGTCGACTTCTACACCACCCCGCCCGAGGACGCCCCAGGAGCGCAGTGACCCGAGCAGCAGCGACCGGAGCATTCGAGGCGCTGGGCGACCCCGTCCGGCGGCACGTCCTGGAACTGCTCGCCGCAGGCGAGCGGCCGGCCGGTGAGATCGTCGCGGCCCTGCAGGCCCGTGCACCCATCTCCCAGCCCGGCGTCTCGCAGCACCTCCGGGTGCTGCGGGACGCCGGGCTGGTCACGGTGCGCGCCGAGGGGCCTCGACGGTTCTACGCACTCGACCCGGACGGCCTGGACGCCGCCCGCGCGTGGTTGACCGGGCTCGTCGACCCGCTGGCGCAGTTCGCCCAGCCGCTGGACGCGCTGGCCACCGAGGTGGCCCGAGGCCGGCGGACCCGCCCGACGACGACCGGGAAGCCCGACCGCCCCGCGGCCGACCGTCGACGCCCCGCCTGACCGGATGAGCGTGGTGACCAGCGCCCGGCGGGCGTCGGCGTACCGCACCTGCGGTGCGTACAGCCGGCCGGGAGGTGGCCTGCCGGGCCACCGGGTCAGCTCCCGGCGACTGCGCCGACGACCAACCAGCTGAGCAGGAACGCCCAGCCACCGGTCAGCCGACGAGCTCCCGGGCGTGGCGCCGGGACACCGGGGAACGGCCCGGACAGCACCAGGAACACCGGCGTGCCGAGCGGGATCCAGCAGAGCCAGAACCACGCCCAGCGCGTGGCTCGCTCCGGGACCGGACCGCCGACCAGCAGGAACAGCGCAGCGAGCCAGATGACGAACAGGAGGGCCCCCACCCACACGGGGGCCCGCCAACCCAGGAGCTCCGACGAGGAGGACGACTCGGCAAGCGGTCCCACGCGCAGGCCCGGCTCGACCGTCCGCAGCTGGTCGGCCAGGTCGCCGGTGACGACCGGTCGGGAGCCTTCGTGGGGCTGGGCGCTCGGGCTGACCTGCCAGACCTCGGTGCGGCGGGTGACGAGCCCCGACCGCCAGACAGCGGTCTGCACCGCGGAGCCGGTCGCCCGAGGCCCCAGCCCCTCGCTGACCCGGACCTCCTCCACCCGGCCCGCATCGACCGCAGCGCGCAGGTCCTCCAGCGACGCCGGGCGCTGACCGACGAGGACGGTGGCCAGCGCGACGACGACGCAGCCGAGCACCAGCGCCACCCGCAGCGCCGTCCACGGGTCCCGCAGGGTCACCCGCGGGCGCGGCGGTGCCGGGGTGGTCGGTGCGGCGTCCGGCGACATGGCCGCGACCGTAGAGGCGACCGGTGGCCGTCAGGGGCGGAACACGCTCGGCCGGATCAACCGCGCGCGGCGCCCAGGCCGAGCACCGCCGCCAGGCCCAGCGCGCTGCGCGGCGCGTACGGGGTGCGCCACAGCCCGCCGTGCGCGGCGGCGTGTGCCTCGTCCTGCCACGGGTGCTGCTGCGCGGGCCCGCCACCGGTGTGCAGGTCGTGCACGAGCAGCGCCGCCATCAGCACGTTCGACGTCGCCGGCTCGAAGACCTCCACGCCGAAGCGGTGCGCCCCGGCGTAGGCAGCGGCCAGCGCGCGGTTCTTGACCACCGAGCGGGTCCGGGTGGGCGGGGCGACGTTCATCGACACCGTGCTGCCCGCCGCCCGGGCCACCGAGGCCCGCCAGCGCTGCAACCGCTTGGCCAGCGCGTAGTTCGGCCCCTGCTGCGGCACCAGGCTGTCGGCGATGCCCGGGTCGGTGCCCGGCACGTACGCCCTGCGCAGCAACCGCCCGGCCGAGAGCGTGCGCAGCGGCCGGCCCACCAGCTTCGCCGTCCGCGGCCGGGAGGCGTAGGCGGCGACGGAGTGGTCGACCGCCTCGCCGGGCACGGCGAATACGTCGGTCGGAGTGGCCAGGAATGCCAGCGCCAGCTCGGGGCGGGCCTCGGTCAGCCGCCGGGTGAGCGCGTCGACGGCGGTGGAGACCCGGACGTTGGTCGCGCCGTCGGCGTAGACGTAGTTGCCGAGCACCGGGGAGCCGGGCAGGGCCGCGAGCCAGTCGGCGACCTCGGGCACCTCGGTGATCAGGTCGGCGCCGGCCGCGTCGTCGTCGGCTACCGGCAGCAGCAGCGTGCCCGCGCCCCGCTGGGCGGTGTCGCGGACCCGCTGCCACAACGGCGGCCGGGGCAGGTCGACGGCGGCGACCCGGGCACCCCAGCGCAGCAGGGCGGTCAGCGGCCCCATCTCCGCGCCGGCACCCAGCACCGCGACCGTGCGGTCGGGCAGCGCCAGCCACTCGGGGTGGTCGGCCACGGTGCGCACCGCATCGGCGCAGCTCGGCTCGATCACCCCGGCGTCGACCCAGGCGACCAGCCGGCGGTGCAGGTCGTCACCGCGCAGCCGGGCGCCGCGGTAGGGCAACGACAGCTCGCGCTCGGGCTCGGCGTCCCCGGTCACCTCGACGGTGCGCAGCCGGCGAGCCGCCGGCGCGGTCTGCAGCGCGCCGAGGTCGGTCTCGCGGTCCGGCCCGGCCACCCGCATCCGGGCGTGCAGCGAGTCCAGCCCCGCACCGGCGATCTGCAGCGCCGCGTCGGGAGAGCTCAGTCCCGCCTCCACCGTGCGGCGCAGGTGGGGCAGGTAGCCGGCCCGCCAGTTGGTCTCCTGCTCAGCTGCCCGCGCCCCGGTCGGGTCGACCGGCCGCAGCGCGTCGGCGACGACCGCCCGGCCGAGCGTGGCGGTGCTGCGCCGGCCGTCGGGCCCGGCTGGGAAGACGACTCCGCGCTGTTCCTCGGTCACGGACCGATCCTGCCCGACCCGGCCCGCCGGTGACGGCTGGGGCGCTCAGGCCCCAGCCGCCGGCACCGTCGGTTACTGGTTGCCGATCTTGCCGTCGGCGGCGTCCCGGCCCTTGTCGATCTGGGCGTCGTGCGTGCCACCGGTCTTCTTGTCAGCGAACTGCTCGCCCTTGTCCAGACCCTTGTCGCTGATCTGCTCGCCCTTGTCGCTGTCCAGCGCGCCCTTGGCCTTGTCCATCATGCTCATGGCTGGTCCCCCTCGGATCCGGTCGCGCCCGACGGCGCGGCTCGTCCCGGCCAGTGCCCAACGAGCGGTGGCGGCAACCGCTCAGTCGCGCACCACCGGTTCCGGCAGGTCGGCCGGTGCGCCGGCCTCCAGCCAGTGCAGCAGCGTGCGGACGGCGAACCCCGAGCCGCCCTTGACCACCTCGGCGTCGTCCCGGCCGGCGCGCGCCGGGCCGGCGATGTCCAGGTGCGCCCACGGCAGGCCCCCGGCGAAGGGCTGCAGGAACAGCGCCGCCGTGGTCGACCCGGGGTCGCCCGGGGCGTTGTTCGCATCGGCCACCGGGGAGTCGAGCTGCGCGCGCAGGTGCCCGACGTGCTCCTCGGTCAGCGGCATCCGCCAGAACGCCTCGCCGGCGTGCCCGCCGGCGGTGAGCAGGGCGTCGGCCAGGCCGTCGGCGGTCGCGTACAGCCCGGCCGTGCGGGCCCCCAGCGCCGTCCGCATCGCCCCAGTGAGGGTGGCGACGTCGACCAGCACGGTCGCTCCCAGCGCCAGCCGGGCGTGCGCCAGCGCGTCGGCGAGGACCAGCCGGCCCTCGGCGTCGGTGTTGCGCACCTCGGTGGTGCGCCCGCCCACGTGCCGGACGACGTCGGCCGGCCGGTAGGCAGCACCGGAGACGGCGTTCTCGCAGAGCGCGACGACGGCGGTGACGGCACTCGGGAGCTGCAGCCGGGCCGCGGCGTCGACGGCGGCGAGGACCGCGGCGGCCCCGGCCATGTCGGTCTTCATCTCGCGCATGCCCGCGTTCTTCTTGATCGAGATGCCGCCGGTGTCGAAGGTGATGCCCTTGCCGACCAGCACCGGGTGCGCCGGACCGGCCCCGTGCGGTCGGTAGGTGGCGATCACCACCCGCGGTGGGGAGGCCGATCCCCCGCCGACGGCGAGCACGCCGCCGAAGCCGCCGGCCCGCAGCTCGTCGGGCCCCAGCACGGTGACCGTCACACCGTCGACTCCACCCAGCCGCCCGAGCGCCTGGTCGGCGAGCCAGGCCGGGTCCTTGGTGCTGCTGGGCGTGTTGACCAGGTCACGGGCCCACACAACGGACTCGGCAGCGACCCGGCCGGCGTGCTCACCGGCGGCAACCGCCGGGTCGTCGGCACCGGCGGCCACCACGAGCACCTCGGCGAGCCTGGGCGGGTGTGGCGTGGAGGTGTCCCGGAAGCGGTAGCCGGCCAGCAGCGCCGTCTCGACCGCGGTCCGCACCTCGTCGGCCCCGGCGGGGGCGACGCCGGTGTCCAGCGGCAGGACGAGCCGGCGGGCGCCGGACTCGGCGAGCGTCTGCGCCCGCCGGACGGCGACCGCCACGTAGGAGCGCAGGTGCGGCAGGGTCGCATCGCCCACCCCGACCGCCAGCACGCTGCGCGGGCGGCGGCTCTCCAGCGGCACGTTGGTGATCCCGCCGGGCTTGCCGCCGTTGCCGGTGTCGGCCAGGGCCGCAGCGAGGAACTCCGGGTCGACCGGCGGCTGGGCAGCCGCGGTGAGCCAGTCGGGCAGCGAGCCCTTCGCACCGACCGGCACGGCCAGGACGTCGTCGGGACCCAGCACCGGCACCGCCGGGACGACCTCGACCCGCGGCAACGGCGCGGCCCCGGTCGCCGGCGTGCTGCCGACGGCCGGGGCCGCGTCGTCTGTCGCGGGGCTGCCCGGGGGCAGACTCGCGTCGGTGTTCAGCTGATCGCGCCCTTCAGGGCCTCGGAGAGGGCGCTCGCCTCGTCGGGGGACAGCTCGACGACCAGCCGGCCGCCACCCTCCAGCGGGACGCGCATGACCAGGCCGCGGCCCTCCTTGGTGACCTCGAGGGGACCTTCACCCGTACGCGGCTTCATGGCCGCCATGCGTGCCTCCTTCACCGGCCACCCACAGCCCGGTTGGACCGTGGTGTGGCGACTGTTCGTGCAGAGCTGTGCGGTCCATGATCCCGTATCCACGGCCATCGACCAACCCGGACCCCTCAGTCCGGGTGCGTCGCCCCCGCCCGGAAGCAGGTCGCGACGTGGTCGTCGACCATCCCGGTGGCCTGCATCAGGGCGTAGGAGGTGGTCGGTCCGACGAAGGAGAACCCCCGCCGCTTCAGCTCCTTGGCCAGCGCAACCGACTCCGGGCTGGTCGCCGGGACGTCGGCGAGGGCCTGTGGCCGCGGACGCGGCGCGGTCGGGGCGAAGGACCACAACAGGGCCGACAACCCCTCCGTCAGGTCGAGCGCAGCCCGGGCGTTGCGCACCGCGGCCGTCACCTTGGCGCGGTTGCGGACGATCGCCGCATCGGCCATCAGCCGCTCCACGTCGTCGTCGGTGAAGGCGGCCACCGCCTGGATCGAGAACCCGGCGAACGCGGCCCGGAAGGCGGGGCGCTTGCGCAGGATGGTGATCCAGGACAGGCCCGACTGGAAGGCCTCCAGGCTGACCCGCTCGAACAACGCGTCGTCGCCGTGCAGCGGCACCCCCCACTCCTCGTCGTGGTAGCGGACGTACTCGGGCGCGCTCGTGGCCCATCCGCAGCGCTCTCCCGGCTCCGGCGTCTGCGCGGTCACGGGACGGCCGTGTCGAGGTCGTCGAACTCCGACCGCGCGGTGCGGACGGGGCTGCGCCGGGTGGCCAGCACGCAGCCGAGGAGCACCAGCGGCAGCCCGAGCGCCAGGCCCAGGGTGAACGGCTCGTCGAGCACCAGGACGCCCAGCAGCACGGCGACCGCCGGGTTCACGAAGGTGATCACCAGCGCCCGCTGCGGGCCGGCCTCCCGGATCAGCGCGAAGAACAGTGCGAGGGCCAGCGCGGTGCAGACCGTGCCCAGCGCCAGGAGCGCCAGCCACGCCCGCGTCGGTGCCTCGACGGCGTCGCCGAGCCGGGGCACCGCGAACGGCGCGTAGACCAGCGCGGTGAACAGCAGCGCGAAGGACGCCGCCGTCACGCCCGGCACGTCGGGCAGCTTGTGGCTGATCACGATCGGGGCGACGGCGTAGCCGACCACCACCAGCGCGACCGCCCCGATCGCACTGAGCTGGGCCCCGCCGACGTCCAGGCCCAGCAGGGCGACGATGCCCACCACCCCGATCAGCATCCCGACCACCCGCAGCGGGGAGAGCCGGTCCTCGTCCCCGGCGACCAGGGCCGCCACCGCGGCCACGAACGGCACCGCCGCGACGAGCAGCCCGGTCAGCGAACTGGACAGCGACTGCTCGGCGTACGGCAACAGCAGCCAGGGGCCGGTCATCTCCAGCACGGTGAACAGCAGCAGGGCCCGCCAGTGCCGGCGCAGCGCGGTGCCCAGGTGCCCCCGGGCGAGGGTCCACGGCACGAGCAGCGCCGCGCCGATCGCGCAGCGCAGGAAGACCACCACGACCGGGGAGAAGTCCTCCACCGCCACCTTGATCAGCAGGTACGGCAGGCCCCAGATGAGCGACATCGCCACGAACAGCGCCCAGCCCCGCCGACTCATCCTCGTCCCCCAGCCGCCGCCGTCACCGGGTCATCATGGCTCCCCGGTACGACGGATCCCGACGGTGGCGGCCCCAGAACCGCAGGCCGCTCCCGGTCAGCCCGGGACCGCCGCCCCGGCGGCCCGGTCGACCATCCGCCGGCTGGCCGCCGTGCCGCCGAGCACCAGCGCGCAGCCGGCCACCACGGAGCCGAGGAAGAGCACCACCCCGATCGGCTCGTCGGCCAGCACGTCGATGAACGGGGTGATCAGCGCCAGCGCCGTGACGCTCGCGCCGCCCACGCAGACCGTCAGCGGGATCCAGGTCTCCCGCATCCGGGCCGCGTGCAGGGTGGCCACCTCGGTGCCGGCCAGGTGCAGGGCGCGGTACTCCCCGGCGTGGTCGAGCACCCGACCCGCCTGGGTGACACCGGTGGAGACCGCGGCCAGCAGCGACGCGATCACCAGCGTGATCGCCGTCCCGGTCGCGATGTCCACCCCCAGGTGGTCCTGCTCCGCGCCGGTCGCCGCCAGGCCCGGGCTGACGCTCAGCACGCCGGCGACGAAGGCGACCAGGGCCACCCCGCCCACGCTGCGCCAGGCCGCCTTCGGGTCGTCGACGATCCGCCGACCGGCCAGCAGGGTCGGCACGCTGCGCGCCCGCCGGGCGACCACCCGGCCCAGCACCGAGATCAGCCACGGGCCGACCAGGTTGAACACCCACATGGCGCCGGCCAGCGTCCCCACGAGGATCGCCAGCACCACGATCGCGTCGAGCCGGAGCATCCCGTTGGCGGCGAGCAGGAACACCCCGACCAGCACGGACAGCGGGAGCAGCCGGGTCCAGGACAGCGGCTTCACCCCGGTGCGCGCGGCCACCCCCAGTGGTGTGACCGCCACCCGGCGCAGCGCCGCCAGCGCCGAGACCAGCGCCACCAGCGGCACCGCCGGCAGGGCGAGCGCTCCCCAGGAGCCGACCCACAGCTCCCCCACCGCGAAGGCCCGGCCCTGGAAGTGCAGCAGCGCCACCAGCGGCAGGGTCGCCCCGTAGAGCACCGCACCGGCCAGCGCGCCGGCGACCGCCTGGGCCAGCGCGTCCGCGACCGCCATCCCCGCGACCTGCCCGGTGGTCGCCCCGGCCAGCCGCAGCGCCGCCATCCGGGCGTTGCGCCGGGCGATGGCCAGCCGGGCCGCCGCGCCGCCGAGCGTGATCAGCGGCACCAGGATGAGGGCAGCCGCGACGACGGCCAGGACGACGTACACCTCGGCCATGCCCGAGGGCTCCGGCTCGGCCCGCTCGACGGCGGCGCGGTCGACGAAGGCGCGCAGCCCGCCCAGGGTGGTCAGCAGCGCCCAGGTCACCGCGGTGAAGGCGAGCACGGCCAGGCCGGTGGTCAGCCGGTCGGGCCCCTGCCTGCGGGCCAGCGCCCACCACAGGCGCAGCGCGGCCCTCATCGGAGGCCACCGCCCGGCGCCGCGGCCGGCGTCCGGCGGTCGTCGACCAGCAGGCCGTCGCCCATGGTGACCACCCGCCCGCACCAGGCGGCGACCCCCTCGTCGTGAGTGACCACGACGAGCGCCGCCCCGGCCGCCGAGGTGGAGCGGACCAGCAGGCTCATCACCTCCTGCCCGGTGGCGGCGTCGAGGGCACCGGTCGGCTCGTCGGCGAAGACGACGCCCGGCGAGGTGACCAGGGCGCGGGCGATCGCCACGCGCTGGCCCTGCCCGCCGGAGAGCTCACCGGGCCGGCGCTGCTCCAGCCCGGCCAGCCCCAGGTGGTCCAGCCAGCGGGCCGCCCGCTCGGTCGCCGTCCGGCGGTCGACCCCGGCCAGCATCAGCGGCAGCGCCGCGTTCTCCACCGCGGGCAGCTCGGGCAGCAGCTGGCCGGACTGGAAGACGAACCCGAAGTCCGACCGGCGCAGCACCGTGCGCCGCGCGTCGGACAGCCGGGCGAGGTCCTGCCCCTGCCAGGTGACCGACCCGGAGGTCGGTCGGACGATGCCGGCCAGGCAGTGCAGCAAGGTGGTCTTGCCGGAGCCGGAGGGCCCCATCACGGCCAGCGACTCGGCGCCGAGGTCGAGGTCGACCCCGGCCAGGGCGTGGGCGGCGGCCGGGCCGTCGCCGTAGGTCATCCGGAGGTCCCGGGCGGAGAGGGTCACGGTCATGGGCTGATCGTCGGCCGCCGACCCGGCGCACCGCGTCGCCCCGGGGACGGAAGCCCGGCGGGCCGGCTCAGCCCTGGGTCGTACGACCGGCTGGGGGTTTCCCCCGGTCGGCGGCCGGGCAGCGACCGGGCACCACCCGCAGCCGGACGACGGAGGTCCCGTGACCGCAGCCGATCCCGGGCGGCCCGACCGTCGGCGGCTGCTCGTCTCCGGCCTGCTGTTCGGTCTCGGCGCCGCGGGTGCGGTCGACGAGATCGTCTTCCACCAGCTGCTGCACTGGCACCACTTCTACGACCGGGCCAGCGGAGCCGCGGGCCTGGTCTCCGACGGGCTGCTGCACGCCGCCACCTGGTCGGCGACCGTGGCCGGCCTGGCACTGCTCGCCGACGTCCGCCGGCGGCGGTCGTTCGCCGCGGGCGCCTGGTGGGGTGCGGTGCTGGTGGGCGCCGGGGCGTTCCAGGTCTGGGACGGCGTCGTCCACCACAAGCTGCTGCGGCTGCACCAGGTCCGCTACGGCGTCGACCTCACCGGTTACGACGTGGCCTGGATCGGCGCCGGTGCCCTGGTGCTGCTGGCCGGTGTGCTGCTGCTCCGGCGGGCCCGCACCCGCAGCGCCCCGGGAGCCCCGGCACCGTGAACCAGGCCGTGTGGACCCTCGTGCTGGTACCGGCCGCGCTCTACCTGGCCGGGGTCGCCCGCTCGCGCTCCCCGTGGCCGGCGGGCCGGACGGCGGCCTGGCTGGCCGGGCTGGGCTGCCTGGCCGTCGCGCTCACCGGGCCGCTCGCCACGAGCCACGACGACCTGCGCGCGCACATGGCCGCACACCTGCTGCTGGGGATGGTCGCCCCGGTGCTGCTCGTGCTCGCCCGCCCCTCGACCCTGCTGCTGCGCGCCCTCCCGGCGCCCGCCGCCCGGCGGGTCAGCCGGGCGCTGCGCACGGCACCGGTGCGGGTGCTCACCGACCCGTTCGTGGCCACCGGGCTGAACGCCGCCGGGCTCTGGCTGCTCTACGGCACCGGCCTGCTGACGGCGATGCTGCACTCGCCGGGGCTGCACCTGCTGGTCTCGGTGCACGTGCTGCTCACCGGCTGGCTGGCCACGGCCGCCGTCCTGGCCCTGGACCCGATCGGGCACCGCCGCGGCGTGGTCGTCCGCGCGGTGGCGCTGGCGGCGGGCGCAGCCGCCCACGACGTGCTGGCCAAGGCGCTGTACGCAGCCCCGCCGGCCGGGGTCACCGGAGCCGAGGCCGGCGCCCAGCTGATGTACCACGGCGGCACGGTCGTGCACGTGCTGGTGGCCGCCCTGCTGTGGCGGCAGTGGTACCGCTCGCGGGCGACGATCCGGGACGCCGAACACGCCGCCCTCCCCGCACCGGCCTGAGCGCAGCCCCGTCAGGCGGGGTGGGCCTGCGCGTAGGCGGCGAAGCGGCGCAGCGACAGCCGGACCCCGGCGGCCATCACCGGGCGCACCAGCGGCCAGCCGGCCCGGCCCAGCGCGCCCAGCGGGAGGTCCAGCCCCTCGGTCCAGACGAACGTCGACCCGCCGCCGTCCCGGGGCCGCACCTCGAAGGTGCCGGTGCCGCGCACCACCCGCCCGGTGTGCCGCACGTCGACCCGGCGGGGCGGCTCCCAGCCGGTGATCAGCATGGTGTCCAGCACCCCCAGCCGGCGGCCCCCGAGCGGACCGGGCAGCCGGACGCCAGTGGTGGCCGCGAGCTCCCCACCCACGCCCTGCCCGTCGCGTGCGCCGGCCCGCACGTCGGTGAGCAGCATCCACTCACCCTGCCGGTCCCAGTCGACCAGCGCCGCCCACACCTGCTCCGGTGGTGCGTCCACCTCGACCTGCTCCACCAGTTCAGGCATCGGCCCGCCTCTCCTCGTCACTCCCGGGGCCGTCCTCCAGGACGGGGAGGCCTCCGGGGTCGGTGTCTCGCTGGTCGACCGGACGCTGGACGCCCGGCAGCTGTGCCCGCAGGGCCGCGATCTCCGCGTCCCGGTCGTCCAGCACCGAGGCCAGCTGGTCCAGCAGCCAGTCGACCTCGGTCATCCGGTACCCGCGCACGGCCACCGAGATGCGCAGCGCCCGGACGTCGTCGGCGACCACCGCCCGCCCCTCGGGCAGCTGCACCGGGGAGCGCTCGGGCTCGGCCGGGGGCTGCGTCTCGCCCCGGCCGAGCAGCAGCGAGGCGCCGAGGAACAGCAGCCCGCCGACCAGCAGCAGGCTGATGACGAAGACGAGTCCGGCCATGCTCAGTCGTCGACCGGGGCCGAGCCGGGAACGGGAGCGGGGTCGGGGACCGCCTCCCCGGGGGGCGGCTCCGACTCGTGCTCACCGCGAGTGGCGTCCGCGGCCTGGATGATCGCGACCGCCTCGGCGACGTCATCGGTGACGTGCAGCAGGTCGAGGTCCGCCGGGCTCACCGTCCCCTGCGCGACCATCGTCTGCCGGATCCAGTCGACCAGCCCGGACCAGTACTCGCTGCCGAACAGGATCACCGGGAACCGGGTCACCTTGCGGGTCTGCACCAGGGTGAGCGCCTCGAACAGCTCGTCGAGCGTGCCGAAACCGCCGGGCAGGATGACGAACGCCTGGGCGTACTTGACGAACATCGTCTTGCGCACGAAGAAGTAGCGGAACAGCACGCCGACGTCGACCCACTCGTTGAGCTCCTGCTCGAACGGCAGCTCGATGCCCAGCCCGACCGACGTGCCCCCCGCGTCGCAGGCGCCCTTGTTCGCCGCCTCCATCGCGCCGGGGCCACCGCCGGTGATCACCGCATAGCCGGCGTCGGCCAGCGCTGCGCCCAGCTGCACCCCGGTGGCGTAGTACGCGGAGTCCCGCGGGGTGCGGGCGCTGCCGAAGACGCTCACCGCGCGCGGCAGGTCGGCCAGCAGGCCGAAGCCCTCGACGAACTCGGCCTGTATCCGGAGCACGCGCCACGGGTCGGTGTGCACCCAGTCGCTGCTGCCGCGGCGGTCCAGCAGGCGCTGGTCGGTCGTCGTCCCGGCGTTCTGCGGGTCGGGCTCGCCGCCGCGCAGGGTGATCGGCCCGCGGTGCCGGATCGGCCGCCGCCGGGCACCGTCGTCGGTCTGGCTCATGCGTCACTCCCGCTCAGGTAGGCGATCAAGGCGTCCTCGGCCGGCTGCAACCGGTCGACCCGGACGTGCTCCTCGACGGTGTGGGCCAGGTTCGGGTCACCCGGGCCGTAGTTCACCGCCGGGATGCCGAACGCGGCGAAGCGGGCCACGTCGGTCCAGCCCAGCTTCGCCCGGGCCGGCTGCCCGACCGCGGCGACGAACGCCGCGGCGGCCGGCTCCGACAGGCCGGGCAGCGCGCCGCCGGAGGTGTCGGTGAGCTCCAGGGTGACCCCGGCGGCCAGCGCGTCGGCGAAGACCTCGCGCACGTACGCCAGGGCCTGGTCCTCGTCCCGGTCCGGGGCGAACCGGAAGTTCACGGTCACCCGGCAGACGTCCGGGACGACGTTGCCGGCGACCCCGCCCTCGATCCGCACGGCGTTGAGCCCCTCGCGGTAGCGGAGACCGTCGATCTCGACCTCCCGCGCCGGGTGGGCGGCCAGGGTGGCGAGGATGCCGGCGGCGCCGTGCACGGCATTGACGCCGAGCCAGGAACGCGCGCTGTGCGCACGGGTGCCGGGCACCGTGAGGACGACGCGCAGCGTGCCCTGGCAGCCGCCCTCGACCACCCCGTCGGTGGGCTCCAGCAGCACCGCCAGGTCGCCGTACAGCCAGCCGCGGCGCTCCCGGGCCACCCGGCCCAGGCCGTTGCGGACCGCCTCGACCTCCTCGTTGTCGTAGAAGACGAACGTGAGGTCGCGGGCCGGCTGCGCCCCGGGGACGCCGAACATCCCGGCCAGCCGCAGCATCACCGCGTCGCCGGCCTTCATGTCGCTGGTGCCGCAGCCGTAGAGCCGTTCCTCGCCGTCGACGACCTCGACCCGGCTGGGCACGTTGTCGGCGATCGGCACGGTGTCCAGGTGCCCGGCGAGCACGATCCGGGTGGGCCGGTCCAGGTTCGTGCGGGCCAGCACGGTGTCCCCCACCCGCTCGACCTCCAGGCCGCCCAGCCCGCGCAGCGCCGCCTCGACGGCGTCGGCCAGTGGCCCCTCGGTGCCCGAGACCGAGGGGGCGTCGACCAGGGCCCGGGTCAGGGTGAGGACGTCGGCGCTCAGGTCGAGCGGGGGCAGCGGTTGGTCGTCGGGGCTCACGACCGCCGAGGGTAGTGAGGGAGGACCTGGTTGCCCCCCGCCCCTCGCCGACGCGAGGTCGGGCCCCTGCAGCCGGACCGCGCTGCGGCGCCCTGGGTAGCCTGACTGCCCGTGACGACCGCTGCAGAGACCACCGGCGCGAACGGCGTCGGCATCGCCACCCTCACCTCCGACGGGACGGTGCTCGACACCTGGTTCCCCTCCCCGACGCTCAGCAGCGCCGACCAGGGCGAGAGCGGCACCCAGCCGATCGGGGTGCTGGAGCTGGAGGGGCTGCTCGGGCCCGACTTCTCCGGGCTGGTCCGCACCGACGAGGCCCGCGGCGTGCAGTCGGTCGCCGTCTCCACCACCATCGCCGACCTGTCCGCCCCGCCGGTCGACGCCCACGACGTCTACCTGCGCCTGCACCTGCTCTCCGCCCGGCTGGTGCAGCCGCACGGGGTCAACATGTACGGCGTCTTCGGGCTGCTGGCCAACGTGGCCTGGACCAGCGCGGGCCCGGTGCTCGCCACCGAGCTGGACGCGGCGCGCGCCCGGCTGCGCTCGGACGCCGGGCACCTGACCGTCTTCGGGGTCGACAAGTTCCCGCGGATGGTCGACTACGTCGTCCCCTCGGGGGTGCGGATCGCCGACGCCGACCGGGTGCGGCTGGGCGCGCACCTCGCCGAGGGCACCACGGTCATGCACGAGGGCTTCGTCAACTTCAACGCCGGCACGCTGGGCCCCTCGATGGTGGAGGGCCGGATCAGCGCGGGCGTCGTCGTCGGCGCCGACTCCGACGTCGGCGGCGGCGCCTCGATCATGGGCACCCTCTCCGGTGGCGGCAAGCAGGTCATCTCGATCGGCAAGGGCTGCCTGCTGGGCGCCAACGCCGGCATCGGCATCTCCCTCGGCGACGGCTGCGTGGTCGAGGCCGGCTGCTACGTCACCGCCGGGTCGAAGGTCGCGCTCCCCGACGGGACGACGATCAAGGCGGGCGAGCTCTCCGGTCGCGACGGCCTGCTGTTCCGCCGCAACTCCCTCAGCGGCGCGCTCGAGGCCCTGCCCCGCGACGGTGACTGGGGCGCCCTCAACGCCGCACTGCACGCCAACTGAGGCCGGGGGCCGCCGCGCGGGCCCCCGCCTTCCAGGTTCCTGACAGTTCGGCGACCTACGATCGGCGCGATGGTGAGCACCCCGGTCGCGGGCCGACGGCCCCCGCCGCGGGCCGCCCGCCCCGCGGCACGTCCGGCGCGCCGCCCTCCGGCGCGACCCACCCCGCGGCGCCGTGCCCGCCGGACGAGCCCCGCACGGACGCTGTGGCCGCTGGTGCTCGTCGCCGCCCTCCTCGCCGCCATCGCGCTGCTGTGGCGGGAGGAGGAGGGCACGCCGTCGGTGCTCGCCGGGTGCACGGTGCCCGGCTCGGACGTCAGCGTCACCGCCGAGCAGGCGGCCAACGCGGCGACGATCGCGGCGGTGGCCCGCTCGCGTGGCCTGCCGCCGCGGGCCACCGTCATCGCGCTGGCGACCGCGCAGCAGGAGTCCCGGCTGCGCAACCTCGACTACGGCGACCGTGACTCCCTCGGTCTGTTCCAGCAACGGCCCTCGCAGGGCTGGGGCAGCGAGGCGCAGGTGCGGGACCCGGTCTACTCGGCCGGCAAGTTCTTCGACGGCCTGGTCGAGGTGCCCGGCTGGGAGACCGGACGGCTCACCGAGGTGGCCCAGGCGGTCCAGCGCAGCGGGTACCCGGAGGCGTACCAGCAGTGGGAGCCGATGGCGAGCGCGCTGAGCGGTGCCCTGCTCGCCACCTCTCCTTCCGCCTTGACCTGCGGCGCGGCTCCGGGCGCCGGGCCGGCCACCCTGGCCGACCGGACGGCCGTGGTCACCGAGGCCGCCCGGCGGGAGGCCGGCCCGCCGACGGTCGAGACCGACGGCACCGTCTCCATCGCCGGCGCCGGCTGGCCGGAGGCCACCTGGGCGGTGGCGCACGCCGAGGGCTTCGGACTCACCGAGGTGGCGATGGACGGCTGGCGCTGGACCCCCGCGGTCGGCTGGGAGAGCACCCCGAGCGCCTTCGAGCTCCCGCTCCGGCTCCGCCTGGAGTGACCGGCGGTCAGTCGGCCGACCCGAGCAGGAAGGCGGTCGCCGCGCCCGTCGCGGCGACCGAGCGCACGGTGTTCCACCGGGTCCAGTGGCCGGCGTTCTCCCGCCACGCCTCCGCCGCACCCGGTGCCGCGGCGTCCAGCCGGGCCAGCGCGTCGTTGAGCGGGACGTTCGCCAGCACGGTGACCCCGACGACCCCGAACAGGTACAGCGCGACCCCGGTCAGCACGGCCGGCCGACGGGCCCCGGCGAGCTCGGCCCCGCCCAGCACCAGGCAGACCAGCGCGGTCCCGAACAGCAGCGTCATGAAGCCCGGGCGGACCGCCGTGCGGTTGACCGACTGCATCGCCGTCGCACCGGCGGCGCCGGGCAGGGCGGTCAGCGCCGGCACCACCATCAGGCTGAAGACGGCGAAGGCCCCGGCGACCAGCCCGGACCCGATCGTCGCGACCACCAGCACGGGTGGGCGCTCCGCGCTCACGCCCGGCTCCCGGCGAGCGCGCTGCGCCGCACCGCGTCGGTGACGTCGGTGGCCGGGCGGCCCAGCGCCTGCTGCACCCCGCCGGTGGGCGCGGCGTTGCGGCCGTCCAGGACCTCGGTGAACAGGTGGGTCATCAGCTCGACCACCTCCGGCGGCGCGCCCTCCCCCGCCAGGGCAGCGGTGAACTCCGCGAGCGGCACCGACCGGAAGGCCACCGGCCTGCCCGTCGCCGCGGCGAGCTCGGCCACCGCCGCGGCGAAGGTCAGCGCCCGCGGCCCGGTCAGCTCGTGGGTGAGCCCGGCGTGTCCGTCGTCCAGCAGCGCCGCGACGGCCACGTCGGCGATGTCGTCGGCGTCCACGAACGGCTCGACCACGTCGTCCACGGGCAGCGCGAGCTCACCGGTGCGCACCGCATCGGCGAACTGGCCCTCGGTGAAGTTCTGCACGAACCAGCTGCAGCGCACCACGGTCCAGTCCAGCCCGGCGCTGCTGGCGGTCTCCCGTACCGCCTGCTCCGCCCGCTGCGCGGCGGGCTCGCCGCGGCCGGACAGCAGCACCACCCGGCCGACCCCGGCCCGGGCGGCCCGGTCGGTGAAGGCGGCCAGGACGTCGTCCGCCCCCGGGACGGCGAGGTCCGGCGCGTACGCCAGGTAGACCGCGGAGGCGCCGGCCAGGGCGGCGTCCCAGGTGGTGGGGTCGGCCCAGTCGAGCCGGCAGGCGGCGCTCCGGGACGCGACCCGCACGGGCACGCCCCGGGCCCGCAGTCGGTGGGCGATGCGGCGGCCGGTCGTCCCGGTGCCGCCGGTCACGAGGATCAGCTGTTCGGTCATGACGTCAGTACAGCGAGACGGATCGAGACGATCCATCGCCGAGGAGCGCGATGACATGCGTCAGCGTCTACGCTGCGCCGCATGGACGCCGTCTCCGCCCTGCTCGACGGCCCGCACGCGCGGGGTGCGTTCCTGCTGCGCTCCCTGCTCAGCCCGCCCTGGTCGATGCGGATCGCCGACGAGGCTCCGCTGACCCTGCTCGCCGTCCTGCACGGCTCGGCGTGGGTGGTGCTCGCCGACGGGCGTACCGAGCGCATCGGCGCCGGCGACGTCGCCCTGGTCCGCGGCCCGCAGCACTACACGGTGGCCGACGAGCCGTCGACGCCGCCGCAGGTGTCCGTCGGCCCCGGGCAGGAGTGCACACCCGTCGGATCGGGCACAGTGATGGCCGAGCTGGGCACCCGCGCGTGGGGCAACGACGCCGCCGGGGGCACCGTGCTGCTCACCGGGACCTACCCCCAGCCCGGTGCGGTGGGCGAGCGGCTGGTGCGGGCGCTCCCGCCCCTGGTGGTCGTCCCCGCCGACGAGGGCACGTCCGCGGTGACCCGGCTGCTCGCCGCGGAGGTCGCCCGGGAGGCGCCCGGCCAGGAGGCCGTGCTGGACCGGCTGCTGGACGTCACCCTCGTGTCCGCGCTGCGGGTCTGGGCCGCCCGGCCCGGGGCGCGCGCCCCCGGCTGGTACGTGGCCGCCGGCGACCCGGTCGTCGGGCCGGCGCTGACCCTGCTCCATGACCGCCCGGCGGAGCCGTGGACCGTCGCCTCGCTCGCCGACGGCGTCGGGGTCGCCCGGGCGACGCTGGCGCGGCGGTTCACCGAGCTCGTGGGCGAGCCGCCGATGAGCTACCTGACCAGCTGGCGGATCGCGCTCGCCACCGACCTGCTCCGCGACCGCACCCTGACCCTCTCCGGCATCGCCCACCGGGTGGGCTACGCCAGCCCCTTCGCGCTGAGCACCGCGTTCAAGCGCGCCACCGGGGTCAGCCCGGCGGCCCACCGCGCCACGCTCGCGGGCTAGCTGGTGAGGCGCTGCACGGCGGCGTCGATCCGCTCGTCGGTGGCGGTGAGCGCCAGCCGGACGTGCCGGCTCCCGGCCGGGCCGTAGAAGCTGCCGGGTGCGGCCACGATGCCCAGCCCCGCGAGCCAGTCGATCGTCGCCCAGCAGTCCTCGTCGCGGGTGACCCAGAGGTACAGGCCGGCCTCGGAGTGGTCGATCCGGGCGCCGGTGGCCCGTACGGCCGGGGCCAGCCGGTCCCGGCGGGACCGGTAGCGCTCCCGCTGGGCGTCCACGTGGCCGTCGTCGGCCAGCGCGGCGGCCATCGCCGCCTGCACCGGCGTGGGCACCAGCAGACCGAGGTGGCGGCGCACCTCCCACACCCGGCGGACCAGCGCCGGGTCACCGGACAGCAGGCCGGCGCGGTAGCCGGCGGCGGTCGACTGCTTGGACAGCGAGTGGACGGCCAGCAGACCGGTGTGGTCCGGCCCGGCGACGTCGGGGTGCAGCACCGACCTCGGCCGGACGCCGTCCCAGCCCAGCTCGACGTAGCACTCGTCGGCCACCACGGGCACGCCGTGCGTGCGGCCCCAGGCCACCCAGGCGCGCAGCTCGTCGTCGGTGAGCACCCGGCCGTGCGGGTTGCCCGGCGAGTTCAGCCAGACCAGGACGGCGTCGCCACGGACCGCCGGCGGGGTGTCGGTGCGCTGCACGGAGAGCCCGGCCACGACGGCGCCCACCTCGTAGGTCGGGTAGGCGACCTCGGGGATGAGCACCGTCCCGGTGCCGGAGAGCCCCAGCAGCGTCGGCAGCAGCGCGACGAGCTCCTTGGAGCCCACCGTCGGGATCACCGACGGCACGGCCCCCAGCGGGTCGGCCAGCTGGACGCCGAGCCGGCGGGAGAGCCAGCCGGCCGCCGCCCGCCGCACGTCCACGGTGCCCAACGCCGTCGGGTACCCGGGGGCGTTGCCGGCCGCGGCCAGCGCCTCCCCCAGCAGGGCCGGGGTCGGGTCCACCGGCGTGCCGATCGACAGGTCGACCGCACCACCGGGGTGCTCAGCGGCGCGAGCGCGGGCGGGGCCCAGCGAGTCCCAGGGGAAGTCCGGCAGCCGGACCGTGCTCACTCGCCCTGGGGCGGGAGCGCGGCCACCAGCGGGTGGTCCTTGTTGATCTTGCCGGTCTTGGCGGCACCACCGGGGCTGCCCAGGTCGGAGAAGAACTCCACGTTGGCGTTGTAGAAGTCCTTCCACTTGTCCGGGACGTCGTCCTCGTAGTAGATGGCCTCCACCGGGCAGACCGGCTCGCAGGCGCCGCAGTCCACGCACTCGTCGGGGTGGATGTACAGCATCCGGTCGCCCTCGTAGATGCAGTCCACCGGACACTCGTCGATGCACGCCTTGTCGAGGACGTCGACACAGGCCTGGGTGATGACGTAGGTCACGGGGTTCCTCCGGGACGTGCGGGGCGGTGAGCTCCCTGGCGGGCCAGGGACTGCGGTGGATCATGTCCAGTATCACCCGAGGCCTGCCCGCTCAGCGCGATGGGTGGGCCGCCGACGCGCCGCCGGACCGCGCCACCCGATCGGGGGGTGACCTGCCGCACACCCTCAAGAGCCGACCCGTCCCGCCGATGGAGCGGTGTGTCAGAGTCGAGGACGTCCGGCGACGGGGTGCAGGCGCAGGGCGACCCGCCCTCGCCGTACGACGCCGTCGCCGCCCTCGAACAGCTCATGCTCCGGCTGCAGCGCACCTCCGGCGCCAGCCGGGTCGCCGTCTGGGTGCACGAGGCCAGCACCGGCGTCGCCGTCCCCTTCCGCCAGGTCCGCTCCGGTGGACCGGTCGGTCAGGTGCCGCCCGGCGAACGGGTGCCGCTGTCCCTGGAGCGTTCACCGGTGCTCTCCGCGGTGATCGGCGAACGCCGCACCCTGAACATGCACCTCGACGACGCCCCGCGGTCGCTCGCCGACGAGGCGGACCGCTACGGCGTCCGCTCCGCCCACGGCGAGCCGCTCCTGGTGGGCGACGAGGTCGTCGGTGCCCTCGTCATCGAGCCGGCCGCGGCGGCCTCGGCGTCGCAGCTGCGGCACGCCACCCCGCGGCTGGCGGTGGCCCTGCAGGAGGCCTGGACGCGCCGTTCGGAGCAGCGTCGGCTGGCCCAGGCCGAGGTGCTGCTCGGGCTGATCGAGAGCGCGGCCCTCGCCCGGTCGATGGACCAGCTCCTCGGCTCGGCCTGCGAGCAGCTCGCCGCGCTGGGCGAGGTCCACCGCGCCTGCGTCTTCCTGCTGGAGGACGGCGTCCTGGTGCCACGGATGGCCAGCTACGCCGACGGCCGGCGCGACATCGGCTCCTGGACGCAGTTCCGCCAGGCACCGGAGCCGCTCCGGCTGGCCGACGAGGTGCTGCGCACCGGTCGCCCGATGTCCGCCGACCGGGACTCCGAGCTGCTGACCGGCTGGTGGGTCGACGCGTTCGGCATCGCCTCGGGCCTCGCCGTGCCCCTGGGCCGCAGCCCCCAGCTGTCCGGCGTGCTGACCCTGGACAGCCCCTCGATCCAGCCCTTCTCCGAGGACGTCCGCCGGCTCGCCTCGGCCGCCGGTGCACACCTGGGTGGGGTCATCGAGCAGGCGCGCGCCACCGAGGCCCGCGCCGCATCGCTCAGCACCGCCCGCGCCGTCCGCCAGCTGCTCGTCGACGGAGCGTCGGCGACCGGGGTGGCCGAGGCTGCCGAGGTGCTGGCCACCGTCGTGCGGGGACTCGCCGGCACCGAGCGCAGCGCCGCCTACCTGCTCGACGACGCCGGTCGACTGGGCGAGGTGCGCCACGTCGGGTGGCCCGAGCAGAACATCCAGGTGATCCGCGACCGGCTGGTCGGCCAGGACGTCAGCGACGTCCGGCTGTGGCAGCTGACCGTCCGCGACCGACGCCCGGTCTTCGTCCCCGACGCCGTCGCCAGCGACCTGCTGGACGCCGACCTGGTGCACGCGCTGGGCCTCACCTCCTACCTCAGCGTGCCGCTGCTGTCCGGCGACCGGCTGCTCGGCATGGTCGTCACCGGCTCCTCCAGCGGGACCGGCGAGTGGTCCCCGTCGCTGCGCCAGGCCGTCCAGCAGGTGGTGCTCGAGGGGGCCCTCGTCGTGCAGAACGCCGAGCTGCGGGCGGTGGAGCAGCTGCGCGTCCAGCAACTGGCGCTCGAGGCGCACAACGACCCGCTCACCGGCCTGGCCAACCGACGGCGCTTCACCGAGGAGCTGGAGCGCACCGTCTACGCGACGCCCGCCCGGTCCTGTGCGGTGCTGATGATCGACCTGGACCGCTTCAAGGAGGTCAACGACAGCTTCGGGCACAGCGTCGGCGACGAACTGCTGCGCCTGGTCGGCCCCCGCCTCGAGCAGCCACTGGGACCGGCGGACCTGCTGGCCCGGATGGGGGGCGACGAGTTCGCCGTCCTGCTGCCCGACGCCGACGCGGCCCGGGCCCAGGAGGTCGCCGACCGACTGGGCGCCGCCCTGCGCGAGGCCTTCGTGCTCGACGGCATGTCGCTGCACGTCGACGCCAGCATCGGCATCGCGGTGTGCCCCGACCACGGCCGGGACCGCTCGCTGCTGCTCGCCCGTGCCGACACCGCGATGTACTCGGCCAAGCGGGCCCGGGACGGCTCCCAGGTCTGGACGCCGGACGGCGCCACGGACCCCCGCGACCGGCTGCAGACCCTCGAGGAGCTGCGCGACGCGCTCGACTCCGACCAGCTCGTGCCGCACTACCAGCCCCAGCTGGACCTGCGCAGCGGCCAGGTCACCGGCGTGGAGGCGCTGGTGCGCTGGGAGCACCCCGAGCGGGGCCTGCTCGCCCCGGACACCTTCCTCGGCCTCGCCGAGCAGGCCGGCCTGATGCGGCGGCTCGCGCTGCGGGTGCTGGAGCGCTCCCTCCGCGACCTGCAGGGCTGGCGGGCCGCCGGCCACGACCTGTCGGTCGCGGTGAACCTGTCGGTGTCCAACCTCGCCGACGTCGCCCTGCCCGACCAGGTCGCCATGCTGCTGGAGGCGACCGAGGTGCCGGCCGCCGCGCTCACCCTGGAGATCACCGAGGACGTGCTGATGGCCGACGCGGCGCGCAGCTCCCAGGTGCTCGCCGGGCTGCGGGCCCTCGGCGTCCGGCTCTCGATCGACGACTACGGCACCGGCTACTCGTCCCTGTCGTACCTGCGTGCGCTGCCGGTGCACGAGCTGAAGCTGGACCGGAGCTTCGTCGGCCAGCTCACCTCCGACGTCCGGGCGGCGGCCATCGTGCGCAGCACGCTGCAGCTGGGCCGGGACCTGGGGATGACGATCGTGGTGGAGGGCGTCGAGGACGCCGCCGCGCTGGCCGCCCTGCGGGAGTGGCGGTGCGACGTCGCCCAGGGCTACCACGTGGCCCGGCCGATGGCGGCCGAGCACGTCCTCGACTGGCTCGCCGAGCGGCTGCCGACCCCGGTGACGGCCCCGCCCACCTGAGACCGCAGGATCGACCCATGGGACAGCGGCGCTCACCCCTGGGGGTACCGGAGCTGGAACTGCTGGCCGCCCGTGGCTGGCAGGCCCTGGCGGAGGAGCGGCTGGGCGACTGGCTGCTGCGCGCCGGTGGTGGCTTCACCGGGCGGGCCAACTCGGCGCTGGTCGTCGGTGACCCCGGGCTGCCGCTGCCCGAGGCGGTCGCCGCCGTCACCCGCTGGTACGACGACCGGGGTCTCCGGCCGTCCGCCCAGCTGCCCGGCGTGCAGTCCCGGCGCGCCGATGCGGCCTTCGACGAGGCCGGGTGGACCCGGGACGAGGACGTGCTGGTGCTCACCGCACCGGTCGGCCGGCCGGCCGAGCCCGCCGTCCCGGTCGACCTCTCCCCCACGCCGGACGACGCCTGGCTGGCCGGCTACCGGCACCGGGGGGCGGCGCTCCCGCCGGTCGCCCGTCAGGTGCTCACCTCCGCCGCGGACGTCGTCTTCGCCTCGGTGCGCCTCGACCCGGCACCGGCCCCGCTGGCGGCGGTCGCCCGGGGGGCACTGACCGACGGCTGGCTGGGGGTCACCGCGGTCACCGTGGCCGAGGAGCACCGTCGTCGCGGGCTGGCCACCGCCGTGATGGCCGCGCTGGGACGGTGGGCGGCCGAACGGGGCGCGCACTCGGTCTACCTGCAGGTGACCGCCGGGAACGCCGCAGCCCGGGCGCTCTACCGGCAGGCGGGGTTCATCGAGCACCACCGCTACCACTACCGGCACCGGCCGGCCTGACCGGCGCAGCGCCCAGCGCCCGGCCGACGGCGAAGGCGGCAGCCACCACGCCGAGCAGCAGGAACCCGAGGGTGGTCGCCTGCGTGACCGCGTCGCCGCCGGGGAGCAGCAGGTCGCCCTCCGGCCGGCGCATCGTGCCGGTCAGCGCGACGGCCAGCCAGACCACGGCGGGCAGGACGGCGACCAGCCGCGAGCCCGACAGCCGGCGGGCCGCGTCGACCAGCAGCAGGTTGCCGACCACGGCCACGAGCAGGGACAGCGGCACCGGGACCCCGCCGACCCGCCAGGGCAGCCAGAGCACCTCGACCAGCGCCAGCCAGGCGGCGACGACCACCGCCGCGACCGACCAGCCCAGCAGTCGGAGCACCCTCACCCCGGCAGCCCGGCGAACAGGTCGTCCTCCCAGCCCTGCGGGCCCGACCCGGCCGGGCCCCGCTCCCCGCGCACCAGCCGGTAGTGCTCGGTGGCCAGCACCTCCTGGCCCAGGTTGTTCGACAGTGCGAAGAACGGGCCGTCCACCGTCATCTGGGTCGGGTGGGCGCGCATCGCGGCCTCCTTGGCCCCGGCGTGGGCGCGGGCGTCGACCTCGGTGGTGACGACGACGTCGGCGACGGCGAACGGCACCTCGTCCAGGTCGCCCAGCGCGGCGAAGGGCGACTCCTCCCCCAGGGCGGCCATCGCGTCGATGCCCCGCTGCAGGACCGAGCGGGGCATTGCGTTCCAGTAGACCTTCGCCACCTGCCAGGCCGGCCCGAGGTCGGCCCGGTAGCCGGGGTCGGCGGCAGCCTCCACCGCACCCATCGCGACCCGGTGCGCCTGGATGTGGTCGGGGTGCCCGTAGCCGCCGTCCTCGTCGTAGGTGACCAGCACCTGCGGGCGCACCTCACGGACGACGGCGACCGCGTGCGCGACCGCCTCGTCCAGGTCGGCCCGCCAGAAGGCGCGGGGCGCGTCGTTGGCCGCCGTTCCCATCATCCCGGAGTCGCGATACCGGCCCGCCCCGCCGAGGAAGCGCCAGTCGGTGACGCCGAGCGCGGCCATCGCCGCGGCCAGCTCACCGATCCGGTAGCCGCCGAGCTGGTCGGCCTGGTCGGCGGCCAGCTGGGCGAGCTCGGGCACCAGCACCTCGCCCTCCTCCCCCAGCGTGCAGGTGAGCAGGGTGACGTGCGCCCCCTCGGCGACGTACCGGGCCATCGTGGCCCCGTTGTTGATCGTCTCGTCGTCGGGATGGGCGTGCACGAGCATCAGCCGGCGTGGAGCAGTCACACGAGCAATTACACCGTGACGGCCCAGGACGCTCGTACCCGTGTCCGCCAACGGACGCGAGCGCGGCGAGCTGTCGGTGCCAGGCGCGGCGTCCGGAGGACTCTCGCCTGCCACCGACGCAGGCGCGTCACGACAGCCGACCCGCGACCCGGCCGCGCAGCAGTGCGCGAGCGGAGCGAGCTGTCGGATCCGAGCACGGGCCCGGAGGGTCCTGCTCAGATCCGACGAAACGGCTCACCGAGAGCCGGGCACGGCCGCTGGCCGCGGTGCGGTCCGGAGGATCGCGAACATCACAGCACCGACTTGACCTCGGCGTAGTGGCAGGCGTTGAGGTGGCCGGCGCCGCGGTCCTCGAGCTTCGGGTCCTCCGTCATGCAGATCTCGCGCTGGCCGTCGGTGAGCTCGTTGGCGAACTTCTGGCACCGGGTGCGGAACCGGCACCCCGAGGGCGGGTTGGCCGGGCTCGGGACGTCGCCGGTGATGATGATCCGCTGCCGGGCGCGCTCGCGGCGCGGGTCGGGCAGCGGGATCGCCGACAGCAGCGCCTGCGTGTACGGGTGCGCCGGGCGGTTGAACAGCTCCTCCTGGTCGGCGATCTCGATGATCCGCCCCAGGTACATGACCGCGACCCGGTCGGAGATGTGCCGGACCACCGACAGGTCGTGGGCGATGAACAGGTAGCTCAGGCCCAGGTTGCTCTTCAGGTCCTCGAGCAGATTGATGACGCCGGCCTGGATCGAGACGTCCAGCGCCGACACCGGCTCGTCGAGGACCAGCACCTTGGGCTGCAGCGCGAGCGCGCGGGCGATCCCGATGCGCTGCCGCTGCCCACCGGAGAACTCGGCCGGGTACCGGTTGGTGTGCTCCGGGTTCAGCCCGACGGTCTCCACCAGCTCCCGCACCCGCGAGCGCAGCTCGTCCTGGTCCTTGGTGAGCCCGTGGATGACCATCGGCTCGGCGACGATGTCGAAGACCGGCAACCGCGGGTTCAGCGAGGCGTAGGGGTCCTGGAAGATCAGCTGGATGTCCCGGCGCAGCGGGCGCATCTGCTTGCGGTTGAGCCCGACGAGCTCCCGCCCCTGGAAGACCACCGAGCCGGCGGTGGCCGGCTGGAGGTTGAGGATGGCGCGCCCGGTCGTGGACTTGCCACACCCGGACTCCCCGACCAGGCCGAGCACCTCACCGGGGTAGAGGTCCAGGTCGATGCCGTCGACAGCGCGCACGGCCCCGACGGTCCGCTTGACCAGGCCGCCGCCCTTGATCGGGAAGTGCTTCTCCAGGCCGCGCACCGACAGGATCGGCTCGCCGCGGTCGGGCGCACCGCCGGCAGGGCGCTGGGTGGTGGGGGCGGTCATGCCCGGTCTCCGTTCGTGGGGCGTGGCGGGGCGCTGACGACGCTCTGGGTGCCGGCGTCGCTCTGACCGGCCCGGGGCGCCGTCTGGTCGCCGGGCGGGACGGCGGGACCGTCGCCGTCCAGGTCGCTCTGGGCGTCGGCGACTCCGGCCGGGACCCGTGCCGCCTCGAGGGTGGCGTCGGCGGCGGACTCGCTGAAGATGTCGGCGGCCCGCCCGTGGGCGGCGGCGACCTCCTCGGTGCGGATGCAGGCGGCGGTGTGACCGGGGCCGACCTGGAACCGCTCGGGCTCGGCCTCGTCGCACTCGGCGATGTGCAGCGGGCAGCGCGGCGCGAACGGGCAGCCGGGTGGCATGTTCACCACGGAGGGCGGCGCACCCTGGATCGGGGTGAGCCGCTCCCGGGTCGCGGAGTCCAGCCGAGGCAACGAGCCGAGCAGGCCGAGCGTGTACGGCATCCGGGGCTCGTAGTAGATGTCCTCGACGCTGCCGATCTCCACCGGCCGCCCGGCGTACATGACCAGGACGCGGTCGGCGATGCCGGCCACGACACCCAGGTCGTGGGTGATCATGACCATCGCGGCGCCGGTCTCCTGGAGGGCGGTCTGCAGCACCTCGAGGATCTGCGCCTGGACGGTGACGTCGAGAGCCGTGGTCGGCTCGTCGGCAATGATCACCTCGGGCTGGTTGGCCATGGCGATCGCGATGACCACCCGCTGGCGCATGCCGCCGGAGAACTCGTGCGGGTAGGCGTCCACGCGGTCGCCGGCGTTGGGGATGCCGACCAGCTCCAGCAGCTCCACGGCCCGCGCCTCCGCGGCCTTCGAGGACAGCTGCTTGTCGTGGATGCGCAGCGTCTCCTCGATCTGCGCGCCGACCTTGTAGACCGGGTCCAGCGACGTCATCGGGTCCTGGAAGATCATCGAGACGCCCTTGCCGCGGATCCGCGACATGCTGCGGTCGCTCTGCCCGAGTAGCTCCTGGCCGCGGTACTTGATCGAGCCGGTGACCCGGGCGGAGCCGGGCAGCAGCCCCATCACCGCCAGCGAAGTCACGGACTTTCCGGAGCCGGACTCGCCGACGATGCCGAGCACCTCACCGGAGCGCAGCGAGTAGTCGACCCCGCGGACGGCGTGGACCAGGCCGTCCTCGGTGGGGAACCGGACGTTGAGGTCGGTGACCTCCAGCAGCGGCGCCGCCGGGTCGAAGTCGGGGAGGCTGGTGGTCCGGCCCTGGGTCATGGTGCCCGTGGAGGTGGCACCGGACATGGCGGGGCCCGAGGTCCCGATCGTGGACATGGAGCTCCTTCTCAGGCCCGCACGCGGCGGTTGTTCGGGTCGAAGGCATCCCGGATCCCGTCGCCGATCAGGTTGATCGACAACACGATGACGAGCAGGGCGATGCCGGGGAAGTAGAAGAGCCAGGGGCGGGTGCTCGCCGCCTGCACCCCGTCGGAGACCAGCCGCCCCAGGGAGGTCTGGTTGGCGCCGTTTACCCCGAAGCCCAGGTAGGTCAGCGCGGCCTCCAGGGTGATCGCGGTGGCGGCGGCTAGCGTCGTCCAGACGATCAGCGACCCCAGCGCGTTGGGGATCAGGTGCTTGAAGATGATCCGCCCGTTGGAGGCGCCCATCGCGTGGGCGGCCTCGACGTACTCCTTCTCCCGCAGGGAGAGGAACTGGCTGCGCACGATCCGGGCGAGGTCGAGCCAGCCGAACAGCCCTAGGATGATCCCGACGCCCAGCGGGGTGCGGGAGCCCGGGAAGTTGCTGGCGACGACGATCAGCACGACCAGCAGCGGCACGGTGAGGATCAGGTCGACGAAGCGCATCAGGAGGCTGTCGACCCACCTGCCGAAGTAGCCGGCCAGGGCGCCGACCAGCAGGCCCAGCGGGAAGGCGATCGCGACGAAGAGCAGCACGATGAACAGTGATCGCTGGACCCCGGTCATGAGCCCGGCCATGAGGTCACGGCCGATCGCGTCGCTGCCCAGCAGGTAGCCATCGGTGCCCGGGGGGACCGACTGATAGGCACTGTCCTGGTCGGCGTAGTCAACGCCGGTGACCAGCGGGCCGAGGAACCCGAAGGCCAACAGCAGGACGAAGATGACCAGCCCGGCCATCCCGACCTTGTTGTGCAGGAAGCGGCCGACGATCTGCTGCCGCTGGCTGCGCGCCTTGACGGTGAACTCGCGCTCGATCCCGCCGCCCTCGGGCGTGCCGGGTGTCGCGGGCACCACGGGTCCGGTGGTGGTCTGAGTGGTGGCCATGGGCTCGTTCCTTCTCGCGGGGCCGGGTCAGGACAGCCGGATGCGCGGGTCGAGGACCGCGTACAGGATGTCGGCGACCAGGTTGAAGACGACGACGAAGACGGCGCTGATCAACAACCAGCCCAGCACCACGTTGATGTCGTCCTGGCCGATGCCGTTGCGCAGCAGGTACTCGCCCATGCCGTGCCAGACGAACACCGTCTCGGTGATGACCGCGCCGCCGAGCAGCGTGCCTACGCCCAGCGCGACCACCGTGGTCAGCGGGATCAGCGCGTTGCGCAGCCCGTGCTTGACCACGGTGCGGCGGTAGGTGAGCCCCTTGGCCCGGGCCAGGCGCATGTAGTCCGACCCCAGGACGTCGAGCATCGCAGCGCGCTGGAACCGGCTCCAGGCGGCGAAGGACAAGGCGGCCAGGCTGATCGTGGGCAGCACCAGGTGCCCGAGCCGGTCGGACCAGAGTTCCCAGCCGGAGGCGTAGAGCGACAGCCCCGGGGTCTCCTCCCCGATCGTGTAGAGCAGTTGCTGCCCGAAGAGGTCGTTGACCCCGCCGGCGACGTACTCCTTGAGCAGCGCGGCGAACCAGAAGGTCGGCAGGGCGATGAGGATGTAGGCGATGAAGGTGAAGGTGTAGTCGGAGGCCTTGTACTGCCGCACGGCGCCGATGACCCCCACGATGATCGCCAGCAGGATGGCGATCACCACGGCACCGACGATCATCCGCCCCGTGACCATCAACCGCGGCCAGAGCTGATCGGCGACCGGGGTGCCGTTGATCGTCTCGCCGAAGTCACCCGTCAGCGCCCCGGAGAGCCAGCGCCAGTAGCGGACGAAGAAGTTGTCGTCCAGCCCCAGCGTCTCGCGGAGGTTGATGAAGAAGGACTCCGGCGGCCGGGGGTTCTGGGTGTAGTACCTGGCCAGCGGATCGAAGCTGGCCGCGCACAGCGCGAACACCAGGAACGAGCTGACCAGCAACACGAGGACCGACGCGAGCAGACGCCGGATCGTGAAGAAGAACATGCGGTGACCTTACGCCGGGAGCGGAAGCCGTCCGGTCGGAACGACCAGTTCAGCGTGCCTTCGTCGGACCGCGCAGGTCGTGCTCGGTCCGGAGCGAGCGGGGCGGGCGAGACGCTGCCGGGTGACCTGGTGGTCACCGACCGGACACGCCGTCGTCACATCGGCCCGCACACACCGCGGCCCCCGGGAAACGGTCTCCCGGGGGCCACGGCAGCCGGTGGCCGGCGCCGCCGAGGGCGGCGCCGGACCGGGCGGTGCGGTCGTGCTCAGGTGGTGCCGTGCTGGGTGGAACTGTGCCGTGCTGGGTGGAACCGAGTCACTCGACAGTCCAGGTCGCCGAGTTCCAGAGCGGACCGGCCTGGCTCGAGTTGTCCTCGACGCCGTTGATCGAGCTCTGGTGGGCGATGAAGGTCGGCTTCTGGTACAGCGGGATCGTGGCGACCTGCTCCCAGAGCAGCGCGTCGATCTGGTTGCCCAGCTCGGCCTGCGCGTCGGGGTCGGGCTCGGCCACGAACTCGGCGAACAGGGCGTCGATCTCCGGGGTGCCCTGACGCGAGTAGTTCTGCTGGATGTTGTCACCCTGCGGCGAGGAGTAGATCGACTGGGTGGCACCGCGGAGCGGCGACCCCACCCAGGCGAAGACGGCGGCCTGGAAGCCGCCACCCTCGAGCGAGGTGGGCGACTCGGCGCTCTCGAAGATGTCCGGGTTGGCGTTGAACGTCGCCTCGATGCCGGCCTCGGCCAGCTGCGGGATCATGACCTCGATGGTGGTCTGCCGCAGCGGGTTGTTGGCCGTGGTGTCGATCTGGACCGTCAGGCGCTGCCCGTCCTTGACGTAGATGCCGTCGGGGCCGGCGACCCATCCGTCACCCTCCAGCAGTGCCCGGGCCTGCTCCGTGTTCTGGCCCTTGTACTCCTCAGGAGCGGTGTCCTCGTACTGCGGCTGGTTGTTGAAGTAGATCCGGTTCTGCAGCACCTCGGCGTCGCTGGAGAACTGACCCACGGTCTGGTCGACGATCTCCTCGCGGTCCAGCGCCATGGCGAAGGCCTGGCGGACGGCCAGCGAGTTCAGGATCGGGCCCGTGGTGTTGAAGTCGAGGTGCTCGAAGGACAGCCCGAAGGTGATGTCGCTCTCGACGTTGGGCTCGAGCTCCTGGACCTGGTCGACCAGGTCCAGCTGCGGCTGCGGGTAGATCACGCCGAGCTCACCGGACTGCAGGCCCTGGACCGCGGTGGTCGGGTCGTTGCCGATGTTCTGGATGACCAGCTGCTCGAGCTCCGGCCCCTCGCCCCACCACTCTGGGTTCGGCGTCAGCACGACGACCTGGTTGCCGACGTCGATGTTCTCGGCCGTGACCTGCCACGGGCCACCGGAGATGTCGTTGGGCAGGCCCTCGGCGATCGGCCAGCCGGCGGTCAGGGTCTCGCAGAGCGCGACCGGGTCCTCGTCGTCCATCAGGTGGGCGGGCAGCAGCCCCCCGCCGAAGTCACCACTGAACAGGGACTGCCAGTCGGAGAAGGGGGTCTCGTAGGTCACTGTGACGGTCTTGTCCTCGTCACCCGAGCCCTCGACGGAGGCGATCTGCTCGTAGCCGGTGGTCGAGAGGTTGGCCGCGCAGCCGCCGTCCGCCGGGTCACCGGAACGGCTGCTCCGCCAGGTGAACTCGAAGTCGGCGGCGGTGATCGGGGTCCCGTCGCTCCAGACCGCCTCGGGGTTGATCTCGTAGGTGTTCACCTGCTGCCCGTCGACCTCTTCGAGGGTCGGCTCCTCGGTCAGGAGGTCCTCGTTGTAGACAACGCTGAAGTCCGGTAGGACGTTGAAGGCCCCGGGCAGCACCCCGTGGATGATGTTCGCGGTCGACACCGCGTTCCCGGCCGCGATGTTCGGGAACAGGTTCTCCGGGAAGTCGGTGGACTCACCGAAGACGACCCGCCCCGACCCGCCGCTGGCGTTCTCGTCGCCACCGTCGTCGCCACCGCCGCCACACGCCGAGAGCGCCATCACACCGGTGAGCCCGGTTGCGATGAGCATGGAAGTGCGCTTGCTCAACTTCACGTTCGCTTGCCTCCTCGACCCGCAGGAGCGGGGGGAACGATCAGGTCTGACCGACCGGGGATCGCCCGGCGGACTGGGCACCTACATGAACACGCACTGTCATCCAGCTGTCGGGACGCTTTCGGACGAGCGCAACGGCCAGACCCTAGGCAGTGCTGGAAGAGGCCGTCCACGGCCGTCATCATTTTGTGACCTGTGCAAACGACCATGGCTGGGAACCTGAAACATCGTGGCAATATGACGCCCTCGGCCGCACACTTTCCGGCCGTCCGGAGCACACCCCGGAGAACGTGATCTTGCCGCGCGCGCGGACCGCTCACTGAGCGTGTGCGCCCACCGCAGCCGGGTACCGCTGCACCGACGCCGGTCCCCGGCGTCCACGACGGAGGAGTCCCCATGAGCGGCATGGACAAGATGAAGAACAAGGCCCAGGAGCTGTCCGGCAAGGGCAAGGAGGCCGTCGGCGACGCCACCAACGACCCCGACCTGAAGGCCGAGGGCCAGAACGACCAGGCTGCGGGCAACGTCAAGCAGGCCGGCGAGAAGGTCAAGGACGTCTTCAAGTGACCCGGTCCTGAGCCGTGTCGAGAGCGCCGTCCCCGGTCCGCCGGGGGCGGCGCTCTCGCATCGGGCGGGTCAGCGGCGGGCGAGGAGGGCACGGACGGCGGGGAGCAGCGGACGGTCGGCCGGGATCCACGCCAGGTCGTCCAACTCCTCGGGCCCCAGCCAGCGCAGCTCGCTGTGCTCGTGGGCGACCAGCTCACCTGCGGTGATCCGGCCCCCGTACAGACGCAGGGTCGAGGCGCCCGGCAGGCCGCCGGCGACCACGCCGTCCAGCGGCACCTCCCCGAGGAACGCCTCGGGCGCGATCCCGACACCGAGCTCCTCCCGGCACTCCCGGACCAGCGCCGACACCTCGGGCTCCCCCGGCTCGACCTTGCCGCCGGGGAACTCCCACAGCCCGGCCAGCGGCCCCGAGCCCCGCTGGGCGACCAGCACCCGCTGCCGGTCGTCGACCAACGCGGCACCGACGACCTGGGTGACCTCCTGCGCCCGCCGGCCGGCCGCCG
The DNA here is from genome assembly GCF_026967995.1 of Modestobacter sp. VKM Ac-2979. NCBI lineage: Bacteria > Bacillati > Actinomycetota > Actinomycetes > Geodermatophilales > Geodermatophilaceae > Modestobacter > Modestobacter sp. VKM Ac-2979. Next base: position 537,224 of record NZ_JAPVBO010000001.1, read on the forward strand.
CTGCGTAGGCGTCCAGGTGTGCCTGCATGGCCCGCGCGACCCGGCGCCGCGGCACCAGCCCGGCCAGCCACGCCGGCAGCGCGGCCTCCGCGTCGACCTGCTCCTCGACGAGCGTGCCGGCCGCGGTGGCGGTGAAGGAGCGGGTGTGGACCAGGGTCCGCCAGCCGCTGCCGGCCGCCGCGACGTGCACGTCGCGCCAGGGCCGCTCCGAGACGACCTCCTGCAACGGGTGCGGCCACGGCCGCCCCAGGGACCGGGCGACGTCGAAGGCGACGGTCAGGGGCGCCTCCACCAAGGTGGTGAACCGCAGCTGGAACACGGGGAGCAGCGTCGCAGACACGGCAGGATGGACGTCGTGCGCATCTCCGCCCGGGTCGACTACGCAGTCCGCGCCGCCGTCGAACTCGCCGCCGTGGCACCCGACTCGCTGACCTCCGAGCGGATCGCCCAGGCACAGGGCATCCCGGCCCGCTTCCTGCAGGCCATCCTCGGCGACCTCCAGCACGCCCGGCTGGTGACCAGCCAGCGCGGCCGGGAGGGCGGCTACCGGCTGGCGATGCCGCCGTCGGAGATCTCCGTCGCCCGGGTCATGCGGGTGGAGCAGGGCTTCCTCGCCGAGGTGCACGGGCAGCGCCCCGAGGACGTCGAGTACCCGGGCGCCGCCGGGCCGCTCGCCTCGGTGTGGGTGGCGGCCCGGGAGTCCTACCGCCGGGTGCTGGAGAACGTGACCCTGGCCGACGTCGTCGCCGGCACCATGCCGCCGCACGTGGCCGAGATGATCGAGCTGGACAGTGCGTGGCGCTCCTTCGGCGTCCCGGCCGCGGACTGACCGCGAGCGCGGACGGGAACACGAGTCGGCTCGGTGTGGCACGATCGAACCGTGACGGACTGCGGCGCCCTTCTCGTGGAGCGCCTGCACGTCGACCTGGCGCGGGTCTCCAGCGCCGCCTGTCGCGCCGCGCGCTGACCAACGGCCCGCTCCCCCGCAGCTTCCCTGCTGCACCCACACCCGGCCGCGTCGCGCACGCTCGGCGTGCTGGCGCAGAGGAGAACGACTGACGTGTCGACCCCCACCCGCAGCAGCAACCGCCCCGTCCGCGGACAGGGTCAGTGGGCGCTGGGCTACCGCGAGCCGCTGAACCCGAACGAGCGGATGAAGAAGGACTCCGACGGGTTGGACGTGCGCCAGCGGATCCTGGACATCTACGCGCACACCGGTTTCGACGGCATCGACCCCGGCGACCTGCGCGGCCGGATGCGCTGGATGGGCCTGTACACCCAGCGGGCCCAGGGCATCCCCGGCGGCAAGACCGCCGTGCTGGAGGCCGAGGAGCTCGAGGACTCCTACTTCATGATGCGGGCCCGCATCGACGGCGGGGCGCTGACCAGTGAGTCGCTCCGGGTCATCGGCGGGATCAGCACCGAGTTCGGCCGGGACGTCGCCGACGTCACCGACCGCCAGAACGTCCAGTACCACTGGATCCGGATCGAGGACGTGCCGGAGATCTGGCGACGGCTCGAGTCGGTCGGCCTCAGCACGATGGAGGCCTGCGGAGACGTCCCGCGCGTGATGCTGAACTGCCCGATGGCGGGGGTCCTCGCCGACGAGGTGATCGACGCCTCCGAGGTGCTGGCCGAGACGGTCGCGAAGTACCTGGGCGACCCGGCGTTCAGCAACCTGCCGCGCAAGTGGAAGACGTCGATGTCCGGCTGCGTCGACCACTGCACCGAGCCCGAGATCGACGACGTCTCCTTCGTCGGCGTGGTGAACGAGGCCGGCGAGGCCGGTTACGACCTGTGGGTCGGCGGCGGCCTGTCCACCAACCCGATGTTCGCCAAGCGGATCGGCGTCTTCGTCCGCCCCGACCAGGTCACCGACGTCTGGGCCGGCTGCACCTCGATCTTCCGCGACTACGGCTACCGCCGGTCCCGCAACCACGCCCGGATCAAGTTCCTGATGGCCGACTGGGGCCCGGAGAAGTTCCGCCAGGTGCTGCAGGACGAGTACCTGCACGCCGAGCTGCCCGACGGCCCGGCTCCCGCACCGGCTGAGCACGACCAGCGCGACCACGTCGGGGTCAGCAAGCAGAAGGACGGCAACAACGCGCTGGGCTTCGCGCTGCGCACCGGCCGGATCAGCGGCACGCTGCTCACCCGGATCGCCGACCTCGCCGAGGAGTACGGCACCCAGGGCGGGCGCATCCGGACCACGACCCAGCAGAAGCTGGTCATCCTCGACGTCCCCGACGACCGGGTCGAGGACCTGGTCGCCGCGCTGGCCGAGCACGACCTGCTGGTGCGCCCGAGCGCCTTCCGCCGCGGCACCATGGCCTGCACCGGGCTGGAGTTCTGCAAGCTCGCGATCGTCGAGACCAAGCAGCACGCCCAGGAGCTCTACGCCGAGCTGGAGCGCCGGCTGCCGGAGTTCGACGAGCCGATCGGGATCAACGTCAACGGCTGCCCGAACAGCTGCGCCCGGTTCCAGACCGCCGACATCGGCTTCAAGGGCATGATCGTCCGCAACGCCGCAGGTGAGAGCGTCGAGGGCTTCCAGGTCCACCTGGGCGGCCACCTCGGTGTCGACGCCTCCTTCGGCCGGAAGTTCCGCGGCCACAAGATCACCAAGGAGGAGACCGCGGACTACTGCGAGCGCGTGCTCCGCGGCTACCTGGACCGCCGTGAGCCCGGCGAGCGGTTCGCTGCCTACGTGGCGCGGGCCGACGATGAGTGGCTGGTGTGACAGACAGCACGTCCGGAAGGACGCGCCAGCTGCCACCGTTCCACTGTCCGTACTGCGGCGAAGAAGACCTCACCCCGCACGGTGACGATGCGACCGGCTGGCACTGCGGTGCCTGCCTGCGGACCTTCACCCTGCGGCTGACCGGAACGGGGGTGCAGCACCCATGACGATCGCGATCACCACACCGACGCCGGAGCTCGCGGCCGAGGCCGATGCGCGCTTCGAGGGCATCACCGACCCGGTCGAGCAGGCGCTGGCCGTGCTCACCTGGGCCGGGGAGACGTTCGGCGACTCCTTCGCCATCACCTCCTCGATGGCCGACGGGCTGCTGGCGCACCTGGCCAGCCGCGCCGTCCCCGGCGTGAACGTCGTCTTCCTCGACACCGGCTACCACTTCGCCGAGACGATCGGCACCCGTGACTGGATCACCGGCGTCCTGCCGATCACCCTGCACAACGTCCAGCCGCTGCTGACCGTCGCCGAGCAGGACGCCGAGCACGGGCCCAAGCTCTTCGAGCGCGACCCCGACCTCTGCTGCTCGATGCGCAAGGTGCAGCCGCTGGCGCAGGCGCTGGCCGGCTTCACCGCCTGGGGGTCGGGCGTGCGCCGCGACGAGTCCGCGACCCGGACGGGCACCCGGGTCGTCGACTGGGACGCCAAGCGCGGCATGGTCAAGGTCAACCCGTTGGCCGCCTGGACCCAGGACGACGTCGACGGCTACGTCGCCGAGCACCAGGTGCCGGTCAACCCGCTGTCGGAGATCGGCTACGCCTCGATCGGCTGCGCACCCTGCACCCGCCCGGTCGCCCCGGGCGAGGACCCGCGCGCCGGCCGCTGGGCCGGCAAGAACAAGGTCGAGTGCGGGCTGCACACCTGATCCTGTCGGACCCGGCGAGCACACTGCCGGCATGGCCCGCCGCATCCTGCTGACCCCTGACGAGCTCTCCGACGCCCTGGAGGAACTGCCCGGGTGGGCGGGGGACGTCCACGGCATCCACCGCAGGGTGAAGGGGATCGACTTCCGCAGCGCAGCCCGGTGCGTGGTGGCCCTGGCCGACGTCGCCGAGGAGCTGGACCACCACCCCGACGTCGAGATCAGCTACGGCAACCTCACCGTCCACCTGATCACCCACTCGGTGGACGGGGTGACCGAGCTCGACGTGGAGTTCGCCCGTCGGGCCGACCTCCATCTGGACGACCAGTCCGACGACGGCGTGTAGGGCACCCCCGGGGGCGCAGCCGCGAGGAGCCCGGCCGCTGTCCGCGGCCGGGCTCCTGGTCAGCTGGTCAGCTGGTCAGCTGGTCAGCTGGTCAGCTGCCGATCCGACCCCCGTCGGGCCGGAAGACGACCGCCACGCTGGGCCGGGGGAACGGCCGGTCGGCCAACCGGTCCGGCCAGGTGCTGGACGGCGACTCACGCGTCGACCCGGTCGTCTCGCCGGGGTGCTGCACCGAGACGAAGACCGAGCGGGAGTCCGGGGTGATCAGCGGCCCGCTGCACTCCGCACCGACCGGCACCGTGAGGAACGCCTTGAGGTGACCGCGCTCCGCTCCGGCCGTCGGCACGGCGAAGAGCCCGTCGTTGGTCCCGGCGTAGGTGCCGACCTCCCGGTTCCGGGTGGAGAGCACGTTCCCGTCGGTGGAGATCCACAGGTTGCCGGACAGGTCGAACTCCAGGTTGTCCGGGCAGGACAGGGCACTGACCTGGGACTTGTCGTAGCCGGCGAAGTACGTCCCCGGGGTCTCCGGGTCACCGGCCACGATGAACACCCGCCAGTAGAAGTCGTCCCCGGCGATCCCGTCGGTCTCCAGCCACTCCAGCACGTGGCCGTTCCGGTTCCCGTCCCGCAACTCGTAGGTGCCGTCCTCGACGTCGAAGGCGAAGGACCGGGACACCGGGTTGGGCTCGTCGGCGACCTCGCGCTGGGAGTTGTTGGTCAGCGCGGCGTAGACCCGGCCGTTGACCGGGTTCACCTGGATGTCCTCGGGCCGGTCCATCCGGGTGGGTAGCTGGGACGGGTCGACGACCACGGGTGCGGCCGGGTCGGGGAAGTCGCCGTTGGCGTCCAGCTCCTTGCCCAGCCGGTCGGCGGCCAACCGGGTGAAGGTGAGCACCCAGGGCACCGACTTGCCCGGGACCATCGACTGCCCGTCCTTGACCAGCGGAAGCCACTGGCCGGTGCCGTCGAACTCACCGTCGGCCGGCACGGTCGCCAGGCCGTCGATCTGCTCCGGCGGCGAGTCGCCGGTGAAGCGAGCGACGTAGAGGTCGCCCTCCTCCAGCAGGGTCATGTTGTGCGCGCGCGACGCACGGTCGATGCCTGGCCGGTAGCGCGCCTTGGACACGAACTTGTAGATGTAGTCGAACCGCTCGTCGTCACCGGAGTACGCCACGACCCGGCCGTCCTCGGCGATCTGGACGTTGGCGCCCTCGTGCTTGAACCGACCGAGGGCGGTGCGCTTCTTCGGGGTGGACGTGGGGTCGTACGGGTCGAGCTCCACGACGTAGCCGAAGCGGTTCACCTCGTTGGGCTCGCGGGTGAGGTCGAAGCGAGGGTCGATCTCGTCCCACCGGCGGCCGGGGAGCTCCTCGGTGGAGATCCCGTAGCGGGCCAGCCGGGGTTCCCGCGGGTCCTCCGTGATGACCGTCGACGTCCCGAAGTACTGGTTGAAGTTCTCCTCCCCGTGCAGGGTGGTGCCCCACGGCGTCGTCCCTCCGGCGCAGTTGTTCAGCGTCCCGAGGACGTGCCGGCCCGCCGGGTCGGCGCTGGTCCGCACGTACTCGGACCCGGCCACCGGCCCGGTCAGCTCCAGGGTGGTCATCGCGGTGACCCGGCGGTTGCGCTTCCCCCGCCGGTCGGGAAGCCAGTTGCCCGTGTCCCCGTCCCGGGCCAGCTCGACGACCGAGATGCCGTGGGCCATCATCGCGATGCGCTTCTGCGCCTCGGTGGTGGGCGCCTCCTCGTCCGCCACGCCGGCGAACATCAGCTGCTCGTCGGTGTACTCGTGGTTGACCACCAGCAGCGCCCGCCGCCCCTTCCGGTCCAGCGGCAGCAGCCCGATGTAGTCGCAGTTGTAGCCGAACTGCATGGCCTGGGCCTCGGGCGTCTGGGCGTCGACGTCGAAGTCCGGGGCGTCCGGGAGCACCGGGTCGCCCCAGCGCATCACCACGCCGTAGGTGTAGCCGGTGGCGGTGACCAGTTCGTCGAGCAGGTTCTGCTCGACCGGCTCGAAGGTGAGCGGCGCGTTGGGCGCCGGCCGCCAGTTCAGCAGATCCGCCTCGTTTGCCCGTGCCGGGGCGGCCTGCAGCGGACCGGCCGCCACGACCAGGGCCCCGGCCCCGGCGGCCTTCAGCATGGTCCGCCGGCTGAACGCGCCCTCGACGACCTCACCGATGGTGGGGTTGCCCGTGGTGTTCGGCACGGGGGTGTCGCAGGCGTTGCCGCACTTGTAGTAGCACGTCGTGTGGCTGCGGCTGCCGTGCCGTACGGAGTTCAGCAGCGGCAGCAGCAGACGGCGGCGGGCGGGGACGATGTCCGTCATGGGAGGGGTCCTCTGGTCGGGTGGACGGTCCGACCCCGGACGCTAGGAAGGCCCACCCACCCATCCGGTGAACGGCAGCAGAAACCAGGGTGACCGGTGGGGTCCCTGGGGACGACCGGGCGTGTCGCGCCGAGGCACTGGCGCAGCAGGAGCCCGGCCGCAGGTACAGCCGGGCTCCTGCGTCACCGGGTCAGCTGCCGATCCGACCGCCGTCGGGCCGGAAGACGACCGCCACGCTGGGCCGCGGGTACGGCCGCTCGGCCAGCCGGTCCGGCCAGGTGCTCGACGGCGCCTCCCGGGTCGACCCGGGCGTCTCCCCGGGGTGCTGCACCGCGACGAAGACCGAGCGGACGTCCGGGGTGATCAGCGGACCGCTGCACTCCGCACCGATCGGCACCGTCAGGAACGCCTTGAGGTGGCCACGCTCCGGCCCCGCCGTGGGCACGGCGAAGAGCCCGTCGTTCGTCCCGGCGTACGTGCCGACCTCCCGGTTCCTCGTCGAGAGCACGGTCCCGTCGGTCGAGATCCACAGGTTGCCGGCGGGGTCGAACTCGAGGTTGTCCGGGCACGAGAGGGCACTGACCTGCGTCTTGTCGTAGCCGGCGAAGTAGGTCCCCGGGGTCTCCGGGTCACCGGCCACGATGAACACCCGCCAGTAGAAGTCGTCCCCGGCGATCCCGTCGGTCTCCAGCCACTCCAGCACGTGGCCGTTCCGGTTCCCGTCCCGCAACTCGTAGGTGCCGTCCTCGAGGTCGAAGGCGAAGGACCGGGACACCGGGTTCGCCTCGTCGGCCACCTCGCGCTGGGAGTTGTTGGTCAGCGCGGCGTAGACCCGCCCGTTGACCGGGTTCACCTGGATGTCCTCGGGCCGGTCCATCCGGGTGGGCAGCTGGGACGGGTCGACGACCACGGGTGCGGCCGGGTCGGGGAAGTCGCCGTTGGCGTCCAGCTGCTTGCCCAGCCGGTCGGCGGCCAGCCGGGTGAAGGTGAGCACCCAGGGCACCGACTTGCCGGGGATCATCGACTGCCCGTCCTTGACCAGCGGGAGCCACTGGCCGGTGCCGTCGAACTCACCGTCGGCGGGCAGCGTCGCGAGGCCGTCGATCTGCTCGGGCGGCGAGTCGCCGGTGAAGCGTCCGACGTAGAGGTCCCCCTCCTCCAGCAGCGTCATGTTGTGCGCGCGCGACGCGCGGTCGAAGCCGGGCCGGTAGCGCTTCTTCGACACGAACTTGTAGATGTAGTCGAACCGCTCGTCGTCGCCGGAGTAGGCGACCACGCGTCCGTCCTCGGCGATCCGGACGTTGGCCCCCTCGTGCTTGAAGCGCCCGAGCGCCGTCCGCTTCTTCGGCGTGGAAGTGGGGTCGTACGGGTCGAGTTCCACGATGTACCCGAAGCGGTTGGGCTCGTTGGGCTCCTGGGTGACGTCGAAGCGGGAATCGACCTGGTCCCACCGGCGGCCGCCGGGCTCCTCCGTGGAGATCCCGTAGCGCGACCACCGCGGCTCCCTCGGGTCCTCCGCGAACGGCGTCGACGGCCCGAAGTACTGGTTGAAGTTCTCCTCCCCGTGCAGGGTGGTGCCCCACGGCGTCGTGCCGCCGGCACAGTTGTTCAGCGTCCCGAGGACGTGGCGGCCCGCCGGGTCGGCGTTGGTCTGCACGTACTCCGAGCCGGCCGCCGGTCCGGTGAGCTCGAAGGTCGTCGCCGGCGTCAGCCGACGGTTGCGCTTCCCCCGCGGGTCCGGTCGCCAGTTGCCCGAGTCCCCGTCCCGGTGCAGCTCCACGACCGAGAGCCCGTGGGCCATCATCGCGATGCGCTTCTGCTGGTCGGTGGTGGGCGCGTCCTCGTCCGCCACGCCCGCGAACATGAGCTGCTCGTTGGTGTACTCGTGGTTGACCACGATCAGCGCCCGGCGCCCGCTCCGGTCCAGGGGCAGCACTCCGATGTAGTCGCAGTTGTAGCCGAACTGCTTCGCCTGGGCCTCCGGCGTCTGGTTGTCGACGTCGAACTCCGGTGCACCCGGTTCCACCGGATCGCCCCAGCGCAGGACGACGGCGTACTCGTAGCCGGTGGCGGTGACGAGCTCGTCGAGGAAGTTCTGCTCGACCGGCTCGAAGGTGAGCGGTGCCTCCGGGTGCGGCTGCCAGCCTCCGCCCGGCCCCCCGGTGGCCAGCGCGGGCGTGGTGCGCAACGGCCCCGCCGCCACGACCAGCGCCCCGGCGCCGGCGGCCTTCAGCAGGGTCCGCCGGCTGAAGGCGCTCTCGACGACCTCGCCGATGGTCGGGTTGTCCGACTTGTTCGGCACTGGGACGTCACAGGCGTTGCCGCACTTGTAGTGGCACGTCGTGTGCGTCCGACTGCCATGGCGGAAGGAGTCCAGGAGAGGGAGAAGCAGACGACGGCGGGTGGGCGCGATGTCCGTCATGGGAAGTCCTCTGGTCAGGTGGGGCGCTGAGGACCGGGACGCTAAGTGACGTGCATCACTCTCTCGACGGGCGGGGGGCGAATGCTGGGTGACCCGTGGGATCCCGGCGGGGCGTCTGAGCGCATCGTGTCGAGCCGCAAACGCTGAGTAGCCACCGCCTGGGACGGGTGCGGCGTCGGGGCCGCGGCCACGCCACCGGAGCGGACAGGACCGCGCTCCTCGGACCGGGAGGTCAGGCCCGGACGGGGAGGACCAGCAGCCGCAGCAGGCGGTCGGCCTCGGCGTCCGGGTCGGCGGTGAGCCCGGTGTGCACGGCGCTGGGCTGGACGACCGTGCTGCGCGGCGCGGTCAGCCAGCGGAACCGCGACCCCAGCGCCTCCCGCCCGGCGGCGCCCGCCCCGACCGCGGCGGAGCAGACGTCGGCCGCCGCCTGCAGCGCGGCGGTGATCGCCACCGGGTCCGCGGTCGGGTCGAGCGCGCGCAGCCGGTCGACGTCCAGGTGCAGCCGGGAGCCCAGGTAGTCCCGCTGCCGGCAGTAGACGAGCACCCCGGCGTTGAACGACTCCCCACGCTCGACCCGCGGCACCACCCGGAGCACCGCGTACTCGAAGGTGTCCCTGAGTGTCACAGCCCTCATCGCTGGGTCACGCCCTCCGGCGGCGGCGGGCCGAGCCAGGTCGGCCGGTTCTCCCCCCGCGGCGCGGTCCGTCGTCCCGCTCCTCCGGTCGCGGCCGCCGCGACGACGCCGGGGATCCAGGCCTCGCGGGCGGCCAGCCGCTGCAGCAACTGCCCGACGTAGCGGGCGCGGACCTCGTCGGCGGGCTCCGCGGCCGTCGGTCCCTCCAGCCACGCATCGGGCACCTGCGCCAGCACCTCGGTGAGCAGCGGGCCGGTGACCTGCGGGGCCAGCGCGGCGTCGGCGGCCACGACGTCGGGGTCGCACTCCACCAGCGCGTGCTGGGCCGCGTCGTACGCGCGGGGGACGGCGGCGGGCGCCCCCGGCCAGTTGTGGTGGAACGTCAGCGCGGCACCGTGGTCGATCAGGTGCAGCCGCCCGTGCCAGAAGAGCATGTTCGGGTTCCGCCACGACCGGTCGACGTTGCCGATCAGCGCGTCGAACCAGAGCACCCGCCCGGCCAGCTCCGGGTCGACCTGGGCCGCACCCGCCTCGAAGTCCAGTGCACCGGGCAGGTAGTCCATCCCGAGGTTGGTGCCCGCGGAGTTGCGCAGCAGCTCCTGGACCTCCTGGTCCGGCTCCCCCACCGCCAGCTCCGGGACGACGTCCACCGTCACCAGCGCGGGCACCGGCAGGGAGAGCCGGCGGGCCAGCTCCCCGCAGACCACCTCGGCGGCCAGCACCTTCACGCCCTGCCCGGCAGCCCGCCACTTGACCACGTAGGTGCCGAGGTCGTCGGCCTCCATGAGCCCCGGCAGCGAGCCACCCTCGCGCAGCGGGGTGACGTAGCGGGTGGCGGAGACGGCGGGGAGCACAGTGCTGCGCACCCTACCGGCGGGCCGGGGCCCGTCCGGGGACACTGACGCGGTGGGACTCCTCCGCCGCACGACGCTGCCGCAGCTGGCCGACGCGCCGTTCACCTACCCGGAGGTCGGGGCCACACAGGAGGCGACGCTGCCCGCCGGCTACGACCACGTCGAGCGGTCCGTCGTCGTCGGTTCGGGCCGGGCGGAGTTCGACCGGGCCGGGGCTGCGGTGTTCCGCTGGGCCGCTCAGCGCGGCGCGGGCCTGCGGGTCCTGGCCGACGGGCCGGCCAGCACCCCGGGCACGGTCGTGCTGATGACCGCGGGGCTGCGCCGGCTGGGGCTGGACATCCCCTGCCGGGTGGTGTGGGCGGTCGACGAGCCCGCTCGGCGCGGGTTCGGTTACGGCACGCTGCCCGGGCACCCGGAGAGCGGTGAGGAGTGCTTCGTCGTCACGCTGGAGCCCGGTGGCGACGTCGTCTACACGCTGCGGGCGTTCTCCCGGCTGGCGACGCCGCTGGCCCGGCTGGGCGCGCCGGTCAGCCGGCGGGTGCAGCGACTGGCCCTGGACCGCTACGTCGTGGCGATCCGTCGGGCCGCGCAGGCCGGCTGACCTCAGTGGCCGGCCTTGGCCCGCTCCTCCTTGATCATGTCCTTGCTGCGGACCAGCCGGAGCAGGGTGACCACGAACAACCCGCCGGCCATGTTGAGCAGCACGGTGTACCAGAGCCAGGCCAGCCAGTCGCCGTAGCCGAACGGCGCCCCGGCGTGCAGCGCGGCGAAGATGATCAGTGAGTCCAGGATCGAGTGGAACAGCTGCAGCCCGGCAAGCACGAAGGCGCCGCCGATCGCAGCCACGATCTTGGCGGGGTCGGACTCCGTGCCGTGCTGCATCCGGGTCATCAGCGTGATGGCGATCCCGGCCAGGAAGGCCAGCGACGCCGACTGCAGGTCCAGCGGCGACTCCACGAAGTGGACGGCGCTCTCGATCGCGGTGGCCCGCAGGTCCGGGAAGGCCCGGACGACCAGCCACATGAACACCCAGCCGCCCAGCAGGTTGGCCACCAGGGTGCCGCCCCAGAGCTTGCCCAGCTGGGCGAAGCTGGCCCGACCGGCGGCCACGGCGGTCACCGGGACGAGGAAGCCCTCGGTGAACAACTCGCTGCGGGCCAGCAGGAGGGCGATGAAGCCCACCGAGAAGGCCAGCCCGGCCAGCAGGTGGCTGCCCGTCTCGGCGTAGACGGCGAAGAGCAGCAGCACCCCGGTGCCGACCTCCAGCCCGCCGGCGAAGCCGGTGGTGAGCACCTCACGCCAGTTGCGGTGCAGTCGCTGCGCACCGTCGCTGACGATGGCGTCGAAGGCCTCTTGCAGCTCGTCCTCGGTGGCGCCGTCGGCGTCGCCGAGCTCCTCGCGCGCCGCGTCGGTGTCGGCGAACTCCTCGTTGGAGGGGTTGGTCTCCCCGAGGTCCTCACGGGTGGTGCCCACGGTGCTCTCCTGCCACGACGGCCGGGCAGTCGGGCGCCGCGGTCCTGCGCGGGCCTACCCGCTGCCGACCCGACCACACCCGACACCGACCACGTCACACGTCGTCGGGCGCCGTTTCTGCACCGCCGAGGACCGGGTAGCGGACCTCGACCCCTCCTCCGAGCACAGGAGCTCCCGCATGCCCCCGAAGCGCCAGCCCGACCAGTCCGCCCCGGCCACCGTGAGCGCCACCGGCGTGGCCTACGAGGGCCCCGAGAAGGGCCGGGACCCCCGCGCCCAGGCCGGCGAGTTCCTCACCACGCCCAACGGCGTGCGCATCCCGGACACCGACCACTCGCTGAAGGCGGGACGCCGCGGGCCGGTGCTGCTGGAGGACTTCCACCTCCGCGAGAAGATCATGCACTTCGACCACGAGCGGATCCCGGAGCGCGTGGTGCACGCCCGCGGCGCCGGGGCGCACGGCGTCTTCACCGCCTACGGCAACGCGGCCGGGGTCACCCGGGCCGCGGTGCTGGCCGAGGAGGGCCTGGAGACGCCGGTGTTCGTCCGGTTCTCGACGGTGCTGGGCTCGCGCGGCTCGGCCGACACCGTGCGCGACACCCGCGGTTTCGCGACGAAGTTCTACACCAAGGAAGGCACCTGGGACCTGGTCGGCAACAACATGCCGGTCTTCTTCATCCAGGACGCGATCAAGTTCCCCGACATCATCCACGCCGGGAAGCCGCACCCGGACCGGGAGATCCCGCAGGCGCAGTCGGCCCACGACACGTTCTGGGACTTCGTCTCCCTGCACACCGAGGCGACCCACCACACGATCTGGAACATGAGCGACCGGGGCATCCCGCGCTCCTACCGGACGATGGAGGGCTTCGGCATCCACACCTTCCGGCTGGTCAACGCCGACGGCGAGACGTCGCTGGTCAAGTTCCACTGGAAGCCCAAGCTCGGCGTGCACTCCCTCATCTGGGAGGAGGCGCAGATCGCCGCCGGCGTCGACCCGGACTTCCACCGCCGCGACCTGGCCGACGCCATCGAGGCCGGCGCGTACCCGGAGTGGGAGCTCGGCGTCCAGGTCATGCCGGACACCGACGAGGAGACCTTCGAGGGGATCGACCTGCTCGACCCCACCAAGATCGTCCCCGAGGAGCTCTGCCCGGTGCAGCGGATCGGGAAGCTGGTGCTGACCGGCAACCCGACGAACTACTTCGCCGAGACCGAGCAGGTCGCCTTCCACACCGGTCACCTGGTGCCCGGCATCGAGGGCACCAACGACCCGCTGCTGCAGGGCCGCAACTTCTCCTACCTGGACACCCAGCTGAGCCGGCTCGGTGGCCCGAACTTCACCCAGATCCCGATCAACCGCCCGCACGCCCCGGTCAACGACAACTCCCGGGACGGCTTCCACCAGCACGGGATCCCCGAGGGCCTGGCGGCGTACAAGCCGAACAGCGTGGACGACGACTCCCCCGCCCTCGCCGACGCGAGCCAGGCGGCCTACGTGCACGTCCCGCGGAAGGTCGCCGGCGAGGTGGTCCGGGGCGCCCCGGCGTCCTTCGACGACCACTTCTCGCACGCCGCGCTGTTCTACGCGAGCCTCTCGGCGGACGAGCAGAAGCACGTCGCGGAGGCGTACACGTTCGAGCTCGGCAAGGTCTACGAGCAGGCGATCAAGGAGCGCACGCTCGGCGTGCTGGCGAAGATCGACACCGAGCTGTGTCGGGCGGTGGCCGAGGGCCTCGGCCTCCCGGCACCGGAGGGGACGCCGGTGGAGCACCTGGCGCCCAGCCCGGCGCTGGCCCAGGTGACCGGGGAGTCCTACCCGATTGAGGGCCGGCTGGTCGGCGTCGTCGCCGGCCCCGGCGCCGACATCGCCGGGGTCACCGCGCTGCGCGAGGCGCTGGAGGCCGAGGGCGCGATGACCAAGCTGATCGCCCCCACCGGCGGCGAGCTGAGCGACGGGGGCGCCACCGAGGTCGTGGAGCGGACCTTCGTGACCGCGCGGTCGGTCGAGTTCGACGCGGTCGTGGTCGCCGGCGGTGCGCCGAAGGAGAAGGACGTGAAGTCGGTCGTCCTGCTGCTGGAGAGCTACCGCCAGCTCAAGGCGATCGGCGCGTGGGGCGACGGCGCCGACGTGCTGACCGCCACCGGCATCGACGTCGACGGCCCCGGCGTGCTCACCGCGGACAGCGCCGGCGCCCTGGCCGGTGACCTGATCGCCGCGATGGGCAAGCACCGCGTCTGGGAGCGGGCGCCGCTGGTGACCGCCTCGCAGGTGCCGCCGGCCGCCTGACCCGCACCGGGTGCCGGGACGCAGGCGACTGCGTCCCGGCACCCCGGTCAGCGCTTGGGCAGCTCCAGCGCCGACGGCCCGAACCGCTCCACCCGCACCGACTCCGGCGGCAGCCCCAGCCCCACCAGGAGCTGACTGGCCGACTCGGCGAAGCCCGCGGACCCGCACACGAAGGCGGTCTGCCCGGGCTCCCACAGCGGGAGCAGGTCCATCGCGGTCAACCGGGCCCCCGGGCGGATGCCGTGCGTCTCCCGGGTGAGCGCGATCAGCGCGCCTGCCTCGACCAGCTCGTCGGCGTAGGGCAGCTCGGCGAGCGTGCGGGCGGAGACCGCCACCCGGAGCAGGTCCAGCCTGCCCAGCGCCCGGGCGTGCCGGACCATCGCGACCAGCGGTACGACGCCGCTCCCCCCACCGACCAGCAGTGCCGGGGTGACGCCGTCCCAGACGAACCAGCCACCGATCGGGCCGCGGACCTCCAGCTCGTCACCGGGCTCCACGACGTCGGCGAGGTAGGTGGAGACCTCGCCGTCGTCCAGCCGCTCGACGAACAGCTCCACCAGCGGGTCACCCGGCGCCGAGGCCAGCGAGTACGAACGCTGCGCGGTGTACCCGTCCTCGGCGGTCAGCCGGAGGACGTAGTGCTGGCCGGGCAGGTGGTCGATGCGGTCGTGCACGTCCAGCCGCAGCTCCACCGCCCGGGCGATCGGCCGGCGCAGCCCGGCGACCGTCGCCGTCCGCCATCCCCCGGCCGGCGCGCGTCCTCCATCAGTCACCCTGGTACCGCTGCTGCTTCCACGGGTCGCCGCGGTCGTGGTAGCCGTTCTGCTCCCAGAAGCCGGGCTGGTCGCGCTTGAGCACGGTGATCCGGCTGATCCACTTGGCGCTCTTCCAGAAGTACAGGTGCGGCACCAGCATCCGCACCGGCCCGCCGTGCTCGGCGGTCAACGGCTTGCCGTCGAACTCCCACACCAGCCACGCCTTGCCACCGGTGACGTCCTCGATCGGCAGGTTCGTGGTGTAGCCGGTCTTGGACGTCGCCATCACGAACCGGCCCTCGGCCGTGGGCTGGGCGATGTCGAGCAGCGAGTCGACGCTGATGCCCCCGAACCGGGTGTCGAACTTCGACCAGGTGGTGACGCAGTGGATGTCACCGCGGTACTCGGCCGACGGCAGCGCGTGCGCCTCGTCCCAGGTCCAGGTGGTCGGGGTGGCCACCTCGCCGTCGACGGTGATGCTCCAGGTCTCCGGGGCGATCCGGGGCGTGGGCTCGGCGGTCAGCACCGGCCAGTCACTGCCGGCGTCGTACTGGCCGGGTGGGAGCCGGGGGTCTCCGGCCGCGCGGCGGCGGCCGAGGAAGCCGCGGGTTGGTCCAGGCACGTCGTCGTCCTCTCGGGGCACCGGACTGGGGTGAGGACGATCTTCCTCCACCCCCGGGGCCGCCGTCTCCCTGGGTGGTGACACCGCTCCCCCGGCCGGGCCGGTCCCCCGTCCGGACCCCCGGAACGGTCAGGGTCGCCTTACATGAGCTGTGTCACGGTGCGTTCACCTGGGTGTCATGTGGGCACTGGGCTTACCTTTGGCCCTGTGGCGACAGTGACGACGCAGCCAGCCCAGCGCAGGGCCCCCAAGACCGGCCGGTTCGACAACTCGGTCGTGAAGAAGACCGTCATGGCGGTCAGCGGGATCATCATGATCCTCTACTTGCTCGCCCACATGGTGGGCAACCTGAAGGCCTTCTCGGGTCCCGAGTCGTTCAACAGCTACTCCGGGTGGATCCGCACCATCGGTGAGCCGGCGCTCCCGGCCCAGACGGCGCTGTGGATCATCCGGATCGTGCTGCTCGCCGCGGTGGTGCTGCACTTCTGGGCGGCCATCTCGCTGTGGCGCCAGGCCCGGCGCGCGCGCCCGGTGCCCTACGTGACCAAGAAGCGGGTGCAGCAGAGCTTCGCCTCGCGCACCGTCCGCTGGGGCGGGCTGATCCTGGCGCTGTTCATCATCTGGCACATCCTGGACCTCACGCTCGGTGCGGTGAACCCGGTCGGTCACGACTCCACGCCCTACGACCGCCTGGTCGCCAGCTTCTCCAACATCCCGATCACGCTCTTCTACGTGGTCTCGATGGTGCTGCTCGGCCTGCACCTGCGGCACGGCATCTTCGCCGCCACGCAGACCCTCGGCCAGACGAACAAGCGCCGCGAGCGCGCCGTCAACGGCCTCGCCTACCTCGTCGCAGGGGTCATCACCGTGGGCTTCCTGCTCGTACCGCTGTCCGTCGCCTTCGGCTTGATCGACTGAGAGAGAAGGACACCGTCATGCCTCTCGAGCTCTTCACCGTGGGCGAGCCCATCGCCGACACCACGGCACCCCGCGACGTCCCGCTCCCCGACCGCTGGAACGAGCGCAAGTTCCGCGCCCGGCTGGTCAACCCGGCCAACCGTCGCCGGCTCTCGATCATCGTCGTCGGCACCGGCCTGGCCGGTGGCTCGGCGGCGGCCACGCTGGCCGAGATGGGCTACCGGGTCAAGAACTTCTGGTTCCAGGACAGCCCCCGGCGCGCGCACAGCGTCGCGGCCCAGGGCGGCATCAACGCGGCCAAGAACTACCGCAACGACGGCGACAGCGTGCACCGGCTGTTCTACGACACCGTCAAGGGCGGTGACTTCCGCTCCCGCGAGGACAACTCCTACCGGCTGGCCGAGGTCAGCGCCGCGATCATCGACCAGGCCGTGGCCCAGGGCGTGCCGTTCGCCCGCGAGTACGGCGGCCTGCTGGACAACCGCTCCTTCGGTGGCGCCCAGGTCTCGCGCACCTTCTACGCCCGTGGCCAGACCGGCCAGCAGCTGCTCTACGGCGCCTACCAGGCCCTCGAGCGGCAGATCGGGCTGGGCAACGTCGAGCAGCACCCGCGCACCGAGATGCTCGACCTGATCGTCGTCGACGGGAAGGCCCGGGGCATCGTCGTCCGGCACCTGATCACCGGTGAGATCACCAGCCACTTCGCCGACGCCGTGGTGCTGGCCTCGGGTGGCTACAGCAACGTCTTCTACCTCTCCACCAACGCCAAGGG
The DNA here is from genome assembly GCF_026967995.1 of Modestobacter sp. VKM Ac-2979. NCBI lineage: Bacteria > Bacillati > Actinomycetota > Actinomycetes > Geodermatophilales > Geodermatophilaceae > Modestobacter > Modestobacter sp. VKM Ac-2979. Next base: position 554,250 of record NZ_JAPVBO010000001.1, read on the forward strand.
CTCCAACGTCACGGCGGCCTGGCGGGCGCACAAGCGCGGCGCGCTGTTCGCCAACCCCTGCTACACGCAGATCCACCCGACCTGCATCCCGGTCAGCGGCGACTACCAGTCGAAGCTGACGCTGATGAGCGAGTCGCTGCGCAACGACGGCCGGGTGTGGGTGCCCAAGGAGCGCGGCGACGACCGCAACCCCAAGGACATCCCCGAGGACGAGCGGGACTACTACCTCGAGCGCAACTACCCGGCGTTCGGCAACCTGGTGCCCCGCGACATCGCCTCGCGCCAGGCGAAGGCGGTCTGCGACGAGGGCCGCGGTGTCGGGCCGAACGGCCTGGGCGTCTACCTGGACTTCAGCGACGCCATCGCCCGGGTCGGCCAGGCCGCCATCGAGGCGAAGTACGGCAACCTCTTCGACATGTACAACCGGATCACCGGTGAGAACGCCTACGAGACCGGGATGCGGATCTACCCGGCCGTGCACTACACGATGGGCGGGCTGTGGGTCGACTACGACCTGTCGTCCAACATCCCGGGTCTGTTCGTCATCGGTGAGGCCAACTTCTCCGACCAGGGCGCCAACCGGCTGGGTGCCAGCGCGCTGATGCAGGGCCTGGCCGACGGCTACTTCGTGCTCCCCAGCACGATCAGCAACTACCTCGCCGACGGGCCGTTCCCCGCAGTCGACGCCACCCACCCGGCGGCGGTCGAGGCCGAGCAGTCCGTCCGCGCCCAGACCGAGCGGCTGCTGTCGATCAACGGCACCCGCACGGTGGCCTCGTTCCACCGCGAGCTGGGCAAGCTGATGTGGGACCTGTGCGGCATGGAGCGTTCGGAGCCGGGCCTGCGCAAGGCGCTGGACCGGATCCCGGAGATCCGGCACGAGTTCTGGACCAACGTCAAGGTCTCCGGCGAGCAGGGCATCTTCAACCAGAACCTGGAGCACGCCGGCCGGGTCGCCGACTTCATCGAGCTCGCCGAGCTGATGTGCGTCGACGCACTGCACCGCAACGAGAGCTGCGGCGGCCACTTCCGGGCCGAGAGCCAGACGCCGGAGGGTGAGGCGCTGCGCGACGACGAGAACTACGCCTACGTCGCCGCGTGGGAGTACACCCCGGAGGGCGAGCCGCCGGTGCTGCACCGCGAGGCCCTCGAGTACGAGTACGTCCACCTCGCACAGCGGAGCTACAAGTGACCAGCACAGAGACACGGACGATGAGCCTGACGCTGAAGATCTGGCGTCAGCGCGACCGGACCAAGAAGGGCAAGATGGTGACCTACCACGTCACCGACGTCTCGCCCGACATGTCGTTCCTCGAGATGCTCGACGTGCTCAACGAGAAGCTGATCCTCGACGGCGACGACCCGGTGGCCTTCGACCACGACTGCCGTGAGGGCATCTGCGGCTCCTGCGGTCTGATGATCAACGGCATCGCGCACGGCCCGGAGCAGACCACCGTGTGCCAGCTGCACATGCGGTCGTTCTCCGACGGTGACGTGCTGGACATCGAGCCCTGGCGCTCCGGTGGCTTCCCGGTGATCAAGGACCTCGCGGTCGACCGGTCGTCCTTCGACCGGATCATCTCCGCCGGCGGGTTCATCAGCGCTCCCACCGGCACGGCTCCCGAGGCGCACTCCACCCCGGTGCCGAAGAAGAACTCCGACGCCGCCTTCGACGCCGCGACGTGCATCGGGTGCGGTGCCTGCGTGGCGGCCTGCCCGAACGGCTCGGCCATGCTGTTCACCGCGGCCAAGGTCTCCCACCTCGGGCTCATGCCGCAGGGCCAGCCCGAGCGGGACAGCCGGGTGCTGAAGATGGTGGCCCAGCAGGACGCCGAGGACTTCGGTGGCTGCAGCAACATCGGCGAGTGCTCCGCCGTGTGCCCCAAGGGCATCTCGATGGAGACCATCTCCCGGCTGAACCACGACCTGCTCGGCGCGCTGCGGGCCGGCGGCGTCCCGACCAGCTGAACGAAGTACGCGACCGAACGGGCCGGTACCCCCTGGGGTGCCGGCCCGTTCGTCGTTCCAGGAGACAGGGCGCACGATGACCCCCGTGACCGGACCTGCGCTCGTCTTCGACGGCGACTGCGCCTTCTGCACCCGCTGCGCCGACGTCGCCCGGCGGCTGCTGCCGGCCGACGTGCAGGTGGTCCCGTGGCAGTCCACCGACCTGGCGACGGCCGGGGTGAGCGCCGCACGGGCGCAGACGGAGGTGCTGTGGTTCGACCGGGACGGCGCGGTGGCCGGTGGCGCCCCGGCGGTCGCGCAGGCCCTGCGGGCGGCGGGTCTGCCGTGGTCGGTGCCCGGCGTCGTCCTCTCCGTGCCGCCGGTCCGGTGGGTCGCCCCGATCGCCTACCGGCTGGTGGCGGCCAACCGGCACCGGCTCCCCGGCGGGACGGCGGCCTGCCGGGTGCCCCCGCCGGACGCCGGCTGAGTCAGGCCGCTGCGTCGGTGCGCTCGGCGACCAGGCGGAGCAGGGTCGGGGCGAGGGCCTCGGCGACCAGCGCGTAGCCGGCCGAGGACGGGTGGAACCGGTCGGCGGAGAACAGCGAGGGGTCGGCGGCGAACCGCCGCGCCAGCTCCGGGGCGACCGGGGCGACGACGGCGCCGGCCCGCTCCGCGGCGACGGTCTGCCGGTTGCGCAGCAGGTCGCAGACGCCCGCGACGACCGCCCGCAGGGCCGGCGGCACCCAGGCCACCGACGACAGGTCGGGCGTGGGGACGACCAGCACCGCCGCGCCGGCCCTCCGGAGGTCCTGGACGGCCGCGCCCAGCGCCGCGGCCGCCCGGACCGGTGACACCTGCCGGGTCAGGTCGTTGGCGCCGACCACGAGCAACGCGACGTCGACGGGCCCGGTCACCCGGCGGACCTGGGCGGCGAGGTCGAGTGAGGTGGCACCGGGCACCGCGACCACCTGCGGGTCGACGTCGTGCCCGGCCTCTCGCAGCGAACGGGTCAGTCGTGCGCCGAGGGTGTCCCGCGCCGTCGCGGCGCCGGTGCCGAACGCGAGGGAGTCACCGAGGACGAGGAAGCGGAGGGTCACACCTCGGTCAACGCCGCGCTGCCGCCCGGTGTGCCGTGACCCGGACCTCGCTGCGGCGGCTCAGCCGCCCTGGGCGAAGAGCGCGGCGGCCTGGGCGTCGTCCACGAACGGGTACTTGACCTTGAACTGGGCCAGCGCGTCCGGCACCGAGAGCACGTGCGTCTCCCGCTTCCCCGCGGTGTCGATGGTCTGCACGGTCACCATGTCGCCGTTGATCGGGACCCAGTGCGTCTCGGCGTAGTCGGTGAAGACGTTCATGCCCCCATGGTCTCCCCTGCGCTGCCCGTGCCCCCGAGTGACCAGGCCCGGGCAGCGAGTTGCTTTCCACAACTCATGGTGTCGAGACGCTCAAGGAGCGTCCCGGAACGTCCGACCTCTCTGTCAGGTCACCTGATCGGGTGAACGAGGGCAGTGGAGGGACACGAGGACATGGGCACCGAGGCAACGACCCAGCGACGGACCGGCCACCGTCCGGTGCGCCGCATGGCCGGGGTGGTCGTCGTGGCGGCCCTCTGCCTGGTGGCGGCTCCCGGCACCGCCGGAGCGACCCCGACCAACCCCTCCGACGAGCAGATCGGCGCCGCCCGGCAGCAGCAGGACACCGCCGCACAGCAGGTCGGCGCCCTGTCCGCCGAGCTCGCCACCGCCCAGGCCGAGGTGGACGCCGCCCGGGCCCGATCGGCGATCGCGCTGGACACCTTCCAGGCCGAGCAGGCCGAGTACGAGGTCGCCCAGGCCGCCGCCGACGCCGCCGCGGCCACCGCCGACGACGCCGCCGCCGAGCTGGCGACCGCCCGCACGGCCATCGCCGCGTTCGCCCGGCAGAGCTACCAGCAGGGCAGCACCTCCCCGACGCTGGAGGCGCTGACCACCGCCGACGGGCCGGCCCAGATGCTGGAGCGCGCCGCCCTCCTCGAGGCCGCCGGCGCCCACCAGGGGGACGTCGTCGTCGAGGTGTCGGCCGCCGAGGAGCGGGCCCGCACCGCCGAGACCGCTGCGCACGCCACCCTGGCCGAGGCCGCGACGCTGAAGCAGGAGGCCGAGGACGCGCTGGCCGCCGCCGGGGAGCTGGAAGCCGGCGCCCGCGCGCAGGCCTCCGGCCTGGCGGCCCGGCAGGCCACCCTGGAGCAGGAGCTCGCCCAGGCCCAGCAGGCCCTCCTCGGCCTGGAGGGCGCCCGCGCCGCCGCCGAGCAGTACGCCGCCCAGCAGGTGACCGCCGAGCGCGCCGCGGCCGCCGAGCGGGCTGCAGCGGAGCGCGCCACGGCCGAGCGGGCGACCGCCGAGCGGACGCCGGCTCCCACCCGCTCCCTCGTCTCCGCACCGCAGAGCGGCACCTCCGCCGGGACCGGCGACTCCTCCGCGGTCGAGACCGCGATCTCCGCCGCCCGGCGCCACCTGGGCACCATCTACTCCTGGGGCGGCGGGTCGCTCAACGGACCGAGCATGGGCTGGGGCGTGGACGCCGGCATCGTCGGTTTCGACTGCTCCGGGCTCACCCGCTACGCCTACGCCCAGGCCGGCATCTCGATCCCGCGCAACAGCCGCGCCCAGTACGCGGCCCTGCCCAAGGTCTCCCGGTCGGAGCTGCAGCGCGGCGACCTGGTCTTCTGGGCCACCAACACGAACAGCCCCGCGACCATCCACCACGTGGCCATCTACCTCGGGGGCGGCCAGATCCTGGAGGCGCCGCAGAGCGGCTCGGTCCTCCGCGTCACGTCGATGCGGTGGAGCGGCTTCATCGGCGGCACCCGCCCCACCGCCTGACGCGGCTACGCGCTGACGGACTCCATGGCCTCCGCGGTCAGGGTCACCGAGCGCAGCCGGCCCTCGGTGGTGGGGGCCTGGTGGGCGACGATCAGCTCGTCGGCGTCGGCCTGCTTGCGGAAGCCCTCGAGGTAGTCGCCGATCTCGCGCGGGGTGCCGATCGCGGCGTAGGTGAACATCGAGCTGACGTGCTGCCCGGCCCCCTGCTCGAGCAGCAGGTCGGCCTCCTCGTCGGTGAAGCTGCGGCCCCGCCCGAACAGGCCGACGGCCATGGTCCGGCGCACCGCCTGCAGGTTCTCCTCCGCCTGGCGCACGGTGTCGGCGGCGATGACGTTGACCCCGGCGATCACGTGGGGGGCGTCGAGCTGGGCGGAGGGCTGGAACTCCCGCCGGTAGGTGGCGACGGCGGCCTCCAGGGCCTGCGGCGCGAAGTGGCTGGCGAAGGCGTAGGGCAGGCCCAGCGCGGCAGCCAGGTGGGCCCCGAACAGCGAGGAGCCCAGCACGTACAGCGGGACGTCCGAGCCCTTGCCGGGGATCGCGTCGACGCCGGGCACCCGGCTCGAGCCGGTCAGGTACCCCTGCAGCTCCAGCACGTCCTGCGGGAAGGTGTCGGCGGAGTTCGGGTCCCGGCGCAGTGCGTACATCGTGTTCTGGTCCGAGCCCGGCGCGCGGCCCAGGCCGAGGTCGATCCGGCCGGGGTACATCGCGTCGAGGGTGCCGAACTGCTCGGCGATGGTCAGCGGCGCGTGGTTGGGCAGCATGACGCCGCCGGCACCGAGCCGGATCCGGCTGGTCCGGGCACCGACGTGGGCGATGAGCACGCTGGTGGCCGAGGACGCGATGGTCGGCATGTTGTGGTGCTCGGCGTACCAGACCCGCTGGTAGCCGTGCTCCTCCGCGCGCTGCGCCAGGGCGACGCTGGCCTCGATGCTGCTGCTGACGGTCTCCCCGCGAGCGATCGGGGCGAGGTCGAGGACGGACAGCGGGATGCGCATGGGGAAGAGCCTTTCGCGTTGGTTGTCCGGGACAACGCACGGCGCCCCGGTGCCCTTCCCGGCGGGGACGGCGCACGCGCGCCTGCCGTTCAGTGATCGTCCGCGCACCTACAGTCGCGGTCGTGCAGGAGATGACGTCGCTGCTGGGCGAGCCGCTGCCGGTGGAGTTCCTGTTCGACGGCGACTGGCGCCCCGCCGTCCTGCTCGGCTGGGCGCACGAGCCCGACGGCACCTGCTGGGTGCGCGTCCAGGCCGTCGTCGGCGGGCTGCGCCGCGCCAGCTGGGTGCACCTGGCCGACCTGCGCCTCCCCCGGCCGGACCGAGCGGCCCCCGAGCCGCGGACCCGGCCGGACCTGCAGCTCCCCGGCCGGGGGCAGCCGCGGCGGACCCCGACACCGCTCCCCCCGCTGCCGGTCCCCCGCAGCCTGCAGCCCGACTCCACCTGGGCCTGACCGCCGGTCCCGCACCTGGACGGGTTCCGGATCGCCGCACCGGGTGTCACCCTGGAGGTGCCAGCCGGAACGCAGCGTCGCGATCGGGTGAGGAGCAGCCGTGTTGTGTCAGAGCACGTACGCACTGGACTACATCGACGGACGGCGTGCGGCGGTCGACGCCCGCGTCGACGCCTACCGGGTTCTGGCCGCCGCCACCGAGCCGGCCGCCCTGCGGGAGTTCGAACCGGTCTTCTTCAACGACCTGGTCGTGGTGCTGGAGAACTGGTTCGTGCACCGCGGCCGGGGCATCGAGGGCTCGGACGGCAACGCGCTGAACGAGGTGCGGCTGATCGCCGAGTCGCTGGTGCACGGCCGCACGATGATCGCCGACAAGCACATCCGGCTGGACCCGGCGCGCACGGTGCTCAAGTACCGGGTGGGCGACGAGATCGCCGTCCGCGAGGCGGACTTCACCGCGCTGGCGAAGGCGTTCTTCGCGGAGCTGGAGAGCCGCTACCTGTAGCGCCCGCCCGGCTCAGCGGCTCTGCAGGGCGTCCAGGGCGACGGCCATCGCGGCGGCGACCCGGAAGTCCAGCCGCGGGTCGGGCACCGTGACGGTGTAGCGGTCCCGGATCGCCTTCTTCCGCTCGCTGATCAGCACCGGGGCCCCGGTCGCGGTGTCGACGAAGTCGAAGTGGAAGACGAAGGGCACCGGGACGTCGCCGACGACCGGGAGCGCGGTCCAGACCCGGCGCACCACCGCCAGGACCGGCCGGCGCTCCCGGCCGACCGCCTCGATGCCCGGGGCCGAGAGGGTCCACGTCGAGCGGAGCAGGCTGGCCCCGAACTGCTTGCTGAACATGCCCAGCGGTGCACCGTGCTCGTCGAAGACGTCGTGCTGGGCCGAGACGTCCATCCGCTGGCGGGCCTTGAAGGAGAAGACCGGGCGGCTCTTCGTCTCGTCGGCGTAGAAGACCACCTCCTCCTTCAGCTTCATCCGCTTCTGCTCGGCCAGGGCCAGCAGCTGCCCCTCGGAGCCGTCGGGGGCAGCGGCCCGGATCTCGTAGCGGTTGACCATCATGGTGACCCGCTGCGAGACGAAGAAGGCCGGCACGGCCATCGGGGCCGGCGGCTGGCCGGAGGGCGAAGAGGTCACGGCGGCACTCCAGGGGGTCGGGGACGACGGGGGCCCATCCTGGTGCATCCCGCGGCCGGCTGTCCCGCATGTGACCCCGGCGGCGGTCAGCACACCACTACGGTGGCCGGGTGCACGACGGGGCGGGCAGGACGATCGGCAACGGCCGATCACCCCGGGGCAACCCCGGGGCATCGTGAGCAGGTCGGGCATCGCGTCATGAGCCGCGCTGTGCGCTCCGCGCACCAGGCGGCGCCTCCAGCGAGGAGCGGCTGCCCGCCCCGCCGTGCACGCCGGGAGCTGCGATGACCGCCGAGCGGCAGGCCGCCGCCACCGCGGCCGCGATCGCGACCGCGCTGCTGGCCGGCCCGTGGCGACGGCGGGAGATGGTCCGCCGGGTGGCGGTGGCGCTGGGCCAGGCCCGCGCCCGCACCTGGGTGGGCACGCTGGTCGGCGAGGTGCAGACGGTCTACCCCACCGCCCCGGTCGACCGGCCTCGGGAGCTGGCCGCCGTCGTCCGGACGACGCGCGGGTGGGACCGCGGGCAGTCCCGGCGCCCGCTCCCCCGGGCCGTGCGGTGGGAGCCGGTGCCGACCGAGCTGGCCTGGCGCCGGCGGCCGGTCGCCGACCTCCCCGACCAGGCCGCGGTCGCCCGGCTGCTCGACGTCGACACCGGCGAGCTGGCGTGGTTCGCCGACGCCCGCCGGCTGGAGCGCACGGCCGGCGAGGCGCTGCGGCACTACCGGTGGCGGGTGGTCCAGCGCCCGGCCGGGGTCCGGCTGCTCGCCGCGCCCAAGCCGCGGCTCAAGGAGGCGCAGCGACGACTGCTGCGGCACGTGCTCGACCGCGTCCCGGTGCACGACGCCGCGCACGGCTGCGTGCCCGGCCGCTCCGTGCGCACCGCGGTCGCCCCGCACGCCGGGTCCGCGGTCGTGCTGCGGATGGACCTGGAGGCGTTCTTCGCCAGCGTCGCCGCCGGTCGGGTGCACGGCCTGCTGCTGGGCGTCGCCGGGCTGCCCGAGCCGGTGGCCCACGTGCTCACCGGCCTGATGACGACGGTGCTGCCGACCGAGGTGTGGCGGCGCATCCCGCCCCCGGACGGCATCGAGGCGCGGGAGCGGCACCGGCGCCTGGAGCAGCGGCTGACGGTGCCGCACCTGCCGCAGGGTGCACCGACGTCCCCGGCGCTGGCCAACCTGGTCTGCCACCGCCTCGACCGCCGACTGGCCGGCCTCGCCGCCGCCTCCGGTGGCGCGTACACCCGGTACGTCGACGACCTGACCTTCAGCGGGGACCGGCGGATCGCCCGCGACCGGTTCGCCGACCTGGTCACCGAGGTGGTGACCGAGGAGGGCTTCCGGGTGAACGCGGCGAAGACCTCGGCCACCAGCGCCGCCCGCCGGCAGGCGGTGCTGGGCACCGTGGTCAACGACCACCCCACGCTGCCCAGGCCGGAACGGGACGCGCTGCGGGCGCTGCTGCACAACTGCGCCGTCCACGGCTGGACGACGCAGACCCGGGGCCGCGACCCGGACACCTTCCGCGACCACGTGCTGGGCCGGGTGGCCTGGGCCGCCTCGGTCGACCCGGCGTTCGGCGCGCGGCTGCACCGCCTGGCCGACCGGATCGACTGGACCGCACCCCCTCGCTCGTAGGCTCGGCCGATGACCGTGGTCACCCGATGAGCGCCCGGTTCGAGGAGCTCGACTGGAGCCCCACGCCGATCGGCGAGGTGAGCCTGCGCCGGCGGCGGGACCCGGCGACCGGCCTGGACGTCTTCGAGGTGAAGCTCGGCGACGAGTTCCTGATGTCCTCCCAGTTCACCGTGGCCGAGGTGGCGGTGGCCCGGCTCGCCCTGGCCCGCCTCGACGCGCCTGCCCCGGACGCGCCCGGCCTGGCCGTCGCGGTGGGCGGGCTGGGTCTCGGCTACACCGCGGAGGCCGTGCTGGCCGACCCGCGGGTGACCGAGCTGGTGGTGGTCGACCTGCTCGAGCCGGTGATCGACTGGCACGAACGCGGGCTGGTGCCGGTCGGCCCCACGCTCACCGCCGACCCCCGCTGCCGGTTCGTGCACGGGGACTTCTTCGCCATGGCCACGGGCACCGGCTTCGACCCCGCCGCGCCGGACCGGGTGTTCGACGCCGTCGTCGTCGACATCGACCACTCACCCCAGCACCTGCTCGCCGACGGCAGCGCCGGCTTCTACGGGGTCGACGGCACCCGGCGGCTGGCCCGGCACCTGCGGCCGGGCGGGGTCTTCTCGCTGTGGTCGAACGACCCGCCCGAGGACGGCTACCTGGCCGTGCTGGCCGAGGTCTTCGTCGACGTCGCCGCCGAGGTCGTCAGCTTCCCCAACCCGCTGCAGGGCCGACCGGCGACCAACACGGTCTACCTGGCCACGGAGCCACGCTGACCGCGGGGTCAGTCCCGCATCGGCGCGATGCAGCAGCCGTCACAGGGGTGCGCGCCGGAGACACCGCCGACCGACTGGAGGTACACGACGTCGTCGGGGTCGGGGTGCCCGACGCCGTGCGGGCAGGTGCGCTCGAAGTGGCCGCGCACCGGGTGCCAGACCAGCGGCCACTCCCGCATGTGGTGGTCGCCGGCCTCGGGGAACGGGAAGTCCCGCCGGGTCATCCCGGCGCCGTCGTCCATGTCCGGTGCCCTCCCGGCTGGTCCGGTCGTGTCGGAGCCGGGGAACGTCGTCGCTGCCATGCCCCCAGGCTCGCCGGGCTCGGTGGCACGCCACTGTGCCCGAGATGTGTCCAGCCTGTGAGGCGTCCCCCGATCAGCTCGGCGGTGCGACGGTGATGGCCGGCGGCGGCGCCGGGCTCGCGGGCGACGTGACCGTGGGCGTCCCGGGGGCCGTCCCCGTGGGTGTCCCCGTGGGGGTCGCCTCCGCGACCTCGCTGACGACCTGGCAGCCGGCGATGTCGCCGCTCAGCCGCCCCTGCAGGGGCTGCAGCTGCCGGATGACCTCGTCCAGCCGGGCCGCGTTGAACTCGCCGACCGCCTCACCCAGCTCGTCGATGGCGGCGACGACGTCCTGTGCCCCGTTGACCGCGCGCAGGCAGGCGGCGTTGACGACCACCTCGGCGGTCTCCCCCGTGGGCGGGGCGCCCGGCAGCGGAACACCCACGTCGGTCGCGGGCCCGGCCGGGGTGGCGGCCGGGACCGGCGCCGACCCGTCGTCCAGCAACCCGACGACGAGCCCGCCGACGAAGACGCCGAGCACGAAGGTGGCCGCGGCCAGCCACCACCGCACCGCACGGCCGGACCGCTCGTCAGGGTCCGGGGAGCTGGTCCCGGCATCGGTCTCGGGGTCGGTCATGGTCGTCCTCTCACCGTCGAGCGCGGGCGCACAACCGCCGGTAGCCTACGGCTGCTGAGCCCATCCGGTAGGACCGCGAGGCTGGAGGCCCCGGTGCCAGCCACGGCCGTCCCGCGTTGGCTCACCGCGCTGGCCGCCGCCGTCCGATGGGCGACCCGACCAGCCCGGTACGCGCTGCGGCGGGCCGCCCGCGCCTACCGGGACGCCGTCGTCAAGGCCCGCTGGTTCGTGGTGGTGGGGTGGCTCCTGCTGACCGTGGTGGTGTCGACGTCCCTCCCCACCGCCGGCGGCGGGGGCGGCGCCGACATCGGCAACCTGCTGCCGGAGGGCAGCCCGGCGGCCGCCGTCCAGGAACGGTCCCTGGAGCTGTTCCGGGTGCCGGTGCTCTCCCAGACCTCCGTGGTGGTGCACGACCCCGACGGCCTCAGCGTCCTCACCCAGGCCGACATCGCGCTGTGGGCGGCCACCCACACGCAGGCGTACATCGACGGCAACGTGCCGCCCGGGCGCGGACAGATCGTCGCCGCCGTCCCGCTGCCCACCTCGACGCCGGAGACCTCGGTCACCTACCTGTACGTCTCCAACTACACGTCGCTGGAACGGACCAGGGACCTGGCCCGCGAGTACGCCGCCCACTTCCACAACCAGAGCTCGGTGCAGACCTACGTCGCCGGTGTGGTGCCGGCCCAGGTCGCCCAGGCTGACTACCTCGAGTCCCGGCTGCACCTGTTCGAGGTCGCGACCCTGGTGCTGATCGCCCTCGTCGTCGGGCTCACCTTCCGCTCGGTCGTGGCGCCCTTCGTCGTCCTGCTGGCCGCCGGGCTGGGGTACCTGGTCGCCATCCGCAGCCTCGGGGTGCTCGCCGCGGCGCTGGGCTTCGCGCTCCCCGACCAGCTGCAGCCGCTGATCGCCGCGCTGTTGATCGGGGTGGTCACCGACTACTGCGTGCTGTTCTTCGCCGGCCTCCGGCAGCAGCTGGACCGGGGGCTCCCGCGGCTGGAGGCGACCCGGCGGGCGGTGCGCACCAACGCGCCGATCATCGCCGTCGCCGGGATCACGGTCGCGGCCGGCACCGCGGCCCTGCTGGCCGCGGACTTCGAGCTGTTCCAGGCCTTCGGGCCGGCGCTGTCGCTGACCGTCGTCATCGGGGTGCTGGTGTCGCTGACCCTGGTGCCGGCCCTGATGGCGATCCTGGGCGAGCGGCTCTTCGGGCTGGGGACCCTGCGCACCTCACGCCGCCCCCCGAGCCGGCGCGGGAACAGCTGGCTGCTCCGGATCGTCGTCGACCGGCGCGGCGCGACGGTGGCGACGCTGCTGGCCACCGGTGTGCTGCTCCTGGCCGCGGCGCCGCTGCTGCAGATGCGCCTGGACCTGTCCTTCACCTCGGGCCTGCCGGCCGACGACCCGGTGAGCCGGGGCGCGGCGGTGCTCGAGGACTCCGGGATCCGGGGGGTCATCGCCCCCACCGAGGTGATCGTCGAGGGCGACGCGGTCATCGAGCAGCGGGCGGAGCTGGAGGAGCTGCAGCAGGCCATCGCGGCCCAGCCGGGGGTGGCCGAGGTGCTCGGCCCGGCCCAGAACCCGCTCCCCGACGGCTTCGGCGTCGTCTTCTCCCCCGACGGCGACGCCGCCCGCTTCGTCGTGATCCTGGACAGCGACCCCCTTGCCGCACCGGCGATCAGCGACCTGCGCGGGCTCACCGACCAGCTGGACACCCTGGCCGCAGAGGCCGGGCTGCAGGACGCCGAGGTGGCGGTGACCGGGCAGACCGCGATCGCCGCTGAGCTCGCCGCGATCACCCGGGAGAACCTCCAGATCACGCTGACCGCGGTGCTGCTGGTGGAGCTGCTGATCCTGATCGTGTACCTGCGCGCACTCTGCGCCCCGCTGGTGCTGATGGCCTGCAGCGCGCTGGGCGTCGCGGCGGCGCTCGGGCTGAGCGTCCTGCTCTTCCAGGTGGTGCTCGGCGACCCCGGGCTGGCCTTCTACGTCCCGTTCGCGACCGCCGTGCTGCTGCTGGCGCTGGGGTCGGACTACAACGTGTTCGCCGTCGGCTCCATCTGGGAGGCGGCCACCCGACATCCGCTGAGCAAGGCGATCATGCTGGCGATGCCGGCCACGTCCCGGGCGATCAGCGCGGCCGGCCTCATCCTCGCGGCCACCTTCGGGATGGTGGCGATCATCCCGCTGCAGACGTTCCGGCAGGTCGCGTTCACCATGGCCGCCGGGTTGCTCATCGACACGTTCCTGATCCGCCCGGTGCTCACCCCGGCGGTGCTCACCCTGATGGGGCGGGCGGCCAGCTGGCCCAGCAAGCGGATCCGCACCGAGTCGGTGCCGGTCGACGAGCTGCGCCGCACCGGGGCCGCGGGAGCCCGGAGCGGGGGCCCGGAGGTGGTGCGGGACGAGTCGCTGGAGGACCAGGTACGGGACGACGAGGCACGCGAGAGCCTGCCCGCCGGCGCGGAGGTGGGACGACGGTGACCGCTGGCGGCGAGCCCGCGCACGACGGCTGGGTCGACTCGGACGTCGGCGGGGCGACCGCCCACGGGAAGACCGCACCACGCCCTCGGCCGGCACTGCGGACCGTGGTCGTGGGGGTGGCCGTGGTGGTGGGCACGCTGCTGCTGCTGTGGGGCACCGACCGGCTGGCCCGGTGGGGGGCCGAGTCGCTCCTGGCGCGCGACATCCAGCAGGCGACCGGCGTCGCCGACCGTCCGCAGGTCCAGGTGCACGGCGCGTTCTTCCTGCTCCAGGCGGTGGACGGCCGCTACGACGACGTCGAGGTCAGCATCCGCGAGGTGTCGTCGGGGCCGATGTCGGTCGACGCGGTGTACGCCCGGCTCTCCGGCGTGCACATCTCCTTCCACGACCTCCTCACCCAGGAGCCCGCGCCGGTGTGGATCGAGCGGTCGGTTGGGGAGGCGTTCCTGGGCTACGACGACCTCAACCGCTACCTCGAGGTCACCGGGCGCCCGGTCAGCCTCGGGCCGGCACCCGGGGAGGAGGTGCAGCTGACCGGGACGGTCGACCTCCTCGGCCAGTCCGTGTCGGCCTCCACACTGGCCCAGCTGTCGCCGCAGGGCGGGGCGCTGTCGATCGCCCCGACCGCACTGGACACCGAGTCCGACCTCGCCCCGGCCAGCCGGCTGCTGCTCGGGCAGCGGTTCTCGCTGCGGGTGCCGCTGGACCCGTTGCCCTTCGGCCAGGAGCTCACCGCGATCGAGGGTGCGGCGGAGGGGCTGGTGGTGCGCGCCCGGGGCACCGACGTCGTCATCCGGCCCTGACCCCGGGCGCCGGTCAGTCCTGCTCCCCGGACCAGAGGACCCGCTGGGGGAACGGGATGGTCATGCCGGCCTGGTCCAGCGCGGACTTCACGGAGATGGCGACGCCGCTGCGCACCCGCCAGCGGCTGGCGATGTCCGCGGGGTGCCACCAGCGCACCGCGAGGTTGATCGAGGAGTCGCCGAACTCCTCCACCCACACCTCCGGCGGCGGGGTGTCCGCGACCCCGTCCGCGGCGGCGCAGGCGGCCAGCAGCACCTCCCGAGCGCGGACCAGGTCCGTGTCGTAGGCCAGCCCGACGGTCAGCGTCGTCCGGTTCAGCGGGGTGCTGGTGTAGTTGATGATCGGGTTCTTGAGCACCTCGGCGTTGGGCAGGTACACGATCAGGCCGTCGTAGGTCTGCAGCACCGTCGTCCGGAGGTTGACGTCGGTGACGACGCCCTCGAAGTCGCCGCTGGCGACCTGGTCGCCCAGCCGCAGGGGACGGCGGATCTGCAACATCACCCCGGCGATCAGGTTCTGCAGCATGTCCTGGGCGGCGAACGCGATGGCGATGCCGCCCACGCCGAGGGCGCCGAGCAGCGGGCCGATCTGCACACCGAGCAGGTCCAGGGCGTAGACGATGCCGACGGCGACCGCGACCAGGCCGAGGAAGCGACCGGCGACGAGCCCGACGTGCCGGTTCGCGTCGCGGTCGAGGGCGCGGACCAGCAGCCGCCGCAGCAGCACCGCGAGCAGGATGGAGGCGAGGAAGACCGCCAGCGCCTGGAGGACCTCGCTGACCGCGATGTCGTCCTCGACGACGACGTCGACGTCCTCGACCGCGGCCGCAGCCAGGACGTCGAGCAGGTGCAAGTCGACCGGCATGCGAGGAGGATGCTCCAGGAGGCCGCGGATCAGTCATCCGCGCCGCGCCCTCGGGCCGTGGGTGGCGGGCAGGTCACGCTGACGTGAAGCTTTCCCCGCACCGGGCGCGAAGTGATCTGGATCACATTACGCTCCCGGCATGGCCACTACTCCCACCCGCACCCGCCGCCTGGCGTCCGGCCTCGCCGCCGCCGGCCTGCTGCTCGTCCCGCTCTCTGCCTGCTCTGACGAGCCCGTGGACGATGCCACGAGCGCACTGGACACCGCGACCGAGACCCCAGCCGAGGGGGAGACGAGCGAGCCGACGATGACGGACGACTCCGCCACCGCCACCGAGACCGACGCCATGGCGACCGAGACCGGGGGCGCCACGAGCACCGAGTCCGGCGTGGAGTGCTCCGGGAGCTCCTGCGTGGTCACGCTCTCCGGCGACGGCACCGAGGTGGACGTGCTCGGCACGACCGTGACCCTCGGGCAGGTCCAGGACGGCCGGGCCACCGTCGGCATCGCCGGCCAGGAGGTCTCCTGCAGCGAGGGCGAGAGCGTGTCGGCCGGGCCGCTCAACCTCGAGTGCACGACCGTCACGCCCGAGAACGTCGTCATGACCGCGACCCTGGGCTGACCCGCCCCGCCTCGTCCGGGCGACCCGTGGCGACCAGCTCCAGCTCCTCGACCAGCTCCTGGACGACGTGCAGGACGAGCTGCACGTCGTCCGGGAGCCCCTAGGCAGGCCTCGCTGGACCCGCTAGGCGATGAGCGCCACCGCCATGACCATCGGCAGCGAGACGACCGAGGCGATGGAGGTGCCCATGGTCAGGGTCTTGAAGGTCCCCTGGGTCGACAGCCCCAGCAGTGATTTGTACATCCAGAAGAAGTTGCTGTTGACCTGCAGCGCGAACATCGCACCCGAGGCGATGGCGAGACCGATGACGATCGGTGCCACGTCGATCGACCCGAGCACCGGGCCGATGATCCCGGCGGCCGCGATCGCCGCCACCGACACCGACCCGATCGCCAGGTGCAGCACCGCCGCGATCAGCCAGGCGAGCAGGATGCTGAGGACGACCGGCGCCGCGGCGTCGGCAGCGAAGAGACCGGCCAGGATCGTGTCGAGCCCGGTCTCCCCGATGACGGCCCCTAGGGACCCGCCGATGCCGGTGATGAGCAGGATCGCGCCGGTGGTGTGGAAGCCCTCGCTCATCGCGGTCTCCGTGCCCGCCGAGCCCAGCGTGCGCCGGCAGAGCACATAGGCCCCGACCAGGCCGAGGAACAGGGCGAAGTTCGCGTCGCCGAGGAAGGCGATGAAGTCGTTGGAGAACTCCAGGAGCTCCGCGAACGCGCCGAACGCGATCAGCACCAGCGGCACGAGGATCGGCAGCAGGCTCACGAGCAGCGGAGGCGTCGACCTCTCCTCCTCGACCAGCTCAGCGCTCTCCTGCTCGGCCATGGCCTCGTCCACCTGCTCGTCCGTGGCCGAGTTCCAGTAGCGGCCACGCAGGAGCAGCCGGAGGACGATCGTCGTCACGATCGCGGTCAACGGCCCCAGCACGAAGCCGTAGACCAGCCAGGTCCCGAGTGGGACGTCGAGCAGGCCCGCGATGGAGATCGCGGCCAGTCCCGGGATCACGAAGACGTAGCCGGCGAAGATCCCGGCCCCGAGCGCACCGGCCATGAGGGGCAGGCCGGTCCGGCCGATGAACGGCGCCGTCGACCGCGCCACAGGCGAGGCCAGCACGACCTGCACGTCCACGTAGATCGACGGGAAGACCGTCGACATCGCCGCCGTCAACGCGTACGGGAGCCGCTGCGCGCCGACCCGGCTGACGAGCAGCGCCACCATCTTCCGGAAGGCGCCCACCGCGTGGAGCAGTGCCCCGATGAGCACGCCGAAGCCGATGAGCAGGCCGACCTCGGCCATGATCTCGCCGAAGCCGGTCGCGATCGCCACCAGCGTCGCCGCGAAGCCGACACCCGTCGCGAGGCCGAGGTAGAGCGACCCGATGATCAGCGAGATGACCGGGTCGACCTTGGCCTTGATGATGAGCAGGACGATGACGGCGATCGCTATCGCGGTGTGCGCCACGACCATGAACAGGTCCTCCGGGTACGGGGAGTGGCGCGGTCACCACCGCCGTCGCCACGTTGAGTGCTCACCTTGGCACCGATCGTCCGCAGCCGCGGGCTGGCGCACGGTCGGGGGCAGAGCACCCAGCGATGGCTAGACGTTGAAGCGGAACTCCACGACGTCGCCGTCGGCCATGACGTAGTCCTTGCCCTCGATCCGCACCCAGCCCTTGGACTTGGCCTCGGCCATCGAGCCGGCCTCCATCAGCTGGTCGAAGCCGACGATCTCGGCCTTGATGAAGCCGCGCTGGAAGTCGGTGTGGATGACGCCGGCCGCCTCGGGGGCGGTGGCGCCGACCGGGATCGTCCAGGCCCGCGACTCCTTGGGCCCGGCGGTCAGGTAGGTCTGCAGGCCCAACGTGCGGAAGCCGACAGAGGCCAGCTGGTCCAGCCCCGGCTCGTCCTGGCCGATGGAGGCCAGCAGCTCGGCGGCCTCGTCGTCGGGCAGCTCGATCAGCTCGGACTCGGTCTGCGCGTCGAGGAAGATCGCCTCCGCCGGGGCGACCAGGGCCCGCAGCTCGTCGAGCACCTCACTGTTGGCCAGCTCGTCGGCGTCGACGTTGAAGACGTACAGGAACGGCTTGGTGGTCAGCAGGGTCAGCTCACGCAGCGGCTCCGCGTCGACACCGGCGGCGAACAGCGTCTTGCCGCTGTCGAGCACCTCCTGCGCCGCGACGGCGGCGTCGTGCAGGACCTTGCGGTCCTTCTCCTTGCGCGACTCCTTCTCCAGCCGCGGGATCGCCTTCTCCAGCGTCTGCATGTCGGCGAGGATCAGCTCGGTGTTGATCGTCTCGATGTCGTCGGACGGGGAGACCTTGCCCTCGACGTGCACCACGTCCGGGTCGGTGAACACCCGGATCACCTGGCAGATCGCGTCGCTCTCCCGGATGTTGGCCAGGAACTTGTTGCCCAGGCCCTGCCCCTCGCTGGCGCCGCGCACGATGCCGGCGATGTCCACGAAGGACACCGTCGCCGGGATGATCTTCTGCGAGCCGAAGACCTCGGCCAGCTTCGCCAGCCGCGGGTCGGGGACGCCGACCACGCCGACGTTGGGCTCGATCGTCGCGAACGGGTAGTTCGCCGCGAGCACGTCGTTCTTGGTCAGGGCGTTGAAGAGGGTCGACTTGCCGACGTTGGGCAGGCCGACGATCCCGATGGTGAGACTCACGCGTACTCCTCGCTTCGCTCGTCGTCCGCGTTCGTCCGGACTGCTGTGTGCATTGGCCGAGCTCGCAAGCTCGCTCGGGCAGGACCACCTTACGGGCGTTGACGCGCTCCCCCGGTGGGCGAGGATGAGCAGGTGCCCGAACCCGTGGATCTCGCCGCCGTCCTCAGCACCGTCGACCAGCCGTGGTCACCCCGCACCGTCGCCGTGCTGAACGACTACGACCTGCGCGTCGTGCACACCCGCGGCGAGTTCACCCGGCACAGCCACCCGGAGACCGACGAGGTGTTCCTCGTCCTCTCCGGCTCGCTGACGATCCGGATGGACGACGGCGACGTCACCCTCGGCCCGGGTCAGCTGCACGTCGTGCCGAAGGGCACCCCGCACCAGCCGTACAGCCCGGACGGCGCCCAGGTGCTCCTGATCGAGCCGAGCGCGACGGTCAACACCGGCGACACCCCCAGCGAGCTGACCGCCGAGCGCAGGGTCGTCTGAGGAGCGGTCCGTCCGAGTGCAGGACCGTTCGAGTGCAGGCCGCTACAGCAGCGGACCGATGAGGATCTCGGTGCCGTCAGGGCGGTAGGTGCGCCATCGCCCGTCCGGTGGGCGTTCCACCCGGAAGCCGTGATGCACCTTGGTGTGGTGGCGTTCGCAGAGAAGCGCTGAGTTCTGCAGGTTGGTCTCGCCGCCGTGCAGCCAGTGGATGAGGTGGTGCACGTCGCACCACCAGGACGGGGCGCCGCAGCCGGCGAACACGCAGGACTTGTCCCGCCGCTCGACCGCCTTGCGCAGCCCGGGGGTGACCACCCGGTGGTCTCTCCCCAGGTCCAGCGGGACCCCGTCGGGGCCCATGACGATGCGGGAGACGCTGGCGTCGCAGGCGATCCAGCGGGCCCGCGCCGCGGAGATCGTCGCCCCGAAGCCGGTGCTCGCCGCCCCCGGGCCGGTGGCCGGGTCGACCAGGTCGTCCAGGTCGATGCCCACCACCACGTGCGGCTTCACCGTCCGCAGGATCGGCAGGTCCCCGCTGGCCAACTGGTTGTCACACAGCTGCACGAGGGCGTCGGCGTTCTGCTGAGCCCGGGTCCGCGCATCGCCCTGGGGGCGGTCGGCCTGCACGATCGACTCGATCGCCGCCTGCACCTTCTCCCCACCCACGGCATCAAGGTCGAACCGGCCGGTGACGCTGCCGTCGGCGTGCTTCGCGATCGTGAGCCGGCGACCCTCGGTGGGGTCGGGCTCCGGACCGTCGGGGTCCAGCGCGTCCTCGAACGCCTGCACCGCAGCCACCAACGACTGGTGCGGCGACTCGGCCGCTACCTGCGCCCACACCCGATCGAACGCGGCAAGGTCGATCGCCTGCTCCTCGGCTCGAGCCCGCTCCCGCTCCCCCACCGCAGCGGCGACCACGTCCATCTGCGCCGCCGTCACCGCACCCTCGGCGAACCCGGCCGCCAGCGCCGGGAAGTGCTCCAACGCCCGACCCGACCGCAGGACCCGCGACGCGTCGCTCGCCGACAGCCGCGCATGCCCGATCAACCACGACCGCATCGACTTCAACCCGTCGTGCTCGGCGGCCTGGGTGGTGTCCGCGCGGCGCACGGTGCGGGTGAGCTCCGCGGCGACCCGGTTCTGCACGGCCACCAACTCCGCGACCCGGTCCAGCACGCCGCCGTCCGTCAACCCGTGCAGCTCCTCGGCCGCCAAGGCGTCCAGAGCTGACATCAACTCGCTCACGGACACCTCCCGACGTATTCGAACGTGTGTACGAATACTACCGCCGTCGAGGACCCCGGGCAACACGAATCCCCAGGTCAGGAGCCTGTCCACAGATGCGAGCAGGCTCTTGACAGACCCGCTCCAGTCACGGTCAGCCGGCCGAGCCGGGGCCCGCCAGCAGGCCGCGCTCGACCGCGACCAGGACCGCCCGCGTGCGGTCGTCGACCCCGAGCTTGGCGAACACCCGGAGCAGGTGCGTCTTCACCGTCGCCTCACCGATGAACAGCTCCCGGCCGATGTCGGCGTTGGTCAGCCCGCGCGCCACCCCGGACAGCACCTGCAGCTCCCGGGCCGTCGGCGCCTCGGCCGCCGGCGCCCGCAGCCGGGACACCAGCCGGGCCGCGACCGGCGGCGCCAGCACGGTCTCCCCACGGGCCGCTGCCCGCACCGCGTCGGCCAACTGCGCCAACGGCGTGTCCTTGAGCAGGTAGCCGGTGGCCCCGGCCTCCACCGCGCGCACGATGTCGGCGTCGGTGTCGTAGGTGGTCAGCACCAGCACCCGCACACCCGGGTGTGCGGCGGAGATCCGGCCGGTCGCCGTGACGCCGTCCATCCGCGGCATCCGCAGGTCCATCAGGACGACGTCCGGCTGTTGCTCGGCGACCGCCGCGAGCGCAGCCAGCCCGTCGCCGGCCTCCCCCACGACCTCCAGGTCCGGCTGGGCGGCCAGCCAGCCGACCAGCCCGCCGCGCACGACAGGGTGGTCGTCCACCACCAGGATCCTGATCACCCTCGCTCCGTTCCGGTCGCCGGCGTTCCCCGGGGTGCGCGCTCGACGTGCGTCTCCGCGGTGGTCATCGCGCCGGCACCTGCACCGTGACCCGGGTGCCCTCCCCCGGGGCCGAGACGACGTCGACCGCGCCACCCACCTGCTCGGCCCGGTCCCGCAGCCCGGCCAGCCCGACGCCGTCCCCCGCGGCCGGGTCGAAGCCCACCCCGTCGTCGGAGACGTGCACCGACACCTGCCCCGCCTCCCCCACCCCGATCCGCAGCACCACCGCGCTGGCCGCGGCGTGCCGGCGGACGTTGGCCAGCGCCTCCTGCGCTCCCCGCAGCAGCACGATCTCCTCCGCCCGGGTCAGGCCGGCGTCGTCCGCCAGCGCAGCGGTGTCCAGCCGGGTGGGCAGGCCGGTCTCCCGGCCGAACCGTTCGGCGAGCCGTTCCAGCGCCTCCCGCAACGTCGAGGAGTCCAGCGCCACCGGCGCGAAGGCGGCGACCATCGCCCGGGCCTCGGCCAGGTTCTCCCGGGCGACCTCCTCGATCAGCGCCACCCGCTCCGCGGCCGCACCCGGGTCGCCGGGCAGCTGCCCGGCGGCGGTCTGGGCCAGGACGACGATGCTCGTGTAGCCCTGCGCGAGGGTGTCGTGCACCTCGCGGGCCCATCGCTCCCGCTCCGCGGCGACGCCCTGCTCACGGTGCGCCGCGGCGAGTTCGGCGCGGGTCGCCTCCAGCTCCTGGATCAGCGACGCTCGCTCGCGACTCTGCGCCAGCACGCGGCTCAGCCACAGGCCCAACGCCAGGCTGAACACCAGACCGACCGAGGTCTGCACGACGCCCGACAGCGGCTCGGTGCCGCGGCTCCAGGAGACCGCCGGCCCGGCCGTGCTGGCCAGCGCGAGGAGCACCGTCCAGGTGACGCCCGGCCGGGCCGACTCGACGAGGAACCACACCTGCGAGTAGGCCAGGAAGAGCAGGAACAGCAGCTCAGGTGCGTGCCAGCCGAGCACGGTGAAGACCGCCACCAGGACAGCGAGGTAGCCGACCGCGCGCCGAGAGTGGTCGTCGCCGATGGCCGGGGCGCCGAGCACCGAGTAGGCGACCACCAGCACCCCGAGGGCGCCGAGGGTGACCGTGCGCGACCCCTCCACCCGAGCCACGAAGGTGGCCAGCACGGCGACGCCGATCATCACCACGAAGACGACGTGGAGGCCGACCACCGTGGCGCGCCAGGCGTGGTCGGACAGCGGCGCGCCGCCGTCGTCCCCACCACGGGCGGGGACGACGGCGGCGCGGAGCCGGGAGCCGACGGTCATCCGTCGGCCCGGCGCCAGCGGAACGTGCGCACGCACACCATGACGCCGATGATCACCCATGCCACCAGCACCAGGGCGGTCATCCCGTGCTCCCACCCGCCGGCGACCTCGAAGGCGGCCGCCTGCTCGGGCAGGAACGCCGAGCGCATCCCCTGGGTCAGCCACTTCAGCGGGAACACCGCCGCGACCTGCTGCATCCAGCCCGGCAGCTCGGGGAAGGCGAAGAAGACGCCGGAGAAGAACTGCAGCACGATCGCGAACGCCGAGATCGAGGTGGTCAGCGAGCTCGCACTGCCCGGCAGCGCCGAGACCGCGATGCCGAGCACCGTGCCGGCGAGCGCGCCGAGCGCGGCGACCCAGAGGAACGTCAGCCAGTGCCCGAGGTCGACCGGCAGCGGCACGTCGTAGCCGTAGCGGGCCACCGGCAGCAGCAGCGCCAGCTGCGCCGCGGTGGTCACCAGCACCTGCCCGGCCTTGCCGGCGAAGTAGGCCGCCGGCGGCGTCCCCAGCAGCTGCAGCCGCTCCAGCTGGCTGGCCTCGCGTTCGTCGGCGATCGCCGTCCCGACCGCCTGGAAGCTGGTCAGCATGATGCCGGTGGCCGCGATCCCGGCCAGGAAGTACTGCGGGAACGGCACCCCGCCGGGCAGCACGTCACCGCCGAGCACCGAGCCGAAGACGACCATCATCACGACCGGGTAGGCGAAGGAGAACACCACCTGCTGGCGCTCCCGGGCGAACAGCCGCAGCTCCACGCCGACCCGGGCCAGCGCGATGTGGGCGGTCGAGGGCGGTGCGGGGCGGGCAGTGGTCAGGACGGTCATCGGGGCTCTCCTCCGGGGGTGCCGACCAGCTGGAGGTAGACGTCCTCCAGGTCGGGGCGGGTGACGGTCAGACCGGGGACCTCGCCGTGCGGGGAGGCGGCGAGCAGGTCGCGCAGGACTGCGGCGGGGGTCTCGGTGGGCACCGCGCGCCAGCCGCCGTCCTCCCGCCAGCGCACCGTGGCCTGCCGGCGCAGCGGCGCACCGAGCTCGGCCGGCGGGGCGACCTCGACCAGCCGGCCACCGGCGATCACCCCGACCCGGTCGGCGAGCTCGGCGGCCTCGTCCAGGTAGTGGGTGGTCAGCAGCACCGTCGTCCCACCGGCCCGCAGGTCACGCACGAGCTGCCAGAACTGCCGGCGGGCCACCGGGTCCATCCCGGTGGTCGGTTCGTCGAGGAAGACCAGCTCGGGCCGGCCCTGCACCCCGAGGGCGACCGCGAGCCGGCGCCGCTGGCCGCCGGAGAGGCGCCCCACCCGGGTGTCGGCCTTCTCCTCCAGACCGACCGCCGCGAGCAGCTCGTCGGTGGGCCGCGGTGTGGAGGTGTACCGGGCGAAGTGGTCGAGGGTCTCCCGCACGCTCAGTGCCTGGCCGGCGCCCTCGCCCTGGCTCACCACCCCGATCCGGGCCCGCCAGGCGCGACCCGCGGTGGCCGGGTCCTCCCCCAGCACCGCGACCTGGCCGGCGTCGCGCCGCCGGACGCCCTCGAGCACCTCGATCGTCGTGGTCTTGCCCGCGCCGTTGGGCCCGAGCAGCGCGAAGCACTCCCCGCGCCGCACCTCGAGGTCCAGCCCGTCGAGGACGGCCTTCCCCCCGTAGCTCTTCCGCAGCCCGCGGACCTCGACGGCCGGGGTGAGCCCGCCGGTCGTGGTCGGCAGGGGCGCTGCCTCCGTCGTCGTCATGCCCTGACCCTGTCGCCGCACCGGGCTCGCCGGGACCACCGGAGCGTGGGTCCGCCGTCCACCGATCGGTGGACGGCGGACCCGGTCATCCGAGACTGTTCACCGCGACAGCCCCTGGAACCGGCGGATGCTGAGCGCCGCGAACACGACCGTGAGCACCAGTGGCCACCCCACCGCGAGCAGCAGGGCGTGCTCGGTCGCCCAGCCCCCGCCGGCGCCCACCGGGGCGCCGAACAGCTCCCGGACGGCGGTCACCGTGCCCGCCACCGGGTTCCACTCCGCCACCGTGGCCAGCCACCCTGGCATGGACGACGCCGCGACGAAGGCGTTGGAGAGGAAGGCGAACGGCCACACCAGGATCTGCACCGCGACGACCATCGATGGGTCCCGGGCGAGCAGCCCCAGGTAGATCCCGATCCACAGGAAGGCCAGCCGCAGCAGCACCAGCAACCCGACGGCGGCGAGCGCGGGCACGGCCCCGGCCGGCCGCCACCCGACCGCCAGCGCCGCCACCATCAGCACGGCCAGCCCGACGAGCGAGGACCCCAGGTCCGCCAGGCAGCGGCCGGCGACGACGGCCGACGAGGCCATCGGCAGTGACCGGAACCGGTCGGTGATGCCGCGTGCGGTGTCGGTGACGAGGGCGGTCATCGTCGCCTCGACCCCGAAGACCATGGCCAGGGCGAGCATCCCGGGCACCAGGAAGTCGCGGTAGTCGCCCCCGCCGGGGACCACCATGCCGCCGCCCAGCAGGTAGGTGAACATCAGCAGCAGGAGCACCGGGAACAGCGCACCCACCAGGACGGCGGCCGGTTGCCGACGCCAGTGCGCCACGTCCCGTCCGGCGACGGCCAGCGCATCGGCGACGGCCCACCGCGCCCGTTCGGCCGGACCGGGCTCGACCGGGGGCGCCTGCAGCGCGGTCATGCCGGCACCTCCGTGCGCTCGGCGTCCCGGCCGGTGATCCGCAGGTAGGCCTCGTCCAGGGTGGTCGGGCGCAGGACGACGTCGTCGACGTCGATCCCCGCCTCGTCCAGCGCGCGGACCACCGCCCCGACGACGCCCTGCCGCCGGGCCACGGGCACGACGACCCGCTCCCCTCCCCCGGCGGACGTCGACCGCGGCGCCGGACCCGCGACCCGCTCGGCCAGTCGGGCCGCCTCCGCTGCCCGCCCCGGATCGGCCACGACGAGCTCGAGCCGGTCGCCGCCGATCGCCGAGGTCAGCTCGTCGGGCGTGCCCTGCGCGACCACCCGCCCGCCGTCCAGGACGCAGACGTCGTCGGCCAGCTGCTCGGCCTCCTCCAGGTACTGGGTGGTGAGCAGGACGGTGGTGCCACCCGCCACCAGCGCCCGGATCGAGCCCCAGACGTCGCGCCGCCCGGCCGGGTCGAGCCCGGTGGTCGGCTCGTCGAGGAAGAGCACCTCCGGGGCCAGCACCAGCCCGGCGGCGATGTCCAGCCTGCGGCGCATCCCACCGGAGAAGTCGCGCACCGGCTTCGTCCCGGTGCCGAGGAGTCCGACCTGCGCGAGCAGTTCGTCCGCGCGGGTGCGGGCGGTGCGCCGGTCCAGGTGGTGCAGCCGGGCGAAGAGGACCAGGTTCTGCCGCGCGCCGAGGACGTCGTCGACAGCCGGCTGCTGGCCGATCAGACCGATCCGGCGCCGGACCGCCCGCGGGTGCCGGCTCACGTCGATGCCGGCCACCTCGACGCGGCCGCCGTCGGGGCGGACCAGGGTGGCCATGACCCGTACCGCCGTCGTCTTACCCGCCCCGTTCGGACCGAGCAGGGCACAGACCGTCCCGGACGGGACCTCCAGGTCCATGCCCTCCAGGACCACCTTCTCCCCGTACCTCTTGGTGAGCCCCACCATCGAGATCGCGCTCGTCACGGACTACCTCCGTACGCTGTACGACAACTGGTCAGACCGGCACCGTACGCCGTACGGAGACACGGCGCCAGGCCCGATCGTGCAGTGCGGGAGAGTGAGGGACATGGCGACCGAGTTCACCGGCACCGGAGACCCGGCGCGCAGCATGTCGCTGCTCTGGCGCACGCCTCCTGCCGACACCGCACGCCCGGGACCGAAGCCGTCCCTGGACGTCGACCGGATCGTGACCGCGGCCGTCCACCTGGCGGACGCCGAGGGGCTCGCCGCGCTCTCCATGCGCCGGGTGGCCACCGAGCTCGGCGTCGGGGCGATGACCCTCTACGGCCACGTGCCCGGCAAGGGCGAGCTGGTCGACCTCATGCTCGACGCGGCCCTCGGTGAGCTGTACCCCGACGACGCGGTGGTCACCTCGGGGAGCTGGCGAGCCCGCCTGACCGCCGTGGCCCGGGCCAACTGGGACTTCTTCGTCCGGCACCCCTGGGCGCTGCACCTGGCCACCGGTCGCCCGCCGCTGGGCCCCCACCTCATGCGGAAGTACGAACTGGAGCTGCGGGCCGTCGACGGGCTGGGCCTGCGGGAGGTGCAGATGGACCTCCTGGTCACGCTGGTGAACGGCTTCGTCCGCGGCACGGTCAGCGGCGTCCACGAGAAGGCCGACGTCGAGCGCGCGACCGGGGTGACCGAGGACCAGTGGTGGGCGGCGACCGAGCCCTATGTCGCCCAGGTCTTCGACGGCGAGCGCTTCCCCACCGCCGCCCGGGTCGGTCCGGTCGCCGGCGAGGAGCTCGGCGCCGGCGACCCGCACCGGTCGTTCGAGTTCGGGCTGGAGCGGCTGCTCGACGGCATCGGCGTGCTGATCAGCGACCCCACGGGCTGACCGGGACGGCGTCCCCGTCACTCACCGTGGTGTCCGAAAGCCGCCAGTCGGCCGGGCCGGACGGTGCCATGCTCGTGTCATGACCGAGGTGCTGGAACGGGGACGGCTCGACGTGGAGCACTGCTACCGCGCCGTCACCAGCCGCGACCCCCGCTTCGACGGGTGGTTCGTCACCGCGGTGCACACGACCGGGATCTACTGCCGCCCGTCCTGCCCGGCACGCACGCCGCTGGAGCACAACGTCTCCTTCCACACCACCGCGGCCTCGGCCCAGGCGGCCGGCTTCCGCGCCTGCCGCCGCTGCCGCCCGGACGCCGTCCCCGGGTCACCGGAGTGGGACGTGCGCGCCGACGTCGTCGCCCGGGCGATGCGGCTGATCGCCGACGGCGAGGTCGAGCGCGGCGGGGTCGGCGGGCTGGCGGCACGGCTGGGCTACTCCGAGCGCCAGCTGCACCGGCTGCTCACCACCGAGCTGGGGGTCGGCCCGCTGGCGCTGGCCCGCGCGCAGCGCGCCCAGACCGCCCGACTGCTGATCGAGACCACCCTGCTGCCGATGGCCGACGTCGCGTTCGCGGCCGGCTTCGCCAGCATCCGGCAGTTCAACGACACGGTGCGGTCGGTGTTCGGGACGACGCCCTCCGCGCTCCGCCCGGCCACCCCGCGCAGCGACGGCGGCACGCCGGGCTGGCTGACCCTGCGGCTGGCCGCCCGCGCGCCGTTCGCCGCCGACGAGGTGCTGCTCTTCCTCGGCGCGCACGCCACCCCGGGCCTGGAGGAGTGGGACGGGACGACGTTCTCCCGGGTCCTGGACCTCCCGCACGGCCCCGCCGTCGTCCGGCTCTCCCCCGCCCCGGACGGCGGACCGGCGGTGCTGGCCCGGCTGCGGCTGACCGAGCTGCGGGACCTCGGCGTGGCCGTCTCCCGGTGCCGGCGGCTGCTGGACCTGGACGCCGACCCCGCCGCCGTCGACGCGCTGCTCGGCGCCGACCCGGCGCTCGCCCCGCTGGTGACCGGTGCCCCGGGACGGCGGGTCCCGGCCGCCCCCGACGCGGAGGAGCTGGCGGTCCGTGCGGTGCTCGGCCAGCAGGTCTCGGTGGCCGGCGCCCGGACGCTCACCGCCCGCGTGGTCACCGCGGCGGGCCGGCCGCTGGCCGAGCCGGTCGGCACCCTCACCCACGCCTTCCCCCGCGCCGACGCCCTGGTCGACGCCGACCTGTCCGCGGTCGGCCTGACCGGGGCCCGCCGGCGCACGGTGCACACCCTGGCCGCAGCGCTGGCCACCGGCAGCGTCCCCCTCGACCCCGGCGCCGACCGCGACGAGGCCCGCCGTCAGCTGCTGGCCCTGCCCGGCATCGGCCCGTGGACGGCGGCCCTGGTCGGGTTGCGCGGGCTGGCCGACCCCGACGTCTGGCTCCCCGGTGACCTGGCGCTGCGGCGCAGTCTCGCCGCGCTCGGCAGCTCCGACGCCGACGCCGCGGCCCGCTGGCGGCCGTGGCGCTCCTACGCCGTGATGCACCTGTGGGCGCTGGCCGTCCCGTCCCTGTTCACCCGCGGCACCACTCCCGATCGGAGCCCGTCATGACCACCGCCCCCGCCCGCTACGCCTGCGTGGCGACCCCGCCCGGACCGTTCACCGTGCTCGTCACCACCGACCCCGACGGCACCGACGTCGTGCTGGCCAGCGGCTGGACCGACGACGTCGGCGAGCTGCTGCCCGTCGTACACCGCTCGCTGCGGCCGACCTGGGTGGAGCACGCCGACGAGCTGCCGGTGCTCGACGTCGTCGCCGCCTTCACCGCCGGGGACGTGACCGCGATCGACGCCGTACCCGTGCGCCAGCGTTCGGGCCCCTTCCTCACCGACGCCTGGGAGGTGCTGCGCACCGTCCCCGCGGGCCGGCCGGACACCTACGCCTCCTTCGCCGAGCGCTGCGGCCGCCCGTCGGCCGTCCGGGCCGCGGCGGGGGCGTGCGCGCGCAACGCCGCGGCGCTGTTCGTCCCCTGCCACCGGGTGCTGTCCACCGGCGGCGGCCTGGGCGGCTTCCGCTGGGGCACGCCGGTGAAGCGCTGGCTGCTGGACCACGAGGCCGAGCACGCCCCCGTCGCCGCCTGACCGGCGCGCCCGGCCGGTTCACCGGAAGTGTCGGACCCGTCGGGCAGCCTGACCGGCATGGACGCCGCCTCCCTGCTCGTCGGGCTCCTCATCGGTGCGCTCCTGGCCGCCGCCGTCACCCTCGGGCTGGTGGCCGTCCGCGGGCGGGCCGGTGCGGCGCCGGAGGCCCTCGAGCCGGTGCACGAGTCGCTGGACCACCTGCACCGGCTGCTGGCCGGCATCGAGCGCGACCGGGCCACCGCCCACGGTGAGCTGCGGGAGCAGGTCGGCACCATCGGCCAGACCTCCGCCCTGCTGCGCCAGGAGACCGCCGCCCTGGTCACCGCACTGCGCACACCGCACGTGCGCGGGCGCTGGGGCGAGCTGCAGCTGCGCCGGGTGGTGGAGGTGGCCGGGCTGCTGGAGCACTGCGACTTCGTCGAGCAGCCGTCCGGCACCACCGACCAGGGGTCCGGCGTGCGCCCCGACCTGGTCGTCACCCTGGCCGACGGCCGGCAGGTGATCGTCGACGCGAAGGTGCCGTTCACCGGGTACATCGAGGCGGTCCAGGCCACCGACCCGGCGGTGCGTGCCCAGCGGGTCGCCGACCACGCGCGGCAGCTGCGCGCCCACGTCGACATCCTCGCCGCCCGCCGGTACCCGACCGCCTTCGGCACCGCCGCGCCCTTCACGGTGCTGTTCGTCCCCTCCGACGGCTTCCTCACCACGGCGCTGGAGGCCGAGCCGGCGCTGCTCGAGCACGGCTTCGGCCGCGACGTCATCATCGCCACCCCGAGCACCCTGCTGGCCCTGCTGCGCACCGTCGCCTACTCCTGGCGACAGGAGCGGCTGGCGCACGACGCCGCCGCCGTGCTCGAGGCCGGGCGCACCGTGCACGCCCGGTTGAGCACCCTGTCCGGGCACCTGACCCGCCTCGGCTCGGCCCTGGGATCGGCGCTGACCCGGTACAACGAGACGGTCGGCTCCTACGAGCGATCGGTACTGGTGGCCACCCGCCGGTTCGACGACCTCGGCGTCGCCGCCGCCCCGGTGCCCACCCCGGCACCGGTCGAGGGCACGGTCCGCGCGCTGCGGCCGCCGTCCCCGGAGCTGCCCGGGTTCGAGGAGCGCGACGGCACCACCGGCTGACCCGGAGCCCGGGCTCGACCTGGATCGGTCAGGTGCGCGCGCCTGCGGTCGTCGATCCGCCCGGCAGCGGACGATCGGGGGCCGCAGCACCGGCCTGCGCGAGCCGGGCCTCCGCCACCCGGATGGCCGTCAGCTCCAGCTCGGCGGAGACCGCGAAGGCCAGGAAGATCGCACCCGAGGTCAGCTGCGCCCAGAAGAGCAGGGCGATCACGCCGGTCAGCGGTCCGTAGGCCGAGCCCAGGTAGCTGATCAGGTTCAGTGCCCCCGCCAGCAACAGGGTGAGCCCGGTCCACAGTCCCAGGGCCAGGGTGCTCCCCAGCACCAGCAACGACCAGCCGGGCTGGCGACGGTACGGAGCCCGGCGGAGCATCAGGGTGATCGCGGCGAGCAGCAGCCCCACGGCGACCGGGCCGACCACCAGCACGACCACCTCCTCGTCGATGCCGTACACGTCGTCCATCGCCTCGGCTGCGGCCACGAGCGTGGTCACCAGCACCGACCCCACCATCAGCGGCACCCCCGCGATGCCGGCCAGCACCAGCGCGCGGCGGTACTTCTCGACGGTGGGCCGGTCCCGCTGGATGCCGTAGATGCGGTTGGCCCCGCGCTCGAGCTGGCCCATGGCGGTCGCCAGCGCGAGCGTCGCCGCAGCCAGCCCCAGCGCGGTGGCGATCGGGATCCCGTCCGGCTGGTCGCTCCACGGCGACAGCACCCGCTGGACCATCTCGTCCGAGGCGCTGGGCGAGAGCTGCAGCACCGTCCGGTCGACCAGCAACCGCAGCGACGGCGTCTTGAGCAGGTTGCTCAGGCCGATCGCGGCGATCAACAGCGGCACTGCGGCCAGCGACAGTTGCAGCCCGAGTGCCCGGGCGTGCGAGAAGCCGTCGCCGTAGCGGAACCGCGACCAGGAGGCCCGCCACAGCTCGACGACCCGGCAGCTGCGCAGGGTCACCCACGCATCGCGGGCGGTCAGCCGATCGCCGTCCCGCGCGGCGACCTCGGGGACCAAGCTCACCGAGCTCATGCGGGCAGGTCCTCCTGGACGGGTCGTGGACGGACGCGATGCCCGCACCGCCGGCAACCACCCCTCGGCGTCGACCAGCCTGTGGTCGATCCCCCGACGCCCCTCCGTTCATGCCCAGCGTGTCGGGATCGTCACCGAACCGCCACGTCCTCCTCAGCCGTTCGGGTGGCCTCGGGGACACGTGGGGCGAGTGAGGCCCTCGTGCCCACAATGCGCCACCTCGGTGGGACGACACCGGCGAGTTCTGACCCGCCACTCCCGGCCGGGTCCAGCGTTCACTCAGGAAGGGCCGATACCGTGGCCCGACCAGTGGGGCGGCCTCGGCCCTCCGCTGCCGACGAGGAGGTGCACCATCGCTCCGGTCACTGTCGATGCCCGAGTTCGAGACAGGCGGGAGGACGCCGTGCGTGCAGAACGCAGCGACGCCGGCCGAGCCGCAGGCCGCGGCTACCCGTCGCCCCGGGCGGCCGGTGGCGCGCCCCCCGGCCGCGCCCCCGAGCGTCGTGCCCCCGACCCGCGTGCCGCCGGTCGCGGCGGCCGCCACCCCGACGAGGTCCGCCGCCCCGCGCCCTCCGCTGCACCACGCGACGGAGGACGGAGCGGCTCCTCTGCGTACGGCAGCCGCACCCAGAGCACCGGGATCCGCGGCGCCCTCGCGATCGCCGGCGTCTTCCTGATCACCCTGATCGCCGCTGCGGCCGACTCCTACATCGGCCTCGGCCTCGGCACGATCACGCTGGTGGCGCTCACCGCCGGGACCATCGGGGCCGCCCTGGTCACCCGACGGAGCGACCTGCTGAGCGTCCTGGTCGCCCCGCCCCTGGTGTTCGTGGCGGTGGCCCTGCTGAACATCGGCCTGGCGCCATCGGCCAGCCTGAACCTCCCCACGCTGGCGACGCTGCTCGTGCGCGGGTTCCCGGCCATGGGCCTGGCCACCGGCGCCGCGCTCGTGATCACCCTCGGGCGGCTGGCCGCCCGCCGCTGAGCCACCCGGACACGCGAGAGGGCCGGCACCCCGATGGGTGCCGGCCCTCTCGCGTCCCGCCCTGCGTCTGCGCAGGGCGGGTCCGTCAGTCGGTCTCGACCGCGAGCGCCTCGCGACGCGGCTTCAGCTCGTGCGGCAGGGCGAACACCAGCCGCTCCTCGGCGGCCTTGACCGTCTCGACGTCGGCGTACCCGCGAGCCGCCAGCCAGTCGAGCACCTCGCTGACCAGGATCTCCGGCACCGACGCGCCGCTGGTGACCCCGACCGTGCCGACGCCGTCCAGCCAGGCCTCGTCCACCTCGGAGGCGAAGTCGACCAGGTGCGAGTCGCGGGCGCCGGCCTCCAGTGCCACCTCGACCAGCCGCACCGAGTTCGACGAGTTGGTGGAGCCGACCACCAGCACGAGGTCGCACTCGGCGGCCATCTGCTTGACCGCCTGCTGACGGTTCTGCGTGGCGTAGCAGATGTCGTCGCTGGGCGGGCTCTGCAGACCGGGGAAGCGGTTCTTCAACGAGTCGACCGTCGCCAGCGTCTCGTCGACCGACAGCGTGGTCTGGGACAGCCAGACGACCTTCTCCGGGTCGCGCACCTGGACGTTGGCGATGTCCTCCGCGCCGTCGACGAGCTGGGTGTTCGACGGCGCCTCGCCCATCGTGCCCTCGACCTCCTCGTGCCCGCGGTGCCCGATCAGCAGGATGTCGTAGTCGTCCTTGGCGAAGCGCTTGGCCTCCATGTGCACCTTGCTCACCAGGGGGCAGGTGGCGTCGATCGTCCGCAGCGACCGCTGCTCCGCCTCGGCCTTCACCGCCGGGGAGACGCCGTGGGCACTGAAGACGACGACCGCGCCCTCGGGCACCTCGTCGGTCTCCTCCACGAACACCGCACCCCGGCGCTCGAGGGTCGCCACGACGTGCTTGTTGTGCACGATCTGCTTCCGGACGTAGACCGGGGCGCCGTGGATCTCCAGCGCCCGTTCGACGGCGATGACCGCCCGGTCGACGCCGGCGCAGTACCCCCGGGGGTCGGCCAGCAGGACGCGTCCGCGCGGTTCAGCCATGCCCCCACTGTAGGTGCGCGCACCGCACAGGACCCGCCGCTGCGGCCCGGAACGGGTGGCGCTGGACACGCTGGGGCGGCAGGAGTGCGCCCGGACGGGGGACGGCCCACGCGGTCGGGCTGCCGGTGATCGCCACGTGCGGCACCCTGGGCCCCATGGCTCGAGAGATCCCCGAGGTGGTCCGCGCGGCAGCCGGACTGGCCGCCACCGTGCTCGACGAAGCACGCAAGCTCCCCACGACGTTGCCGGGGCTCCCGGTCCGGCTGATCGGACAGGCCCTGCAGACCTCGCTGCAGCTGCAGCAGCAGTACTCCGGGCTCGTGGCCCGCGGCGACGAGGTGCTCACCAGCCTGCGCGGCGACGCCGGACCAGGGCTGGCCACCTTCGACGAGGAGGACGAGGCCCCCGCTCCTCGGCCGGCCTCCGCCGGGCGCGGCTCCGCCTTCGACCGGGTCGTGGACCTCGACGACGACCCCACGGCCGAGGAGCTCGCCGACACGCTGGCCGACGACCTCGCCGCCGCCGACCTGCCGGTGGTCGACCCCGACGACCTCTCCGACGAGGTGGCAGCCGTGCTGGCGGCCAGCTCCGACGACACCGTCGCCGACCTCTCCCCTGCCGAGGTCGCCGCGCTGCCGGACGACCCCGAGGCCGACGCGGTGACCGCGGTCGTCGACGAACTGGCTGCCGAGGTCGCCGACGAGGTGGCGGTGGAGGCGCCCGACGCCGTCCCGGACGAGGTGCTCGAGGAGCTCACCGCCGACACCGTCGCGGACATCGCCGAGGACGAGGCCGAGATCGAGGCGGCGGTCGCCGACGAGCTCGTCGCCGAGCCCGCGGTGCCCGGCACCCCGCCCGCGGAGGTCCTCGGGGCCGGGGTGTCGACGCTGGAGGACATCTCCCCCGAGCAGGTGCCCGGGCAGACCCGGATCGTCGACGACGCGGTGCCCGACGTCCCCGCGCTCGACGACGCGACCGAGGAGCTGGTCGACCTCGGCGGACCGGAGGCGGCGGAGAGCGTCACGCCCGGCAGTGCGGTCACCGACAGCGCCGCCAGCGACCCGCTGGTCCCCTCCGACACGCCGGCCGACGCGACCGGGCCGGACGCCGACGGGGCACCGGTCAGCCCGGTCGAGGGCTACGACTCCTTCAGCATCCCGGCGTTGCGCGGGCACCTGCGCGCCTACCCGACCGAGACCGTGGCCGACCTGCTCGACTACGAGCGGGCCACCCGCGCCCGCGCGCCCTACGTGACGCTGCTGCAGAACCGGCTGGAGAAGCTCAGCGCCGACCGCGGCTGAGCCGGCGGCAGGGACGAGGCAGGCAGCGGAGACGGTGGGCAGCGCGGACACGAGGGGCACCAGGCACACGAGCGGCACCGGGCACACGAGGGGCACCGCCACGGGGGGACGTCGACGGCTCGTCCTGCTGCTCGCGCTGGTCACCGTGCTGGTCGTCGCGGTCGGGGCGGCCGTCTGGCTGCGGGGTGGGGCGGACGACGACCCGACCCCGACGGCTGTCGGGGGTCCCGCCACCACCGCGTCGGCCGTGACCCCGAGCCCCACGCCGACGCCCACGCCCACGCCCACGCCCACGCCGACCTTCGACCGCACCCAGCAGTCGCTCACCGACCCGGCCAGCACCTGGGTGGTCGTCAACAAGGCCCGCCCGCTCAGCCCGATCGACTGGGCCCCGGCCGACCTGGTCCCGATCGGGAACGGCTACCAGCTGCGCGCGGAGGCGGCGCAGGCGATGGACGCGATGATCGGCGCCGCCGCGGCCCAGGGCCTGGACCTGAGCGTGCAGAGCGCCTACCGGCCCTACGAGTACCAGGTGGCGCTGTTCAGCGCCCAGGTCAGCCGCTTCGGCGAGGACCGAGCCGAGATCCAGGTGGCCCGGCCCGGCCACAGCGAGCACCAGACCGGGCTGGCGGCCGACGTCGGTGGCGGCGGCTGCGACATCGAGAGCTGCTTCGCCACCACGGCCGAGGGCCAGTGGGTGGCCGCCCACGCCGCCGAGTTCGGCTGGCTCGTGCGGTACCCCGAGGGCGGCCAGAACGTGACCGGGTTCAAGTACGAGCCGTGGCACGTCCGGTACGTGGGCGCCCCGCTGGCCACCGAGATGCAGCGCACCGGGGCAGCGACCATGGAGGAGTTCTTCGGGCTGCCCCCGGCCCCGGCTTACCCCGGCTGAGACGGCCTCCTCCCGGGGCCCGCCCCGGGCTCGCCGGGCTCGCGGAGGAGCGGGTCCGCCGTCTGGCAGGCTCGGGCGGGTGACCAGCCCGTCGTCCCCCGAGTCGCCCTGGCCGGTCCGCACCGTGGCGCGCAAGGTGGCCGAGTGGATCGGCCGGCTCGGCGAGGTGTGGGTCGAGGGACAGGTCGCCCAGCTGTCCCGGCGCGGCAACGCAGCGACCGTCTTCCTCACCCTGCGCGACCCCGCCGCCGACCTCTCGGTACCGGTCACCTGCCACCGGGACGTCGCCGACCGGCCGGGCCTGGAGCTCACCGAGGGCGCCCGGGTCATCGTCCGCGCCCGCCCCGACTACTACGTCGCCCGTGGGTCCTTCTCGCTGCGCGCCACCGAGATCCGGGCGGTCGGCCTCGGCGAGCTGCTGGCCCGGATCGAGCGGATCCGCCGGCTGCTGGCGGCCGAGGGCCTGTTCGACGTCGCCCGCAAGCGTCCGCTGCCCTTCGCCCCGGCCGTCGTCGGCGTGATCACCGGGCGGGACAGCGCCGCTGAGCGCGACGTGCTGGTCACCGCCCGGCGTCGCTGGCCGGCGGTTCGCTTCGCGATGCACAACTGCGCCGTCCAGGGTCCGACGGCGGCCGAGTCGGTGATCGCCGGGCTGCAGCGGCTGGACGCCGACCCGACGGTGGAGGTGATCGTAATCGCCCGCGGTGGCGGTTCGGTCGAGGACCTGCTGCCGTTCTCCGACGAGGGCCTGGTGCGGGCGATCGCGGCCAGCCGCACGCCCGTCGTCACCGCCGTCGGGCACGAGACCGACACCACGCTGGTCGACCACGTGGCCGACGTCCGGGCGGCCACCCCCACCGACGCCGCGCACCGGGTCGTCCCGGAGATCGGTGAGCAGACGCGGCTGGTCGAGGGCCTGCGCGCCCGGGCCCGGCACCTGCTGGGCAGCCGGCTGGAGCAGCAGGAACGCTGGCTGGAGTCGGTGCGCAGCCGCCCGGTGCTCGCCGATCCCCAGCGGCTGCTGGCCGGCCGCGCCGACGACGTCAGCGCGCTGCGCACCCGGGCCACCCGCACGCTGACCCACCGGGTGGAGGGCGCCGAACGCGACCTCGTGCACGCCCGCGCCCGGGTCGCCGCACTGTCCCCCGCGGCGACGCTGGAGCGCGGCTACGCGGTGGTCCAGCGGGCCGACGGCGCGCTGGTCCGCGACCCTGCCGGGGTGGACGACGGCGAGCGGCTGCAGGTGCGGGTCGCCGGCGGCCGGCTACCGGTGCGGGTCGACCGCACACCCGCCGGGGAGGATGGGGAACCGTGACCGAACAGCCCGAGCAGGCCGTCGAGCCGACCCAGACCTACGAGCAGGCCCGCGAGGAGCTCGCCGACGTGGTGCGTCGGCTGGAGGCCGGCGGCCTCACCCTGGAGGAGTCGCTGGCGCTCTGGGAGCGCGGCGAGCAGCTGGCCGAGCTGTGCCAGCACTGGCTCGACCGGGCCCGCGAGCGCCTGGCCGCCGCCGCCCCCACCGGGCAGGACTAGGGGGCGTACGGCTCCAGGGAGCCGGCCAGGGTCGCCAGCTCCTCGTCCGACGCCGAACCGCTGACCACCAGGGTGGCGCCGTCCGCGGTCCGGGTCAGCGCCGTCTCCCCGCGCTGGGTGTCGAGCCGCTCCCACGTCTGTCCGTCGACCTGCTCGGTGCCGTCGGCGGTCGCGCCGTCCAGGACGTCGGCGAGCGCAGGTGCGCCCGGGTCGTCGCTGACCACGTACCCGGCGTACTCCTCGCTGGGGGTGAACCAGCCGATCTCCAGGGTGACCGGGGCGCCGGCCTGCACCGAACCGGCGTTGGTGCGCACGCTCGTCGACCGCCACCCGTCGGGGAGGTCGGTCGGCACCAGCAGCTCGTAGTCGGCCCGCTCGGCGGCCGCCCGCTGCGCGCTCGCGGGGTCGACGTCGCGGACCGGGTCGGTGGGGTTCTGCCGCAGGGCGGTGACGCCCACGATCACCAGGCAGATGACCAGCAGCGGCAGCAGCGACCGGATCATGTTGGCCGAGGTGAAGCGGTGCATCCGGTCCTCGGCCGGGGAGGCTGCGGGGGCCGGGCCGCCGGCGTCGGGCAACGCGCCGGTCGCGGTGTCGGTCGCGGTGACGGAGGGCTGGGCGGGCCGGGGCTGCTCGCCGTCCTGGCCGGTGTCGGGCATGCCCCTAGGATCGCAGCACCGCTCCACCACCCCGCTGGGCAGCGTCGCCCGACGGCTCTCAGGAGGTCCTGTGTCCCTTCCCCTGCCCGACGGCCCGCTGCAGGCCAGGCCGGCCTCCACCCTGCGCGCCGACCGACCGGCGCCGGACCGCAACCTGGCCCTGGAACTGGTCCGGGTCACCGAGGCCGCCGCGCTGGCCGCCGGCCGCTGGGTCGGCCGGGGTGACAAGAACGGTGGCGACGGCGCCGCGGTCGACGCGATGCGCGCGCTCATCGGCACGGTGCACATGCGCGGCGTCGTGGTGATCGGGGAGGGCGAGAAGGACGAGGCCCCGATGCTCTACAACGGCGAGCACGTCGGCGACGGCTGGGGCAACGACTACGACGTCGCGGTGGACCCGATCGACGGCACGACGCTGATGGCCAAGGGCATGCCCAACGCGATCGCGGTGATGGCGGTGGCCGACCGGGGGGCGATGTACGACCCGTCCGCCGTCTTCTACATGGACAAGATCGCCACGGGGCCGGCCGCCGCCGACGTCGTCGACATCACCGCACCGGTGGCGGACAACATCCGCAAGGTGGCGAAGGCCAAGAGCAGCTCGGTGGGCGACGTGACCGTCTGCATCCTGGACCGGCCGCGGCACGAGACCCTGGTCCGGGAGGTCCGCGAGGCCGGCGCCCGGATCAAGTTCATCACCGACGGCGACGTCGCCGGGGCGATCGCCGCCGCCCAGGAGGGCACCGGTGTCGACCTGCTGATGGGCATCGGCGGCACGCCGGAGGGGATCATCACCGCCTGCGCCCTGAAGTGCATGGGCGGCGCGCTGCAGGGCCGGCTGTGGCCCAAGGACGACGCGGAACGGCAGCGCGCCCTGGACGCCGGCCACGACCTGGACCGGGTGCTCGTGATCGACGACCTGGTGCGCGGCGACGTCTTCTTCGTCGCCACCGGCATCACCGACGGCGAGCTGCTGCGGGGGGTGCGGTACCGCGCCGGCGGGGCGACCACCCAGTCGTTGGTGATGCGCTCGCGCTCGGGCACGATCCGCTCGATCGAGAGCCTGCACTCGCTGGAGAAGCTCAACCAGTACTCCGCCGTCCCCTTCGGCGAGGACGACGCCTGAACCGTCGGCCCGCGCCGCCCCGGCTCAGCTCGCGGGCGGCGGGGCCGACCGGCGCTCGGCCAGCCGGTCCAGGACGGCCCGCCACCGGCTGGGCGACTCCCCCGGCGCCAGGCTGCGCAGCTTCAGGTCACCGAACACCGTCCGCCCCCGGACGACGACCCGCGGGGTGCCCGGGAGCCGCGGCACCGGCGCGAGCTCGGTCTTGCGGTCACCGAAGACGGTCCAGCCCTCGATCTCGGCGGCGACGCCCTCGCTGACGATCACCTCGACGTCGCCGAAGACCGTGCCCAGCTGCAGCGCCACCACCTCCTCGGAGGTCCGCAGGCCGCGGAGGTCGATGCGGACGTCGCCGAAGACGGTGCTCGCCCGCTCCGGCACGCTGGTGGTCGCGGTCAGCTTCACGTCGCCGAAGACGGTGGCGATCGTCCCTGTCGTCCGTTCGCCGACGATCTCCCCGACCGCCGGGACGGCCGACGCCGGCGCGGGGAGGTCGGTGAGCAACTGGTCGAGGTCGGCCGTCGTCACCGCGGCGTAGGCGACGTCGGCCCGCTGGGTGAACTCGTCCACGCTGATCCGGCCCTCGCCGAGGGCGGTCTGCAGCCGGGTCACCACCGCATCGCGCTCGGCGTCGGAGGCACGGACGACGGGCACCGGGTCGGGCTCCCCGGCCTGCTGCTGGCTCATGCGCCGGACCCTAGCCGCGGCGCCCGCCCGTGGTGTCTAGGGTCGCTCCCGCAGGACCATCAGCACACATCACACCCGGGGAGCGCAGCGTGGCCACCGAGACCGACGGCGGGGATTACCGCATCGAGCACGACTCCATGGGGGAGGTCCGCGTCCCCTCGTGGGCGAAGTGGCGCGCCCAGACCCAGCGGGCCGTGGAGAACTTCCCGATCTCCGGCACGCCCATCGAGCGTGAGCTGATCGGTGCGCTGGCGGCGATCAAGGGTGCTGCCGCCGGGGTGAACGCCTCCCTCGGCGTGCTGCCGCAGGACGTCGCCGACGCCGTCACCGAGGCCGCGGCGACCGTCGCCCGGGGTGACTGGGACGCGCACTTCCCGATCGACGTCTTCCAGACCGGGTCGGGCACGTCGAGCAACATGAACACCAACGAGGTCATCGCCACCCTGGCCACCGAGGCGCTCGGCTCACCGGTGCACCCGAACGACCACGTCAACGCCTCGCAGTCGTCCAACGACGTCTTCCCCTCCGCCATCCACGTCGCTGCCACCGGCGCCATCGTGCGCGACCTGGTCCCCGCGCTGGAGCACCTGGCCGGCTCCCTCGAGCGCAAGGCC
Organism: Modestobacter sp. VKM Ac-2979; assembly: GCF_026967995.1. Classification (NCBI taxonomy): domain Bacteria; kingdom Bacillati; phylum Actinomycetota; class Actinomycetes; order Geodermatophilales; family Geodermatophilaceae; genus Modestobacter; species Modestobacter sp. VKM Ac-2979. The sequence continues at coordinate 593,807 of NZ_JAPVBO010000001.1, forward strand.
ACCGAGTTCGCCGAGGTCGTCAAGAGCGGCCGCACGCACCTGATGGACGCCACCCCGGTGACCCTGGGACAGGAGTTCGGCGGCTACGCGGCCGCCGTCCGCTACGGCATCGAGCGGCTGCACGCCTCGCTCCCCCGGATCGGCGAGCTCCCGCTGGGCGGCACCGCCGTCGGCACCGGCATCAACACCCCGCCCGGTTTCGCCGCCGCGATCATCGAGCGCCTGGCCGGCGAGCTGGACCTGCCGCTGTCGGAGGCCCGTGACCACTTCGAGGCGCAGAGCTCCCGGGACGCCCTGGTCGAGGGGTCCGGTCAGCTCAAGACGATCGCCGTCGGCCTGATCAAGATCGCCAACGACCTGCGCTGGATGGGCTCGGGCCCGCGCACCGGCCTGGGCGAGATCGCCCTGCCCGACCTGCAGCCGGGCAGCTCGATCATGCCGGGCAAGGTGAACCCGGTGATTCCCGAGGCGGTGATCCAGGTCGGTGCGCAGGTGATCGGCAACGACGCCGCCGTCACCTACGCCGGCACCACCGGCGTGTTCGAGCTCAACGTGACGCTGCCGCTGATGGCTCGCAACGTGCTGGAGTCGATCCGGCTGCTGGCCAACGTCAGCCGGCTGCTGGCCGACCGCTGCGTCGACGGCGTCACCGCCAACGTCGAGCAGTGCCGCACCTACGCCGAGTCCTCCCCCTCGATCGTCACGCCGCTGAACAAGTACATCGGCTACGAGGAGGCGGCCAAGGTCGCCAAGCAGTCGCTGGCCGAGCAGAAGACCATCCGCCAGGTCGTGGTGGAGCGCGGGTACGTGGAGCAGGGGAAGCTCACCGAGGAGCAGCTGGACGCCGCCCTCGACGTGCTGTCGATGACCCACCCGTAAGGCCCTGCAGAGCGGCCTCCGCGAGGCGTCCACGGCCCCGTCGCAGAACTCTGCGGCGGGGCCGTGTCGCATCCTCACGAGAACTGAGTAGCGTCCAGACCTGATGAGCGAGACAGCGAACACCCCAGACGTAGCCCTGCGCTGGCCCGGCGGCGAACTGCCGCTCCGGGTCGTCCCCGCGACCGAGGGGTCCGAGGGAATCGACACGAGCAAGCTGTTGGCCACCACCGGCCAGGTCGCCCTGGACATCGGGTTCGTGAACACCGCGTCCTGCACCTCGGAGATCACCTACATCGACGGTGACCAGGGGATCCTGCGGTACCGCGGTTACCCGATCGACCAGCTGGCCGGCAAGGCGAGCTTCCTGGAGGTCTCCTACCTGCTGATCTACGGCGAGCTGCCGACGGCCGACGAGCTGGCGGCGTTCGACCAGCGGATCCGCCGGCACACCCTGCTGCACGAGGACCTCAAGGGGTTCTTCAACGGCTTCCCGCGCGACGCGCACCCGATGCCGGTGCTGTCCTCGGCGGTCAGCGCGCTGTCGACCTTCTACCAGGACTCGCTCGACCCCTTCAACCAGCAGCAGGTCGAGCTGTCGACCGTGCGGCTGCTCGCCAAGCTGCCGACCATCGCCGCCTACGCGTACAAGAAGTCGATCGGGCAGCCCTTCCTCTACCCGGACAACTCGCTGGGCCTGGTGGAGAACTTCCTGCGGATGACCTTCGGCTTCCCGGCCGAGCCGTACGAGGCCGACCCGGAGCTGGTCAAGGCGCTGGACATGCTCTTCGTCCTGCACGCCGACCACGAGCAGAACTGCTCCACCTCCACGGTGCGGCTGGTCGGCAGCTCGCACGCCAACATGTTCGCCTCGGTCTCGGCCGGCATCAACGCGCTGTTCGGCCCGCTGCACGGCGGGGCGAACCAGTCGGTGCTGGAGATGCTGGAGGGCATCAAGGCCGACGGCGGCGACATCAACCGCTTCGTCACGCGGGTCAAGGACAAGGAGCCCGGCGTCAAGCTGATGGGCTTCGGGCACCGGGTCTACAAGAACTACGACCCGCGCGCGGCCCTGGTGAAGGCGACCGCCGACACGGTGCTGGACAAGCTGGGCGGCAACAACGAGCTGCTCGACCTGGCCCGCCAGCTCGAGGAGATCGCCCTCTCCGACGACTACTTCGTCGAGCGCAAGCTCTACCCGAACGTCGACTTCTACACCGGCCTCATCTACCGGGCGATGGGCTTCCCGACCCGGATGTTCACCGTGCTCTTCGCCATCGGCCGGCTGCCGGGCTGGATCGCCCAGTGGCGGGAGATGATCGAGGACCCGGCCACGAAGATCGGCCGACCGCGGCAGGTCTACACCGGCCCGGCCGAGCGCTCCTTCGTGGAGATCGCCAACCGCTGATCGACCCAGCACGTTCTGAGGCCCCGCCGTCCACCTGGACGGCGGGGCCTCGTCGTCTCCCCCCGAAGGGGTGAGCTGCACCCCCCGAACCGGTGAGGGACCTCCACCACCCCGGGGGGCACGTCGATGGGATCAGGACACCGGACGCCGCCTGGCGGCCGGGCCGATCCGACGCAGCTGGGGGGACGAAGGTGCCCGCACCACGCGCGCAAGCTCCTGCGCCGCGGCCCCGTGCACAGTCCGCCGCCGGCCGGTCCACCCCGAAGCCACCCGCCAGGAAGCCCGCCACCCGGAAGGCGCCGGTCCGGCAGCCTGCGGGGAGGAAGCCCGCCCCGCGTACCCCGGCCGGCCGGCGTCCGGCCCCCGGCAGCCGCCGTCCCGCACCGCGGCGCACCCGCACCCCCGGTGCCGCCCAGCGCTGGTGGCACCGCCTGGCCGTCGTCAGCGGCGCCACCCTGGCCCTGATCGCCGTCCTCGCCGTCACCGCCCAGCCGCCCACCGAGGCCGGCCAGGTCTCCACACCGGCCGCCGTCGCCGGCCAGGCCGAGGCCACCGCCGCCACCCTCGCCGACGCCGCCGCCCGCCACCGGGCCGCCCTGTCCGAGGCCGAGAGCCTCACCGCCCAGGCGCAGCAGGCCCGGGACGCCGGCGCGGCCGCGCTGGCCGTCGTCGCCGCCGACCGGGCTGCCGTGGGCGCCCATGCCGCCGCCGCCTACCGGCGCAGCCCGGACGAGCGCTGGCCGCTGGCGCAGCTCTCCCTGCACTCCCCCGGCTCGACGCCCGCCGTCCTGCACGCGCAGGGCCTGGCCGAGCAGCTGACCGAGCAGCAGGACGCCTCGGTCGCCCGGGCCGCGCTGGCCGCCGTGCACGCGGCGCAGCACACCGACACCGCCGCCGCGGCCGACGCGGCCGCGGCCCAGGCGCGCAGCCGGGCCGCCGAGGTGCTCGTCGAGATCCGCGAGATCGTCGCCGAGCTCGACCCGACCGTCAGCGCCCAGTGGGCCGCACTGTCGACCAGCGCCGCCGCTGCCGACCAGCAGGCCCGCAACGCCGCCGCGCTGACCAGCTGGCAGGACCACCTGGGACGGTTGGCCGCGGCCGGGGTCACCCCGCCCCCCGCCGCGACCCTGACCGACCCGGGTGCACTGCCGGCCGGGCTGGCCCCGCTGCGCGACGCCACGGGTGCGCCGGTGCCCGGCGTGGCCACCACCTACGCCGCCGGCGGCACGCTGACCGTGCTCCCCGCCGAGACCGTCGCCGCGGTCAGCGCCGCGTTCGCCCAGCTCGGCAAGCCCTACCTGGTCGGGCAGCACGGACCCGACGGCTACGACTGCGGTGGGCTCACCGCGACGGCATGGGCGCAGGGCGGCATCGGCCTGCCCGCCGACCTGCCCGGCCAGTGGGCCCAGGGCACCCCCGTCCCGGCCGGGCAGCTCCAGGTCGGCGACCTGGTGTTCCGCACCGACCCGCGCAGCGGCCTGGACGACGTCGGCCTGTACCTGGGCGGCACGAGCGTGCTCTCCGCCTCCGCCGACCGCCGGCAGGTGGCGGTGCGCGAGCTGGCCGACCTGAGCACCGCCGTCCGGGTGACCGTGCCGCCGGCCACGCCCGCACCGCTGCCGGTCAGCGGCCCCGTCCCGGCGACGTGCAGCGCACCGCTGCCCGCCCCGGGCAGCACCACCGGGCCGGCGACCGGCGCGTGGGGTGGCTGGGCCAACGGGCAGATCCCGGCCGACCAGCTCTGCTCGATCAGCAGCGGGCACCGGTTGCGCTGTGACGCGGCGGCCGCCTACCAGGCGATGGCCGCGGCCTACGCGCAGACGTTCGGCGCCCCGCTGTGCATCACCGACTCCTACCGCTCGCTGGGCGCGCAGGTCGACGTCCACCACCGGAAGCCGCGGATCACCGCGGTGCCGGGCACCTCGAACCACGGCTGGGCCCTGGCGGTCGACCTGTGCGGCGGCATCAACCGCTCCGGCACCGCGCAGACGGCGTGGATGCAGCTCAACGCCGGGCACTACGGGTGGCTGCAGCCGGACTGGGCGCAGGCCGGCGGGCAGAACCCGGAGCCGTGGCACTGGGAGTACGGCGTCCTGAGCTGACCGGCTGAGGAGAGGGCGCGGCGGGTCAGGCCCAGCCGAGGTCGGCGAGCTCCCGCCACGGCAGGGTCGCGCAGGCGTCGGTCGCCTCGGCCACCAGCCGGCGCGCCACGGCGGCGTCCGCGCAGGCGACCGGCCGGCCGGGGGTGACCACGACGTGCATGTCGTGCAGCCGCAGCCCGGCCGCGGCCATCTCGACGAGCAGCTCCTCGGGGCGGACCAGCACCGCGGTGTCCACGCCGGGCACGCCGGCCGAGGTCCACAGCGCCAGCGGACCCTCGACCCGCAGCGCGGTCCGGACGACGGCGGCCCGGCCCAGCGCAGCCGAGCGCGCCTGGTGGACCAGGGGCACGGACGCAGTGCGGGACGGCCGCCAGGGCACGACCAGCTGGTCGCGCGCGACCACCACCCGCCAGCCGAGCGCGGTCTGCCGGGCGTCGGACCAGTCCAGGACGGCGATGCCGGCGGCCAGCGCGATCGGGTCGGGCACCGGGCGGCGCGCGAGCCAGGCGTCCAGCGCGGTGGCGACCGACTCGGCCGCCACGGGCACCCGGGCCCGGGTCATCTGCTCGGCGAGCTCGGCGAGCAGGACGCGGGTGCGGCGACCGGTGTCGTCCAGCACCAGCATCGGGCCGCGGCCCGCGCCGTCGAGGACGCCGAGCTCCAGGTCCGGGTCGACCCCCCGGTCGGCCAGCAGCTCCACGGCGGCCCGCACGTCGTTCACCCGGACCTCGGCCCGGTTCAGTCGCTGGAGGAGACCGCCCGGGGTACCGAAGAGCGCTCCGGTCATGCGCTGCGTCCTCCGGTCAGGGCTTCTCGGGCCACGGTCGGCAGACCGGGCAGGGACAACACACTCGCCAGTTCGACGGCGGACAGCCGCACCGGGACCACGTCGTCCGACCAGCCGGTGGCCCGGCGGACGCGCGCGGTGGGCGCGGGCCAGACGACCTCGCGGGCGGCGGCGACGTGCAGTTCGGTGAGCACCTCGCCCAGGTGGACGGCGACCACCGGGTGCAGCGGCCCTCCGTCGAGCGCAGCCTGCACGGCCCGCTCGACCTCGAGCCGGTCCGGGCTGCTCAACCAGTGCGGGACGAGCACCGCCTGGGCCGGGTCCCCGGCGGGCGGGCCGCTCACTCCCCCACCGCCGGACGACGGGCTCCGGACCCGACTGGAGGACCTTCCCCCGCACTGTGGCGAGGGGGCTCCGGCGCGGTCACGACTTGGATATCGGCAGGTGAGAGGCCCGATGGACCCGGATCGCAACCTTTTCCGCCCGCTCTGGTCAGTTCCGGGACACCGGGCCGCCGCACGTGCGGAGAGGCTGGCGGAGCTCAGCCGCCGAGCTCGGTGAGCCGCTCCTTGAGGGCCTTCTCGGCGCGGTCGGCGTGCACGTTCATGTTGCGCACCGACGTGCCCAGGTCGGCCGACAGCTGGGTCTTGGTCTGCCCGCCCCAGGTGGTCAGGTACCAGGTCGCCCAGCCCAGCACGTTCGGCTGCGCGGCGCGCTGGTCCCGGCGGGCGGTCGGGTCGGGCGCACAGGCGGCGGTCAGGGCGTGCGACAGCAGGCTCTGCTCGGCCTCGCCCATGATCTCGTCGGGCACCTCGGCGCTGTCCGGGACCACGAACTCGACCGTGTCGGTACCGCCGTCCAGGGACTGCAGGTTGCGCAGGCCGTTGAGGGTGGCGACCGTCTGGGAGTTGCGGCGCAGCGTGGCCACGCTCTGGCCCATGTAGGCGGCCAGCTCCTTCTCGCTGGGCCGGCGCTGGTTCTCCGCGGTGAAGGCGGCGACCGCCTTCTGCTGCTTGTTCTCCGTGTCGGCGGCGGTCCGGCCGTAGGCGTTGCGGCCCAGGTCGTGCACCCACTTGGAGAGCTGGGTGGCCAGGAAGGCCCCGAAGGGGACGGACTTGGTCTCGTCGTACTGGCTGACCGCCTTCAACACCCACTCGGCGACCTGCTGGTCGACGTCGTCGTTGTCGGGCAGGTGCAGCCGGATCGTGCTCATGTTCCGCTGCAGGCGCTTGAGGCTCACCCGGCAGTAGTGCCGGCACAGGCCGTCCAGGAACGCGGCGGGCAGGTCGCGGGGGGCCCGGCGGCGCACGCCGGCCTCCGGCCGCAGCCCGACCGTGGCGTAACCCTCGGCGGCGCACCAGGCGCGGATCAGGCCGGCGAGCGCCTCGCCCGTCCCGGTGTCGCCATCGACCCGGTACAGGCCGTCGCCCTCGTCGTAGGTCACCGTGACCCCGGCCGGCAGGGCGGCCCGGAACTCGGTGAGCGGCAGCTCGCGGTCGGTGCGGAAGTGCACCCGGTCGCGGGGGGTGATGGGGGCCAGCGCCCAGCCCTCGGCCTCGGTGAGCCCACCGAAGACCAGCGGTTCACGGGTGCGGGCGGGGTCGGTGGCGAGCTGGGTGGTGAGCATGTCCTGGGACACCGGTCCTCCTGAGGGGAAGTGCAGGTGGGCTGGGTGGGGCGTGCCTGGGGTGTTGCTGCTGCAACGGGTGGGACGCGGCCCTCGTGGGCCCACCACCTCCGGCCTCAGACGAGGGCGGGCACCCCGCGGCGAGCGGAGGTGTGGACGCTGTCCGCAGAGGGACGGCGCGGCGAGGGGATGCGCGGGCTCGGGACCCGCGGCGCCCGCGGCCGGGGGTTCTCGACGGCCTCGAGCACACCGGCGGCTGCTGCCCGCTCGACCTCGTTCGGCTCGGCGACGTACACCGGCATGAAGTCGTAGAGGTCGGTGAAGAGCCCGTCGACGAAGGCGTAGGCGGCCTGCGCCTGGTCGGAGAACTTCGCGATCAGCTCACGCGGGCCGAGCTCGACGCCGACGGTGACCCGGACGGCGCGGTCGTCGCCGCTGAGCCCGGTGAGGGCGAAGGCCACCGAGTCGTGCCGGGCGGCCAGCTCCGCGAGGGCGGCGAGGCACCGGCGGGTGGCCGACCGGCGGGGACGCAGCTGGACGTGCACCACGACCGTCTCCGACCAGGCGGCGGGGACCGGCTCGTCGAGCGAGCCGTCGACGGCACCACACAGACGCAGGTCGTCGGCGCCGGACGGCCCGACGCGCAGGTCGACGGACAGCTCGATGTCGACTGCCGGGCCCGATGCGAGTGCGCTGAGTTCCATGTTCGTCTCCCCCTGTAACCGTGGTGCGTTGGGAGAAGACTTGCGCACGATCGGAGCCTCGGACGGCGAGACTCGCCGCCCTGTGACTACTGTGACGGCTGAGGTGAGCTGTTATTGGCCCGTATCGGGCGACCCTATGGCATTACTTGCTAGTCGGCTGATCCGGTCCTGGTGCAAATGCCGACAAGGCGCCCAGCGCGTCGGCGGCCACCTCGGCGGCCAGGCTCTGGGCCTCGGCGATCTGCTTGTAGACCTCTTCGCGGTGGATCGTCACCTCGCGCGGGGCCTTGAAGCCCAGTCGCACGGTGCCGCCGCGGACCTCGACGACGTAGACCTCGATGTCCTCGCCGATCCGGATGCTCTCGCCGACGCTGCGGGTGAGAGTGAGCATGGGTACCCCTCCATGGGTTCGTGTGGGCCGTCCGTGGCATCGCCCCGCCGGTCGGCGGGACCGGGAGCCTCCACCCGGGTGGACGCTCCCTGCTCCTGCTTTCTCGGCAGGCGGCCCCGGGAAAGGGCCACCTGCCGCGGTGTCACCGCAGGAAGTCCAGCAGAGTCGGCTGGATGGCCTTCGCGGTGGCCCCCAGCGCGGCCTCGTAACCGACCTGCTGCATCTGCAGGTTCATGATCGTCTTCGGCAGGTCGACGTTCTCGATGACCGACGACCGGCTGGTGAGCGAGAGCTGCAGGTCCTTGTTCACCTGCTGTGCCGTCTCGATCCGGTTGGTCCGCGTACCGATGTCGGCGACCGCCGCCAGCATCCGGTTCAGCGCGACGTCCAGGTCCTCCAGGTGCCCGGCCAGTGCCGCCGGGTCGGCGACCACGTCGGTGGCGATCGCCTGGACGATCGCGAAGAGATCACCGGTCGCCGGGTCCCCGAAGGCCTCCGGCCCGGTGAGGTCGACCCGGATCGCGTCGGCGTCGGACACCTGTCGGTTGACCGGGATGACCGGCATCGGCGGCACGGAGGTGCCACCGAAGCCCTGGTAGCCACCGGTGGCGGCGTCGTAGGCGATCGAGCCACTGGTGACGCCGCCGAAGACGGGCTTTCCCTGGACCGTGCTGTTGGCCAGCCCGAGCAGGCTCGCCCGGATCCCGGAGACCTCGGTCGAGATCGCCGTCGCCGAGGCATCGGACAGCGTGCCGGCGTTGAGGCCCTTGACGGTCAGCGCCCGCACGTTCTGCACCTGCTTGATCATGTTCTGCAGGGCGGAGTCCGTCGCGTCGAGCAGGCCGATCCCGTCGTTGATGTTCCGGGCGTACTGCGCGGCACCGGCGAGCTCCTGGCGGGTCTGCATCGCGGCGTTCGTGCCGGTCGGGTCGTCCGAGGGCTTGTTGATCGTCTTGCCCGAGGTCAGCTGCGCCTGCAGCTTGGCGATGGCCTCCTGGTTCCGGTTGAGGCCCTGCAGGGCGGTGACGGAGAGCGCGCGCTGGGTGATCCGCATCAGGTCACAGCCCCACTCGGCCGGTGCGGTTGATCAGCACGTCGAGCGTCTCGTCGATGGTGGTGATCATCCGCGCGGCGGCGGAGTAGGCGTGCTGGAACCGCAGCATGTTCGTCATCTCCTCGTCGAGGTTGACCCCCGAGACGGACTCGCGGGACGCGTCCACCTGCGCGGCGACCACCGTCTGGGTCTGCAGGTTGCTCGTGGCCACCGACGCCTCGACCCCGAGGTCGACGATCAGCTGCCGGTAGGCGACGGCCACGCCGGTGTCCGACTTGGCCATGGCGGCGAGCTTCGCGGCGTTGCCGGCGTCGGCCGACGCGTTCCCGGCGATCGGGGCGTACGACGCGGCGGCGAGCTTCGCCGGGTCGGTGATCAGCAGGGTGATGTTGGCTGCGGTGATCGGCTCGGCCGGCACGGTGCCCGACCCGAACATCGGTCCACCCGGGGCGCCGTTCTTGTCGTAGGCCAGCGGCGGGCCGGCGTGCACGGCGTTGACCTGGTCGGCCAGCCGCTGCGCCACGCCGTCCAGCTGCTGCTGGTACTTCGGGATCGTCTGGCTCAGCGCCGTCAGCGCACCGCCCGCCTTGCCGCCGAGGGCGAGCCGGGTGCCGCCCGGGTCGGTGACGAACGAGGGGTCCGTCGCCGTGGCCTCGGCCGGGACCGCGGTGCCCACGGCCCTGATCCCGATCGCGTCGGTGCCGGAGACCAGCGTCGCGCCGGCGACGGAGACGTTCACCTGCCCGTCGTCCCCGGGGCTGGAGGTGGCACCGATCGAGGTGGCCAGGTCCATCACCAGGGCGTCACGCTTGTCGGCCAGCTCGTTGACCGGCAGGCCCGCCTGGGTCGCGCGCTTGATCGCCCGGTTCAGGTCGGCGATCGACTGGGTCTTGGCGTTCACGTCCTGCGCCAGCGTGTCCAGGCTGTCCCGGGTCTGGGTCCACTGCTTGTCCAGGTTGCTGCTCGTGGTGTGCAGCTCCGCGACGAGCGTGGCGGTCTTCTGCAGCACGGCCGTCCGGGCGCCGTCCTCGGTCGGGTGGTTGGCCACGTCGCCCCACGCGGTGAAGACGGCGGTGAGCTTGGCCTGGATGCCGGTCTCGCCGGGTTCGCGGAACGCCTGCTCGATCTGGGCGAGGGTGGCGTCCTGGGCGGTCATCCGGGCGGTCGAGGCGGACTCGATCTGGGCCCGGCCCTCGAGGAAGGCGTCCCGGATGCGGATCACCTTGTCGGCGTCGACACCCTGGCCGACCCGGTTGCTGATCGCGTACATCGCCGGGACGGCGTTGCCGCCGATCGACTGCAGCTCTGCCCGCTGCCGCGAGTACCCCGCGGTGTTGACGTTGGCGATGTTCTGCCCGGTGACGTCCAGCCCGCGCTGCTGCGCCCACAGGGCCGTCGTCGCCGTGTTCAGGCCACTGAAGGAGCTCACAGCGCACCGTCCAGCGTGACCGAGCGGTAGGCGTTGCCGGCAGCCCGGCCGGTCTGGGTGTACGTGCCGGCTGCGGTGGGCGGCTGGCTGGTGGCCAGCGCGTCGTTGATGACGGCCAGGCCGCTCTCGATGAGCTCCTTGTTGGCGTCGGAGAGCCCGCGCAGCTCGGCCACCATGAGCAGGAGCGCCTCGTGGTGCTTGGCGTAGAGGTCGTCCCACGGGGCGGGGGCCGAGTCGGCGAGCTGGCGCAGCGACGGGTTGACCTCCAGGCCCAGTCGGCCGGCGATCTGCTCGGTGGCCGCTGCCCGCTCGATCTCGAGGGTCCGCAACTGCTCCAGGACCACCTCGATCTCGTGGGCGATCCGGGCCAGCCATCGGCTCTTGCCGGTGACGATCAGGTACTGCTTCTCCTCCGCCTTGAAGAGCAGGAGGTCCAGCAGTTCCTGCTCTCGCCAGAGCAACGTCGACAGGTGCTGGTGGTCCATGCCGGCCGCCTTTCCGTCGTCGTGTGCGGCCCGTCGTGCAGGCCGGCGCCCACCGGGACCGGCGGGCGCTGTCGATCTCCACTTCGGCACCCGGCCGGGCCCGGTCAAGCCGAGATGGCTCGAGGCCGGCGGGAAATGTGTCGATGGCGGTGCCACGCGGTGCACGGTCAGCCGAGAAGGGGGACGTGACCGCAGCCCGCCCCGCCGTGAGTGAGCGCCGCCCCGCCGACGTCGACGCGATGGTGACCACCCATCTGCCGCTGGCCCAGTTCGCGGTGAACGCGGTGGCCTCCCGCATCTCCCTGCCCAGCCACGTCAGCCGGGACGACCTGCTCTCCTGCGCCAGCGTCGCGCTGGTCGAGGTCGCCCGCCGCTTCGACCCGGCCGCCGGCGCCACCTTCGCCACCTATGCACTGCCGCGCCTGCAGGGCGCCGTCCTGGACGAGCTGCGCTCCGGCGACTGGGCCAGCCGCTCGGTCCGGGCCGCAGCGCGACGCACGGACGCGGCGACCGACGCCCTGACGATCAGCCTGGGCCGGCCGCCGACGAAGGAGGAGCTGGCCACCAGCCTGGGCGTCCAGCGCTCAGAGCTGGACTCGCTGCAGATCGACGTGCACCGCGCCGTGATGGTCAGCATGGACGCCGAGACCGGCACCGAGGGCGGGTCCCTGGACCTGCCCGACACCGGCGACTCCCCGGAGCGCGCACTGCTGCGCGGCGAGCGAGCCCGGCACCTGCACGAGGCGATCCGCGCCCTCCCCGACCGGCTCGACGAGGTGGTGGAGCGGAACTTCTTCGGCGACGAGTCGCTCACCGACATCGCCGACTCCCTCGGCGTCACCCTCTCCCGCGTCTCGCAGATGCGGGCCCGGGCACTCACCCTGCTGCACGCCGCGATGAGCGAGGTGTGGGACGGCACCGCCGTCGCCGCCGACGGTGGGGTGCGCGCCCGCAACCAGCAGCGCGCCTACGTCGAGCGGGTCGCCGCCCGGCAGACCGCCGGCCGGGCCACGCCGACCCCTCCCCCGTTCCCGGTGCCCCAGCCGCGCGGCCGGGCCCGGCACGACTGGGTGGTCCCCGAACGCGGCGCGGCCGCCCTGCCCGCCTGAGCCACCTGAGTCACATCCGCACCGCGGACCTCACCCGTTCGGGTTGAGACCCGACCCGCCGGACCGTAGAAGAGATCGATCCCGCCGCACGGCTGCGGCGGTTCCTTCTCGTTCCCGGTCCACGGAGGGCCCGCATGAGCCTGGTCGTCAACAGCAACATCGCCGGGCTGAACTCCGCCCGGACACTCGGCGTCGCCGACCGACAACTGACCACGTCGATCGAGCGGCTCTCCTCCGGCTCGCGGATCAACCGCGCCGCCGACGACGCCGCCAGCCTCGGGATCGCCGAGGGCCTGCGCACCCAGATCGGCGGGCTCAGGGTCGCGCTGCGCAACAGCCAGGACGGCATCTCGGTGCTGCAGACCGCCGAGGGCGCGCTCACCGAGGCCCACTCACTGCTGCACCGGATGCGGGACCTCGCCGTCCAGGCGGCGAACACCGGTGGCCTGGACGACGCCGCCCGGGCGAACGTGCAGACCGAGATGGGGCAGCTGCGGGCCGAGCTCGACCGGATCGCGGGGACGACGTCCTTCAACGGCCAGGAGCTCCTGGACGGCAGCTACCGCGGGGTCTTCCAGGTCGGCGCGGACGTGGGACACACGATCACCGTCGGCTTCGGGCCGGCGATGGACGCCGCCGGCCTGGGCGTCGCCGGCGTGGACGTCACCTCTCCCACCGGACCGTCCACGGCGCTGGCGGCGATCGACGCCGCGATCGGGCAGGTCTCCACGGCCCGCGCTGACCTGGGCGCCGTGCAGAACCGGTTCGAGCACAACATCGCCAAGGTCGGGGTGGCGCTGGACAACACCACGGCCTCGGAGAGCCGGATCCGGGACGCCGACATCGCCGCGGAGACGACCACGATGAGCCGGGCGTCGATCCTCACCCAGGCCGGCACGGCGATGGCGGCCCAGGCGAACCAGTCGCCGCGTGGGGTGCTGCAACTGCTGCGCTGAACGGGTGACCCACCCGTTCGGGGGACATCGCCGGGAGGCCCTCAAGGACCCGCCGGGCCACTCCGTTGACAGGGGTACGACGACCGCGGCACGGATGCCGCGGTCACCCCTTCCAAGGAGGAACCCCTCATGGGTCTGACCGTGAACAACAACATCGCGGCGCTGAACTCGTACCGCAACCTGTCGGTCACCGACAGCCAGATGAGCAAGTCGCTGGAGAAGCTCTCCTCCGGCTTCCGCATCAACCGCGCCGCCGACGACGCTGCCGGTCTGGCCATCTCCGAGGGCCTCCGCTCGCAGATCGGTGGCGTGAAGGTCGCCGTCCGCAACACCCAGGACGGCATCTCGGTCGTGCAGACCGCGGAAGGTGCGCTCACCGAGACGCACAAGATCCTGCAGCGGATGCGCGACCTGTCCGTCCAGGCCTCCAACGAGGGCTCGCTCAACGCCGACGCCAAGAAGAACATCCAGTCCGAGGTGGGCCAGCTCAAGAGCGAGCTGGACCGGATCGCGTCCACGACGAGCTTCAACGGCAAGAGCCTGCTGGACGGCAAGTACAACACCAGCTTCCAGGTCGGTGCCAACGCCGGGGAGACCATCGGCGTCAGCATCAGCACCAACATGGGTGCCCAGGGCCTGGGCGTCGACGGCGTGGACGTCTCGGCGCCTGCCACCGGCGGCACCGCCGGCTCCACCACGACCGCTGCTGCGGCCAGCACCGCCTCGGTGGCCACCCTCACGGCCACCGCTGCCCTCACCACCGCGGACTTCGACGCCCTCAACGGCTCGATCTCCTACAACGGCAAGAGCCTGGACCTGGCCTCGGTCAAGTACGACAGCACCGAGACCGCGGGCCAGTCCCTGGCCCGGCTGCAGTCCGCCGCCGACGCCACCTTCGGCACCGGCGCGGTGGACGTGGCCGACGGCGGCACCGGTGTCACCTTCACCGGCGTCGCCCCCGGCGCCACCCCGACCGCCCAGCAGCTGGCCGACGCGACGGTGTCCTTCACCGTCGCCTCGGGCGCCTCCGTGGCGATCGGCAAGATCGACGAGGCCATCAAGACGGTCTCCACCACCCGCGCCGACCTGGGTGCCATCCAGAACCGGTTCGAGCACACGGTCAACAACCTCAACGTCGCCGTCGAGAACCTGACCGCGTCGGAGAGCCGGATCCGCGACACGGACATGGCGTCGGAGATGACCAACTTCACCCGCGCCCAGATCCTGACCCAGGCCGGCACCGCGATGCTGGCCCAGGCCAACCAGGCACCCCAGGGCATCCTGCGCCTGCTGGGCTGACCCACCCGCAGCACCTGAGCAGCACCCGGTGAGGGGGGAGGCCCTGCCTCCCCCCTCACTGCTGCCCGGGCACTCGGCAGCACGACGGACCCGACCCGTGCCCTCCGGAAGTTCCTCCCGGTTTCAGGTCAAGACCGGCCCCGCACCCGCCGATCCTGGCACTGCAACACCCCGCAGCACGGATGCAGCGGATCTCCTGAAACCCACTTCCACGGAGGAACACCATGGGTCTGAGCGTCAACAACAACATCGCGGCGATGAACTCGTACCGCAACCTGTCGGTCACCGACAGTCAGATGAGCAAGTCGCTGGAGAAGCTCTCCTCCGGCTTCCGCATCAACCGCGCCGCCGACGACGCAGCGGGCCTGGCCATCTCCGAGGGCCTCCGCTCGCAGATCGGCGGCCTCAAGATGGCCGTCCGCAACACCCAGGACGGCATCTCGGTCGTGCAGACCGCTGAAGGTGCGCTCACCGAGACGCACAAGATCCTGCAGCGCATGCGCGACCTGTCCGTCCAGGCCTCCAACGAGGGCTCGCTGAACGGCGACGCCAAGAAGAACATCCAGTCCGAGATCGGCCAGCTCAAGTCCGAGCTGGACCGCATCGCGTCCACGACGAACTTCAACGGCAAGCAGCTGCTGGACGGCAAGTACAACACCACCTTCCAGGTGGGTGCCAACGCCGGGGAGACCATCGGCGTCAGCATCGGCACCGCCATGGGCGCCCAGGGTCTGGGCGTCGACGGTGTCGACGTGTCGGCGGCCAGCACCGGTGGCACCGCCGGCTCGACCACGACCGCCGCCGCTGCCAACCAGGCATCGGTGGCCACCCTCACGGCCACCGCTGCGCTGACCACCGCGGACTTCGACGCCCTCAACGGGTCGATCTCCTACGGCGGCAAGAGCCTGGACCTGGCCTCGGTCAAGTACGACGCCGCCGAGTCCGCGGCCCAGTCCCTGGCCCGGCTGCAGACCGCCGCCGACGCCACCTTCGGCACCGGCGCGGTGACCGTGGCCGACGGCGGCACCGGCGTCACCTTCACCGGCACCGACCCCGGCGCCACCCCGACCGCCCAGGACCTGGCCGACGCGACGGTGTCCTTCACCGTCGCCTCGGGCGCCTCCGAGGCGATCGGCAAGATCGACGAGGCCATCAAGTCGGTCTCCACCACTCGCGCCGACCTGGGTGCCATCCAGAACCGGTTCGAGCACACGGTCAACAACCTCAACGTCGCCGTCGAGAACCTGTCGGCGTCGGAGAGCCGGATCCGCGACACGGACATGGCTCAGGAGATGACCAACTTCACCCGCACGCAGATCCTGACCCAGGCCGGCACCGCGATGCTGGCCCAGGCCAACCAGGCGCCCCAGGGCATCCTGAAGCTGCTGGGCTGATCCACCCGCACCACCTGAACACCCGGTGAGGGGGGAGGCCCTCGGGCCTCCCCCCTCACTGGCGTTCCACCCCTGATCCCCGAACCACGGAGGTACCGGCATGGCGGGCATGAGCGTGAGCACGGGCCTCATCTCGGGCATCGACTACAAGACGATGATCAGCGAGCTGATGAAGGTGGAGGCGAACCCGCAGACGCTGCTCAGGCAGCAGCTGTCCGCCACCCAGTCCGACGCCGCCGCCTACCGCGCGGTCAACACCCGGTTCGACGCCCTGCGCACCGCCGCAGCCGCGCTCACCGACGCCACCGCCTGGACCTCGACCAAGGCGAGCAGCTCGGACCCCTCCGTGACCGCGACCGCCTCCACCGGCGCGGCCACCGGGTCGCTGAGCTTCACCGTCACGAGCCTGGCGGCGACCCACTCCGTCTACAGCACCGGCAGCTGGGCCACCGCCGACACCGCGTTGAACCCGACCGGCCCGACCACCCTGACCATCGCCGGGGTCGGCGTCACGCTGACCGCCGGCCAGACGGTCAACGACGCCGTCAAGGCCATCAACGCCTCCACCGCGGGCGTCACCGCCGTGGCCGTCGACACCGGCGCCGGCGTCCGGCTCCAGCTCACCTCCAAGACCTCGGGTGCGGCCGGGACCTTCACCGTGACCGGGGACGTCGCCGTCACGGCGCTCACCACCGGCGCCGACGCCAAGCTCCGGGTCGGGGACGCGACCGCGGGCTACGACGTGACCTCGTCGACGAACACCTTCACCGACGTGCTCCCCGGGAGCACGTTCACGGTCAGCAAGAAGGACGCCGCAGCCACCGTGACGGTGGCCAAGGACCCGGATGCGACGGCCACCAAGGTGCAGAGCCTCGTCGATGCGGCCAACTCCCTGCTCTCCGCGGTCTCCTCCTACACCGACGCGGAGAGCACCTCGGCGATCCTCAAGGGCGACAGCACGCTGCGCGGCCTGTCGACCCAGATCCTCAGCGTCGTCTCCAGCGCCGTCGGCGGGAAGTCGGCGTCGACGGTCGGCATCGAGCTGACCCGCGACGGCCAGCTCACCTTCGACAAGGCGGTCTTCACCAAGGCACTGAGCAGCGACCCGGCCGCGACGCAGGCGCTGCTCAGCGAGAAGAAGATCGTCAGCGCCGGCACCGACGGGATCAGCGGCAACGCCGACGACGTCACCTCCCCGGTCGGCTTCGCCGCACAGCTGGAGGTGCTGGCCAAGGGCGCCAGCGACAGCACCACCGGGTCGCTGGTGCTGCTCGCCAAGAGCGGGGACTCCCTCGCCAAGGACCTCGAGGACCGGATCGCCGCCTGGGACATCCGGCTCGAGATGCGCAAGACCACGCTGACCCGACAGTTCACCGCGATGGAGACCGCACTGAGCTCGATGCAGAACCAGGCGGCCTGGCTCAGTTCACAGATCGCCGGGCTGCCCTCCTGGTCCTCCTCCAAGTAGTCCCGACCCGCCGCCGCGTCTTCCCCTGGAGCCCCGAACCGATGAGCACCGCTTCCCTCCGCGCCCGCTACCTGGGTGACACGGTCACGACCGCTTCCCCGCAGCGACTGCTGGTGATGCTGTACGACCGACTCGCCCTGGACCTGGAGCGCGGCCACACCGCCCTGACCGCCGGCGACCGCGAGGCGGCGACCGAGCAGCTGCAGCACGCCCAGGACGTCGTCTTCGGTCTGCTGGAGAGCCTGCAGGTCGACGCCTGGGAGGGCGCTCCCCGGCTGGCCGCCCTCTACAACTGGCTGATCACCGAGCTCGGCTCCGCGATCGTGAAGGGCGACCTCCGCCGGGTCGCCGACTGCCGCAAGATCGTCGAGCCGTTGCGCGACGCGTGGCGGGAGGCCGCGGCCTCCCTCGCAGCGGCTCCCGCATGACCGGCGGCCCGGCCGCCGGGCGCAACCGGGTCGGGGACGTCCCCGCGCTGGTCGGCGAGGCCCGGAACTGGCCGGCGGTGCTCGACGCGCTCGAGGGCGACGTCTACCAGGCCGAGGAGACCCTCGCCCGCGGCCGGGCCGAGGAGATCGCGGCCTGGGGACGACGGTCGACCGACTGGATCCCGCCGAGCAACCTGGGCCCGCTGCCCGACGACCTCCGCGAGCGGGCCGCCCGGCTGCTGCAGCACCAACTGGCGGTCGCCGAGGCGCTGGTCGAGCGGATCACCCAGTCGCAGAAGCAGCGGGACGTCGCCGCCCGGATGTCCTACGCACCGACCCGGCCGGTCGCCTCCTTCATCGACCGGGTGCTCTAGCCCCGCAGCACCACCGCACTCCCCGTCCCCCGGGACCGAAGTCGCGACTTCGGCCCCGGGGGACGTTCGCGTTCTGTCACCTCGTGCGCTCGATCGAGTGCACATGGTCATCAACGCGGCGCTGACTGCCGATGACAGAACTGCACGGAATGCACCACCTCGCCACGGATCGGCGGCCCCTTCGCTCGCAGGCATCGCCTGTGCGCGCAACTCGCCGTACCCGGAGGTACCTCGTGCTCCGTCGCTCCCTGCTGGGCGTCCGGTGATCACCGACTCGACCATGACGGCGCTGCACGCATCCCTCACCGGGCTGCAGCAGCGCCAGCGGGTGACCGCCGACAACATCGCCAACATCCAGACGCCGGGCTTCCTCGCCGGCCGGGTCGACTTCGAGTCCACCCTGCAGGCCGAGATCGTCAACGGTCAGGTCCCGGCGGGCGGCCAGCGCACCGTCACCCGCTCGATGGACCCGACCCGGACCGACGGCAACAACGTCAACCTGGACACCGAGACGGTCATGGCGACCGAGACCGGGCTGCGCTACCAGCTGTCGATCAGCGCCCTGGACGGCAAGTACGCCCTGCTGCGCTCCGCCCTGCGGACCCAGTGATGGCGGTCTTCGACACGCTGCGCATCGGCGGCTCGTCGCTGTTCGTCCACCGCAAGTGGATGGACGCCGTCGCGGACAACATGGCCAACATCAACACGGTCAACGCCCCGGGCGAGGACGCCTTCCGGGAACGCATGATCGTCGCCGAGGCGGTCCAGTACGGCTCCGGCCAGGGCGGCGTGCGCGTCGCCGGCACCGAGCTCGGCAGCGCCGAGGGCCGGCTGGTCTACGAGCCGACCAACCCCCTGGCCGACGACGAGGGCTACGTCCGCTACCCGGACATCGACCTCGGCGACCAGATGACCCAGCTGCTCATGGCCCAGCGCGGCTACCAGGCCAACCTGGCCACCATCAGGAGCGCCACCGAGGCCTACCAGCAGGCCCTCCAGCTCGGGAAGGGCTGACCATGACCTCACCCATCGCCGGCATCTCCATCGGGATGCCCGGGATCACCGACGTCACCGGGGTCTCCGGTGCCGCCTCGGCCGCCGCACCCCGGTCGGTCTCCGGCGACGGTGGCTTCGCCGCCGTCCTCAGCGGCTCGATCGACTCGCTGAACGCCGTGCAGGGCAAGGCGGACGCCCTCGCGCTGCAGGCCGCCACCGGCGACCTGCAGGACGCGCACGACTACACGATCGCCAGCACCGAGGCCCGGCTGGCCACTGACACCGTGGTGACCCTGAAGAACTCCGCGGTCGCGGCGTTCACCGAGATCATGCGGATGCAGATCTGATGCCCGCCGCGCTCAACGGCCCGCTCGAGCGGGTCCGCACGCTGCTGGCCACGATCAGCGCCGGCCAGAAGATCGTCATCGGTCTGCTCCTGGCCGGGCTGCTGCTCGGCGGCTTCTTCTTCACCCGGTGGGTCACCGCGCCCACGCTGTCGCCGCTGTTCAGCAACCTGGCCTCCACCGACGCCTCGGCGATCGTGGAGGAGCTCAACGCCCAGGGCGTCGCCTACGAGCTCACCGACGGCGGCCAGACGATCATGGTGGCCAAGGACGCCGTCTACGACCTGCGTCTGGCGATGAGCGGCCAGGGCCTGCCGGCCGGCGACGAGACCGGCTACTCCCTGCTCGACGAGCAGGGCATCACCACCAGCGAGTTCCAGCAGCAGGTCTCCTACCAGCGTGCGCTGGAGGGGGAGCTCGCCACCACCCTCAAGGCGCTGGACGGCGTCCGGTCCGCAGTGGTGCACGTCGCGCTGCCCAAGGACGACGTCTTCGCCACCGAGGAGGGCAAGCCGACCGCCTCGGTCCTGCTGGACCTCGCCCCCGGCACCAGCCTCGCCGGCGAGCAGGTGCAGGCGGTCACCCACCTGGTCTCCTCCAGCATCGAGAAGATGGACCCGGCCGACGTCACGGTCGCCGACTCCACCGGCGCGGTCCTCTCCGCCGCCGGGGAGGGCGCCTCCTCCGCCGCCGGGGACGCCCAGTCGCAGATGGAGCAGGAGTTCGAGGGGCGGCTGGCGGCCAACGCCCAGCAGATCCTCGACCGGGTCGCTGGCCCGGGCAACGCCGTCGTCTCCGTCCGTGCTGACCTGGACTTCTCCAAGCGGGACACCACGATCGAGAGCTACGACTACAACGCCGACACCCCGGCGCTGTCGGAGAGCACCACCGTCGAGAGCTACACCGGCGCCGGCGCAGCCGTCGGCGGGGTGCTGGGCGCCGAGGACCTCGGGGTCAACGGCAACGGCGAGTCCGCGTACGACAAGGAGACCGCCACCCGGAACAACGCCGTGGACAAGACCGTGGAGACGGTCGCCGGGGCGCCCGGTGCCGTCGAGCGGCTGACCGTCTCCGTGGTGATGGACCAGGCCGCGGCCGGCGCGCTGAACCAGGCGCAGGTCCAGGACCTGATCGGCAACGCGGTCGGCCTCGACGTCGCCCGCGGTGACGCCATCACGGTCGCCGCGATGGCCTTCGACCAGACCGCCGCCGAGCAGGCTGCCGCCGACCTGGCGACCGCCCAGGAGGCGGAGAAGACCGCCCAGATGTGGTCGATGATCAAGACCGGTGGCATCGCCCTCGGCATCGCCCTGCTGGTGCTCATCGTGTGGCTGCGCTCGCGGCGCAACCGCGAGGAGTACGAGGAGTACGAGGACGACGAGGTCGACGAGCGCATCCAGGTCGAGAGCGTCCGGGACGCGGCCCTCGACGACCGGGCGGCGCTGATCGAGGCCCAGCAGCGTGAGCGCGTGCGGGGCGAGATCTCGGAGATGGTCAGCGACCGTCCCGACGAGGTCGCCACGATGCTGCGCGGCTGGTTCGCCGACGCCAAGTGAGCACACGGTCCGGGGCCTCCCCCGGCGGGGCCCGGACACTCCCGGGAGCCCTGCCGGGTGGGGCCCCGGACTGCCGATGCAGGGGGTGGACGCCGGTGGCGTCCAGGGACAAGAGGACTGCCGTGAGCATCGCGAAGGGAGCTGAGCAGTGAGCATCGCCAGCGTCGAACAGCTCGTCGGGGTACCGGCGACGACGTCGCCCGCCCAGCTCGCCAAGCCCCGCAAGGAGCTGCCGGGGCTGCGCAAGGCCGCGGTGTTCCTGGCCCAGCTGACCAAGGAGGAGGCCGGGGCCGTGCTCGCCCAGATGCGCCCCTCCGAGGTCGAGAAGCTGACCGGCGAGCTCATGGGCCTGCAGCGGGTCAGTGGCACCGACGTCGACGACGTGCTCGGGGAGTTCCACACCCTCATGCAGGCCCGCCGCTTCGTCGGCACCGGCGGCATCGAGTTCGCCCGCGAGGTGCTCGCCGCCGGGCTGGGCGAGGAGAAGGCCGACGGCATCCTCTCCCGGCTCAACGTCGTCTACACCGAGCTGCCCTTCGCCTCGCTGCGCAACAGCGACGTCCGGCAGCTGGTCACCTTCCTCAAGGACGAGCACCCGCAGGTGGTCGCCCTGGTGCTGGCGCACCTGCCCGCACCGCAGTCGGCCGAGGTGCTCTCGGGCTTCCCGCCGGACCAGCAGGCCGACGTCGCCTACCGCATCGCGCTGATGGACCGCACCGCCCCGGAGATGGTCCGGATGGTCGAGGAGGAGCTCGGCCGCCGGATGGGGTCGCTGCTGGCCTACCAGGACATGGCCACGGTCGGTGGCGTGGAGACGCTGGTGGAGATCATCAACCGCTCCTCGCGGCCCACCGAGCGCTCGATCCTGGAGTGGCTGGAGAACAGCGACCCGGAGCTGGCCGAGCGGATCCGCTCGCAGATGTTCGTCTTTGAAGACATCGTCACCATCGACGACCGGTCGCTGCAGCTGGTGCTGCGCGACGTCGAGGCCAACGACCTGGCCACCGCGCTCAAGGGCGTCAAGCAGGACGTCCGGGACAAGGTGGTCCGCAACCTCTCCGAGCGTGCCGGGGAGAACCTGCTCGAGGAGATCGAGCTGCTCGGCCCGGTCCGCACCCGGACGGTCGAGGAGGCCCAGGCCAAGATCGTGGCGGTCATCCGCACCCTCGAGGAGCAGGGCGCACTGACCATCTCGCGGGGCGGTGAGGATGACTTCGTCGCCTGACGGCAGCGGACGGGAGACGTTGCTGCTGCGCGGGGCGCCGGCGGCCGGCGCCGTCCCCTACCAGCGCGTGCCCCAGGGTGCGCCGGTGTGGGGACGGCCGTCGGCGGTGCGCCCCGCCGCGCAGGACGCCGTTGCACCAGCCCCGGCTGCACCGGTCCCCCCACCTCGGGCGCCCCGGGCGCCCTCCGTCGTCCCCCCCGCCGCTTCGGTCGACCCCGGGACGGCGCACCCGACGGCGGCGCACAGCGACCAGGCCGCCACCACCCGGGTCGGGCTCCGGCTGGGCGAGGTCTACGCCGAGCAGCTGGCCCGACTGCGGGCGGAGGCCCGCCGGGAGGGCTGGGCGGCCGGCCACGCCGAGGGCGTGCTCGCCGCCGAGCAGGTCGTCCGCGCGGCCGAGCAGGCCGCCGAGGAGCGGCTCGCCGAGGTGCAGGCCCGCTGGGAGCGTCGGCTGGCCTCGGCCACCGCGGCCATGGGCGCCGCCGTCGAGCGCCTGGACGGCACCGCCGCCCCGGTGGTCGACGAGCTGCGGGACAGCATCCTGGACGCCGTCGTCATCCTGGTCGGCGACCTGTTCGGCCGAGAACTGGCCGTGGCCGCCGAGCCCGGCCTGGACGCGTTGCGCCGGGCCATGACCCTGTGCCCCGACGACGTGCCGGTCGTCGTCCGGCTGCACCCCGACGACCTCGCCGAGGTCCCGGCCGAGGCGCTGGCCCAGCTGCCCGCGTCGGTCACCGTCCGCGGTGACGACGCCGTCGAGCGGGCCGGCGCGGTGGCCGAGGCCGGCACCCAGCGGGTCGACGCCCAGCTGAGTGCGGCGCTGGACCGCGTCCGCGAGGTGCTCCGCTCGTGAGGACCGCCGTCGACGCCCTGGACAGCAACGACTTGATCGACCGGGCGCGCGCTGCCGCCCGTCCCCAGCTGACCGGCATCGTCACCGGCGCGATGGGGCTCACCCTCAGCGTCGAGGGCGTCTCGGCCGCCGTCGGCGACCTGGTCGAGGTCCGCACCGGCCCCCAGCCGCTGCTGGCCGAGGTGGTCGCCGTGCAGCGGGACCGGCTCACCTGCATGCCGCTGGGCGACCTCTCCGGTGTCCGCTCCGGCGCCCGGGTGCGGGCCACCGGCATGCCCCTGCAGGTTCCGGTGGGCGAGGCACTGCTCGGCCGGGTGCTCGACGGGCTCGGCCGGCCGATGGACGGCGGCCCGCCACTGGGCAACGCAATCCGGTACGTCGACCTCACCAGCCAGACGCCCAACGCGCTGACCCGGGCGCGGGTGAGCCGGCAGCTCGCCACCGGCGTCCGGGCACTGGACACCCTCGTCCCGGTCGGCCGCGGCCAGCGGCTGGGCATCTTCGCCGGGTCCGGCGTCGGCAAGTCGACGCTGATGAGCCAGATCACCCGGGGCACCGACGCCGACGTACGCGTGATCGGGCTGATCGGTGAGCGCGGCCGCGAGGTCCGGGAGTTCCTCGAGGAGGACCTCGGCCCGGAGGGGATGGCGAACACCGTCGTCGTCGTCGCCACCTCCGACGAGCCACCGCTGGTGCGGTTGAAGGCGGCGTTCGTCGCCACCCGGATCGCCGAGGGCTTCCGCGACCAGGGCCGCGACGTGCTGCTGATGATGGACTCGATCACCCGCACGGCGATGGCGCAGCGGGAGGTCGGGCTCTCCGCCGGCGAGCCACCGGCCACCCGCGGGTACCCGCCGAGCGTCTTCGCGATGATGCCGAAGCTGCTGGAGAAGGCGGGCACGTCCACCACCGGCTCGATCACCGGCCTCTACACCGTGCTGGTGGAGGGTGACGACCACAACGAGCCGATCGCCGACACCGCCCGGTCGATCCTCGACGGGCACGTCGTGCTCACCCGCAAGCTCGCCACCGCCGGGCACTTCCCGGCCATCGACGTGCTGGAGTCGATCTCCCGGGTCGCCACCACGATCGTCCCGTCGCCGCAGATGACCGACGCCCGGGAGGTCCGCCGGATGATGGCGGCGCTGCGCGACGTGCGGGAGCTGATCGAGATCGGCGCCTACCAGAGCGGTTCCGACCCGCTCGTCGACCGGGCCCGCCGGCTGGTGCCGCAGATCGACGCCTTCCTGCGGCAGGCCGTGGACGACCCGACCTCGGCCCCCGAGGCGTTCGCCCGACTGCACGCGATCGCCACCACGGCGTGAGCGACCCGCGGTGAAGCAGCCGGCCTTCCGGCTGGAACCGGTGCTGAAGCTGCGCCGGACCGAGGAGCGGGCCGCCGCACTCGCCTCGGCCCAGGCCGCCCGCGAGGCGACCGAGGCGGCCGAGCGCGTCGAGCGCGACGTCGCCGCACTGACCCAGCGCGCGCTGCCCGGGCACCCGACCGGCGCGGCCTTCATCGCCGCGATGGTCGCATCGGCCGCCGCGGCTGCCGATGTGTCTGCTGCACGGTCAGTGGCCGTCGCACGCGCCGAGCAGGCGGAACTGGTCCGCGCCCGGTGGACCGCCGCCGCACAGCGCACCAAGGGACTCGAACGGCTGCGCGAGCGGCACGTGGCGGCCCTGCAGGCAGCGGCCGACGCCGCCGAGGAACGGGTGGTCGACGACCTGGTCACCCGCCAGCACAGCACCAGGACGAGCAGGGAGGAGGAGACGACGTGGACGGACTGACCGCGGTGCACAGCCGGATCGGGCAGATCCAGGCGCGTTTCGCGCCCCCGGTGACCCAGAACGCCGCCTGGACCAGCGCGGCCTCCGCCGCCGGCCTCACCGGCAGCAGCCCCACGAGCGCCACCGCGGCGACCACCGCAGCGACCGGCACCGGTGCCGAGGTGGTCGGCGCGGCCACCAAGTACCTCGGCGTCCCCTACAAGTGGGGCGGCACCGACCCGGCGACCGGCCTGGACTGCTCGGGCTTCACCCAGCGCGTCTATGCCGACCTCGGCATCAGCATCCCGCGCACGTCGTCCCAGCAGGCCACCGCCGGCCGGCCGGTCGCCTCCCTGGCCGAGGCCCAGCCCGGCGACCTGGTGTTCTTCGACAACACGCCCTCCCGGCCGGGCATCGACCACGTCGGGCTCTACATCGGCGGCGGCAAGATGATCGCCGCCCCGCAGGAGGGCGACGTGGTCAAGGTGCAGGACGTCGGCAAGCCGACCCTCATCCGCCGGGTGCTGCCGGAGAGCACGACCACCTCGCCGGTCACGGCAGCTGCCGGCGGCGGCCTCGCCGGGGTGCCGTACGCCGACCTGTTCACCCAGGCCGGCGCCCGGCACGGGGTCTCCCCCGCCCTCCTGGCCGCGGTCGCCAAGACCGAGTCCGGTTTCAACAGCTCCGCCGTGTCGTCCGCGGGCGCCACCGGGCTGATGCAGTTCATGCCCGCCACCGCCAAGGGGCTCGGCGTGAACGCCACCGACCCGGCGTCCTCGATCGACGGCGCCGCCCGCTACCTGAGCCAGCTGACCAAGCAGTTCGGCTCCACCGAGCTGGCGCTCGCCGCCTACAACGCCGGCCCGGGCACGGTGCAGCGCCACGGCGGCATCCCGCCCTACGCCGAGACGCAGTCCTACGTCCAGAAGGTCACCAGAGCCGCGGAGGCCTACGCATGACCAGCACGACCACCCTGCCGGTGATCTCGGCCCCGGCCCGCTCCGGTGCCGCCACCCACGGCTCCACCGGCCGGTCCTCCGGCAGCGACCGGGCACCGGCGTTCGCCAGCGCCCTCGACGACGCGCTCGGCAGCGAGCGCGCACCGTCCCGGTCGTCCCAGCGGGCCGCCGACCGCGCGGCCGAGCGCGCCTCGGACCGGTCCGCCGTCCGGTCGCCCGACCGCCCGACCGTCGACCGGCCCGACCGCCCGGCCGTCGACCGCCCCGACCGGCCGTCCGAGGCGCCGGCCGCCGACGTCGACGCACCGGCGGCCGACGCTGCGGCGGAGGCCACCGACGCCAGCAGCGACACCGTCGCCGCCGCTCCGCCGGTGCCGTTGCAGCCCGGGCTGTGGGCGTTGCTGGCCGCCGCCGCCCCCCTGACCGCCGAGCCGACCGCGGGCCTCGGGACGGCGTCCGCCGCGGCCGGCCTGATCGGCGTCGTGACCGGCACCGGGCAGGCCGTCGACGGCTCGGTCCCCCTCCCGGGCGGCCCCCTGCCGGGCGTCCCCGTGTCCGCGGTCGTGCCGCCGGCCACCGCGCCCGACGTGTCCACCTCGCCCGTTCCCCCGGCCACGGCCGGGCCGGCCGCAGCTGCCGCCGCTGCGCTGGCCGAGGCCGCCGGGCTCACCGTCGTCGTCGACCCGCTCGGCACCTCGGCCGCGGCTGGTCCCACCGCCGGGTCCGCGCCCGGGGCCGGCCCGGCGACCTCGACCGACGGCGTCGGGGCGCCGGTGCCGCTGCCCACCGCCGGCGGTGCCGCCGACACCGCCGACACCGGGTCGGGGACCACCGGGGACGAGTCCACCGCGACCGCGGCGACCACCGGGGTCACCCCGTCGGCCGCCGAGACCGACGCCGTCTTCACCGTCCCCGGCCCGATGCCGGCCACCGCCACGCCGGTCGCCGGCACCGGCGCACCGGTGCCGGCTCCCGCAGAGACCCCCGTCGCCGCCCAGCTCGGCCGCCAGCTCGCCGTCCTGCACAACGCCCCGGACGGCAGCCAGACGATGACGGTGGTGCTCACCCCGGACGACCTGGGGCCGGTGTCCGTCCAGGTCACCGTCACCCGCGGCGTCCTGGAGGTGACCCTGCACGGGGCCCACGAGGCCGGCCGGCAGGCACTGCTCGATGCCCTGCCCGACCTGCGCCGCGAGCTCGACGGCGCCGGCCTGGCCACCGGCCGGGTCGAGGTCGGTGCGGGCAGCGGCAACGCCGGCTCCGGCGCGCGGACCGCGCAGGAGCTCTTCGACGCCCGGGCCGACCAGCAGGGCCGGTCCGGTCAGCCGGACCAGCAGGGCGGCTCCCGCCGCGGCGGTCAGACCGCCGACCACCTCGGCCCCGGCAGTGCCGCGCGAGCCGCCGACCAGTCCACGTCAGCCGGCGTGGACGTCCGTGTCTGATCTGGAGACCGTGCGATGACCACCCCGATCACCGGGACCGTCGGTACGCCGACCACCACCGCGTCCACCTCGACCGCGCGCTCCGACCAGATGGGCAAGGACACCTTCCTCAAGCTGCTGGTCGCCCAGATGCGCTTCCAGGACCCCAGCAACCCGACCAGCAGCAGCGAGTTCATGGCGCAGACCGCGACCTTCACCCAGGTGGAGAAGCTCGAGGAGATCGCCAAGCAGAACGCCGAGCTGCTCACCCTGCAGCGCTCGCTGAGCGCCGGCGCGCTCGTCGGCAAGCACGTCGCCTACACCGCCGACGACGGCAGCACCGTCACCGGTGCCGTCTCCTCGGTGATCGTGACCGGCGGCGTCGAGCCGCGGGCGGTGGTCGGCGACAAGGCCGTGCCGCTGGGCCGGATCACCGAGATCACCGTCCCCGAGGTCGACACCCCCGCAACCACCCCGGCGAAGCCCGCCGGCTGACCCCGGCGCCCCCGCCCTCCCCCCACACCGATCACCGATCGCGAGGAGCTCCACCGTGCTTCGTTCCATGTTCTCGGCCATCTCCGGCCTGCGCGCCCACCAGACCAAGCTCGACGTCGCCGGCAACAACATCGCCAACGTCAACACCGTCGGTTTCAAGGCCAGTCAGACCGTCTTCGAGGACACGCTGAGCCAGGTGCTGCGCAACGGCGCGGCACCCAACGGCGACGTCGCCGGCACCAACCCGGCGCAGGTCGGCCTCGGCGTGAAGGTCGCCGGCATCACCACGAACTTCGGCCAGGGCTCGACCCAGAACACCGGCCGGGCCAGCGACTTCATGATCAGCGGCGACGGCTTCTTCGTGACCAAGGTCGGCAACGAGCAGCTCTACACCCGGGCCGGCTCCTTCGACACCGACGGCGTCGGCAACCTGGTCACCCCCGACGGGGCGAAGCTGCAGGGCTGGATGGCCAACGCGCTCGGGGTCGTCGACCCCAACGGCCCGATCCAGGACCTGCGGATCCCCACCGGTCAGGTGCTCGCCCCGGTCGCCACCACCGGCGCTGCGCTGGCCGGCAACCTATCGGCCACCGTGGTCGCCGGCGAGACCCCCGTGACCAGCCAGGTCAACATGTACGACGACCTGGGCAACGCCCACCCGGTCAACGTCGAGATGACCCGCAACGCCACCCCGGCCAACAGCTGGAACGTGACCTTCACCGACACCTCCACCGCGACGGCCACCTCGACCGGCACCGCGCTGGGCAGCGTCACGCTGCAGTTCGCCGACGGCAGCAACACCTACCTGGACGCGAACGGCCAGCCCCGCCAGGCCGGGACCCTCGCGACGCCGAACCCGGCCACGTTCGAGCTGCCCACCTCGGCCGCCGGCGTCGCCGCCTGGACGCAGGACGTGGACATCGACCTGTCCGCCATCACCCAGTTCGGTGGCAAGAGCGACGCCGCGGCCAAGACGACGGCCCAGAGCGGCTCGGCCATGGGCGTGCTGGAGGGCTACTCGCTGGCCAACGACGGCACGATCGTCGGCATCTACTCCAACGGGCTGCGGCAGAACATCGGGCAGCTCGCGCTGGCCACCTTCACCAACCCGGGTGGCCTGGAGAAGGCCGGCAACAGCTCGTTCCGGGCCGGCGACAACTCCGGCAACCCGCTGGTCGGGCAGGCCGGCACCGGTGGCCGCGGCAGCCTGTCGGCCGGCGCGCTGGAGATGTCCAACGTGGACCTGGCCGAGGAGTTCACCGGCCTGATCGTGGCCCAGCGCGGCTTCCAGGCCAACAGCCGCGTGATCACCACCTCCGACGAGATCCTCCAGGACCTGGTCCAGCTCAAGCGCTGATCCCTCCCACCACCAAGGTGGCCATCTTGGTGGTGGGTGAGGCGCTCACCTGCGCGGATGGCCCGGTCACCCCGTCGGGGGGACCGGGCCGTTCAGCTCAAGCACCGCCCTCGACACGCCGATGACCTGACTGCGGCGCGATGAGGCCCGTTCGTGGCGACACCGCCACAACCCGACCCCTGGAGCAGTCCGTGATCCGTCTGACGCGCCTCAACGGCGAGCACTTCGTGCTCAACGTCGAGCTCATCCAGCGCGTGGAGGGCCACCCCGACACCGTCATCACGCTCCGCGACGACACCAAGTACGTCGTCACCGAGACCGTCGACGAGGTGGTCCGCGCGGTCCGCGACTACCGGGCCAGCATCCAGGCGGTCGCCTTCCAGATGGACCGCGGCGAGTACCGGATGCCGACCGCACACCACGCGAAGGGCACCGAGGACTCCTCGGTCCTGCCGTTCCCGAGCCGAGAAGAGCGCTGAGCCATGGACCCCGCCACCCTGATCGGGTTCGTCGTCTCCATCATCGCCCTGGTCTTCTTCATGATCCTGGAGGGCGCCGACCCGACGTCGCTGATCTTCCTCCCGGCGATCATCCTGGTCGTCATCGCGACCTTCGGCGCGGCGCTGGCCAGCCAGACGATGGACGACCTGAAGAAGATGCCCAACTGGTTCAAGATGGCCGTGCTGCCGGCCAAGGTGCCGCCGGCCACCGAGCAGATCCAGGTCCTGGTCAGCCTGGCCGAGAAGGCCCGCAAGGAGGGCCTGCTCGCCCTCGAGGCCCAGGTCAAGGACATCGACGACCCGTTCCTCAAGCGCGGTCTGCAGATGAGCATCGACGGCACCGACCCGGAGGACCTGCGCAGCATCCTCGAGGGCGAGATCTCGGCGAAGAAGACCGAGGACAAGGTCGCCGCCAAGTTCATGAACAACATGGGCGGCTACGCGCCGACCATCGGGATCCTCGGCTGCATCGTCGGCCTGATGAACGTCATGGGCAACCTCAGCAACCCCGAGCTGCTGGGTCCGATGGTCTCCGCGGCCTTCATCGCCACGCTGTGGGGCGTCATGGCGGCCAACTTCTGGTTCCTGCCGATGGGCGCGAAGATCCTGCGGGTCAGCGCGCTGCAGGCCGCGCAGATGGAGCTGCTCGTCGAGGGCATCGCCGAGATCCAGGCGGGCACCAGCCCGCGGACCGTGCGCGCCAAGCTGACCTCGCTGGTGCCGCCCAGTGAGCAGCAGCGCGAGGCGGCATGAGCAAGGGCGGCGGGCACGGCGGCCACGGTGGCCGTCGCGCCAAGAAGCACGAGGAGCACGAGGAACACGAGAACCACGAACGGTGGCTGGTGTCCGGCTTCGACATGATGACGCTGCTGTTCGTGCTCTTCGTGGTGCTCTACGCGATGAGCTCGATCGACCTGGCCAAGTTCACCGCCTTCGCCAACGGCGCGCGGGACGGCGCCGGCGCCCCGGTCACCATCCTCAACGACGGCGCCGCCATCGCCGCGCCGATCGAGAACGACAGCCCGCTCAAGCCGGTCCAGGTGGCCCAGGAGGCCGCCATCGACGGCACCGCGCAGACCGAGGCGGAGCAGGCAGCGGCGGTGGCCGCCGCCGAGGCGAAGGCGCGGGCCGTCGCCGCCGAGGCGGAGTCGGCCTACGACCAGCTCGCGGCGGCGCGGGCAGCGATCGCCGCGGCGCTGGCCGAAGCCGGCCAGTCCGGAGCCGCCCAGTTCATCATCGACGAGCGGGGGCTGGTGGTGCGCGTGGTCTCCGACCCGGTGCTCTTCGCCCCGGAGTCCGCGGCCCTCCTGCCACAGGGGGTCACCGTGCTCAACGCCATGGGCCCGGCGATCCGGGACCTGCCCAACCTGGTCCGGGTCGAGGGCCACGCGAACTCACTGCCGGTCACCCGCGGCGGCCCGTGGCCGTCGAACTGGGAGCTCTCCGCCGTCCGGGCCACCACCGTGCTGCGGCACCTGGTCGACGCCAACGACGTCGGGCAGGACCGGATGTCGGCGGTCGGCTACAGCGACACCCGGCCGCTCGTGCCCGACACCGACCCGTCCTACGTGACCGTGAACCGACGGGTGGACGTCGTCCTCCTGTCCACCGCCTCCCCCGAGGCCAACGCACTGCTGCCCGGCATCGAGGCGGCCACCCAGACCACGCAGACCACCCAGGCCAACGGCACGACCTCCGAGGGGAGCCAGGAATGAGCAAGAAGAAGCAGGAAGAGCCCGAGGACGCCGACGGCGCCAAGGGCGGCGGCAAGAAGAAGTTGCTGATCATGGGGCTGGTCGCCGTCCTGGCGATCGGCGCCGCCGCGTACTTCTTCGTCTTCAGCGGCAGCGGCGAGGCGGTTGCCGAGCCCGCGCCGGAGGCCGGCAGCGTCGTCCTCCCGGTGGAGTCGGTGGCCATCAACCTGGCCGGCGGGAGCTACCTGAAGCTCGGCTTCACGCTGCAGTTCTCCCTCGCCTACGACGAACACGCCGGTGGCGGCGGGCACGGCGGTGGCGCCACCCCGGACGGTTCGAAGGCGATGGACATCGCCATCTCCCAGTTCTCCGGAGCTGCCCTGTCCGACGTGCAGACCAACCGGGAGGCGATGAAGGCCGCGTTCGAGGCGGCGGTCGTCGAGGCGTACCACGGCGACGTCTACGAGCTCTGGTACACGGAGTACGTCACCCAGTAGTGGAAGGACCCCCTCGCCCCCCAGCACTCGCAGGCTCGTGCCGGGGCCCTGCGAGGGGGCCGCTCCAGCAACCGCACCAGCCGCTCCTCCCCCACCGTCCCCACCGGGGAACACCTGCACCAGCCGGCGCCCAGCTCCTCGGCGCCGGCTGGTGTCCGGCGGTCAGGGTCACCGCGCCCCCCGCCGATGAGGACATGCGTGAGCCTGTCCGACACCGTGGCCGACGCCCCGAGCGCCGCCGCCCCCCGACTCCCCGAGGGGCAGGCGCGCGCCCGACGCCGGGAACCGCGCACCTACGACTTCCGTCGTCCCACGAAGCTCTCCCGTGAGCACGTCCGGATCCTGCAGATCACCCAGGAGTCCTTCGCCCGTCAGGCGACGACGACCCTGACCTCCCTGCTCCGCACCGGCGTCCGGGTCGAGCTGACCGGCATCGAGCAGTTCTCCTACGACGACTACATCGCCACCCTGCCGTCGTCGTACTTCGTGGCGACGTTCACCCTCGAGCCGCTGGCCGGCAAGGGCGTGCTCGCCTGGCCGCTGGACTCCGCGATGGCGATGGTCGACCACATGCTCGGCGGCTCCGGTGCCGGCGACCAGCCGAACCGGCCGATGACGGGCATGGAGAGCGCCATCACCGGCCACCTCCTGGCCCGGCTGCTCGACGAGCTCGGCCAGGCGTTCGCCCCGGTCACCGCGCTGACGCCCGCGCTGGACAGCGTCGAGTACAACCCGCAGCTCGCCCAGGCCGCCTCCGGTTCCGAGACCGTCATGGTCGCGACCTACAGCATGCGGATCGGCGCCCGGGAGCCCGAGGTCACCCTCGTGCTGCCCTTCGCCTCCTTCGCCGGCCCGCTGAACAACGCCGCCTCCCCGCAGCTGTCGGACGTCGCGAAGCACAAGCGGCAGCGGGCGCTCGAGGCGATCACCGAGCGGATCAACGACGTCCCCGTCGATGTGAGCGTGCGGTTCAACCCGCTGGACGTCCCCTCCGGTGACCTGTTGTCCCTGGCCGTCGGCGACGTGCTGCTGCTCCGCCACGCCCAGGACAGCCCGCTCCAGGTCACCACCAACGACGTGACCTTCGCCCACGCCCTCCCCAGCAACCACCGGCGCCGCCTGGCGGCCGAGATCGTCCCCGACACCTCGACCGGCGGAAAGGACCCCGCATGACCACCGCCTTCGGCACCGACCGCTCGTCGGACTCCGACACCATCGCTGCAGCCGTCGCTGCCGCGGCCCAGGCCGCAGCAGCCGCCATGCCCGCCGAGCTCGTCCTCCGGGCCGGGGAGACGGTGGCCGACCCCGAGTCGGTCCCGCTCCCCCCGACCCCCGGCGCGGCCGTCACCGCCGCACTGGGCGGCGAGGTCAGCGGCGACATCGTGCTGGTGCTCTCCGAGGAGATCGTCAGCGCGCTGACCAACTCCCCGGTCGGGCCGATGGACGTCGCCACCGCCCTGCGCCCCGCGCTCGAGGCCGCCGCCGGCGCCCTCGGCCGGGTCCGGGTGGCGGCCGAACGGGTCGAGGACGTCGTCGCGGCGCTGGACGGGCTGCGGGACAAGGGCGTCTTCCTCGCCGTCCCGCTGATCAACGGCACGGAGATCGCCGCCACGCTGGCCCTGCAGGTCACCCTGCCCCGTCCGCGGGAGCGGCGCGGCAGCCTGGACCTGCTGCGCAACGTGGCCATGGAGGTCACCGTCGAGATCGGCCGGACCCGGATGACCGTGTCCGAGCTGCTCTCCCTCCACCCCGGCGAGGTCATCGAGCTCGACCGCGCCGCCGGTGCGCCGGCGGACCTGCTGGTCAACGGCACCCTGATCGCCCGCGGCGAGATCGTCGTCGTCGACGAGGACTTCGGCCTGCGGATCAGCGAGATCGTGACCGAGGCCGGCGAGTACGGGACTCCGCCCGCATGAGCTGGATGATCGTCCGCCTGGTCCTGTCGCTGGTGTTCGTCGCCGCGGTCCTGCTCTTCGCCAGCAAGGTCGCGAAGAAGCGCGGGCTCGGTGGCCCCACCGGCGTCATCGAGGTCGTCGCCCGCCAGCGGATGGGCCGGGCCAGCAGCGTCTCGGTGCTGCGCGTCGCCGGCCGGGTGCTGGTGGTCGGTTCGACCGAGGAGCACGTCACCCTGCTGGCCGAGGTCGAGGACGAGGAACTGCAGGCCGCCCTCGCCGCCCAGGCCCGCCCTGCGGTCGGTGCCAACGGCGAGACCACCGAGCTGCCTGCCGCCCGGGTCCCGGTGCCGCGGGCGGGCAACGGTGCCCTGGCCGGCTCGGTGCTCGACCGCGGCACGTGGACGTCGGTCGTGCACGAGCTGCGTGAGCGGACGGTGCGCCGCTGATGACCGCCGTCCCCGTCCGGCTGTCGGCGCCGCCGCCGACGTCCGGCCCCGCCCGCCGCCGCGCGGCCTGGCTGCTGCCGTTGCTGCTGCTGGGCACGGTCGTCCTGATGCTCCTGCTGGCCGGCCCCGCCTCGGCCGCCCCCACCGCGCCGGTCCCGCCGTCCGAGCCGGTCGCCCCGGTCCTGGACGACGGCGGCCTGGACATCTCCATCGGCGGGGACAGCCCGAGCACCGCGGTGACGCTGATCCTGGCGATCACCGTGCTGTCGATCGCGCCGTCGGCCCTGCTGCTGGTGACCTCGTTCACCAAGATCCTCGTGGTGCTGGCGCTGACCCGCAACGCACTGGGCCTGCCCACCTCACCGCCGAACCAGGTGCTCACCGGGATCGCGCTGTTCCTGACCATCTTCGTGATGGGCCCGGTGTTCAGCGAGATCAACGAGCTCGCCGTCCAGCCCTACCTGGACGGCACCATGAACGCCTCGGCCGCCTACGACACCGGGGTCGAGCCGCTGAAGGACTTCCTGCTCGCCAACACCCGGGACGACGAGCTCAAGCTGATGGTCGGGCTCTCCGGTGAGGAGGCGCCGGCGGACGCGGCATCGGTGAGCATGCTGACCCTGGTCCCGGCGTTCGTGCTCTCAGAGCTGAAGAGCGCCTTCATCATCGGCCTGGTCGTCTTCATCCCGTTCCTGGTGCTGGACATGCTGGTCAGCGCCGCGCTGATGGCGATGGGCATGATGATGGTGCCGCCGACGATCGTGTCGCTGCCCTTCAAGCTGATGCTCTTCGTGATCGTCGACGGCTGGGCGCTGGTGACCACGGCGCTGGTGGGGTCCTACGGATGAGCGACGCCGACGTCACCGAGATCGCCACCCAGACGATGATCGTGGCGGCGAAGGTGTCCGCCCCGATCCTGCTGACCGCGCTGCTGGTCGGCTTCATGATCTCGCTGTTCCAGGCGGCCACCCAGATCCAGGAACCGACGCTGTCCTTCGTGCCGAAGATGATCGCGGTGGCGATCGCGCTGCTGGTGACCGGCAACTGGGTGCTCTCGGAGCTGGTCTCCTTCACCGATCAGCTGTTCGAGTCGCTGCCGCGGCTGCTCGGCAGGACCTGAGGCCGCAGTGGACCTCGAGGTCCCCTCCGCGACCCTCGCGGCGCTGCTGCTGGCCAGCACGCGGGCTGCCGGGTTCATCGCCCTGGCCCCGCCGTTCAACTCCAACGGCATCCCGCGGGTGGTCAAGGGCGCACTCGCCCTCTGCATCGCCCTGGTCACGTTCCCGCACATCTCCGGCACCATCCCGGAGGTCACCGCCGGCTTCCTCATCGGGACTGCGGTCACCGAGGCGGTCATCGGCGCCGCGCTGGGCTTCGTCGTCCAGCTGCTGTTCAGCGCCGTCCAGCTGGCCGGTGACCTGATCGACGTGACCGGCGGGTTCTCCCTGCAGCCGGCCTACGACCCGATGTCGCTGACCACGCAGGGCGTGATCGGCCGGCTGCACTACCTGCTCGCCATCACCCTGCTGTTCACCAGCAACGGCCACCTGCTGCTGGTGCGGGGTTTCGTCACCTCCTACGAGGGGCTGCCGGTGGGCGGCTCGCTGCCCACCGACCAGCTGGGCTCGGTCCTGATCACCGCCTTCTCGATGATGTTCCTGGCCGCGCTGCAGATCGCCGGGCCGTTGGTGGCGGTGCTGCTGCTGGCCGACGTCGCGCTCGCCCTGCTGTCCAAGGCCGCGCCGGCGCTGAACATCTTCGCCTTCGGGTTCCCGCTCAAGATCATGATCACCCTGACCCTGCTGGGGCTGACCTTCCCGCTGCTGCCGCCGGCGCTGGACGGGCTCCTGGACTCCGCGCTCGACGCGATGACCTCGCTGCGCAGCGGCTGACCTGGAGGAGGTGACTGATGGCCAAGGACGGTCCCGGCGGTGAGAAGACAGAGAAGCCGACACCGCAGAAGCTGAAGAAGGCCCGCAAGGACGGGCAGATCCCCCGCACCCAGGAACTGGGCACCTGGCTGGGCGCGGCCGCGGCGAGCGTGCTGCTGCCCATGCTCGTGGGCGGCGCCTTCAGCTCCATCCAGGAACTGTTCGTGCAGGTCGGGGTGATCGCCAACGACCCCGAGCAGGCCACGATGCAGGCGCTCTTCGGCACCGCGCTGGCCGTCTTCATGACCGCGCTGCTGCCGATGGCGCTGGCGATGATGGTGATCGGCACCATCGCCTCGGCGTCCCAGGGCGGGGTCACGATCGCCACGAAGGCGATGAAGCCGACGCTGAAGAAGCTGAACCCGTTCCCGGGGATCAAGCGGATGTTCGGCACCCAGGGCCTCTGGGAGGCGACCAAGGCGATCATCAAGACCGTCGCGCTGGCGACCGTCATCGGCGTGACGTCCGACAACGCCATGCAGCTGGTCTCCGCCTCCGGCGCGCTGCCGCTGTCGGAGGTCGTGCACACCTTCACCGACTCCGCGGTGCTGATGTTCCGCGTCGTGGGCATCACCGGCCTGGTCATCGCGGTCGCCGACTACGTGGTGGTGCGGCACAAGATGATGAAGCAGCTCAAGATGAGCGTCTACGAGATCAAGCAGGAGCACAAACAGGCCGAGGGCGACCCGCAGATGAAGGCCCAGCGCCGCTCCACCCAGCTGTCGATGTCCCGCAACCGGATGATGGCCGAGGTCGCCGACGCCGACGTCCTGCTGGTCAACCCCACCCACGTCGCCGTCGCGCTCAAGTACGACCCGCTGAAGGGCGCCCCCCGGGTGGTGGCCAAGGGCGCCGACGAGATGGCCGCCCGGCTGCGGGCCCGGGCCGAGGAGTGCAAGGTCCCGATGGTCCAGGACATCCCCCTGGCCCGGGCCCTGCACGCCTCCTGCGACCTGGGTCAGGAGGTGCCGGCCCAGCTGTTCACCGCCGTCGCCCGGGTGCTGGCCTTCGTCATGCACCTCTCGGCGCGCGGCGTGAGCGGCGGCATGCACCGGCCCGGCTTCGAGGCACCGGCCACCGAAGGGCTCCCCCGCGCCGGCCGGCGCCGCTGACCGGTCTCCCTGAGGCCCGCGGAGCGGTTGTGACGCACGGTGTGGCGGCCCCGCCCAGCGGTACCGCCCGTTCCCCGGACTGCCGAGAAGGCGGTGGGGGGCGCACCGGCGCATTCCTCCGCCGCCGTAGCGCACCGCACAGGAACGAGGTCTCGTGGGAAAGCTGACGAAGGCCGCCGTCCCCATCGGGGTCGTCTCGATCGTCCTGATGCTCGTGGTGCCGCTGCCGGCCCCCGTGCTGGACCTGCTCCTGGCACTGAACATCGTCGGGTCGCTGCTGATCCTGCTGGTGTCGATGAACATCAGGCGGCCGCTGGACTTCGCGATCTTCCCGTCCCTGGTGCTGATCGCGACGCTGATGCGCCTGGCGCTCAACGTCTCCTCGACCCGGCTGGTCCTCACCGACGGTTACGCCGGCAAGGTCATCGAGGCCTTCGGGCACTTCGTGATCGGTGGCTCGCTGATCGTCGGCCTGGTCATCTTCGTGATCCTCACGATCATCCAGTTCGTCGTCATCACCAACGGTGCCGGCCGCGTCGCCGAGGTCGGCGCCCGCTTCACCCTCGACGCGATGCCCGGCAAGCAGATGGCCATCGACGCCGACCTGAACGCCGGCCTGATCAACGAGAAGCAGGCCCGCAAGCGGCGCATGGAGGTCACCTCCGAGGCCGACTTCTACGGCTCGATGGACGGCGCCAGCAAGTTCGTCAAGGGCGACGCCATCGCCGCCATCATCGTCACGCTGATCAACCTGATCGGCGGCTTCGCGATCGGCGTGCTGCAGCGCGGCATGGCCCCGGGCGAGGCCGTCACCACCTACTCGCTGCTGTCGGTCGGCGACGGCCTGGTCTCCCAGATCCCGGCGCTGCTGATCTCCACCGCCACCGGCCTGATCGTCACCCGCTCGGCCTCCCAGGGCGACATGGGCTCGGACCTGATCAGCCAGCTCAGCCGCGCCAAGCAGCCGGTGCGCATCGCCGGCCTCGCCTCCCTGGCCCTGTGCCTGATCCCCGGCCTGCCCAAGCTGCCGTTCCTGCTGATCGGCGGCCTGGTCCTGTTCATCTCCACCCGGCTCACCGACCGGGTCGACGAGGACGACGACGAGGGCACGCCCGCGGACGCCGTCGCCGCCGAGCCGCAGCCGGACTCCCCCGAGGCGATCGCCGACCGGATGCGGGTGGACCCGCTGGAGCTGGAGGTCGCCTTCGACCTGGTCGAGCTGGTGGACACCGCCCGCGGCGGCGACCTCCTCGACCGCGTCAAGGCGCTGCGCCGCAAGGTCGCCATGGAGACCGGGCTGGTCATCCCGCTGGTCCGCACCCGGGACAACCTGGACCTGCCCGCCTCGCAGTACGTGATCTGGCTCAACGGCGTCCCCGCGGCCAAGGGCACGTCCCCGGCCGGCACGGTCCTCGCCATCGGTGACCACCTCGACGGGCTGCCGGGCAAGGCGACCCGGGAGCCGGTCTTCGGGCTGGCCGCCAAGTGGGTGCCCGCCGAGCTGCAGCGGCAGGCCGAGATGGCCGGCGCGACCGTCGTCGACCGCTCCTCGGTCATCACCACCCACCTGGCCGAGGTCGTCCGGCAGAACGCCTCGGCGCTGCTGGGCCGGGAGGACGTCAAGGTGCTGGTCGAGATGATCCGCCGCTCGCACCCGGCCGTCGCCGACGAGCTCACCCCGGCGCTGCTCAGCCTCGGCGAGGTGCAGCGGGTGCTGCAGGCCCTGCTGGACGAGGGGGTGTCGATCCGCGACCTGGTGCGCATCTTCGAGGCCCTCTCCCTGCGGGCCAAGGTCTCCACCGACCTCGACGGCCTGGTCGAGGCGGCCCGCGCCGCCCTCGGCGCGGCCATCAGCCACCCGTACGTGACCGAGGAGGAGCGACTGCACGTCATCACCCTCGAGCCGTCGTTCGAGCAGCGGCTCCTGGAGGCCGTGCGCCCCACCGAGGGCGGCCAGGTGCTCGCCCTGGACGGGCACACCGTCGACGTCCTCGTCCGCGGCTGCACCGAGCTCCTCGACGACGCAGAGCGCCTGAACCTCTCCCCCGTGCTCGTCTGCTCACCGCAGGTGCGAGCCGCACTGTCCCGCCTGGTCCGCCAGGTCCTGCCCCGCCTGTCGGTCATCTC
The DNA here is from genome assembly GCF_026967995.1 of Modestobacter sp. VKM Ac-2979. Classification (NCBI taxonomy): domain Bacteria; kingdom Bacillati; phylum Actinomycetota; class Actinomycetes; order Geodermatophilales; family Geodermatophilaceae; genus Modestobacter; species Modestobacter sp. VKM Ac-2979. The sequence goes on from NZ_JAPVBO010000001.1 coordinate 632,876, forward strand.
GTACAACGAGGTGTCCCGCACGGCACAGATCGAGTCGCTGGGAGTGGTGAGCGGTGCCGTCGCGATCCGTTGAGGCAGCCACGCGTGACGAGGCCATCGCGGCCGCGCGTGCAGAGTTCGGGGCCTCGGCCCGAGTGGTCGGGGTGCGCCGCATCCGTTCCGGCGGCATGTTCGGCTTCTTCACCAACGAGCGGTTCATCGCCGAGGTCGAGGTGCCCGCGGCCGGGCCGGCCACCGGGCCGAGCACCGGTTCGGCCGCCGTGCTGAAGGACCCGGCCGCCCCCGCACGCCCGGCCGGGCCGTCGATGGACGACCGGATGAAGGAGCTCGCCGACCTGCTGGGGGCAGCGGCCCAGGGCAGCCCGGCCGTGGACCTCTACGGCCGTTCCGGCTCGGTGCGGACCGCGCCCGAGCCGACCGCAGCTGCGGCGCCGTCGACCGAACGGTCGGCCCCCTCCTCGACGAGCTCTCCCTCGGCCGCCCGGTCCACGGCGCGGCCGGCGCGTGCGGCGACCGCCGCCGCGAGCCCGGCGGCGGCCAAGCCGTTCACCCCCAGCAAGCACACGCTGATGCTCGCGCCGGAGGACCTGGCGCCGGGGCCCGCCCCGGCGCCGGTCGCCGAGCAGCCCTCGGGCCCCTCGCCGTTCGCCGCGGCGCTCACCCGGATGGTCGCCTCGAGCCCCGTGCAGGCGGCGGCCGACGCCGCTGTCGAGGACGCTGCCGTGGCCGCTGCTGCGGAGCTGGCTGCGGCCGAGGCGGCCGCAGCCCAGACGGCAGCGGTCGAGGCAGCCGCGGCAGAGGCCGCACGGCTGGCCACGGCGCGCATCGAGGCGGCTGCCGCCGAGGCCGCCCGGGTGCAGGCCGAGGCTGCGCGGGTCGAGGCAGCGCGGGTCGAGGCAGCGCGGGTCGAGGCAGCGCGGGTCGAGGCAGCGCGGGTCGCGGCTGCTCGCATCCAGGCGGAGGCCGAGGCTGCCGCGGCCGCCGAGGCCGCCCGCATCCAGGCCGAAGCCGACGCAGCCGCCGAGGCCGCACGGGTCCAGGCCGAGGCCGATGCTGCCGCCGAGGCCGCACGGATCCAGGCCGAGGCCGCTGCCGCCGCCGAGGCCGCCCGCATCCAGGCCGAAGCCGACGCAGCCGCCGAGGCCGCACGGGTCCAGGCCGAGGCCGATGCTGCCGCCGAGGCCGCACGGATCCAGGCCGAGGCGGCTGCAGCCCTCGAGGCGGCCCGGGTCCAGGCTGCTGCCGAGGCCGTCGCTGCTGCGGAGGCCGCCCGCCTCCGGGCCGAGGCCGCTGCCGCCGCCGAGGCCGCCCGCCGTCAGGCCGAGGCCGCCGTCGAGGCGGCCCGGATCGACGCCGCCCGCACGGAGCTCGCCCGCCTCGAGGCGGCGACCCCGGCCCTGTCGATGGTCGAGTCCGTCCGGAGTGCGGACGAGGAGCTGGCCGACCTGCTCGAGGAGGTCCTGGCCGCCAACGGCTCCGGTCGCGGCCGGCACCGCTCCCCCGAGGCGGGTGCCGACCGCACCGCCGCCGAGGCCGCCCAGGACGGTGACGCCGCGCTCGCGGCCGCGTCGGCGATCATCGAGGCCGCTGCCTCGCGCGCCTGGCCGGCCCCGGCGGTCACCGAGGACCGGGTGCGCGACGTCCCGCAGCCGTGGGCCTACCAGACCACCGCCGCCGAGCCCAACGCCTACGACACCGGCGCCTACCGGACCGACGCCCACACCAGCTACGCCAGCGATGCCCGGGTCGCACAGCGTGCGGCGCAGTTCGCGGCCGCCCAGAACCTCGTCGTGGACGCCGTCGTCGTCGACGAGTCCCCGGCCGAGGAGGTCCGCATCATGGAGTCACCATCGACCGACCAGCGGGAGCGGTTCGCCGTCCCGGTGGCCATGTCGCCGGTCATGTCCCCGGTCATGTCCCCGGTCATGTCCCCGGTCATGGCGCCCGCCATGGCGCGGACCGCGAGCGACCCGGCTCCGCTGCCGCTGGACGCCACCACCGTCCTGCCGCCGCTGTCGCTGATGCCGCCGGGGCACTTCGGCGGTGGACAGCAGCCGCTGCTGGCCTCCCGTCCCGGAGTCCCGCCGGTCCGCCGGTCGCGCCCGCCGGTGCCGGCGAGCACCCGCCCCGCGCTGTCCGGCCGTCCGCAGGCCTCGACCCGCCCGACCCCCCTCCCGGTGGCGCCCCGTCCGGCCGCCGCGCTGCCGGCCGCCGACGAACCCGGCGGCCGCCTCGCAACCGTGACCCGGCTGGTCCCCGCACCGTCGTCGACGGCGCTGGCCCCCTACCCGATGAGCGGGCCCGAGGAGCTGGTCATCCGGCTGCTGACCCTCGGGCTGCCCGACTCGCTCCTGGGGCCGGACTTCACCAGTGACGCGGCCGCCCGCGGCGTGTACGCGGCGCTGACCCGGACCCTGTCCGAGCGGCTGCCCGCAGCTCCGCCGGCGCCGACGGAGCCGGGCGACGTGCTGATGCTGGTCGGCCCCGGCGCCGAGACCTTCGCCGCCGCCCGGTCGCTGGCCTCCTCGCTGCGGCTGGAGCCCGAGGCCGTGCTGTGGGCCGCCTCCGGTGCGCTCGCCGGCCTGGCCCCGGAGTCCAGCCGGATCACCTCGCTGGAGACCGCCCTGGCACGCCGCCGGACCAGCGCGGCGACCGGCGCGGTCACCGTCGTCGCCGTGGACGCCCCGCTGCGCACGTCCGGCGGGCCGTGGATGGAGCACATGCTCCAGGTCTGGTCGCCGTCGGCGGTCTGGGCGGTCATGGACGCCACCCGCAAGCCCGAGGACCTCGTCCCGTGGCTGGACGGGCTGCCCCGCCTGGACGCCGTCGTCGTCGAGGACACCGACTCGACCGCCGACCCGGCTGCCGCGCTGAACCACGTCCCGGTGCCGGTGGCCATGGTCGACGGCACCCGGGCCACCGCCCACCGCTGGGCCTCGCTGCTGTGTGAGCGGCTGGAGGAGATGGAGGCGTGATCAGCCCGTTCCGCTGGGACGTCGTGGTGACCGGCTTCGTGCTGGCCATCCCGGTGTTCCTGCTGGGACTGCGCGGTGACTTCACCGTGGACGACGTCACCACCCGCCTGCTGTGGTGCCTCGGCGCCGGCTGGGTCGCCGTCGGCCTGCTGCGCTGGGCCAGCACCCCTCCGCCACCGGCCCGCCACGCCCGGCCGAGCCCGGCCCCGGCGGACGAGCCCGCCCCCTCCTGACGCCCGGCCTGCACTCTCGCGCAGTTGCGCTCGGATGTCCGCTGCTGCAACGGCGCCGTGGCGCGGCTTCCGGCGCAAGAGCGATGTCAGTCCTCGTCCACAAGTTGACCGCCACCCCTCCCTGGAGCGGCGGAAACGGCCAGGCTGGCTGGATGACCGACCCGTTGCCTTCTGGGGTGCTGCTGCGCGCATCGGCGGTGCGCCAGGGCTTCGACGACGGCGAGCTGGCGCGCCTGGTCCGCTCCGAGCAGCTCGACCGCATGCAGCGCGGGGCGTACATCGACCCGCACGCTGATCCAGCTGCTCGCGCCCGAGCGGTCATCATCGCGACCGTGGCGGGGCTCCGACTGCCGGGAGCCGTCAGCCACGGCTCGGCAGCATTCCTGCACGGGTTGCCCACGTGGCGGGTCGGCTCGGCCCGCGTGCACGTGACCCGCACTCCCCCCGCGTCCGGAGCCAGCAGCAGGCGGGTGCACCTGCACGTCGCCCGGCTGGACGCCGAGGAGACCACCGTGGTGGACGGCGTGCTCACGACCGACGTCACCCGGACCGTCGTCGACCTCGCCCGGACGCTGACGTTCGAGTCAGCGGTCGTCACGGCCGACGCCGCGCTCGCATTCGGCTCCACCACCGCCGCGCAGCTCAGGGTGGTGCTGCAACGGATGGGCTCCGTGCCCGGAACGCGTCGGGCGGCTCGGGTGATCGCCTTCGCCGACGCGCGCAGCGAGAGCGTCGGTGAGAGCCGGAGCAGGGTGCTGCTCGCTCGGTCGGGCCTGACCCCTCCGGAGCTGCAGGTCGAGGTGCGCCGGCGCGACGGGTCCCTGGTCGGGCGCAGCGACTTCGGCTGGGCCGCCTCGCGCACGCTCGGGGAGTTCGACGGTCGGATCAAGTACGGACGGCTGCTCCGCCCCGGCGAGTCAGCCGGCGACGCGGTCTACCGGGAGAAGCTGCGCGAGGACGAGATGCGCGATCTCGGGTGGGAGGTGGCCCGCTGGACGTGGCCCGAGATCGACGAGGCCGGGGTCGTGGCGGCGCGGCTGCGGCGAGCGTTCACCCGGGGGAACCGCCGCTGACCCCGCTCTTGCGCCGTTGTCCACGCTCTCGCGCTGGTGCAGGTGCGCGAGAGCGACAGGAACGGCGCAAGAGCGGGGGTCAGGCGGCCCCTCAGAGGGGGAGGTCTTCCAGCATCTCGGTCACCAGGGCGGCGATGGGCGAGCGCTCCGAGCGGGTCAGGGTCACGTGGGCGAAGAGCGGGTGGCCCTTGAGGCGGTCGATCACCGCGGTCACGCCGTCGTGCCGGCCGACCCGGAGGTTGTCCCGCTGCGCCACGTCGTGGGTGAGGACGACGCGGGAGTTGGTGCCCAGCCGGGAGAGCACGGTGAGCAGCACACCGCGCTCCAGCGACTGCGCCTCGTCGACGATCACGAACGAGTCGTGCAACGAGCGGCCGCGGATGTGGGTCAGCGGCAGCACCTCGATCAGCCCGCGGGCCACGATCTCCTGGACGACGTCGCCGGAGACCAGGGCCCCCAGCGTGTCGAAGACCGCCTGGGCCCAGGGCGCCATCTTCTCGCCCTCGCTGCCCGGCAGGTAGCCGAGCTCCTGCCCGCCGACGGCGTACAGCGGCCGGAAGATGACCACCTTCTTGTGCGCCCGCCGCTCCATCACCGACTCCAGCCCCGCGCACAGCGCCAGCGCCGACTTGCCGGTGCCGGCCCGGCCGCCCATCGAGACGATGCCGATCTCCGGGTCGAGCAGCAGGTCGAGAGCGACCCGCTGCTCGGCGGAGCGCCCGTGCAGCCCGAAGGCGTCCCGGTCGCCGCGGACCAGCCGCACCTGCTTGTCCGGGGTCACCCGGCCCAGCGCGGACCCGCGGCCGGAGAGCATGACCAGCCCGGTGTGGGTGGGCAGCTCCGCGGCGGCCTCCAGGTACACCGTGCCGGCGTCGTACAGCGCCTGCACGTCGGACTCCTCGACCGCCAGCTCGGCCATCCCGGTCCAGCCGGTGTCGACCGCCCCCAGCCCGCGGTACTCCTCGGTGTCCAGCCCCACGGCGGCGGCCTTGACCCGGAGCGGGACGTCCTTCGTCACCAGGCAGACGTCCCGGCCCTCGCTGCGCAGGTTGAGCGCGACGACCATGATCCGGCTGTCGTTGCTGTCGTTGCGGAACCCGGGCGGCAGCACCGACGGGTCGCTGTGGTTCAGCTCGACGTGCAGCGATCCGCCCTGGTCGCCGACCGGCAGCGGGGCGTCCAGCCGGCCGTGCTGCACCCGCAGGTCGTCGAGCATCCGCAGGGTCTGCCGGGCGAACCAGCCGAGGTCGGGGTGGTCGCGCTTGTCCTCGAGCTCACCGATGACGACGAGCGGCACGACGACGTCGTGTTCGTCGAAGCGCAACAGGGCGCCCGGGTCGGAGAGGAGCACGGAGGTGTCGAGGACGTAGGTACGGCGAGTGCTCACGAGTCGGCTCCCGTGGAGCGACACCCTGATGACAAGGCGCGCCCCGGCTCGAAGGTGGCCGGGCCCCGGCGCTGGGGCCAGGACGCGGCCCCTCTGGTGGATGAACTGCCTCGCACCAACCGGGCCTCCCGTGGAGGGCGAGGTGAGCTCGTCCTCCACCGCCGACGCTAGGCCCCGGTACCGACGAAAGCACCCCCCCGACACGCCATCGGGTGACCCGTGGTGCGCCGTTCGTCAGCTGGACTCCTGCCGGAAACGTCGGACGCCGAACCACCAGCCCGCCACGCCCATGGCGACGGTGAGCCCAGCACCCCACCACGCGGTGCTGCTGCCGTAGTCGCCGTCGAAGAAGGCACGGGTGCCCTCGACCACGTGCTTGAGCGGGTTGACGTCGCTGATCGCCTGCAGCCAGCCGGGGGCCAGCGACATCGGCAGCAGGATGCCCGACAGCAGCAGCACCGGCAGGACGACGGCGTTGAGCAGCGGCGCGAAGGCGTCCTCGCTCTTCAGCGTCAGCGCGAGCGCGTAGGAGACCGAGGCGAACGCGGCACCCAGCAGCGCGATGACCACCAGGGTCAGCAGCACCCCGGCCACCGGTGCGCGCAGCCCGAGCGGGATGGCCACCAGCACGAGCAGCGTGCCCTGCACCAGCAGGACGACGACGTCGCGCAGCACCCGCCCCAGCAACAGCGCCGTGCGGCTGGCCGGGGTGACCCGCTGGCTCTCGATGACCCCGGCCCGGTACTCCGCGATCAGCCCGAACCCGACGAACAGCGCACCGAAGATGCCCAGCTGGACGAGGATCCCGGGCACGAACACCTGGTAGGCGTTGCCCGCGCCGAGCTGGACGGCGTCGGAGGTCAGCAGCGGGCCGAAGAGGGTGATGTACAGGATCGGCTGCATCAGGCTGATCACCAGCCAGGCCGGGTTGCGCAGCGACATCCGCATCGCCCGGGCGAAGACGGTGTAGGTGTCCCGGACCAGGTTGCTGGTCGCGGTGGCACTGGTCGTGGTGGTCGCGGGCGGCGTGGCCTCCGGCGGGGTCGCGACCGTGCTCATCGGGCTGCCTCCAGCGACTCGGTGGGGACGGCGGGCGGCGCCCCGGTCTCCCGCAGCGACCGGCCGGTGAGGCCGAGGAACACGTCGTCCAGGCTGGGCCGGCGGCTCTCGATGCCGGCCACGGCGATGCCGGCGGCGTCCAGCTCACGGACGAGCGCGACCAGCGCGGCACCCCCGTTCGGGGCGCGGCCGACCACCCGGGTGCCGTCGACCTGGGGCGCCTCCGCCCCGGGCAGTGCGGCCATCAGGGCGGCGACCTGCCCGGCGGCGTCCGCGTGCTCGGCGGTGACGGTCAGGACGTCGCCGCCGACGTCGGACTTGAGCTGGTCGGGGGTGCCGGCGGCGACGATGCGGCCGGAGTCGATGACCAGGATCCGGTCGCACAGCGCGTCCGCCTCGTCGAGGTAGTGCGTGGTCAGGAAGACCGTCGTCCCGCGCTCGGCGCGCAGGCCGCGGATGTGCTGCCACAGGTTCGCCCGGGCCTGCGGGTCGAGCCCGGTGGTCGGCTCGTCGAGGAAGACCAGGCCCGGGACGTGCACCAGGCCCAGCGCGATGTCCAGCCGACGGCGCTGGCCGCCGGACATGGCCTTCGGCTGACGCTCCCAGAGGCCGTCGAGGTCGAGCTCACGGAACAGCTGCTTGCCGCGGGCGGTCGCCTCCTCGGTGCTGATCCCGTAGAGCCGGGCGTGGTCGACGACCTCCTCCCCGGCCCGGGCCTCGGGCGCGGTCGAGCCGCTCTGCGAGACGTAGCCGATCCGGCGGCGCACCCCGACCGGGTCGGCGATCAGGTCGCAGCCGGCCACGGTGGCGGTGCCGGCGGTGGGCTCCAGCAGGGTGGTCAGCATCCGCAGCGTGGTGGTCTTGCCCGCGCCGTTGGGACCCAGGAAGCCGACGATCTCCCCGGCCTCGACGTCGAGGTCCACGCCGGCGACGGCGTGGACCTCCTGCTTCTGCTTCCGGAAGGTGCGGGCGAGCCCGCGGGCGTGGATCACGCCGGGGATCCTCCACCGGCGCACCGACAGGAGTCGACCGGGTTCAGCTCTCGGTGGACGACCGGCGCGGCCGGAGCACGACGAGCGCCCAGGCCGCCGGGACCAGCAGCACCGGCCACTGCAGCGACACGTCGCCCAGCCACAGCAGTCCGGCCAGCAGGAACAGCGCCAGCCAGCCCGCCGTCCACAGCCCCAGGGCCTGCCGCTCCTCCGTCGTCCCGCTCGCCACGACGGTCAGGCGCCGGCCAGCTCGGCGGTGACGACCGCCGGCGTCAGCGGCTCGTCCAGCAGCCGCAGGAACCGGTCGGCGACGGGCTGCCCGGCCGGCCGGGCGGCCAGCCACGCGGAGAGCAGGTCGAAGCCCTCGACGTAGGTGGAGATGTAGGCCCGCCACAGCGGGTCGGTGAGGAAGCGCAGCTGCTGGACGGCACGGTCGTGGCTCACCAGACCCCAGCGCTGGAGGTGGGCGATCACCACGTCGGGGTCGGCGCCGCGGTCGTGCAGCAGGATGGCGGCGTCCTGGCGCACCCGGTTCAGCGGTGCGGCCGCGGCGGCGACCCGCTCGGCCAGGTGCCCGTCGAAGCGCAGGCCCAGGTCACCGAGCACGTCGGCGGCCCAGGGCCCCCACCCGGCGCCGATCGACGCCTCGACGCCCAGGTCGGCCAGCCCCTCGGCCATCAGGCACTCGGGGGTGTTGACCAGGAACACGGTGTGCTCCAGGTGCTGGTCGCGCTCGACCAGCCCGCGCTCCTTGCGGCAGTGCTCGGTGTGGTGCCCAGGGTAGGACTCGTGCGCGACCAGGTGCGGCAGCTGCGCGAGCCGGTGCGGCAGGTCGGCGTTGATCGCGACCCGGGAGCGGTAGTCGCCCTCGTAGTAGTTGAACCCCGACCACGGCTTGTCGGTGACCACCTCGTAGCGCACCGTCTCGGCCTCGGGCAGGCCGTACTGGCCGCGCACCCGGTCGCGCAGTGCGGAGGAGAGCGCGTGCACCGCCTCCTCCAGCCGCGAGGGCGGGCACTCCTCCCGCCGCCGGTGCACCGCGTATCGCTCCGCCAGCGTCCCGCTGCCGGGCAGCAGCTGCTCGAGCTCGGCGTGCGCGGCGGCGTACTCGGCCGGGTCGCCGAGGGCGACCGACACCTGGAAGTAGGCCTCGACCTCGGCGATGAAGCCGACCGGCTCACCGCCCAGCTTGCGGGCGGAGCACTCCAGTCCGGTGAGCTGACCGCGCAGGTAGGCGGTCCGGTCGGCCGGCAGGGCGGCGGAGTCGAGCTCGCCCAGCAGCGCCCGGGCCTGGTCGCGCAGCTGGTGCGGCTGCGGCGCCGGCTCGTCGGCGACCTGGGCCCGCAGCCGCGGCTCGCCGGTGTAGGCGTCGACGAAGCCGGGCTCGATCCGGTCGAAGCGCAGCCCCAGCCGCACGTACTCCAGGGGGACGTCGACCGCGCCGGCTGCCATGCCGCGAGTCTGTCAGCCGGGGTCTCAGCCGCCGAAGCGGCGGTGCCGGGCGGCGTAGGCGCGCAGCGCCCGCAGGAAGTCGACCCGGCGGAACTCCGGCCAGTAGACGTCGGTGAAGTAGAACTCCGAGTGGGCCGTCTGCCAGGTCAGGAACCCGGAGAGCCGCTGCTCGCCGCTGGTGCGGATGACGAGGTCCGGGTCGGGCTGCCCACGGGTGTAGAGGTGCTCGGCGATGTGGTCGGCGTCGAGCACCTCGATCAGGTCCGGCAGCGTCGTCCCCCGCTGGACGTGCTCGGCCAGCAGCGACCGGACGGCGTCGGCGATCTCCCGGCGTCCGCCGTAGCCGACCGCCAGGTTCACCGTCGCCCCCGGCCGCTCCCGGGTGTCGCGCTCGGCCCGGGTCAGCACGGCGACGGTCTCCGCCGGCAGCAGCTCCAGTGCGCCCACCGCCCGCAGGTGCCACCGCCGGTCCGGACCGGCCAGGTCGCAGGCGACGCCCTCGATGATCCGGAGCAGCGGGGTGAGCTCGGGGGCCGGCCGGCTCAGGTTGTCGGTCGACAGCAGGAAGAGGGTGACCACCTCGACGCCGGCCTCGTCGCACCAGGAGAGCAGGTCGGCGATCTTGTCCGCGCCGCGGCGGTGCCCCTCGCTGACGTCCTCCAGGCCGATGGCCCGGGCCCAGCGCCGGTTCCCGTCGATGATCACGCCGACGTGCCGTGGGGTGTCGGCGCCCACCAGGCCGCGGGCCAGCCGGCGCTCGTAGACGACGGTGAGCGCGTCCCGGACCCTCGCGCGCACCCCCACGCCCTCACCCTAGGTGCCGCCTCCCCGTGCGGCCGGACCGCGCGCCGGACCGGGCCGGCGCGTTCCCAGGGAGATCACACCCGGCCCGGGATGACGCGTCACCCCCTGCTCCGTAGCCTCGGCTCATGAGCGTCTCCTCAGACCACGAGGACCACGCCCGGGTCACCGCTGACGGCGCTGAGATCGAGGCGCCGGCCGGCGAGGCGGTGGCCGCCGTCCATGCGGAGGGCGAACGGGTCGAGTCCGTCGAGCGCCAGGGCGAGTGGCCACTGGCGGAAGACGGCGAGCACGACCACCCCGACACCCGCCCCCGGATGCGGGGCTGGCTGCACCTCTTCGCGTTCTTCGGGTCGGTCATCGCCGGGGCGGTGCTCATCCCGCTGGCCGCCGTGCAGGGCGCGCGCGCCGGGTGGTCGGTGGCGTTGTACTGCGTCACAATCCTCGGGCTCTTCGGGGTCAGCGCCCTCTACCACCGCCGACGCTGGTCACCGCGCGGCTGGCAGCTGATGAAGCGCGCCGACCACTCGATGATCTTCGTGTTCATCGCCGGCACGTACACGCCGTTCGCGCTGCTCGCCGTCCCCGAACCGACCGGCCGGTGGCTGCTCGCCCTCGTCTGGGCCGGTGCCGTGCTGGGCGTGGCGCTGAAGGTGGCCTGGCCGCACGCACCCCGCTGGCTGGGGGTGCCGATCTACCTGGCCCTGGGCTGGGCAGCGGTGTTCGTGCTGGTCGACATCCTGCAACTGGCCGGCGTCACCGCACTGGTGCTGCTGTGCGTCGGCGGACTGCTCTACAGCGTCGGGGCGATCGCCTACGCCAGCAAGCGGCCCAACCCCTGGCCGGGCACCTTCGGCTACCACGAGGTGTTCCACGCGCTGACGATCGTGGCCGCCCTCTGCCACTACATCGCCATCTACTTCGTGATCTACCGCTCCCCACTCGCCTGAGCCGGTCGGCCGCTCAGGGCGTCGGCGGCGCGCCCGGATCGGTCAGGGGGGTCTCCCCCGGCACGGCCGGCGCCGGCGCCGGCTCCGCTTCCGGCGTGACGCCGGTGCTGGGGGCGACGCCGGTGCTGGGGGCGACGTCGGTGCTGGGGGCGATGCTCGGCAGCGGCATCGGGACGGCGGTCTCCTCGCCGTACTGGTCCCAGCTCAGCACCTGTCGCTGCTGCGGGTAGGCGTTCCCCGGCTGCAGCGGTGCGTCCGGCACCGTCTCGACCTGCTCGCCGTCGACCGTCACGTCGGCGAGCCCGTCGATCGGGCGCCCGTCCTGGTCGTAGAGCAGGACGCCGGTCAGCGGTTCCCCGGTCGAGGAGAACGGCAGGATGTTGGTGATCGGTGTGCCGTCCTCGTGCACCAGGTGGTCCGGCTGCGCGTCCTCGACGTACACCTGCTCGGCGGTGGCGACGCCGGGTCCGTCGGCCAGGCCGACGAGGGCGACGAGCGTCAGCAGCCCCAGCCCGGCGTTGACCAGCGCGGCGCGGCGCCCCGGCTCCCGCCCCTCCGCCCGGGCCTGCAGGCCGAGCCGCACCGACCAGGCGATCGCGGCACCGGTGACCAGCAGGCCGACCGGGCCGAGCCCGAGGGTGGGCACCGGGAAGGACGTGCCCCCGACGAACACCACGTCCACCGCGGTCACCGCCGCCCAGGCCCGCACCACCCACCAGGCCGGCCGCAGCTCGGGGAGGAACGCCTCGACCTGCCGCACCGGCGCCCACGACCGGAGCCGGGCGACCAGCTCGGTCAGGCCGACCTGCTCGTCCTCGGCCGCCGGCGCAGCCGGCAACCCGGCGGCGGTCCGCAGCTCGTCGGCGTAGTGGCGGGGCGAGCCCAGCCGGAACTCCAGCGGCGCATCGCCGTCCGCGGCCACCTCCGCCAGGTGGTCCTCGAGGTCCTCCAACAGCTCTTCGTACCGGTCGGCCGGGACGTCGGTCAGCGCAGCGCGCACCGCCGCCGCGTACTCCGCCACCTCGGCCTGCCGGCCCACACTCGTCGCGCCGGTCATGCCGCCACCTCCCGGTCGGTCGTCAGCAGGGCCGCCATCGTGTCGGCGAAGCCCTGCCAGGTCTTGGTCGCGATCTCCAGCTGTGCCCGCCCGGAGACGTTGAGCCCGTAGTACTTGCGGTGCGGCCCCTCGGCCGAGGGGACGACGTAGCTGGTCAGGTGGCCCGCGGCGTACAGCCGCCGCAGCGTGCCGTAGACCGAGGCGTCGCCGACCTCCTCCAGCCCCCCGGCGCGCAGCCGCCGGACGACGTCGTAGCCGTAGCCGTCCTCACCATCGAGCACCGCGAGGACGGCGAGGTCCAGCACCCCCTTGAGCAGTTGCGTGGTGTCCATCGGGGTCCTCCGGCTCGTCGGTGTGGAACGCACAGTACTGCGCATCACGCAGTAGCCGGCACCCGGCGGTCCGGCGCGTCGTGCACGAGCCTGCGCAGGGAGCAGCTCAGGCGAACGGCGGGCGGTGGTCCAGCCGCACCGAGAGCCGGCCGGCCCGGCGCCAGGCGCGGGCGACGACGTCCCGGTCGGTGTCGGTCACCAGGTTGCCCATGACCCGCAGGGCGACGGTCATCAGCACCCGCGACCGCATGCCCACCGGGCCGGCGGCCGGCAGGAACCGGGGCACGGTGAGCAGCCCGGCCAGCCGGCGGGCGATGGAGAACGCCTCGCCGTAGTGCCGGCGCAGCGTCGTGGGCCAGGCCTGCGACCAGTCGTCGTCGTCGAACAGGTCGACCACGCTGCGGCCGGTCTCCAGCCCGTAGTCGATGCCCTCGCCGTTGAGCGGGTTGACGCAGCCCGCGGCGTCCCCGACCAGCGCCCAGTTGCGCCCGGCCACGCCGGAGACCGCACCGCCCATCGGCAGCAGCGCACTGGCCGGGGCCTGCACGGCGCCGTCGATCTGCCACTCCGCGCGCCGCTGGTCGGTGTAGAGCTCCAGCAGGCTGCGCAGCCGCACCTCGGCCGGACGGCGCTCGGTCGCCAGCGTGCCGACCCCGACGTTGACCTCACCGCGCTCGGCACCCAGCGGGAACACCCAGCCGTAGCCGGACAGCAGCTCCCCCTCGGCCCCGCGCAGCTCCAGGTGCGAGCTGATCCACTCGTCGTCGCTGCGACCGGAGCGCACGTAGCCGCGTGCGGCCACCCCGTAGACGGTGTCGCGGTGCCACTCCCGGCCGAGCACCCGGCCCAGCGGCGAGCGGACGCCGTCGGCCACCACGAGCCGGCGGCAGCGGACCGTCGTCGTCGACCCGTCGGGACGGCGGAACACCACCGCGGCCACCCGGTCGCCGTCCCGCTCGACGTCCACCGCGCGGGCACCCTCCAGCGGGGTGGCGCCCGAGTCCAGGGCCACCGAGCGGATCCGAGCGTCCAGCTCCGTGCGGGGGACGGCGCCGCCGTGGTCGGGCAGCGCGCCACCGGGCCAGGGCAGCAGCAGCTCCTGGCCGAAGCCGGCCGCCCGGAGCCCTCGGTTGCGGCCGTGCGAGCGCACCCAGTCACCGAGCCCCAGCCGGTCGAGCTCGGCGATGGCCCGGGGGGTCAGGCCGTCACCGCAGGTCTTGTCGCGGGGGAAGACGGCGGCGTCGGCGAGGACGACGTCGGCGCCGCCGCGCGCGGCCCAGGCGGCCGCAGCCGCCCCGGCGGGACCGGCCCCCACCACGAGCACGTCGGTGGCGGTGGGCTCAGCGGTGTCGGGCACGGCACCCAGTGTCCCCTGGTCCCCGCACGGGCCGCGGCCCTCCTACCGGGGACCCCGCGCGCGCACCTCCTCCACGGCGGCCATGGCCTGCCGCAGCTCGGCCAGCCAGTCGTCGGCGTGCTGGCCGACCAGGCGCACGGCCCAGACCAGCGCCTCGGACCGGGACCGGGCCACGCCGGCGTCGACCAGGGTGTCCAGCACCAGACGCTCGGGCTGGCGCAGTCGGGTCATCACCGGGACCGAGAGCGTGGTGAACAGCTCCCGGACGTCGCCGCAGGTCGCACCCCAGGCGACCGAGCGGCCGTAGCGTTCCTGGGCGGCATCGGCGATCGCCATCCGCTGGCCGCGGGTCTGCTCCCGGAAGCGGGCGATCCGCCCCGCGCGGGCGGCCGCCGGGTCGCCCTCACCCACCTCGGGCTCGGGGACCGACCCCACGACGGTGATCTCGTCCCGGTCGACGACCAGCTCGACCGGGCCGGTGAACCACTCGTCGGGGAGCCGGCCGGCGAACCAGCCGGCGACCTCGGCGCGTTCGACCGGCGGTGGGGCGTCCGCGGCGCGGCCACGGGCACGCCCGCGACCGGGGAAGCCCTCGGGTGGGAAACGGTGGTGTGCGTGCACGGTTCCTCCTCGATTCAAGCCAACACGAACACCGTAATCGTGTAATCACCTCGTCGGCCGCCTCGGCGCTGCGCTGAGAGCGGACACGCTGCGCTCGCTCGCGCGCCCCGCCCGGGAGCGCGCGGTGGGCCGGGGGCCACGACCGCCGCACGTACGATGACGGCTCGCTGTCAGCACCTGGAGCTCCACCCATGGCCCACGTCCCGCCGGATCGCCGGCCGACCGCGCGGTTCCGCCGCCCGGCCGACGGGCCACCGCCGGACCCCGCGTACCCGCCCGGCCCGCCGTTCGACCAGTTCCCATTTGCCCACGACGGCCGGTACGGCCCGCCGCCGGGCGCTGCGGACCGGTACCCGCCCGCAGCGGCGGACGAGCCGTCCCGCCCGCGGCGGTCCTGGCGGCGCGATCGTCCCGCCGCCGGGCGACCGCCGACTCCGGAGCAGCCCCGGCGCCGGTGGCGGCGGGACCGGTCCCCGGGACGACGCCGCGGCGTCCTCCGGAGGATCGGTCGACTGCTCGCCGTGGTGTTCGTCGTCCAGGCCCTGGTGATGGTCGCGCTGCGGTGGGTGGACCCGCCCACGACGGCGTTCATGGCCGCCAACCCGGCCGGCTCGATCCAGCAGTCCGTGCCGGTCGAGCACGTCTCCCGGAACTTCCTCGCCGCGGTCATCGCCCACGAGGACGCCCCGCTCCCCTACCGCTCGGGCGCCTTCGAGTGGGATGTGCTGTTCTCCCGCGCGCAGGCCCACCTGCGCGGCGAGGACGACCCGTCCGGCTCGACCATCCCGCAGCAGGTGGCCAAGAACCTGTTCCTCAACCAGGAGCTGAGCGCCTGGCGCAAGGCGGTGGAGGCCGGCCTGGCCGCGGAGCTGGCCCTGGTCGTCGACGACCGGCGGATGCTCGAGCTCTACGTCAACCACGCCCAGTTCGGCCCCACGCTGTACGGCGTCTGCACGGCCAGCTGGTACTACTTCGACACGCCGCCGGACACCCTGTACCCCGAGCAGGCGATCCAGCTGGCCGGCCTGCTCCCCTCCCCCGGGCACGTCCGCCGCGCCCCGGGTGGTGGGCTCGACTTCGAGGTCGAGGACGGCTTGGGCTGGCTGTCCCGCTCGCACGTGGTCAACGCGCAGAACCGGCTGCCCCGCCACCTCGACCGGCTGGGGTTCCAGCCGGTCGAGGACGTCGGCATCACCGGGCTGGCCGCCGACGAGCCTGACTCCGGCGACGACTGCAGCGAGCGCCCTCAGGAGGTCGCCGACCTGATCGCCGCGGAGGGCACCGCCTGACGGGCGGCGTCACAAGATCGTCATGTTCCCCCGCCGCCGGATGGGATACAGATCCTGGGACGACGTCGAGGAGGTGGCCGTGAACCGGAACGGAACGAGCCCACGCATGTTGGTCGTGGTGCTGCTCAGCACCCTCGGGCTGCTGGGCGGCGCACTGCCGGCCCAGGCGGCCAGCGACCCGTACTGCGGCATCCGCTGGGGATCGCTGCTGGAGAGCCAGCCGCCCGCCAGCCCGTGGGGCACGATCACCGACGTCCGCACCGGGCAGCACCCGTGCTTCGACCGGCTGGTCGTCGACCTGCAGGGTGCCGACGGGTCGGCCGGCTACTTCGTCCGGTACGTCGATCAGGTGGGCGCCCAGGGCTCCGGGGCGCCGGTGCCCGTCCGGGGCGGCGCGGTGCTGCAGGTGGTCGTCCAGGCTCCCGCGTTCGACGACACCTACGAGTCGACGTACCAGCCCGCCGACCGCACCGAGGTCGTGGACGTCACCGGCGCGCGCACGCTGCGCCAGGTCGCCTGGGGCGGCTCCTTCGAGGGGCAGACGACGCTGGCCGTCGGCACCCGGGCCCGGCTGCCCTTCCGGGTGTTCGTGCTCGCCGGTGCGCCGGGACAGCCCGACGGCGCTCGCGTCGTGGTGGACGTCGCCCACCGCTGGTGAGGCCCGCGGGGCTGATCCGACCGATCAGCCCGGTGGCGGCGCGTCACCCTCGTCGGGCTCGCGCTCCTTCAGCCGCAGCAGCCAGGCCGTGCAGCCGAGCAGGACGACCAGCACGCCGAGGACGCCGATCTCGGTCATCCGGTCGTCGAACTGCGCCCCCTTGCCCAGGACCCCCGCCGCCTCGACCGACAGCACGACGATCTCCTTGATCGAGGCGATGATCCCGACCAGCAGGAAGGGCTCGGCCACCAGCTCGCGGCGCTCCACGGTGATCCGCACCGCGAACAGCAGCTCGACGATGATGAAGACGAGCAACAGCACGTCGAGCAGCTCGAGCACCGGGGCCTGGGAGAGGTCGCCGACCATCCCCCACGTCGTCTTCCCGGCCACGACGAGCAGCACGAGCGCGCTGACCACCAGGAACAGCGCGATCCCTGCGTAGACGACGTTCTCGCCCACCTCGAGCGCACGGGTGCCGAATCGGCCGAGCCCGGGTCGTTCCTGCCGTCCGGGGTCCCGCCGGGCCTGCTGGGTCGCCATCGGGAGATCATCGCCGACCGCGCCCCCTCGCGCGCCAGACGCCGGCGAGCGTCCCTCGCCCGGGTCAGTCCCCGTGCCGGCGATCGGTCAGCCGGCGGCGGGCCGCCCACCCGGAGTGCCGCCGTCCTGCGGACGACGTGGCGGCTCGATGGCCAGCGGCGCCCGGCGCAGCGTGTCCAGCAGCTCGGCCCCCGGCTCCCGGGCCGGGACGTCGACCATCAGCTCGGCCGGGCTGTCCGGGACCTGGTCGGCCGGGTCGAAGCTGCGCGGCACCTTCTTGAGGTGCCGGCCCATCGACCGGCCCAGCCACAGCACCGCGATCAGCAGCACGACGATGAGCAACAGCCCGAACGGACCGCCCTTGCCGACGTCCTCCGGCACCGGCTGCTGTTGGACGGCGAGCAGGGTGAGTGCAGTGGTCACGAGACACGCTCCGAGGTGCGGACGCCGGCGAACAGGTCGTCCTCCGGGACAGGGACATCGACCAGCGACCGCGCCAGCTCGTAGTCCTCGGTCGGCCAGGTGCGGGTCTGCAGGTCCAGCGGGACCGAGAACCAGCGGCCGGTGGGGTCGATCTGGGTGGCGTGGGCGATCAGGGCGGCGTCCCGCACCGGGAAGTACTCGGCGCAGGGCACCCGGGTGGTCACCCGGTGGGAGATGTCGTTGGCCGGGTCCCACTTCGCCAGCCACTCGGTGTACGGCGACTCGGCCCCCTCGGCCAGCATCGCCTCGTGCAGCGCCTTCGTCCGGGGCAGCGTGAAGCCCATGTGGTAGTAGAGCTTGCTCGGCTGCCAGGGCTCCCCGAGGTCGGGGTAGCGGTCCGGGTCACCGGCTGCCTCGAAGGCGTGCACCGAGATGTCGTGGGTCTTGATGTGGTCGGGGTGCGGGTAGCCGCCCCGCTCGTCGTAGGTGAGCACCACCTGCGGCCGGAACCGCCGGATGAGCTCGACCAGGGGCGCGGCGGCCTCCTCGACCGGCACCAGGGCGAAGCAGCCCTCCGGGAGCGGCGGCAGCGGATCACCCTCGGGCAGCCCGGAGTCGACGAAGCCGAGGAACTCCTGCTCGACACCGAGGACCTCCCGGGCCCGGGCCATCTCCTCGCTGCGGATCTCGGCCATCCGCTCCCACACCTCGGGGCGGTCCATCGCCGGGTTCAACACCGACCCGCGCTCCCCGCCGGTGCAGGTCGCCACCATCACGCGGGCGCCCTCGGCGACGTACTTGGCCATGGTCGCGGCGCCCTTGCTCGACTCGTCGTCGGGGTGGGCGTGCACCGCGAGCAGGCGCAACTGGTCCGGTTCGGTCACGTGTGCTGCTCCTCGCTCCGCTCGTCGAACCCGTGCCCGACGGTGCCCTGCTCCGTGCGCGACACGCACGCCCGGTCGCAGGCACCATTGTCCCCCCGGCCGACGGGTCGTGGCACGCACCCCGGCGACTCCTGGTGTGCCCCGCGCCACTCCGGCGGGCTCCGAGGTCGGAGAGCCGTCCCGGCCGGATCCGTTCCGTAGACGGCTGCACGGGGCCGCGCTCCGGTGTTACGTTGCTCGGATTGACCACCGGTGACCTGCGAGCGCAGCGGGTCGCGACGACGAGCACCGGGAGCAACTGTGGCCACCCCCACTGACGAGCAGGACCAGGGCGTCTGGCTGACGCAGGAGGCCCACGACCGGCTGCGAGCCGAGCTCGAGCAGCTGGTGGCGAGCCGACCGGCGATGGCCAAGGAGATCAACGACCGCCGCGAGGAGGGTGACCTCAAGGAGAACGGCGGCTACCACGCGGCCCGCGAGGAGCAGGGCAAGGCGGAGGGCCGGATCCGGCAGCTCACCGACCTGCTGCGCAAGGCCCGGGTCGGCCAGCCGCCCACGACGGCGACCAACGCCGCCGTCGGCACGGTCATCACCATCGCCTTCGACGGCGACGAGGACGACACCGACAAGTTCCTGCTGGGCTCGCGGGAGATCGCCGGCACCACCGACCTGACCGTCTACTCCCCCGAGTCCGCGCTGGGTGCGGCGATCGTGGGCGCCGCGCCGGGCGCGACGGTCACCTACCAGGCACCCAACGGCAAGGACATCTCCGTGAAGGTCCTGGCCGTCGAGCCGTTCATCCCCTGACCTCACGGCCAGGGCAGTGAGGTCAGGGCAGTGACGAGCGCGATGGACGAGGCCGGCACGGTGGACGGCGGGCGGGCTCGTTCCCGACGGGCGGAGAACACCACCTTCGTCTGCGGGCACTGCCAGACCCTGGTGCCGGCGAACACCGACGGGCACTACCGCAACCACTGCCCGTGGTGCCTGTGGTCGTTGCACGTCGACGACCTGCCGGGCGACCGGGCCAGCGAGTGCCGGCAGCTGATGGAGCCCATCGGCTTGGTCGAGAAGTCGGGCAAGGGCTGGCAGGTGGTGCACCGCTGCACCGCCTGCGGCCACCGCCAGCCCAACCGCCTGGTCCGGGACGGCGCCGCCCCCGACGACCTCGACCTGGTGCTCGCCCTCCCCTGGCTCTGAACCGGCCGCCCCCTCCGCCGCTCTGCACGCTCTTCCTCTGCTCTGCACGTGCTGCAGCGCGGGCAGAGCAGACGGAAGGCGTGCAGAGCGGCGCCCGCCGCCTGACGGACGGGGCACGAGCCCGCCCGGCCGGGGGCGGTCAGCACGCAGAACGCCCCTGCGGACGTCGTCCGCGGGGGCGTTCTGCGTGTCGGGGTCAGGCGACGGGCGTCAGCCCCCGGCGGCGCAGCAGCGGCCCGGTGTCGGCGGCCCGGCCGCGGACGGCGGCGAAGGCGCCCAACGGGTCGACCGAGCCACCACGGGAGAGCAGCTCACCGCGGAAGACGTCGCCGTTCTCCCGGCGCAGCCCACCGTTCTCCTTGAACCACTCCACGGTGTCGGCGTCCAGCACCTCCGACCAGATGTAGGAGTAGTAGCCGGCCGAGTAGCCGCCGGCGAAGACGTGCTGGAAGTACGTCGTCCGGTACCGCGGCGGCACCAGGTCGAAGGCGACGCCGGCGTCGGCCAGCGCCTGGGCCTCGAAGGCCTGCGCGTCGGCGACCTCGGTGTCCGGCCCGATCCGATGCCAGGCCTGGTCGAGCAGCGTGGCCCCCAGGTACTCGACGGTCGCGAACCCCTCGCCCCACAGGGCCGCGGCCTCGAGCGAGTCGACCGTCTCCTGCGCCAGCGGCTCCCCGGTCTCGACGTGCTTCGCGTAGTGCGCCAGCACCTCCGGCCACAGCGCCCACATCTCGTTGACCTGGCTGGGGAACTCCACGAAGTCGCGCGGCACGCTGGTACCGCTGAACCGCGGGTAGGTGACCGCCGAGGAGAGCCCGTGCAGCGCGTGCCCGAACTCGTGGAAGAGCGTCGTCACCTCGTCCAGGGTCAGCAGCGTCGGCTGCCCGGCCGCGGCCCGGGTGACGTTGAGGCAGTTGAACACCACCGGGCGGGTGTCCAGCAGGCCGGACTGGCTGACGAACGAGCTCATCCAGGCCCCGCCGCGCTTGCCCTCCCGGGCGAAGAAGTCACCCAGGTAGAGCCCGATCGGCTGCTCGTCGGCGAAGACCTCCCAGACACGGACGTCGGGGTGGTAGCCCTGCAGGTCCGGACGCGGGGTGAAGGTGAGGCCGTAGAGCAGCTCGGCGGCGCGGAACACCCCGTCGACCAGCACCCGGTCCAGCTCGAACCACGGCCGTAGCGCGGCGCTGTCGACGGCGTAGCGCTCGGCCCGCACCCGCTCGGAGTAGAACGACCAGTCCCAGGCGGCCAGCTCGACCCCGTCGGCGGCGGCCACCTCGGCGAGCACCTCGGCCTCGGCCTTCGCGTTGGCCATCGCCGGCGGCACCAGCGCACCGAGCAGCTCGTCGACGGCGGCCGACGTACGGGCGGTCTGGTCGGCGGCGATCAGGTCGGCGTGGGTGTCGAAGCCCAGCAGCTGCGCCCGGACCGCGCGCAGGTGCGCCATCTCCACCGCGATCGGGCCGTTGTCGTGCTCCCCGGCCGAGGCCCGGGTCAGCGACGCCTCGTGCAGCCGGCGGCGCAGCTCCCGGTTGCGCAGCTTGGCCATGGCCGGCTGGCCGCTGGGCAGCACCAGGGTGAGCAGGTACCCGCCCTCGTGACCGCGCTCGGCGGCCGCACCGGCGGCGGCCTGGACCTCGGCCGGGCTCAACCCGTCCAGCTCGGCCTCGTCGGTGACCAGCACCGCCGCCGCCTCGGTGGCCACCACCAGGTTCTGCCCGAAGGTCGTGGACAGCTCGGACAGCCGCTGGTTGAGCTCGCGGAGCTGTTCCCGGCCGGCGTCGTCCAGCCCGGCCCCGGCGAGCACGAAGTCCAGGTGGTAGCGCTCGACCAGGCGGACCGCCTCCTCGTCGAGGCCGGCGTCGTCCCGCCCGGCGTGGACCGCGTCGATCCGGGCGAACAGCGCCGGGTCCAGGCGCAGCGCGTCGGAGTGCGCCGCCGACAGCGGGGCGACCTCCCGCTCGATCTCCCGCAACCGGTCGCTGGACATCGACGAGGACAGGTTCCAGAACACCGCCTCCGCCCGGCCGAGCAGCTGGCCGGAGCGCTCGAGGGCCACGACGGTGTTGTCGAACGTCGGCTCGGCCTGGTCGGCCAGCAGGACGGCGACCTCGGCCCGCTGCTCGGCCATCCCGGCCAGCAGCGCCTCCCGGCAGTGCTCCAGCGAGATGTCGGCGAACGGCGGCAGCTCGTAGGGCAGCGCCGACGGGGCGGCCAGCGGGTTGGACGCGGACAGGGGCGCGGAGTCCGGCGAGGGAGCCGGTGCAGTGGTGCTCATCCCGCTCATCTTCACCCCCACGCCCGGCCGGCCGTCACCTGGATCGGCCCCGCTGCAGGGTCCCGCCGCGAGCCTGCGAGTGGCGGGGGGCAGCGGGGTCCTTCATCAGCGGCTGGCGGTGCGCAGGTAGGCCCGGACCGCCAGCGGCACGAAGACCACCAGGATCGCGACGGTCCACAGCACCGTGTACAGCGCCGGGTTCTGCAGCGACCAGACGTCGGGGACCGGGGCCCCGGCGGGGACGTTGCCGAACAGCTCCCGGGCCGCCTGGACGACGGTGGAGACCGGGTTCCACTCGGCGAAGGCCCGCAGCGGCGCCGGGAAGCTCTCCAGCGGGACGAAGGCGTTGGAGGCGAAGGTCAACGGGAAGATCACGATGAAGCTCGCGTTGTTGACCACCTCCGGGGTGCGGACCAGCAGGCCGACCAGCGCCATCAGCCAGGAGATGGCGAACGCGAAGACCAGCAGCACCAGGAACCCGCCGATCGCCTCCCCGATCGAGGAGTTGATCCGCCAGCCCACGGCGAGCCCGGTCAGCGCCATCACCGTGATCGAGATGACGTTGAGCCCCAGGTCGGCGACGGTGCGGCCGATCAGCACCGCCGACCGCGACATCGGCAGCGACCGGAACCGGTCGATCAGCCCCTTCTGCAGGTCCTCCGCGATGCTCGCCCCGGTGACGGTGGAGCCGAAGACCACCGTCTGGGCGAAGATCCCCGGCAGCAGGAACTCGGCGTAGCTGATGCCCGGCGGCAGGTTGATGGCACCGCCGAAGATGTAGCGGAACAGCACCACGAACATGATCGGCGACAGGGTCGCGAAGACGATCAGGTCGGGGACCCGCTTGACCTTGATCAGGTTCCGCTTGGTGATGACGACGCTGTCGGAGACGGTCTCGGCCAGGGTGGTCATGACTGCGCTCCTGCGCTGACGGTGGCCGAGTCCTCGGCGTCGGTGGTGGTGTCGGCGTCCTCGGCGGAGCGCCCGGTGAGGGTCAGGAAGACGTCGTCCAGGTCGGGTCTGCGCAGGCCGATGTCGAGCACTTGCGCGCTGGTGCCGGCGAGCCGGCGCAGCGCCTCGGCCAGCGTGTCGGTCCCGCCGGTGACCGGCACCGACAGCCGCCGGGTCTGCCGGTCGGCGTGCAGCTCGCCGTGGGAGAGCGGGCGCAGGGCGTCGGTCACCACCGCGAGCTGCTCGACGGTGCCCACGGTGAGCTCCAGCCGCTCGCCGCCCACCTGGGCCTTCAGCTCGTCGGCGGTGCCCCGGGCGATCACCTTGCCGCGGTCGATGACCACCATCCGGTCGGCCAGCCGGTCGGCCTCCTCCAGGTACTGGGTGGTGAGCAGGATCGTCGTCCCGTCGCTGACCAGGTCGGCGATGAACTCCCACATGCCCAGCCGGCTGCGCGGGTCGAGCCCGGTCGTCGGCTCGTCGAGGAACAGCACCCGGGGCCGGGCGATGAGGGAGGCGGCGATGTCCAGCCGACGGCGCATGCCGCCGGAGTACGTCTTCGCCGGGCGGTTGGCCGCGTCGGACAGGTCGAAGCGCTCCAGCAGCTGGCCGGCGCGCGACCTGGCCTCCCGCTTGCCCAGGCGGTAGAGCCGCCCGACCATCTCCAGGTTCTCCGCACCCGTCAGGTACTCGTCGACCGCGGCGTACTGCCCGGTCAATCCGATCATGGCGCGCACCTGGTCGGCCTGGGTGCGCACGTCCAGCCCGGCCACCTCCGCCCGCCCCGCGTCGGGCTGCAGCAGCGTGCTCAGGATCCGGACGACGGTGGTCTTGCCGGCGCCGTTGGGCCCCAGCAGCCCGAGGACGGTCCCCTCGGACACGGTGAGGTCGACCCCACCGAGCGCGGTGTTCTCCCCGAAGCGCTTCACGAGCCCCTCGACGACGACGGCATCGGTCATGCCGCGCACGCTAGGCCCGCCCACCGACAGTTCTCACTGTCTTTTCCGGGCACCCGACGGGTCCGTTCCATGAACAACTCCTCCGACGACGCGTGGTCCGTCCGGCCGTCGCGGTGCGACGGCTCACCGGGTGCAGACCCGCCCCGCCCGGAGAAGTCATCGGTCCGCTCCGGTCAGTCGACGCGAGGGGCGTACCCGGCCGCGGAGAGTGCGGCCAGCACGTGCTCGGCGTGGTCGGGGCCGCGGGTCTCCAGGTGCACGCCGACCTCCACCTCGCCCAGCACCAGGCGCGGCGTCAACCGCTCGTGCTCGACGGAGAGCACGTTGGCGGCCAGACCGGCCAGCTCCCGGAGCAGCCCGGCGAGCGAGCCCGGCCGGTCGGGCACCTGCACCCGCAGCGACAGGTAGCGCCCGGCGGCGGCCATGCCGTGCTGGACGACCTTCATCATCAGCACCGGGTCGATGTTGCCGCCGGAGACGACCGCCACGACCGGCGGGGCGAACGCGGCGGGGTCGGCCAGCAGCGCGGCGACCGCGGCGACCCCGGCCGGCTCGACCACCAGCTTGGCGCGCTCGAGGCAGAACAGCAGCGCCCGGGAGAGGTCGCCCTCGCTCACCGTCACGACGTCGTCGACCAGGCCGGTGACGTGCGCCAGGGTGAGGTCACCGGGGGCGGCGACGGCGATGCCGTCGGCCATCGTCGCCATGCTGGTCAGCCGCACCGGCCGGCCGGCGGCCAGCGAGGCGGGGAAGGCGGCCGCCGTCGCCGCCTGGACCGCGACCACCCGGACGTCGGGACGGCGGGCCTTCACCGCGGCGGCGATCCCGGACACCAGCCCGCCGCCGCCGGTGCAGACGACCACCGTCGCCACGTCCGGGCACTGCTCGAGCACTTCCAGGCCCACGGTGCCCTGCCCGGCGATGACGTCGGGGTGGTCGAAGGGGTGGATGAACACCGAGCCGGTCCGGTCGGCGTACTCCACCGCCGAGACGATCGCCTCGGTGAGGGTCTCCCCGCCGAGCCGCGCGTCCGCGCCGTAGCCGCGCGTGGCGGCGACCTTGGGCAGCGGGGCGCTCTCCGGCATGAACACGGTCGCGGCCGCACCGAGCTCGCGGGCGGCCAGCGCGACGCCCTGGGCGTGGTTGCCGGCGCTGGCCGCGACCACGCCCCGGGCGCGCTCGGCGTCGCTGAGCCGGGCGATCCGGGTGTAGGCGCCGCGGATCTTGAACGAGCCGGTGCGCTGCAGGTTCTCGCACTTGAGCCACGCGGGACCGCCCACCCGCTCCGCCAGCGCCCGGGAGTGCTCCAGCGGCGTCCGGCGCACCACGCCGTCCAGCAACCGGGCGGCCGACTCGACGTCGGCACCGCTGACCAGGGGCACTGCACCGGGGACGGACACGCCGCCGATCCTCGCAGTCCGCGGATGCGCGGTGCGACGGACACCCGGGTGTCACAGGTCCGTCGTACCGTGGTCGAGGTGACGGACGCCGCACTGACGGGGACCTCCCAGTCCCCCACCCCTCCCGCTCCCACCACTCTCGGCGAGCTCCGCGCCAGCGGGGCCGCCCCCCGGCCGGTCAAGGCCGAGATCCGCCAGAACCTCCTCGCCCGGCTGGCCGCCGGCGAGCCCACGCTGCCCGGCATCGTCGGGTTCGAGGACACCGTCGTCCCCGAGGTCGAGCGGGCGCTCATCGCCGGGCACGACCTGGTGCTGCTCGGTGAACGCGGCCAGGGCAAGACCCGGCTGATCCGCACCCTGGTCGGCCTGCTCGACGAGTGGACCCCGGTGCTGGTCGGCAGCGAGCTCAACGAGCACCCGCTGCAGCCGATCAGCGTCTGGGGGCACCGCCAGGTCGCCGAGCACGGCGACGCGACCCCGGTCGGCTGGCTGCACCGCAGCGAGCGGTTCGGCGAGAAGCTGGCCACCCCCGACACCAGCGTCGGCGACCTGATCGGCGACGTCGACCCGATCAAGGTGGCCGAGGGCCGGACCCTGGGCGACCCGGAGACGGTCCACTACGGGCTCGTCCCGCGCACCAACCGCGGCATCTTCAGCGTCAACGAGCTGCCCGACCTGGCCGAGCGGATCCAGGTCGCGCTGCTCAACGTGCTGGAGGAGCGGGACATCCAGATCCGCGGGTACCGGGTGCGGCTGCCGCTGGACCTGCTGCTCGTCGCCAGCGCCAACCCCGAGGACTACACCAACCGCGGCCGGATCATCACCCCGCTCAAGGACCGGTTCGGCGCCGAGGTGCGCACCCACTACCCGATCGAGCTCGCCGACGAGGTACGACTGCTGGAGCAGGAGGCGCAGACCACCTGGCTGGGCGGGAGCGGTGAGCTCGGCACCCCGCTGGTGCCGCAGCACCTGGTGGAGATCGTCGCCCGGTTCACCCGGCTGGTCCGCGAGTCCAGCCACGTCGACCAGCGCTCCGGGGTCAGCGCCCGGTTCGCCATCGCCGGGCTGGAGACGGTGGCCGCCTCCGCGGTGCGCCGGGCCGCCGTCGCCGGGGAGAGCCGGCCGGTGGCGCGGGTGGTCGACCTGCCCAGCATCGTCCCGGCCAGCCGCGGGAAGGTGGAGTTCGCCGACTCCGGCAGCGACGCCGACGACGACCGTGACCTGGAGGTGCTCGAGCACCTGCTGCGCCAGGCCACCGCCCAGACCTTCCGGGCCCGCTGCGGCGGCCTGGACCTCACCGGTCTGCAGGAGCACTTCACCGGCGGGGACACCGTGGAGTCCGGTGACCTGGTGCCGGCCGCCGTCCTGCTCGGACAGCTGGGCACCATCCCGCACCTGGCCCAGCTGCTCGGCCGGCTCGGGGTGCCCGAGGGCGAGCAGTCCGCCGAGCAGGCCGCCGCCGCCGTCGAGTTCGCGCTCGAGGGCCTGTGGCTGACCCGCCGGCTGGCCAAGGACACCGACGGCTCGCGCACGGTCTACGGAGCCTGAGATGCCGCAGCGACGGCACGGCGGGTACCGGTACGGCAAGTGGCGGGGCGGGCCCGACCCCCTGGCGCCGCCCTACGACGTGGGGTCCGCGGTCGACGAGATCGGCGACCAGGTGCTGGCCGGCAGCGGCGTGCGGGAGGCGATGCGCGACCTGCTGCGCCGCGGCGTCGACGGCCGGCGGGGCCTGGACCAGCTGCGCCGCACCGTCCGGGACCGGCTGCGCCAGGCCCGCGAGGCCGGCCGGCTGGACGGCACGCTGGAGCAGGTCCGGGAGCTGCTGGACCGGGCCGTCGAGGCCGAGCGGACCGCGCTGTTCCCCGACCCCGACGACGCGGCCCGGCTGGCCGAGGCCGAGCTCGACGCGCTGCCGGAGGACACCGCCGGGGCCGTCCGCGCGCTCAAGGACCACGCCTGGCGCTCCCCCGAGGCGGCCCAGGCCTACCGGGAGATCGAGGACCTGCTCCGGCAGGAGGTGCTGGACAGCTCGTTCCAGGGGATGAAGCAGGCCCTGCAGCAGATGCAGGACGGCGACGGCGCCGCGATGCAGGCGGTCAAGGACATGGTCGCCGACCTCTCCGCGCTGGTCGACGCGCACAACCGCGGCGAGGACACCGACCAGCAGTTCGCCGACTTCATGGACAAGCACGGGCAGTTCTTCCCCGACGACCCGCAGTCGGTGGAGGAGCTGATCGACTCTCTCGCCCGCCGCGCGGCCGCCCAGGAACGGATGATGGCCGGGCTGTCGCCCGAGCAGCGGGCCGAGCTGCAGGACCTGATGGGCCAGGCGATGGGCGACCTCGGGCTGCAGAGCGAGATGGCGCACCTGTCCGATGCGCTGCGGCAGGCCCGGCCGGACCTGCCGTGGGGCCAGCGCGGCCCGGTGCCCGACGGGGACCAGCCGCTGGGGCTGGGCGACGCGACGACCGCCGTCGCCGAGCTGGCCGACCTGGAGGCGCTGTCCCAGCAGCTGTCCCAGGGGTACGCCGGCGCCTCCCTGGCCGACGTGGACGAGGAGCTGCTGGAGCAGGCGCTGGGCCGCTCGGCCGTCGACGACCTCGCCGCGCTGCGCCGGCTCGAGCGGGAACTGGAGCGGCAGGGCTGGCTCGACCGCTCGGAGGGGGCGCTGCAGCTCTCCCCCAAGGCGGTGCGCCGGCTGGGCGCCACGGCCCTGCGCCGGGTGTTCGCGAAGCTGTCGGCCACCGGGCGCGGCGAGCACGACGTCGCCGACGCCGGCGCCGCCGGGGAGCTGACCGGCGCCTCGCGGGAGTGGCGGTTCGGCGACGAGCAGCCGCTGGACGTCGTCCGCACGGTGCGCAACGCCGTGCTGCGCAGCGCCGGCACACCCCGGGAGGACGGCCAGCGCCGGGTGCAGATCGCCGTCGAGGACTTCGAGGTGGTGGAGACCGAACGGCGCACCGGGGCCGCGGTGGCGCTGCTGGTCGACCTCTCGTACTCGATGGCGCTGCGCGGCACCTGGGGCGCGGCCAAGTCCACCGCGATGGCCCTGCACTCGCTGGTGACCACCCAGTTCCCGCAGGACGCCATCGAGATCATCGGCTTCTCCTCCACCGCCCAGGTGCTCCGCCCGGAGACCCTCGCCGAGCTGAGCGTGGACACCCTGCAGGGCACCAACCTGCAGCACGGGCTGATGCTGGCCCGCCGCTTCCTGGCCCGGCACCGGGACGCCGAGCCGGTGGTCCTCGTGGTGACCGACGGGGAGCCGACCGCGCACCTGGAGGACGACGGGACGCCGTACTTCTGCTGGCCGCCGATGCCCGAGACGATCGCCCGCACGGTGGCCGAGGTGGAGCGGGTGGCCCGCGCGGGCGCGACGCTCAACGTCTTCGCCCTGGACCCGGAGCCCGGGCTGGTGGAGTTCGTGCACGACATCACCGCACGGGCCGGCGGCCGGGTGTTCCAGCCCGACAGCGAGCGGCTGGGCGAGTACGTCGTCGCCGACTACCTCCGGACACGCCGCGGACGACGCGGTCGGTGACGGACAGTGACCAGATGAGGTGAGCAGCGCTGTCCTCTGCACCGGTGCGGGAGCGCGCGGACCGCGTCCGGTCAGGGGATCCGGTGAAGAACCGGGGATCGGAGACGCGCCGGGCCAGGATCGGGGACACTGTTGTGGTGACCATCGAGGCGGAGACCGGGACGATCACCATCGAGCAGGTCGACGCGGCGACGACCTACCCGCTGCGTGCCCAGGAGCTGCGCCAGGGCCGACCGCTCGGGATCGACGAGGATGACGCTCCGTACACGCTGCACCTGGCCGCCCGGATCGACGGCGACGAGGTGGTCGGCGTGGTCCGCTTCCACCCGCGGGACTGCCCCTGGCGGGAGGGCGAGGGCTCCTGGCAGCTGCGGGGCATGGCCACCGACCCGCGGGTGCGGGGGCTCGGGGCCGGCCGGGCGCTGGTGGCCGCGGGGCTGGCCCGGGTCGCCGCCTGCGGCGGGCAGCTGGTCTGGTGCGACGCCCGGGCCTCCGCCGTCGGCTTCTACGAGCGCCTGGGCTTCCAGATCGTCACCGACGAGTACGACCTGCGGCCGGTGGGCGCGCACCGGGGCATGCTGATCGAGCTGCCGATCAGGTGACCGTGAGGGCCCCGCTGGAGCTGACCCCGGGGATCTGACCGGACCGGAAGGCGTTGACGAAGAGCCGGTGGTCGGCGCGGGTCCGCTCGGCGTAGGAGTGCGCGAAGTCGATCAGGTCGGCGATGAACTCCTCGCGCCGGTCGCCGATCATCTCGGTGATCGCGTCCTCGGTCTGGAAGTCGACCAGTTCGTGGTCGCTGTCGGCGTCCCCGACGCAGTGCATCTTGGCCGTGGCCCGCCCCAGCTGGGCGACCACGGGCAGGATCTCCTCCGGCTCGGTCAGGTCGTCCCAGTCCAGGTCGAGCTCGTAGGGCGAGAGCTCGGCGACCACGAAGCCCACACCGTCGATCTCGGTGTGCCCGAGGAAGGCCGAGGCGTAGGACTGCAGCGCCCGCTGGCTCATCGCCGTCCGGTGACCTTCGTGCTCGAAGTGCCGGCGGATCTCCGGGTCGGTCACCACCCGGCTCGGCGCCGGCACGTTGCCCTGCTTCATCGACAGGACGACGTCGTTCTCCAGCGCCTGGTCGTACCCCTCGATCAGCACGTTGTAGGCCGGCAACCCGGCGCTGCCGATGCCGAAGCCACCGGCGGCGACGACGTCCTTCACGTCGTAGGTCACCTCCCGGCGGCGCTTGCCGGGCGGCAGCGTCTCCCGGTACCGCTCCACGGCGGCCAGCACGCGGTCCCGCTCGCCGTCGTCCAGCCGGCGGGTGCGCGGACGGTCGGCGAAGCGGCGCTGGTGCGCCTCGATCACCGTCATCCGCTCCAGCAGCGCGATCCGGGTGTGCTCGGTGGTCTCCAGCACGAGCTCGTGCACCGCACCCTCGGTGTTCTCCCGGCGGAGGGCGAAGGAGCGGTCGTCGTCGGCGGCGACGAAGGCGTGCACCTGGTCCAGGTAGGACTCCAGGTAGCGGCGCAGTACGGCGTCGATCACGTCGTCGCCGAGCGCCTTGCGCCAGGCGAGGAGGGCGAAGCTGGCGGCGAACCGGCGGAGGTCCCAGCTGACGTGGCCGAGGTAGGCCTCGTCGAAGTCGTTGACGTCGAAGACGATCCGCCCCTGCCCGTCCATGTAAGTGCCGAAGTTCTCCGCGTGCAGGTCACCCTGGATCCACACCCGCGACGTCCGCTCGTCACACCACGGGTCCGTGAGCGTTGCCATGTCGGCGTAGAACAGACATGCCGACCCGCGGTAGAAGGCGAACGGGTCCGCCGCCATCTTGCGGAACTTGGTGCGGAAGGCGTCGGCATCGGCGGCCATGAGGTCGGAGAAGGCGTCGACGAGGACGTCGACGATCTGCTGCTGCCGGTCGGCGGGGTCCTCGCCAGCAGGGGTGATCTGGGTGCGTTCGTCCACGGCGCCACCGTAGGGGGTGGCTAGCCTGGGATTCAGCGCTCTCGACCGCAGCACGCGGCCGAGGAGCCAGGAGAGAGGACGGGCCGGGTGACGCGAGCGAGCAGGGCGCGGCGGCTGGCGACCGGCGCCGCCTACGGCGGTGGCGGTGTGGGGCTGGCCGGCGCCGCGCTGGTGGCGCTGTTGCGCCAGGAGGCCCGGGCCGCCCGACGCCGGGTCAAGGCGAACCCGTCCGAGGCCGACCCTCCCACCGGCAACGGCGTGTACGGCCGCGGTCGAGGCAAGCCGCTCGTGTTCGCGGTGCTCGGCGACTCCAGCGCCGTGGGGCTCGGGGTGGACGACGCCCGGGAGACCCCTGGTGTGCTGGTCGCTGCTGCGCTGGCCGAGCTGGCCGAGCGGCCGGTCCGGCTGGCCAAGTTCGCCCGGTCCGGCGCCGTGTCCAAGGACCTCGCCGCCCAGGTGGACCAGGCCCTGCTCGAACGCCCGGCCGTCGCCCTGATCATGATCGGCGCCAACGACGTCACCAGTCGGGCCCGGCCCGCGGACTCGGTGCGGGCGCTGGCCGAGGCCGTGCGCCGGCTGATCGCCGCCGACTGCCAGGTCGTCGTCGGCACCTGCCCCGACCTGGGCACCATCCGGCCGATCGCCCAGCCGCTGCGGGTGCTGGCCCGGCGCTGGAGCCGCCAGCTGGCCGCCGCGCAGACGATCGCCGTGGTCGCCGAGGGCGGGCGCACCGTCTCCCTCGGCTCGGTGCTCGGCCCCTCGTTCGCCAGCGACCGGGAGCTGTTCAGCCACGACGAGTTCCACCCGTCGGCGGCCGGGTACGCCGCGGCGGCCGCCTCGGTGCTGCCCTCGATCGCCGACTCGATCGGCGTGTGGCCCGCGGCAGCCGACCGGGGACTGCGGCTGCGCCGGGACACCGTCCGCCCGGTCGCCCAGGCCGCGGCCCGGGCCGCCGGCCGCACCGGCACCGAGGTGCAGCCGACCGCCGTCCGCGGGAACGAGACCGGTCCCCGGGGCCCGTGGGCCCGGCTCCGTCGACGGCAGCCCCCGGAGATCCCGACGCCCGAGCAGGCCGACGAGTCCGCGCTCGAGGCCGCACCGCGGTGAGCCCCCCGCCGCCGACGGACGGCGGAGCTACCCGGGGGTAGGTTCGGGTCATCTGACGTCCGTCGCCGCCCGCGAGGTGGCGCGCCTCATCGTGGAGGACCCATGCCCGAAGCCGTCATCGTCGCCGCCGCCCGCTCCCCCATCGGCCGCGCGTTCAAGGGGTCGCTCAAGGACCTCCGTCCGGACGACCTGGCCGCGACGATCACCCGGGCCGCGCTGGACCAGGTGCCGCAGCTGGACCCGACCGACATCGACGACCTGATGCTGGGCTGTGGCCTGCCCGGCGGTGAGCAGGGCTTCAACATGGGCCGGGTCGTCGCCGTCCTGATGGGGATGGACCACCTGCCCGGGACGACGATCACCCGGTACTGCTCCTCGTCGCTGCAGACCACCCGGATGGCGCTGCACGCCATCAAGGCCGGCGAGGGCGACGTGTTCATCTCCGCCGGCGTCGAGCTGGTGTCCCGCTTCACCAAGGGCAACTCCGACGCCATCCCGGACACCCACAACCCGCGCTTCGCCGACGCCGAGGCCCGGGTCGCCAAGACCGCCGAGAGCGGCGCGGAGAGCTGGCAGGACCCGCGCGAGGACGGCGAACTCCCCAACGCCTACATCGCCATGGGCCAGACCGCGGAGAACCTCGCGCTGCTCAAGGACGTCTCCCGCCAGGAGATGGACGAGTTCGCCGTGCGCAGCCAGAACCTGGCCGAGCAGGCGATCGCCAACGGCTTCTGGGAGCGGGAGATCACCCCGGTCACCACGCCGGACGGCACCGTGGTCAGCAAGGACGACGGCCCGCGCGCCGGCACCACCCTCGAGGGGCTCGCCGGCCTCAAGCCGGTCTTCCGGCCCGACGGCCGGGTGACCGCGGGCAACGCCTGCCCGCTCAACGACGGTGCGGCGGCCCTGGTGATCATGAGCGACCGCAAGGCGCAGGACCTGGGCATCACCCCGCTGGCCCGGATCGTCTCCACCGGCGTCACCGGGCTGTCGCCGGAGATCATGGGCTACGGCCCGGTCGCGGCCTCGGAGCAGGCGCTGGCCCGGGCGGGCATGTCCATCTCGGACATGGACCTCGTGGAGATCAACGAGGCGTTCGCGGCGCAGGTCATCCCCAGCTACCGCGACCTGGGCATCGACATCGACAAGCTGAACGTGCACGGTGGCGCGATCGCCGTCGGGCACCCGTTCGGCATGACCGGCGCCCGGATCACCGGCACGCTGCTCAACGGGCTGCGCGCCCGCGACGGCCAGTTCGGCCTGGAGACGATGTGCGTCGGCGGCGGGCAGGGCATGGCGATGGTGCTCGAGCGCCTCTCCTGACGTCGCGCCCCGGGCGGCCGACCGGCCGCCCGGGGCCGCGCGCACAGACGACCGTGGCCCGGCCCCCTCGCGGGGACCGGGCCACGGTCGTCGTGTGTCGGGCCCCGGGACGGGGCCCTGCGATCACTCGCGGAAGTAGCTGAGCAGCCGCAGGATCTCGATGTACAGCCAGATGACCGTGACGAGCAGGCCGAAGGCGATGTACCAGGCGAACTTCGGCTCGACGCCGCGACGGATCGCCTCGTCGGCCATGTCGAAGTCCAGCAGCAGCGTGAACGCCGCGACGCCGATGACGACGATGCTGAAGATGATGGCCAGCGGGCCACCGTCGCGCAGGCCCAGGCCGCCCGGGATGAAGAAGCTGGCGACCAGGTTGACGATCACGAGCGCCAGGACGCCGAAGAGCGCGCCCACGATCCAGCGGGTGAGCTTCGGGGTGACCCGGATGGCACCGGTCTTGTAGACCACCAGCATCCCGGCGAAGACACCGAAGGTGCCGATCAGCGCCTGCGCCACGATGCCGCTGTACTGGTCGTTGAACATCTCGCTGATCGCGCCGAGCGCGACGCCGTAGAGAGCGCCGTACGTCAGCGTCGCGACCGGGTTGGCGACCTGCTTGAACGCGATCACCAGGCCCAGCACGAGAGCGACCAGGATGGCCGGCAGCGCCAGCCCCAGGGCGAGGCTGTCCGGCAGCACGGCCCAGGTCACGGCAGCGGAGAGCACCGTCACCAGGAAGCTCATGCCGGTCTTGGTGACGACGTCGTCCATCGTCATGTAGGCGCGGTCGGTCGCGGCGTACGGCGACGGAGCGGCGTACGGGTCGTGCTGGGTGGGTGCCCCGCCGTACGTCTGCTGCGGGGCGGGGCCCCAGCCGGCGGACTGGCCGTTGCCGGCTGCCGGGAGGCCCCGGAAGGCCGGGTTGCTGCTGGGCATCGTCATCTCCTCGAGGTGACTGGTCGGGCCGTGGGGCTCAACTTGTCCGCCCCACGCTGTCTGGTGTAACGCCAGGTCAGTGCCGGTAGTTCCCGTGTGCCCGGGACCACCCGGACGGGTGCCCCCGGTCGGGTTCGAACCGACACCGGGACCCTTTTAAGGGGCCTGCCTCTGCCGATTGGGCTACGGGGGCGCGCGGGCTCGTGGCCCGCCCCGGACCCTAGCTGGCGCGCGGGCCCGACTGGTCCCGATCGGCCGCGCTGGGCGGCGGGATCGACGGGGCCTGGCCGCCGGTGGCCGCGGCGACGAACTCCCGCCGCGGGTTCTGCAGCTGGCCCAGCGCGATGACCTCGCGCCGGAACACCGAGGCGAGCGCCCAGTCGGCGACCACCCGCACCTTGCGGTTCAGGGTGGGCACCCGGCTGACGTGGTAGGCGCGGTGCATCCACCAGGCCGGCCGGCCCTTGAGCTTGACCCCGTAGACCTGGGCGACGCCCTTGTGCAGCCCGAGGCTGGCCACCGACCCCGCGTAGGCGTGCCGGTACTCCGTGGGCTGCTCGCCGTCCAGCACGGCCACGATGTTGTCGGCCAGCCGCTTGGCCTGCCGCACCGCGTGCTGGGCGTTCGGGGCGGTCGTGGCGCCGGGGTCGTCCTTGGTCAGGTCCGGGACGGCGGCCAGGTCACCGGCGGCCCACGCACCGTCCAGAGCCGCACCCTCGGGGCCCTCGACCTGCAGCGTGGCCCGGCAGCGGACCCGGCCGCGCTCGTCCAGCGGCAGGTCGGTCTGGGCGAGCATCGGGTGCGGCTTGGTGCCCGCCGTCCAGACCAGGGTGTCGCTGGCGAACTCGTCGCCGTCGCCGGTGCGCACGACGCCGTCGTCGGAGACGGAGTCCAGCGTGGTGTTGAGCTTGACCTCCATGCCGCGGGCCTGCAGCTGCTGCACCGTCCAGGCACCCATGTCCGCGTCGACCTCGGGCAGGATCCGGCCGGTCGCCTCCACCAGGACCCAGCGCATGTCCGCCGGGGACAGCCGGGGGTAGTAGCGCTCCAGGGCGTAGCGGGCCATGTCCTCCAGCTCGGCGAACGCCTCGATCCCGGCGTAGCCCCCACCGACGAAGGTGAAGGTCAGCGCCCGCCGGCGCACCTGCGGGTCGTCGGTGGAGCTCGCGGCGTCCAGCCGGGCCAGCACGTGGTTGCGCAGGTAGATGGCCTCGCCGACGTTCTTGAAACCGATGCCGTGCTCGGCGAGCCCCGGGATGGGGAGGGTGCGGGCCACCGAGCCGGCGGCCATCACCAGCACGTCGTAGCGCAGCTCGAAGGAGTCGCCCTCGGCCGGCGTCACCGTCGCGGTCCGGTCGGCGTGGCTGAGCCCGGCCACCGCACCGGTGATGACGCGGCACTGGTCCAGCGTGCGCCGCAGCGGGACGACGACGTGCCGGGGCTCCACCGAGCCGGCCGCCGCCTCGGGCAGGAACGGCTGGTACGTCATGTGCGGTTGCGGGTCGACCACGATGATCTCCGCCCGCCCGCGACGCAGCTTCTTCTGCAAGCGCAGGGCGGTGTAGAGGCCGACGTAGCCGCCGCCCACGATCAGGATCACCGGTCGCTGGGCCATGGACTCACCGTAGGCCCGCACGCGCCCCGACGGACACCTGCCGCCGGCTCACCCCGCGGCGGCGAGCGCCTTCGCCCGGTCCAGCACCGCGTCCAGCATCGGCTCGGTGAGCCGGCCGGTGAAGGTGTTCTGCTGGCTGACGTGGTAGCTGCCGAGCAGGGTCAGCGGGCCGTTCGGGCCGGCGAGCGACACCTCCACGCCGTGCCCGAAGGCCGGCCGCGGCCGGGGCAGCGGCACGCCGGCGCCGGCCAGCACCGGCCACAGCGCCGTCCAGCCGAACCCGCCGAGCACCACGATCACCCGCAGCCGGGGCAACAGCGCCAGCTCCCGAGCCAGCCACGGCGAGCAGGTGTCCCGCTCCTCCGGCGTGGGCGCGTTGGCCGGTGGCGCGCACCGCACCGCGGCGCACACCCGGACGTCGGTCAGCTCCAGCCCGTCGTCCTTGGCCACCGAGGTCGGCTGGTTGGCCAGCCCGGCCCGCCACAGCGCGGCGAAGATCCAGTCGCCGCTGCGGTCGCCGGTGAACACCCGGCCGGTGCGGTTCCCGCCGTGCGCGGCGGGGGCCAGGCCGACGACGCCGATCCGCGCATCGGCGGGCCCCATCCCCGGCACCGGACGTCCCCAGTACTCCTCCGAGCGGAAGGACGCCCGCTTCACCCGGGCCACCTCCTCGCGCCAGGTCACCAGCCGCGGACAGGCCCGGCAGCCGGAGACCCGTTCGTCCAGGACCGTCAGCTCGTGGCTGCCGGCGGCGGCGCGGACGACGCCGGCCGGACTGCGGGTGACGGGGAAGCCGTCGGCGTCACGTGCCACCCCGACAGCACAGCACGAGGCCGCGAAGGGCGCCGGAGCCGCCCCCACGGCATGATCGGGGGGTGGCGAAGAAGCAGAAGGTGAAGACCCCGTTGCTGTACAAGCTGCTCGGCCCGGCGATGGCCATCCCCGCTGGCATCGTGGTCAAGAAGCTCGCGGACACGACCTGGGAGAAGGTGCGCGGCTACCCGCCGCCGAAGAACCCGGTGGCCGCCGGGGTGAGCTGGCCCGACGCGCTGGCCTGGGCCGCCATCTCCGGCGCCCTGTACGCCGCCGGCCGGCTGGTCGCTGCCGCCGGCGCCGCCACCGTCTACGAGAAGATCACCGGCAGCCTGCCGCCGGGCATCAACTCCGACAGCGCGGCCTGAGAAAGGACCCCCTGCCCCCCACCGCTCGCAAGCTCGCGGCGGGGCCCTGCAGGGGGCCGAAACGCCCCTGACGCCGCGGACGGCGTCAGGGGCGTCCGAGGCGGAGGGCGATGCCGTCGAGGATGTCGTGCTCGCTGACGACCACCTCGTCGAGGTCGAACGCGTCCATGACCACCCGCAGCACCAGGGCGCCGGCGCCGATCACGTCGACCCGGCCCGGGTGCATCACGGGGTAGGCCGCCCGCCGCCCCCGGGTCGCGGTCAGCAGACCGGCCGACACCGAGCGGACGGCGCCCACCGGGATCCGTGACCCGTGGATGGCGACCGGGTCGTAGGCGGGCAGGCCGAGCGCCAGGGCGGCCACCGTGGTCACCGAACCGGCCAGCCCGACGAGGGTGGCGGTCTCCCCCACCGGCACCTCGGCGGCGACCAGCTCCAGGGCCGCCCGCACGTCGGCCTCCGCGCCCTGCACCTCGTCCGCGGGCGGCGGGTCGCTGCGCAGGTGCCGCTCGGTGAGCCGGACGCACCCCACGTCCACCGACCGCGCCGCCCGCACCCCGCCGGCATCCCCGAGCACGAACTCCGTCGAACCGCCCCCGATGTCGACGACCAGGTACGGCGGCCGCGGCGCGGTGGCACCGTGCACCCGTGCGGCGGCGGCCAGCGAGGCGGTGGCGCCGAGGAAGGAGAGCTCGGCCTCCTCCAGCCCGGTCACCACGTCGGGCAGCTGACCCAGGGTCGCGGTCACCATCGCCTCGAACTCGTCGCGGTTGGCGGCGTCCCGGCTGGCGCTGGTGGCCACCATCCGCACCCGCTCGGCACCCAGCTCACGCGCCTGGGCGGCGTACTCGGCGAGCACCCGGCGGGTGCGCTCGATCGCCTCGGGCGCCAACCGGCCGGTCGCGTCCACCCCCTGGCCGAGCCGCACGACCTCCATCCGGCGGAGCAGGTCGGTGTGCGCGCCCTCGACGGGCACGTCGGCGACCAGCAGCCGGATCGAGTTGGTGCCGCAGTCGATGGCGGCGACCCGGGTCATCGGACGTCCTCGGGGTCCTGCGGGGACGGCTGGGCGCACGGCCCCGCCGCCCACCACTCCCCCATCTCCGCGACCGCACGGTCGCCGACCGGGTTCACCCCGGGGCCGGCGGCCAGGGCATGGCCGGCCAGGGCGTGCAGGCACTTGACCCGATCGGGCATGCCCCCGGCGCTGGCCCGGGTGGGCAGCACGTCCCGGGAGTCCCGGGTGGCCAGGAAGGACTCGTGCGCCGCCCGGTAGCCCGCCGCGAGCTCCGGGTCGGTGGCCAGCTCCGCCTGCCAGTCCCGCATCCGGCCGGCCGACTCCAGCCGGCTGGCGGCCGCGGTCGCCCGCGGGCAGGTCAGGTAGTAGAGCGTCGGGAACGGGGTGCCGTCCTCCAGCCGGGGCGCGGTCTCCACCACGTCGGGCTGGCCGCAGGGGCAGCGGTGCGCGACGCCGACCAGCGCGCGCGGCGGGCGGCCCAGCTGACGGGCGATGACGGCGCGCTCGGCGTCGGTGACCGGCGGCGAGACCGGCACGGGGTCGGGGCTGTGCACGTCCCTAGTCTGCGGGAGGGCCCGGATCGGTCTCCGAGGGGCTGCCGTCGGCTGCGGCGATCGAGCCGAGCAGCCCCTCGTACCAGGGCACGGGCGCGTTCCGGGCGGTGCTGCCGGCCGGGTCCTGGGCGGTGTCCCCGGGGTCGCCGGCGTCCCCGACGACGACCAGCCGGTCGCCGGGCAGCACCATGGTGAGCCGCTCCCGGGCCTGCTGGGCGATGTAGGCCGGGTCGGCCTGGCGGTCCAGCTGGGCCTGCAGGTCGGCGGCGCGCTGGTCGAGCGCCTGCTGCTCGGCGGCCAGCTCGGCGAGCTCCGCCCGTCCGGCCACGTACTGGCGCAGCGGCCCGGCCAGGGTCAGCGCCAGCAGCAGCACCAGCGCGCCCAGCAGCACGGCCCGGCCGGTGAACCGCGGACCGCGCCGGGGGGTGGTGCTGCGGGCCGGTCGCCGGGTGGTGCGGCGGCCCGGCCGGTTGTCGGCCGCGCCGCGGGCACCGGCCCGCACCGGCCGCGAGGAGCTCCGGCGGCGGGTGCCACCGGGCCGGGCGCGGCGGGTGCGGGCGGTGCTCACGGAGTGCCCGGGCTCAGCTGCGGGCGGCCAGGCGCGGGAACGCGGCGGCGCCGGCGTAGCGCGCGGCGTCGTCCAGCTCCTCCTCGATCCGGAGCAGCTGGTTGTACTTGGCCACGCGCTCGCTGCGGGCCGGGGCACCGGTCTTGATCTGCCCGCAGTCGGTGGCGACGGCGAGGTCGGCGATCGTGGTGTCCTCGGTCTCGCCCGAGCGGTGGCTCATCATCGACCGGTAGCCGCCCCGGTGGGCCATGTTGACCGCGTCCAGGGTCTCGGTGAGCGTGCCGATCTGGTTCACCTTCACCAGCAGCGCGTTCGCCGCACCCCGGGCAATGCCGTCGGCGAGCCGGGTCGGGTTGGTGACGAACAGGTCGTCGCCGACGATCTGCACGCGGTCGCCGAGCGCCTGGGTCATCGACACCCAGCCGTCCCAGTCCTCCTCGGACAGCGGGTCCTCGATGGAGACGATCGGGTAGGCGTCGACCAGCCCGCGGTAGTACTCGATCAGGTCGTCGGAGCTGAGGGTCTTCCCCTCGAAGGCGTAGCCGGCGTCGCTGTGGAACTCGGTCGCGGCGACGTCGAGGGCGAAGGCGATGTCGGTGCCGACGGTGTAGCCGGCGGCCTGCACGGCCTCGACGATCAGGTCCAGGGCGTCCCGGTTGCTGGGCAGCGACGGAGCGAAACCGCCCTCGTCACCCAGGCCGGTGGCGAGGCCGCGCTTCTTCAGCACGGACTTGAGGGCGTGGTAGGTCTCGGTGCCGACCTGCAGCGCCTCGGCGAAGGTCGCCGCGCCGATCGGGGCGATCATGAACTCCTGCACGTCGACGTTGCTGTCGGCGTGGGCGCCACCGTTGAGGATGTTCATCATCGGCACCGGGAGCAGGTGCGCCGAGGGGCCGCCGACGTAGCGGAACAGCGGCAGGCCGGCGGACTCCGCAGCGGCCTTGGCGACGGCGAGGGAGACGCCGAGGATCGCGTTGGCGCCGAGCCGGGACTTGTCCGGTGTGCCGTCGAGGTCGATCAGCCGCTGGTCGACCATCCGCTGCTCGGCGGCGTCGTACCCGACGAGCTCCGGGCCGATCACGTCCAGGACGCCGTCGACGGCCTGGGTCACGCCCTTGCCGCCGTAGCGGGTCCCGCCGTCCCGGAGCTCCACCGCCTCGAAGGCGCCGGTCGAGGCGCCGCTGGGCACGGCTGCCCGGGTGATCGTCCCGTCGTCGAGTGCCACCTCGACCTCGACGGTGGGGTTTCCGCGCGAGTCGAGGATCTCCCGCGCGCCTACTGCATCGATGCTGGCCACGGGCTGCAGCCTAGCCAGCTCCCGGGGCTGTGCGGCACACCCGCGCCGGGAGCAGCCGGGCAGACCGCCGGCGGACGCCTGGGACGATGGCCGGCGATGACTCCCCCGACCCCGCCCCGCCAGCACCGGCGCGCCGTCCGGCAACTCCTCCTCGGGCTGTCCCCGGTGCTGCTGGTCGGGGTCGTCGTGCTGGTCGCGCTGGCACTGCGGCTGTCCGACGTGCAGGCGCCGCTGGCCGCCGCCGACCGCACCGCGACCGGGACGGTCACCGCGGCCGGCACCGCGCCCGAGGGCCGTGGGCTGGACGTCGCCTTCCGCGACGACTCCGGCCGGGAGCGGAGCGGCACCCTGGAGCTGGACGAGCCGCTCGACGTGCCGGTCGGCGCCGAGCTGACGGTGCAGTACCCCTCGGCTGCCCCCGCGAGCGACCCGGTCCGGGTCCACACCGACGGGGACGCCGCGCACGCCGCGGTCGGGGACGTCGTCTTCGGCCTGGTCGTCGTCGTGCTGGTGCTGCTCGCCGTCGCCGCGCTGACCCTCGCCCGCCTGCTCACCCGGCCGCGGCTGCGGTCGCGGCCCGCCGCCGCGGTGACCGCCACCCACGTCGTGGTGAACCTCGGTCTGCTGGTGCGCAGCTGGCTGGAGCTGGAGACGCCGGCCGGGCGGCGCTGGCTGCCCGTCCACTGGGCACCGGAGCTGGACCGGCTGTCCCCGGCCACCCGGATCGAGGTGCGCGGGAACCCGGCCCGCGGCCGGCTGGTGCTGCCGGTGCTCGACGGCACGGAGGTGTGGCCCTCGGGTCGGCTGCGCAGCCAGGAACCGCTCGGGGAGATGCGGCAGGCGCCCGTCGTCCCCGACGCCGTCGAGCTGGGGATGGCCCGGCAGGCCCGGGCGGACGGCGTCCTGCCCTTCCTCGCCCCGGTACTGGGCCTGCTGTGGGCCTACGTCGACAGCAGCGGCGCTGCGGGCTTCGCCGTGGCGACCGCGCTGTCGGCCGCGGTGCTGTTCTGGGTGCCCCAGCTGCTGGGCTCGGACCCGCAGGCCACCCGCCAGGGCTGACCCTCAGGCGAGCGGCTGCTCCCGGGACTCCTCGTCGAGCCGGGACCGCTCGGCCAGCTCCGCCTCGCTGGGCCCGGTGAAGGCGCGGGAGCGCTCCCGCGCCTCCTCGCTCCCGGTGAACAGCCCGGTCTGCGCGCCGGGCGCCCGCACGCCGCCGTCGCCCGCGACCGGTCGGCGCGGCGGCGCGACGTCCGGACCGGCGACGCCCTCGTTGCGCACCTTGGGCAGCGCGGTCGGGTGCTCGCGCTGCAGCCACCCGACCAGGCCCTCCCGCACGTGGCAGCGCAGGTCGAACAGGGTGGGGCCGTCCTTGGCGCTGACCAGCACCCGGACCCGCACCACGGCGCCGACGGCGTCGGTCACCTGCAGCACCACGACCCGCTCGTCCCACAGCTCGTTGCCCACCACGAGCCGGTCGAGCTCGGCGCGCATCTCGTCCAGGGGCGCCGTCCAGTCGACGTCCAGCTCGACCGACCCGAGGACGGCGGACTCCTTGCGGGTCCAGTTCTGGAAGGGCGTCGTGGTGAAGTGGGTGGAGGGCAGCACCAGCCGCCGGTCGTCCCAGACGTGCACCACGACGTAGGTCAGCGTGATCTCCTCGATCCGGCCCCACTCGCCCTCGACCACGACGACGTCGTCGACCCGGATGGCGTCGGTGAACGCCAGCTGCATCCCGGCGAACACGTTGGCCAGCGAGGTCTGCGCGGCGAGCCCGGCCACCACCGACAGCACCCCGGCGCTGGCCAGGATGCTGGTGCCGGCCGCCCGGGCCGCGGGGAAGGTCAGCAGCATGCCGGCGATCGCCAGCACCGCGATCACCGCCACGGTCAGCCGGCGGATCAGCGTGACCTGGGTGCGCACCCGCCGGGCGTGCCGGTTGTCGTCGACGTCGACGTCGTAGCGGGCCAGCGCCAGGTCCTCGACGACGAACACGGCGACCGCGATGAGCCAGGCCACCACCCCGATCAGGACCAGCCCGAGGACCCGGACGACGACGTCGCGCCAGTCGCCCACCCCCGGCGCGGCGTCCAGCACCAGCGTGACCGCGAGCAGCACGAGGAGCACCCGCAGCGGCCGGCGCCCCCGCCGGGACAGGTCGGCCGCGACCGGCGAGGGCCCGGCGAAGCGGCGCACCAGCGCGCCGATGGCGACGGCGACCAGCCAGGCCACCAGCGCGGCGCCGGCGACCACCAGCAGCAGCAGCCAGGTGCTCCGGGGCAGCGCCGCGGAGACGACGTCGGCGGCGGCGAACGGGGGCGGGGGTGTCAGCGGCACGCGGCGGGAACTCCTTCGTGGGCGGGGCGGTCGACCGGGCACCTCCTCGGCCGGTCGCCGTCCACGCTAGGGGCCGGGACGGGCACCGGTGTCCGGCGATGACCCGGACGGGGCAGGTCAGCCGTCGGCGCGGGCGTGCGCGGCGGCGTCGAGCTCCTCGGCGTAGCGGCGGACGGCGGTGCGCAGCGCGTCCTCGGCGTCCCACCCGCGCTGCCGGGCGGCGACGACCAGCCCGAGCAGCTGCTCCCCCAGCTCGGCCGGGTCGGCGGCGGTCAGCTCGGCGGCCGGCGGGGTGGGCAGCCCGGCCCGCGCGGCCCGCCCGGCCAGGGCGGCCCCCCACGAGCTGGCCGGCTGCGAGCGGGACACCCCCTCGGTCGGCGAGCGGCGCTGCTTCTCGGTCGCCTTGATCTCGTCCCAGCCACGCTCCACGGCGGCGACGTCCCGCGGCCCGGCGTCGGCGAACACGTGCGGGTGCCGGCGGACCAGCTTGTCGACCAGGTCACCGGCCACGTCGTCGACGTCGAACCGCCGGCCGGGCTCGGCCTCGGCGGCGACCCGGGCGTGGAAGGCGACCTGGAGCAGCACGTCACCCAGCTCCTCCCGCATCGCCACGGGGTCGTCGTCGACGATCGCGTCGTAGGCCTCGTGCGCCTCCTCCAGCAGGTAGCCGCGGAGCGTGGCGTGGGTCTGCTCGGCGTCCCAGGGGCAGCCGCCGGGCGAGCGCAGCCGGTCCATCACGCCGACGACGTCCAGCAGCCGCGCGCCGGGCGGCTCCGGCGCACCCTCGACCCGCGGGACGCCCTCCCAGCCGGCGACCTCCTCGGGGATGGCCAGCAGGACGGCGCCGGGGCCCGCCGCGGCGGCCGAGGCCGGGTCGGGGACGTCGGTCACCGCGATCCCCTCCGCCCGCAGCGCCGCGGCGGTGGCGGCGGCGCCGGGCAGCGCGAGCACGGCCGGGGCGGTGGTGACCGCCCGCCAGCCGGCGGCAGCGAGCAGTCCGGGCAGGCGGGGGCTGACGATGACGAGGAGCGCGACGGGCACCCGGTCAGTCTCCGGCAAGCCCGGCGGCGTCCTCACCGGCGTCCTCGAGGAGCTGCACCACGCCGCCGTCCGCGGCGACCACCTGC
This sequence comes from Modestobacter sp. VKM Ac-2979, assembly GCF_026967995.1. Classification (NCBI taxonomy): domain Bacteria; kingdom Bacillati; phylum Actinomycetota; class Actinomycetes; order Geodermatophilales; family Geodermatophilaceae; genus Modestobacter; species Modestobacter sp. VKM Ac-2979. The sequence continues at coordinate 676,307 of NZ_JAPVBO010000001.1, forward strand.
CCGCCCTCCAGCGTGCCGAAGCGCGGGTTGACCACCAGGTCGAGGTCGTCCCGCACCCGGGCCACCAGCGCGGCGCCGGCCTCCGCCGCCTCGGCCGCGGCCTGGTCGGCCAGCTGCGGGCGCAGCTGCTCGAACGTCGGGACGACGACGTCGCTGACGAAGCCGACCACCACCCCGCCGGCCTCCGGCAGCGCCAGGGTGAAGCCCTGACCGGGGGGCGTGGCCGCGATCGGCTCGGCCAGCACCGCGGGCAGGTCCGCCGGTGCCCGGGGCTCGATCTGCGGCAGCGTGTTCGGCCCGGCGTACTGGGCGGCGACGGCCGGGTAGCCGGCCGGGTCGGCGGTCAGCTGGGCCAGCACGGCGTCGGCGGTGGCCTGGTCGGGGACCGTCACCAGACCGAGCTCGACCTGCGCGAGGCCGGGGGCCACCTGCTCGTAGCGCTCGCGCAGCGCCGCCTCGGAGGGCTCGACCAGCCCGGCGGCGACCGCGGCGCGCTGGCGGACCAGCTGCTGGCGGACGTTCTCCACCACGTCGGCCTCGCTGGCGCCCTGCTGCTGGGCCACCTGGGTGAAGACCACCTCCGGGTCGGCGCCGCCGAGCAGCTCGACGATCCGCGCCCGCACGTCGGCGTCGGACACCTCGACACCCCAGCGCCGGGCCACCTCGTCGTGGAGCTCCTCGCCCACCCGCAGGCTCAGCACCTGGCGGGTGTAGCCCACCTCGTTCCCGGCGGCGTAGGCGGCGATGTCGGGGTCGGCGAGCCGGGTGTCGACCGCCTCGTCCAGCTCGGCGACGGTCACCTGCTCGTCACCGACATAGGCGGCGACGTCCGGGTCGGTGCGGCACCCGGCCAGGCTCCCCACCCCGGCGGCACCCACGAGCAGGACGGCGAGGAGTCTGCGGCGCGGCACGGCGCGAGCGTGCCACACCCGGTGTGAGCCACGCCGCACCCCGCGCGGTCCGACGTGGGTCAGGAGGCGACGGCGACGGGCTGTTCGAGGACCGAGGTCAGCAGCGCGTGCAGCTTCTCCAGCAGGGCGACGTCCCGCAGCGGCGTCCGCCGGTCCGGGCCCAGCGGCACCTTGATCGACACGGTGCGCACGGCCTCCTTGTAGGTGGCCCCCTCGGCCAGCCGGGACAGCTTCATCACCTGGGACTCGCGCAGCTCCACCGGCCCGACCCGGACGTTGCGCCCCTGCATCGACACCTCGGTGACCCCGAGGTGGCGCATGGCCGCGCGGAACCGGGCCACCGCCAGCAGGTTGAGCACCGGGGCCGGGGCCGCGCCGTAGCGGTCGGTGAGCTCGTCGAGCACGGCCTGTGCCTGGTCGTCGTCCTGCACCGAGGCGACCTTGCGGTAGGCCTCCATCCGGAGCCGCTCGCCGGGCACGTAGTCGTGCGGCAGGTGCGCGTCGACCGGCAGGTCGACCCGGACCTCGGCCGGCTCCACGGCCGGGGACTCCCCCGTCGCCTGGGCCCGGTAGTCGCTGACCGCCTCGCCGACCAGCCGGACGTAGAGGTCGAAGCCGACCCCGGCGATGTGCCCGGACTGTTCGCCGCCGAGCAGGTTGCCCGAGCCGCGGATCTCCAGGTCCTTCATCGCCACCGCCATCCCGGCCCCGAGATCGGTGTTGTGCGCGATGGTGGTCAGCCGGTCGACCGAGGTCTCGGTGAGCGGCCGGGACGGGTCGTAGGTGAAGTAGGCATAGGCCCGCTCCCGGCCACGGCCGACCCGGCCGCGGATCTGGTGCAGCTGGGAGAGGCCGAAGGTGTCGGCCCGGTCGACGATCAGGGTGTTGGCGTTCGGGATGTCCAGCCCGGACTCGACGATCGTGGTCGCGACCAGGACGTCGTACTCCTTCTCCCAGAAGCCGACCATGATCCGTTCGAGCTCGTGCTCCTTCATCTGGCCGTGGCCGACCGCCACCCGGGCCTCGGGCACCAGGTTGCGGATCTTCGCCGCCGCCTTGTCGATCGACTGCACCCGGTTGTGGATCACGAACACCTGGCCGTCGCGGAGCAGCTCGCGGCGGATCGCGGCGGCCATCTGCTTGTCCTCCCAGGCGCCGACGTAGGTCAGCACCGGGTGCCGCTCCTCCGGCGGCGTGAGGATCGTGGACATCTCGCGGATGCCGGTGAGGCTCATCTCCAGGGTGCGCGGGATCGGGGTGGCCGACATCGACAGCACGTCGACCGCCGTCCGCACGCTCTTCAGGTACTCCTTGTGCTCGACGCCGAAGCGCTGCTCCTCGTCCACGATGACCAGCCCCAGGTCCTTGAACCGGGTGGTGGGCTGCAGCAGCCGGTGGGTGCCGACCAGGACGTCGATCTCGCCGTCGGCCAGCTTGCGCAGCACCTCGTCGGACTCGGTCTTCGACTGGAACCGGGAGAGCACCGCCACCGTCACCGGGAACTGGGCGAACCGCTCGGAGAAGGTCTTGAAGTGCTGGTTGGCCAGCAGCGTCGTCGGCACCAGGATGCCGACCTGCTTGCCGTCCTGCACCGCCTTGAACGCCGCCCGCACCGCGATCTCGGTCTTCCCGTAGCCGACGTCGCCGCAGATGATCCGGTCCATCGGCACCGGCTGGGCCATGTCCGCCTTGACCTCGTCGATCGCGGCCAGCTGGTCGGGCGTCTCGGTGAAGGGGAAGGCGTCCTCCAGCTCGCGCTGCCAGACGGTGTCCGGCCCGAAGGCGTGGCCCTTGGACGCCATCCGCGCCGAGTACAGCCGGATGAGCTCCGCGGCGATCTGCTTGACCGCCTTGCGGGCCTGGTTCTTCGTCTTCTGCCAGTCGGCGCCGCCGAGCTTGGACAGCGCGGGCGCCTCGCCGCCGACGTAGCGGGTCAGCTGGTCCAGGGAGTCGGTGGGCACGAACAGCCGGTCCGGCGGCTGGTTCCGCTTGCCCGGTGCGTACTCGACGATCAGGTAGTCGCGCTGCCCGCCGTGCACGGTGCGGCTGACCATCTCCACGTAGCGGCCGACGCCGTGCTGCTCGTGCACCACCAGGTCGCCCGGCTGCAGCTGCACCAGGTCGACGGCGTTGCGCCGGCGGGCCGGCATCTTGGTGGCGTCCTTCATCGAGGTGCCGCGCTGGCCGGTGAGGTCGCCCTCGGTGACCAGCGCCAGGCCCACGGCCGGGAAGGTGAAGCCGGCCTCCAGGTTGCCCTGGGTGATCAGCGTCGGCCCCGCCGTGGGAGCGGCCTCGATGCCGGGCACCAGCCGGGCCCCCAGGTCGGCCTCGGTGAGCTGGTCGGCCGCGCGCTGGGCGGGGCCGGGGCCGGCGAAGGTCAGGGCGACCCGCCAGCCGTCGCGGCCCCAGCTGCGCAGCTGGTCGAAGGCGCGTGCCTGGTCGCCGTGGAAGCGCTCGACCCCGGTGGCGTCCAGGGTGACGTGCTGGTCGTCGTCGTCGGGCTGGAGCGTGAAGGCGCCCGTCGTCCACCAGGGCAGGGCCCGGGCCCGGGCGGCGTCCTGGACGTCGGCGAGGTCGCGGAAGGAGGAGGCCCCCAGGTCGATCGGCGCCTGGCCGGCCTCGGCCGCGGTCTGCCAGGAGGCGGCGAGGAACTCCTCGGCGGTGCGCACCAGGTCCGCGGACCGGCTGCGCACCCGCTCGGGGTCGCAGACCAGCACGTGCGTGCCCGGGGCCACCAGGTCGGTCAGCAGCTGCATCTGGTGCCCGCCGATGAGCGCCGGGATCAGCGACTCCATGCCCTCCACGGCGATGCCCTCGGCCAGCTTGCCGGCCACCTCGGCCAGCTCCGGGTGGTCGACCCCCAGCTGGACCGCGCGGGCCCGGACCTCGGCGGTGAGCAGCAGCTCGCGGCACGGCGGGGCCCACAGCCGGTCGGGCCGCTCGTCCAGCGAACGCTGGTCGGCGGCGGAGAAGTACCGCAGCTCGTCGACCTCGTCGCCCCAGAACTCCACCCGCACCGGGTGCGGCTCGGTGGGCGGGAAGACGTCGAGCAGGCCGCCGCGGACGGCGAACTCCCCGCGCTTCTCGACCAGCTCCACCCGGGTGTAGGCCGCCTCCGCCAGCGCCTGGGAGACCGCCTCGAGCTCGGCGCTCTGTCCCGGCGCCAGCTCCACCGGCACCAGGTCGCCCAGCCCGGGGGCCAGCGGCTGCAGCACGCTGCGCACCGGGGCGACCAGCACGTCGACCGTGCCGTTCTCCCCGGGGTGGGTCAGGTCGCGCAGCACGGCCAGCCGGCGGCCGACGGTGTCCGCGCGGGGGCTGAGCCGCTCGTGCGGCAGCGTCTCCCAGGCCGGGAAGACCTCCACCCGCCGGTCGGGGAGGAAGCAGCGCAGCACCCCCGCCAGCGCGTCGGCGTCCCGCTCCCCCGCGGTGACCACCAGCACCGGCACGTCCGCGCCGGGCGCCGGGGCCGCCAGCGCGGCGGCCACCAGCGGCTGGACCGACGGCGGGGCGGTGACGGCCAGGTCGGCCGCACCCGCCCTGCCCACCACCGAGGCAACGCCGGCGTCGGACAGGACGACGTCGAGCACGCCGCGCAAGCTCACGGGGGTCACTCCTGGTTCCGGGGGGCCACACCCAGCGCGCCGGGTGCGCACGGGGGCCCTGTTCCCAGGTTAGTCCGCGTGCTCGGGGCGCCGCGCGTCCCGGGACGGGCGACCGGACGCCGACGCCTCTCCCGGGCTCAGGAGCTGCGCATGCCGTTCCACGTGCGCACGTGGTGCCGGACCAGCTTGGCCAGCAGGTGCCCGCCGCGGTGCCCGGGCCCGATGTAGCAGCGCGGGATCGTGAACCTGTCCAGGGAGGAGTAGTCACCGATGACGCAGGCGTGGTCGTAGCCCGCCGCGCGAACGGCCTCCGCAGCGGCCGGACCCGCGCTGCCGTAGGGGTAGCAGAACCCGGTGACCTCGGCCTGGACCAGGTCTTCGAGCACCCGCTTGCTGCCCACGGTCTCCTCGTGGAGCGTGCGGGCGTCAGCAGTGCCGAGCCGGACGTGGCCGAGCGTGTGGCTGCCGATCTCGTGCCCGGCTGCGGCGACCGTGCGGACCTCAGCGGCGCTCAGCAGCGGGAACTGCGGACCGGTGTCCCAGTCGTTGGTGCCGCCCAGCCGACCGGCGACGACGTAGACGGTCCCGGCCACGTCGTGGCGCGCGAGGACCGGCGCGGCGTGCTCGACGAAGTCCCGGTAGCCGTCGTCGAAGGTGAGGCCCACCAGCCCGGCGGACTCTCCCCGCGCGTGCGCCTCGACCAGGGTCGCGAGCGGCACCCCACGCAACCCGAGCCGGCGCAGCAGCCGCAGGTGCTGGTCCAGGTGGTCGGGGTGCACCCGCAGCCGGAACGGGTCGGGCTCGGTCGACGGGCTGATCGAGTGGTACATCAGCACGGGGGGCAGCGGGAGGCGCGCGGAGGCAGGCGGTGCGCCGGCGCGCAGGCGGTCGGCCGCGGTCATCGGCCGACGCCGACCCGGCGGACCGGCGACGTGTCGCGTTCCGCCTGCCGGCTCTGACCCTCGATCACCGACAGGGCGCGGCGGAGGATCGTGCTGGAGGTGTGCGCCGTGTAAGGGAAGTAGCGCACCTCCACACCGACCGCGGCGAAGTCCGACTCCAGCCGGCGTCCCTTCTCGGTGCCACGCCAGTCGTCGCCCTTGAAGATCACGTCGAAGCCGACCTCGCGCCAGGTGTCCAGCTTCTCGGGGAGCACCTCGGCGTGCACCCCGTCGACCATGCTCAGGTTGCGCACGATCTCCATCCGCTCGGTGAGCGGGACCACCGGGGCACGGCCCTTGGTCAGCACCAGCATCTCGTCGGAGACGACGCCGGCGATGAGCCGGTCGCAGTGCGCCGCAGCGTGCTTGAGGATGTTGAGGTGCCCGATGTGGAAGAGGTCGTAGGCACCCGGTGCGTAGCCGATGACAGTCACTGTGTTCCCCCTAGGTGATGGCGAGGACGACGCTACGGCGCGGCGAGCGCGGAGAGTGACGATCGCCAGGGTGGTTCACCCGGTCGGGGAGCGAGCTTCCCCCGATCGCGCAGCGGCGTCCTGACGGTCTGCAGGACGCGCGGCCCACGGCCGTCGACCCGTCGCCGAGCACGGCTCCGAGTCAGCCGCCGAAGGCCCGCACCAACCGGCCGATCGCCTCGTCGACCTCGGACATCGCCGCCTCGTAGGCCTTCCCGTCGCGCCCGTAGGGGTCGGCGATGTCGTCCTCCGGGCCGGCGGTGCGCCGACCCCGGAACCGCGGCGCCGCCCGGACGAGCGCCGTCCACCGCTGCACGTCCGCACCGTCCAGCGCGGGGTCCAGGTCGACCACCGCCAGCTCCGCGAGCTCGACGAACTCACGCAGCGTGAAGGTGCGGCGTACCGCCGAGGGCTCCGCCGTGACCACCCGGGCCCGCTGGTCGCGGGTCATGGTGAGCACCAGGTCCGACTGCCGGACGATCGAGGGGGTGAGCTGGCGGGCGCGGGAGCCGGGCAACGGGACGTCGAGCAGCTCGGCCATCGGCGCCGCCATCGGCTCCCCCACCCGGGCGTGCAACCCCGCGCTGGAGGCGGCCACCCCCGGGGTGTCCCGCCAGGCAGCGGTGAGCAGCGCCTCCGCCGCCGGGGAACGGCAGATGTTGCCGGTGCAGACCACCAGCACGGCCCACGGCCGGGGCGGGGCGGTCATCGGGCGCTGCGGCTCGGCACCCCGCGCGGCGCCGGCACCTCGTCGCGCGCCAGGACTCGGGTGGGCGGCGCCTGCCGGGCCGCGGCGGTCGGCGGGACGGCCCGGGGACGGCGCCGCCAGGGCCGCCGGCGGGCCTGGCCCGGCAGCCGATCGGTCCGGTAGTCATAGGCGGAGTCCTCGCGGTCCACCATGTTCAGCACGATCCCGAGCTGGTGCGCACCGACCTGGGTCAGTCCGGTCAGTGCCTCTGCCAGCTGGTGCCGGCGCACCAGCCGGGCATTGGCGACCACGAGGGTGCCGTCGACCAGCCGCGACAGGATCGCCGCGTCTGCCACGGGCAGCAGCGGCGGTGTGTCGATGACGACGAAGTCCCAGGCCGCCCGCTGCTGGGCCAGGAACCGGCCCATCGCCGGGGAGCTGAGCAGCTCACCGGGGTTCGGCGGGCAGGGCCCGGAGGCCAGCACCTGCAGCCCCGAGCTGCCCCAGTCCTGGACGACGTCCGCCAGCTCGGCCCCGCCCCGCAGCACGGTGGTCAGCCCGGCTGCGCCTTCCAGGCCCAGCACGGCCGCCTGGGTCGGACGGCGGAGGTCGGCGTCGACGAGGAGCACCCGGGCCCCGCCTTCGGCGAGCGCCGCTGCGAGGTTGGCGGTCACGGTGGACTTGCCCTCGCCGGGCACCGAGGAGGTCACCGCGATGACCGAGAGCCGTCGATCACCGGGCTCCCGCTCGGCGGACACCTCGAGGAAGCCCAGGTTGGTGCGCAGCTGTCGGTAGAACTCCGCCTGCGGGTCCAGCGGAGCGGCCTCGACGACGACCGGCCGACCGTCCCCGGCGCGACGCCGGCCGATCAGCCCGAGCACCGGCAGCGGGGTCACCCGGGCCAGCGTGGCGACGTCCCGCACCCGGTTGTCGAGCGCCTCACGGGCGAAGGCGCAGCCGATGCCGAGCAGCAGCCCGGCCAGCAGCCCGGCCACGAGGGTGAGGACCACCTGCGGGGTGGCGGCGGAGGCCGGGGCCTCGGCGGGCGTCACGGTCGTCGCCTCGATGTTCGGTTCGCCGTCCGCGCCGGTGGGGGCCAACGCCTCCACCTGGCGGCCGAGGGACTCGGCGACGGCGTTGGCGATCCGCGCCGCGCCGGCCGCGGACCCGTCGGTCGCCGTGACCTCGACCAGCACCGTGTCGGTCGGGGCCTGCGCCGAGACCCGGGTCGCCAGGGCCGTGGCGGTGGTGCCCAGGTCCAGCTCGTCGACGACCGACTGCAGCACGGCCGGTGTCGTCGCGAGGGCGGCGAAGGAGGTGACCTGGTTCTGCGCATAGGTGGAGCCCTGCACCAGGTCGCTGGCCGAGCCGCCGAAGTCCAGGGAGAAGAAGACGCTGGCGCTGGCCCGGTAGGTGGGCGCCGAGGTGGACACCAGAGCTGCCGCGACCAGGACCCCGGCGAGCGACAGTCCGACCACCCAGCGCCAGCGCCTGCGTGCGGTGTCGATGTTCGCGCGGAGCCCCATCGCCGTCCTCTCTCGGTGGTGTCCGGGCCGACCGCCGTCCGCACCCGGACGGCGATCGGTCCCGCCCCGAGGCAGCGGCGCCCCGTGCAGCCAGTCTCACCGACCCGTCGGCCTCCGGTGGCCGGCCGGCGGGTGCCCCCACCCGAACGGGTCACGGCTGCCCCCGATCTGCCCGCGCAGGGGCGGTCTCCGGCCGCTGAGCAGGCACGATGGGCGCAACCCGATCGAGGAGACCGCCCCGTGGACCCCAGCGACCACCTCGCTGCCGTACTGCGGCGCTGGCACTGGGTGGCTGCCGCAGGACTGGTCGGCGCCCTGCTGTCGGTCGCCGTGGCGATGACCGCTGCCCCGCGGTTCGAGGCCCGGACGGTGCTCTTCGTGGGAGTGACCCGGGCCGTCGACAGCGGTGACCTCGCGACGGGATCCCTGGTCCGCCAGGAGGTGCTGCCCTCCCTGGTCCAGCTCGCCCGCTCCGCCGTCGTCCTGCAGCCGGTGATCGCAGAGCTCGACCTGCCGACGACGCCTGGAGCGCTCGCCCGGGACGTCTCGGTGACCGTCCCCGAGGACGCGGCGACCCTCACGGTCACGGTCTCCGCCGGCGACCCCGGGACCGCTCGCCGGGTCACCGCGGCCGTCGGGGCCTCCCTCCAGGCGGCGGCGGGCGAGCTGACCGGCGGGAGCGGTCCTGCCGGCACGCTCTCCCTCACCACCGTCACGCCGGCCGTCGAGCCGCGGTTCGCCTCCTCCCCGGACACCAGGTACCGCGCCGCCCTCGGCCTGCTGGCCGGCAGCACGGCCGCCACCCTGGCCATCGGCCTCGGCTCGCTCGCCCGTCGCCCGGTCCGCGGACCGGGCGACCTGGGCCCGGTGCCCGTGCTGGGCCGGCTCGGTCACCGCAGGCGCCGTCCCTCCGCCGCGTCGGCGGCGCGGCGGCAGCGCGAGGTCGAGCGCCTCGGCTGGCTGGTGTCCGCCCCGCTGCCCCCCGGCGCCCGGTTGCTGGTCGCCGGCACCGCACGACCCGGTCCGGTGGACTCCGCTGCTCGAGGGCTGGCCGCTGAACTCGTGGCGGCGGGGGTGCCGGCCGTTGCCGCCGACGGTCCGGACGATCTGGCCGGGGCAACCGCGGCGGACGCCGTCGTCGTCCTGCTCGACGTCCGCCGGGCCTCCCGCGACCGGTTCGACGAGGTCGCCGACCGGGTCGACCGCTCCCCGGCCCGGCTGCTCGGCGTCGTCCTCGACGAGCTGCCCGGCCGCACACCCGGGCAGCTCGGCCGGCTCTGGGACGTGCTGCGCCCCGGCCCGGTCTGGCGCGCCGGTGGCGGCGGGCCGTCGTCCGGGACGGCCTTCGCCCGGGCGACCGCCGTGGGCGCGCTGGCGCTGTGCGGACTCGATCCCGCGCTGCCCACCGGGGTCACGATGAGCTTCCTGGTCACCCTGCTGCTGCTGCCGGTCTGGCTGCCTGCGCTGCGGCAGTACCGGGGGGCCACCGCGCTGGGCGGGCTCACGCTGGTCGCGGTCGCCTCCGGTGCCCTGCTGGCCGCCCGGTCGTCCCTCGACCACGCGATCGACGGCCGCGAGGCGCTGATCAGCTCGACGATGGTCCTCGGCGCCGCCGGCACGATCGGCCTCGTCGCCTGGGCCCGGACGGTCCTCCCACTGCCCTGGCTGGGCGCCGCGTTCGGCAGCGGCATGCTCGCCTCCGGGCTCGCCCGCGCGGCCGAGTCCCCCAACGCCTGGAAGTTCGAGCTCGCCCTCCCGCTGACCATCCTGGTGCTCTCCCTGGCCCTCGCCTCCGGGCGGCACGCGCTCGGCCTGGCCGGGCTCCTCGTGCTGGCCGCCGTCGACATCACCCACGATGCCCGCAGCGCGTTCGGCTTCTGCGCGGCCGCGATGGCACTGGTGGCCTGGCAGCTGTTCACCGACCGGCCGCCGGGCGCACCCGGACGCGCGGGCCGTCCGGTGCTCACCGCCGTCGCGCTGACCGTGCTGGGCGTGGGCGGCTACCAGGTGGCCACGCGGCTGCTCACCTCGGGCGCGCTCGGCGCCGAGGTGCAGGCCCGCTCGGTCACCCAGGTGCAGGAGAGCGGCTCGCTGCTGATCGGTGGGCGACCGGAGTGGACCGGCACCTGGGCGCTGATGCGCGACGAGCCGCTCGGCTTCGGGCTGGGCGTCGTCCCGACCGGCGGGGACGTGCTCACCGTCAAGGAGGGGTTCGCCGTGGCGCACGTCCCCAGCGCCGGCAACTACATCGAGAACTACCTCCTGGCCGGCCGGTTCGAGCTGCACTCCATCGTCGCCGACCTGTGGACCAACCTCGGCGTCCCCGGCCTTCTCCTCGGGCTCGCCCTGGGAGTCGCGGTCGTCGCCGGCCTGACCGTCGCCCTCAGCCGCCGCCGGGCACCGGCGCTGCTGTGCTTCCTGGCCCTGCTCAGCCTGTGGGACCTGGCCTTCGGCCCACTCCCCTCCAACATCCCCGAGGTGGCACTGACCGTGGGACTCCTCCTCCTGCCCGCCGTCGACCGCGCCCGGCCGCCGTCCCGTGGACCGGCCGGTGCCGCCGCCACGCCGCGGCCCGTCCTCGCGGCGGCACGCGCGTGACCAGCACCGGGCGACTCGTGGTCGCCTTCCCCGAGGGCCGCGGTGTCGCCCGCTGGGCGGAGCGGGACCGGGAGAGCCCCGTCCCCGGCGACTGGCCCTACGGGCTGGAGCACCTGCGCAGCGGCGACCGGGACGCCGAGGCGCTCGACCTGCCCGGACCCTCCCGCTGGCAGCGCGGGCTGCTCCGGCTGGGCCTGCCGGCGACCCGTCGCCGGGGGACGGCCGACGTGGCCCTGAGCTGGGACGAGGTGACCGCCGCGCACCTGCTGGCCGGGCGCCCCGGCCGCCGGCTGTTCAGCGGGGTCATCTGGGCCACCGACCAGCTCGCGTGCGACCCGGCCTCCGCCGTCCTGGCCCGGCAGCGCCGGGTGCTGCGCGCGCTGGACGGGCTCTGGTGCCTCAGCCGCCCGCAGGTCGACGCGGTGCGCGACTGGATCGGCGCCGACGGCCCACCGGTGCACTTCCTGCCGTTCGGGATCGACGAGCAGTTCTACCGCTCGGACGCCCCGCCTCCCGCCGTGCCCCGCGTGGTCAGCGTGGGCGGTGACCGGGACCGGGACCCGGCCACCCTGTTCGCCGCGCTGGAGCTCGTCCGTCGCAGCCGGCCGGATGTGGAGTGCATCGTGCAGTCCCGCAGCACGCTGACCCCGCCGGCCGGCGTCCGGAAGGTCGACTTCATCCCGCACGCCCAGGCCCGCGACCTGTACGCCTCGGCCAGCCTGGTCGCCGTGGCCACGCGGCCCAACCTGCACGCGTCGGGCATGACCGTCGCCCTGGAGGGGATGTCGGTCGGCCGCCCGGTCGTCGCCTGCGCCACGCCGGGGATGGCGGACTACGTACGTGACGGCGTGACCGGCCTCCTGGTGCCACCGCAGCGCCCCGAGGAGATGGCCGCTGCCGTGCTCGACCTGCTGGAGGACCGGGAGCGGGCCGCCGAGATGGGTCGGGCGGCGCGCCGGCACGTGCTGGCCGGGTTCACCACCACGACGATGTGCCGCCACCTCACCGACCTGGTGGGCTGATCCGTGCCCCGACCCACCGGACACCCGCACGGGCGGGCCGGTCGCTCAGTCGCCGGTGAGCCAGCGGTCGGCGGCGAGCCGGCCGTCCACGGCCGGCAGGTCGGCCAGCACGGAGGCCGTGGAGCGCCCGGCCACCAGTGCACCGGCGAGCGCCGCAGCGACCTCGGCGGGCGACGCCCCGGGGGGCAGCACGGTGTGCCCGTGCCCGGACAGCCAGCTGCGCAGACCGGTCTCCTCGGTGGCGACCACCGCGACCCCGTGGGCCAGGGCCTCCACCAGCGGCAGGCCCACCTGCTCACGCCAGGTCGGCCGCGGCTGGGAGAGCAGCACCAGCACCGCCGCCCGGCGCAGGGCCGCGTGCACCTCGGGACGCGGCGGGTCCACGACCAGCCGGACCCGGTCGTCGGCTCCCGCCAGCTCCCGGACCGCCGGCTCCAGCGGGCCCTTGCCGACGACGGTGAGCCGCGCCGAGGGGTGCGCGCGGACGACGTGCGGCCAGGCCGCCAGCAGCAGCGGCACGCCCTTGCGCTCGTCGAGGGCACCCAGGAACAGCACCCCGTCGGGCTCCCGGTCCGCCGCGGTGCAGCCGCACGGTGCCGGGAGCGCCGGCACGAGCCGCGTCGCCGTGCCGGCCAGCCGGTGGCCCAGGACGGACTCGTACAGCGTCTGCGCGTCGGCGGTGCCGAAGGCCAGCCGGTCCAGTCGACCGGCCACGAACCGGGACGCGCGCACCTCCGCCCAGCGGCGCACCCGGCTGCGCAGCCGTCCGCCCGGGGGCGGGCCGGTGAAGGGGTCCCGGTTCTCGATCGCGTAGCTGACCACCCGCACCGGTCGACGTCGCACCGCCGCCGCCGCACGCACCGTGAGGACCGCCAGCGCCGAGCGAGCCAGCCCCGACTGCATGAGCGGCTCGTTGACCTCGAGGACCGACACCCGCGAGCGCGCCAGCGTGACCGCCATGGACAACGCGCCACCGGGCACCAGGTCGAGGCCCTGCGCGAGCCCGGCGTCGAAGTCGTAGCGACGGGTGCGGAACACGATGGTCGCCGGCACCTGCTCGTGCGCCCGTTCCAGGTGCGCCGTCCGGATGCTGTCGTACAGCCGGACGCAGTCGTACCGGGCCCGTCTCACGATCCCGGACACTATCGCCCTGGGCTGCACCCGCTCGGGCAGCCCAGCAGACAAGAGGAGCCCCACGCGTGACCCGTCCCCTGGTCGTGCTGCAGTCCTTCCCGACCCCACGGCCGACGACCAACCCGTACCTGGTCCTCCTCGCTGCCAGCATCACCGCCCAGCCCGGCGCCCGGCTGCGCACCTTCAGCTGGCGACGTGCGCTGCTGTCGCGGTACGACGTCTTCCACGTGCACTGGCCCGAGATCCTGGTGTCGGGTCACTCGCCGCTGAAGAAGGCCGTGCGCCAACTGCTGTTCGTGCTCCTGCTCCTGCGGCTGCGCCTGCTCCGCACCCCGCTGGTCCGCACCCTGCACAACCTCCACCTGCCGGAGGGGATCTCGCGTCGGGAGGTGGTGCTGCTGCGGCTGGCCGAGCGCTGGACGACCCTGTGGGTCAAGCTCAACGCGACCACGCCGGCCCCCCCGGGGACCAGTTCGGTCACCATCGTCCACGGCCACTACCGGGACTGGTTCCTCCGCCACCCGGAGCCGGCGCCGCAGCCCGGCCACCTCGCCTTCGTCGGCCTGGTGCGCCGCTACAAGGGCGTGACCGGCCTGCTCGACGCGTTCGCGGAGACCGCCACCGGACAACCGGGGTGGACGCTGCGGGTGGCCGGCCGGCCCTCGACCGACGAGCTGGCCGCCGAGCTGCACGAGGCCGCGGCCGCCGATCCCCGGGTCTCGCTCCACCTGGAGTTCCTCGACGACGCCGAGCTGGTCCAGGAGATCGGCCGGGCCGAGCTCGTCGTGCTGCCCTACCGGGAGATGCACAACTCCGGTGGTGCACTGGCCGCCCTCTCCCTCGACCGCCCGGTCCTGGTCCCGGACAACGAGGTCAACCGCCTGCTCGCCGATGAGGTCGGCCCCGGCTGGGTGTTCCGCTACGACGGTCCGCTGACCGGGGAGGACCTGGTCGCCGCCGTCACCGCCCGGCGGGCAGGTGGTGCAGCAGCGCGCCCCGACCTCAGCGCGCGTGAGTGGTCGGCCGCCGGCCGTGCCCACCTGGACGCCTACCGCACCGCCCGGGCCGCCCGGTCCCGCCGCTGACCGGCGGTCAGACCGGTCCCGGCCGGCCGTACTCCTGGTAGACGTGCCCGGCCGCCCCGGCCACCATCCCGGCGCCGCGGGCCGCGGTGCGCAGGCCGCGGGCGCGGTGCCGGACCGATCCGGTCACCGCACCCAGCGCCCACCGGCCCAGGCCGGCCGTCAGCCGCGGCAGGCCCCGGCCGGTGCAGCTCAGTCGGACCCGCAGCCGGGCGGCCGCGGACCCGGCCAGCGCCAGGTGCACCCGACTGACCGAGTTGCCGGAGCTGAACGCCCGGCGCAGCACCCAGCTGCGGGTGGCCCGGTCCACCGGGACGACGTCGGTCACCACGGCCTCGTCGCACCAGACCATGGTCAGGCCACGCTGGGCGATCCCGCGCGTGAAGAGCGTGTCCTCTCCCCCGCTGGCGCCGAAGGCCACGTCGAACCGCAGACCCGTGGGGCGGAGCTGCCGGAGGTCGAGCAGCAGGTTGTTGGTGGCCGCCACGTCGATCGGGGTCCCGGTCGGGAGGCGCCGGCGGACGAAGAAGCCGCCCTCGACGAGCCAGGGGTCCACCGGTCCGCTGAAGTCCGACACCACTGCGCCGGCGACCGCGGCAGCCCCGGTGCGCCGGTGCGTGCCCAGCAGCTGGGCCAGCCAGTCGTCCCGCGGGCGTTCGTCGTCGTCGATGAAGACCAGCACGTCCCGGTCGTGCGACTCGGCCAGCACCCGGTTGCGGGCGGCGGCGATGCCGGGCTCGGGTTCGAGCACGTAGCGCACCACGGGGCAGCCGGCCGCGGCGACCACCGCACGCCCACTGCCCGCGGGGTCGTTGTCGACGACGAGGACCTCGGCCCGGTGGCCCGTCGCCGCGGCCCGGGCGACCTGCTCGGCGAGCATCGGGAGCAGCGCGGCCAGGTCGGCCGGCCGACGGAACGTCAGCACCCCGATGGTGACGGTGCGCGGAGCCGCCGTGCTCATCGCCGGCGCCCGGCCTGCCCGAGCTGGGCTGCGATCTGGCGGCGGTAGCGCTCGGGCGCGAAGCGCAGTCGGGCCTCGGCGGAGTCGGCGACCGCGCGGCCGGCCCACCCGTCCCACTCCGCGACCACGCCCTGCACCGCGTCGGCCAGTGCGGCCGGGTCGTCGGGCGTCACGACCTGCACCGAGGTGAAGCCGGCGACGGCTTCCCGGAGGCCGTCCTGCGCGCTGACGACCAGCGGACGCGCGGCGAGCACGGCCTCCGCGGCCGTGTTGCCGAAGGACTCGTCGAGCACCGAGGGCACGAGCACGACGTCGGCAGCGGCGAGCTGTGGCCAGACGTCGGCGGAGAAGCCCCGGAGGTGCACCCGGTCGCCGAGCCCGGCCCGCTCGACCGTGGCGCGGAGCTCCTCCTCGAACCACTCGTAGCCGGGGAACACCGAGCCGACCAGGTCCAGGCAGGCGTCCACGCCTCTGGCCCGCAGCAGTTCCACGGCCGCGACCGCCACCTGAGGTCCCTTGCGCGGTGACAGTCGGCCGATGAACAGCAGGCGCACCGGGCCGACCAGGGTGGTCCGCGGCGGCGACGGCTCAGCCGGCCCGGGGACGCCGTTGTGCACGACGACCGCGCGGCCCCGCACCCACGGCACGACCTCCTCCAGCACCCGCCGGGTCACGTCGCTGTTGACCACGACCTGATCGGCGAACGTCACCGGCAGGCTCAGCAACCGCCGCACCGGCAACGGCACCGAACGCTCGGCCTCGTGCACGTGACAGGTCACCCGACGGCGCAGCAGCCGGGCGAGGACGATCCAGGAGGGCAGGGTCAGCGTGTTGACGTAGACCCGGTCCGCGGCCCGGATCAGCCGCACCGCCGGCCACAGCCCGGCCACGGCGTCCCGACCGAGCCGCCAGGCGCCTGCCGGTCGCAGGGCGTCCTTGCGCAGCACCGGCATCCGACAGGTCACCACCTGGGCGCCACGGTCGGTGAGCTGCCGGACCAGCGGACCGTCGCCGGGCACGACCACGGTCACCGCCCGGCCGACCGCCAGCAGGCCGATCACCGACTCCAGGAGGACGCGGTCCGCCCCGTAGAGCTCCGCTCCCGGGGTCACCACCAGGACCGGCAGCCGGCGGGCGCGACGCGCGGCCGGGGCCGGCCGGAGGAGGGTCACGGCAGCCAGGCCGACCCCGGCCAGCGCCCCGCGCAGCGCAGCCGTCGCCGGCCGCGGGGACTCGACCAGCTGGCGCCGGCCGCCGCGCAGCAGGATCTCCCAGCTGACCCGCGGGGTCGCCAGCAGCCAGCGGAGCACGGCGGCGCGACCGAGGTTGCGCACCGCGAACAGCAACCGGTTCCGACAGTTCCACCGGTAGTAGGCCGGTGACTTGCCCCGTCCTCGCTGTCCGTCCTGCGTGCCGCCCTCGTCGTGCACGGCCACCAGGTCCTCCCGGAGCACCAGCGAGGCGCCCGCCTCCAGGCAGCGGTGGCTGAGGTCGACGTCCTCCCAGTACAGGAAGTAGGCCTCGGCGAAGCCCCCCACCCGCTCGAACAGGTCTGCGTGCACGATCAGGCAGGCGGCCGTGAGCCAGGGACGGGCACCGGGCACCGGCGGGGCGTCGGGCTGCCAGTCCACCCCGCGGGCGGCGCCGCGGATGCGGCCATCGGCCTCGTGCCACCACGAACCGCGGAACACCACCGCGCCGGTCGAGTCGAGGAGCCGCGGGCTGATCAGGGCCATCGGCTCACGGAGACTGTGCACCCGGAGCTCCTCCAGCACCGGCAGTGTGACCACGGCATCGGGGTTGAGGAAGAGGAAGGTGCTGCAGCCCAGTCGGCGTGCCGCTGCGGCGCCGGCGTTGCACGCCGGACCGAAGCCGCGGTTGTCCGGCAGCGCGACCAGCTCCCACCCGTGCCGGGTGGTGAGTGCCCGTACGGCCTCGGCCTCAGCGGCTGAGGAGTGGTTGTCCACGATGACGACGCGGACCGGCCGACCGGTCAGGTCCAGGGCACCCAGGTTGGCGTCGATGAGGGCGGCCGAGGCGTAGTTCACGACGACGACGCCCAGCACGCCGGCCGCACCCGGGGAGCCGGTCATCGGGCGCCCGCCACGTACGGCGCGGGCTCCGCCTGGGCAGCGGCCAGCCGACGACGGACGTACACCAGCGTGCCCAGCACCTGGAACAGCAGCACGCCGACGACCGACCCGACCACCGGCCCGACCGCCCCCCACCAGGAGGCGAAGACCCAGGACAGCCCGAGGTTCACCGGGAGCATCGCGACGATCATGTAGGCCTGGTAGCGCAGACCCGGCGCGTCGGTCAGGAACATGCCCATCGGGTACTTGACGGCCTGCAGCACCATCAGCACACCGAAGGCGATCACCAGCGCCGGCCCCAGGGTGATCACCCCGCCGGAGGCCAGGTCGGCGAGCCACGGCGAGGCCACCGCCACGACCAGGGTCATGACTGCCGCCAGGGCGCCGAACGCGGCGGCCATCGGCAACGGGGAGCTCTCCGCCCCGCGAGCACGCGCCCGCGCGAAGACCGGCCAGAGCGTGAAGCCGGCCGCGTTCACGACCGCCCAGATCGGCGTGAACATCTGCGATGCGAGGTTGTACTCCCCCAGCTCACCCGGACCGACGAGGTGGCTCAGCACGAGCCGGTCGGTCTGCATCGCCAGCGGCAGGGCGATCATCTGGACCAGCATCGGCCAGGCGACGTCGAAGACCCGGGCGCCACGGACGGACCGCAGCCGGAACACGTCGCGCAGGGCGCGGCCCAACGTCGGCCGAAGCTGCCGCGCCGCGATGACCGTGCAGACCACGGACAGGGCGAGGGTGACGGCGAACGGCACCGCGGCGATCAGCGAGCCGCCCGGCACCCCGGTGGCGAGGAAGAGGACCAGCGTCCCGAGCACCAGGGGGGTCTGCAGGCCGAGGACGGCGATCGCCACGTGGTTGCGGCCGAGCCCGGCCAGCACCCGCTGGCCGATGCCCACGGGCAGTCCCACGGCGATCAGCACGACGCAGGCCATGGCCACCAGCGGGCCCGAGCCCGGCAGCAGCCCCGAGCCGAGCAGGACCGGCCAGAGGCCCGCCGCGGTGATGCCGACCGCCACGGCGGTGAGCACCGCGGCCGAGCAGAGCAGGATGCGGACGGCGGTGACCACGACCCGCCGGAGGTCGTCGTCGGCGCGGACGTCGGGGGACGCGGCGACGGCGTTGACCACAGCGGCGGCCATGCCGAGGTCGGCGAAGGGCAGCAGGGTGCCGATGCCGACCAGCAGGCCGTACTGGGCGAAGGCCGCCAGGCCGTAGTTGTCGATGACCAGCCGGGTCACCAGGATGCCGAGCACCGCCGAGACCGGCAGCACCAGCATCCGCACGCCGCCGCTGCGGAAGACCCCGCGCCAGACCGCCCGGGTGTCCTGCTCCGCCGAGGGCGCCCGTTTCGCTGTCCCTGGCGTCGGTGCGGCGACCGCGCTCACGCCGGTCCTCGCCCTCGGTGGCCCGCCGTGCCTGCCGGCCACGACGCGTCTCCGGACGGCGGGGAGGCATGGCGGCGGCGCACCGGACCAGCGTGCCACCGGGAGGACCGCCCGGCGGACGGCCACGGCCGGCGGCCACCCCAAGGGGTGACCGCCGGCCGTGGCGGTGCAGCGGGGCCGAGTCAGCCCTGGGGCCGGGTGCCGGCTGCACCGGCCCAGACGTCGTCGACGCCCAGGGTGACCGGGACCTTCGTGGCCGAGCCGGACACGTAGGCCGCCACCCCGATGCCGCCGGCGCGCTGCAGGGCCTCGGTGGTGTCGGTCGCGGTGACCTGCCAGTCCGTCGGCTCGGGCGAGCCCTCGGTCCACGCCATCGCCTTCAGCGTGGTGGTGCCCACCCCGCTCGTGTCGAAGCGCACGTGCAGCACCGTCCCCGGGCTGTACGTCACGCCCGGCAGCGTCATCGCGCGCAGCGTGGTCTCGGCCCCGGACACCGCTCGCTGCAGCGACAACTGGACCCGGCCGTCGGGGGCGTAGCGGACCATCGCCCGGTAGTTGCTGTTGCCGACGTGCCGGGAGAGCACGTAGGCGTAGGTACCGCCGCCGGTCGCCGTCGTGTCCAGCGAGAGGGACACCTCCACGGCCGTGTCGGTCTCCGACACCGCGTTCATCGTCGCCCAGGTCGACGACCCGGGGGTCGTCACCACCAACCGGCCGACGCCCTCGGAGACCGACGACGACGCCGCCGGGACCGACCATGCACCACCCGCGTCGGCCTCGCCCAGCCCGGCGGCCGAGGTCCGCTCGAAGGTGTCGAGAGCGAACGGCGCGCCGAGCTCCGGCTGCGGCTCGGGCTGCGGCTCGGGCTCGGGCTGCGGCTCGGGCTGCGGCTCGGGCTCGGGCTCCGGCTGCGGCTCGGGCTCCGGCTGCGGGGCCGGCTCCTGGGTCACCGGTGCCGTGACCGTCACCGGCTGGGTCACCGAGTGGGTGGCACCCGCGTCATCGGTGATCGTCAGGGTGACCTGGTAGGTGCCGGCTGCGACGTAGGTGTGCCCGGCGGTCGATCCCGAGCCGGTCGCTCCGTCCCCGAACGCCCAGTCCCAGCGGACGACCGTGCCGTCGGCGTCGGTCGAGCGCAAACCGTCCACGGCGACCGTGAGGTCGGTGGGCGCGGCGTCGAAGACGGCCGTCGGCTCGGCGTTCACCGGCTGCGCACCGTCCGGCGACGGCACCGTGCCCGCGTTGCCCACCCACACGTCGTCGAGGTCGAGCACGACCGGGGTGGCCGTGGCCGAACCCGAGACGTAGGCCGCCACCCCGACCGACCCCGGCCGCTGCAGGGCCTCGGTGCCGTCGGTCGCGGTGACCTGCCAGTCCGCCGGCTCCGGGGTCCCGTCGACCCAGCCCTTGGCCTGCAGCGTGGTGCTGCCGGCCCCGCTGGTGTCGAAGCGCACCTGCAGCACGGTGCCCGGCGTGTAGGTGATCCCCGGCAGCGTCACGGTGCGCAGCGAGGTGTCCGCACCGTTCACCGCCCGGGCCACCGACAGCTGCACCCGGCCGTCGTTGACGAACCGCACCATCGCCCGGTAGTCGCTGTTCCCCACGTGCCGGGACAGCAGGTAGACGTAGGTCCCACCACCGGTGGGCTTCGAGTCCAGCGCCAGCGACATCTGCATCGCCACGTCCGTCTGGGACACCGCGTTGAGCGTCGCCCAGGTCGAGGACCCGGCGGACTTGACCGTCAGGTGACCCGTTCCCGCCGACACCGACGAGGACGCCGCCGGGACCGACCAGGCCCCACCGAGGTCGGCCGTCCCCAGCCCGGTCGCCGCCGAACGCTCGAAGGCGTCACGTGCGTGGACCGTCGGGGGCACCGGCGCGGCCACCGTGACCGTCTCCTCGGCGCTCGCCGTGGCGCCGTCGTCGTCGGTCACCGTGAGCGTCACCGGGTAGCTGCCGGCCTCGGCGTAGGTGTGCGAGGCCGTGGCACCGGCGCCGGTGGAGCCGTCCCCGAAGTCCCAGTCCCAGCCGACGACCGTGCCGTCGTCGTCCCGGGACGACGACGCGTCCAGCGACACCTCGAGCCCGGACACCTGCGAGGTGAAGGCCCCCGACGGCGGCGTGTTGGGCACCGGAGCGGTGACGGTCACCGAGCCGGCGCGCTGGGCGGTCGCCCCGTCGTCGTCGGTCACCGTGAGGGTGACGGGGTAGGTGCCGGCCGCCGCGTACGTGTGGGCCACCGTCGCCCCGGTCAGGCTGACGCCCTCGCCGAGGTCCCACGTGTAGGACGCGATGGTGCCGTCGGGGTCCGTGGAGCCCGACGCGTCGAAGGTCGCGGTCAGGTCCGCCGTGGTGCTGGTGAAGGACGCCGTCGGGGCGACGTTCGTGGTCTCCCCGGTGGACCCCAGCGTGAAGTGGTTCCGGACCCGGTCCGCGGTCAGCGCCGTCGGGTAGACGGCGACCTCGTCGAGCCGGCCGTTGAGGTACTGCGCCGTGTTGTTCCAGCTGCTGTCCCCACCGGCCCGCCAGTAGCCGCGGTAGCTCTGCGCGGAGGTGACGTCGCTACGCGAGGCGGCCAGCTCGCCGTCGACGTACACGGCCATGCCGCCCTTGCCCAGCGTCGCGACCACGTGGTGCCACTGACCGTCGTTGTACCCGGCCTTGCTGTTGACGGTCCGCTGGGCACCCGGGTAGACCCCGAAGTACACCCGTCCGGAGCCGTCCAGGAACACGTGCCGGTCGTAGCTGGTGCTGCTCCCGGTGTTCCTGTTCCCGAAGCCGACGAGCTTGCCGCCGCTCCTGGACGTGGTCTGGAACCAGGTCTCGATGCTGAAGGTCTGCGGGCCGGGGACCAGGGTCTGGGTGGCGAGCAGTCCGGTGCTCGTGCCGTTGAAGCGCGCGGCGGTGTCGGCATCGCCCTCGATCGCGCCCGCCTGCGCGAGCGTCACCCCGCTGCCCAGTGTCGCGTCCATCGCACTGGCGTGGTCGTAGGCGGTGGCGCCCGAGGGCTCGCCGACCGGCCAGTGGTGCTGGGCGCCGTCGGCGAGCACGGTGTCGGCGTAGGGACGGCGCACCGTCGTGCCTGCGGCGACCTCGACGCTCGTCCAGGCGGTCGTCACCTGGTTGCCGGCCGGGTCGGTGACGGTGATCCGGTACCGGTGCGTCCCGGCGCTGAGCCCGGTGTCGGTGTAGGCCAGGGTCGGCCGCAGCCAGAACGTGCTGGCCTGCACCACCTCGCGCACCGGGGTGCTGGTGTCGCCGTCCCGGTACACCCGGTAGGTGAGGTTCTCGTTGTCCATGTCCCACGTGGTCTGCCAGCCGACGCGGGCGGTGCCCGGGCCGAGCGAGGTCACCGTGGGGATGAGCTGCTCGTTGCCACGGGGGCCGACCTGGTTCGGTGCGAGCTCCGGGACGGCGAAGCGCACGAGCCCCTGCTGGGCGATCCCGTTGACCGTCGGGAACTCACCGGCGTAGACGACGTACTGGCTGTTCCCCGCGACGCTCCACGGGCCCTGGTTCTGCCCGGTGTAGGTGCCCATGGCCAGGTCGGGGAACCAGGTGAGCAGGCTCGGGGCCGGCTGCCCGGCGAAGTTGCCCGTCTCGGTGCCGACGGTCCCGGTCGCCGCCTTGCTGAACGCGATGGCCCGGTAGAAGCTCTGCGGGTCGGACTCGGGGAACCCGCCGATGTTGCTGCAGGCGTGCGGGTGACCGGCGATGTAGGAAGCGGTGCCCGAGGCCCACACGGAGTACGTGTCGCCGCGGCAGTCGTTGATCCACCGCACTGCGCCGGTGTCCGCGTCGGCGGCGACGACCCCCTCCAGGTTCCCCCGGCCGAAGGTGTAGCCGGCGGCGTAGACGGTGTCGCTGTCGACCGACAGGCTCATGATCGCCGCGGTGCTGCCGGTGTTGTCGACCACGGTGCCGGCGGCGAAGGGGAGCGCGGCACCGGTCGTGCCGTGCACCGCGCCGAGCCCCTGGGCCCGGGAGCCGGCCAGCGTGTCGAACGACCCGCCGACGACGACGCCGGGACCGCTCGGGGCCACGGCGAGGGCGTTCACCTGGCCGTTGGCCACGGGCGCCCAGGGCAGCAGCGCACCCGTCGGGTAGGAGAAGGCGGCCAGCCGGGTGCGGGCCGCGGAGCCCACGGACTCGAAGGTGCCGCCCACGTAGACGGTGGTGTCCGTCGCGGTGATGGCCCGGACCTGCGAGGGGAAGCCGGGCCGGAACGTGGTGTCCAGCGCACCGGTCGCGGTGTCGTAGGCCGCGAAGCGGTACCGCGGCTGGCCGTCGGCGGCGGTGAAGTCGCCGCCCACGAAGATGCGCGAGCCGTCCGGGGACGCCACCACGACGCGGGCCTGCGCGTTCAGGTCGGGCGCGAAGCTGGTGATCAGCTCACCGGTGCGGACGTCGTAGGCGAGCAGGTTGTTGCGGACGGTCTCCTGGGTGCCGCGGGGCGCGCCCGCGGGCCGGACGGACGTGAACTTGCCGGCGGCGTAGACGGTGTTCCCGACCACCACCTGCGACCAGACCACCCCGTCGATCTGCACGGTGGGCAGGGGGTCAGCGGTGACCGTCGCCGGCGTGGCCGGGTCCGCCGGGTCCAGCGGCGCCGAGTCCGCGTGCGCCGTACCGGCGAACAGTCCGCCGAGGGCCCCCGCGAGCAGGAGCAGACTGAGCAGCGAGGCCAGGATCGCCCTGGACGCCACCATCCGTGCAGACATCGTTTCCCCGCTCGTCCGATCGCTTGCCTGGCCAGTCATCCGGCCGACGTTCGGACACTAAGCGTGACGAAGTGCGGGGCGACATCCCCCGTACCGGTGACGCAGCGTGCTCAACGGGTGAACGCGAGCCTCGTCATCACGCTGTGTCAGCGTCGGATCACGCATGTGCGCCAGTGCGGCTCCACCACGCACCAGGCCCCCTCGACCGCAGGGGCGGTCGAGGGGGCCTGGCTGGACGGAGGACGTGGCGGGACGTCAGCTGGCCGCGCCGGTGAACACCGCGTAGGAGGCACCGGGAGCGTGCCCGACCTGCACCGTGACCGAGTCCCGGTCGCCGGTCGCCAGGGTGAAGACGTACACGCCGTCGGCACTCGCCCCCGGCCGGAGGGCCCCGGAGAAGGGCTCCTGCGAGGGGTCCTCGAGCGGTGAGGCCGGCGTCGCCTCCGGGCCGTGGAACAGGTTCACCACCACGGCGTCGAGCGACACGTCCGCCGACGAGTCGTTGGTGACCCGGACGGTCACCCGGACGGCCGGACCGGCGATGTTGCCCGGCCCGGTGGCCTGACCGTCGATGCCCTCGATCGAGGCGACCTCGATGGTCAGACCGTCCACGGGGACCGGCTCCTCCAGCGCGACCGCCGGCAGGTCCGGGGGGAGCTCCTGCGCGATCGTCACCGGGTCCGCAGCCGAGGCCGGGGGCCCACCGGCCGGAGCGGCCGTGTCGCTGGACGGGGCGCTCGGGTCGGTGGCGCCGGACGCCGGATCGGTGGCGCCGGGAGCCGGGCCGGCGGTCGTCGCGGCGGTGCTGCCGGCCACCGGCGACGTCACGTCACCCGGTGCCCTGCGGTCACCGAGCGCCAGGAACGCCGATGCGACCGCCACGACCACGACCAGGGCCGCCAGGAGGGACCAGGTCCGCCGCCGCGACCAGCGTGCGGCCCCGGAGGGGACGTCGGTGTTCACGCGCTCAACCTGCCCATCTCTCGATACCACTTGACCGACGCGACGGCGAGGTAGCCGGCCGTGCCGAGGAACATCAGTCCGTACGCCGCCAGGAACACCTGCGGCGCACCGAGCAGGACGAACACCAGGCACAGCAGGCCGTAGTCGGTCGGCAGCACCAGGAGGGAGCGCAGCACGCTCGGCCGCTGCCCGGACGTCCGCGCAGCCCGGCTGGTCCCGCCGTGGGCGGCACGCAGTGCGTCGTTCAGCAGGGTGACGAAGAAGTGGACGACGTCGACCACGGAGAACGCCAAGGGCAGCAGCAGCCACACGGCGTCCACCGTCTCGGAGCGGTAGAGGCCGATCAGCAACGCGAGGTGCAGGCTGGCGATCTTGAGCGCGTCCACCATGTGGTCCAGCCACTCACCGGCCGGGGAGCCGCCGCCCCGCAGCCGGGCCAGCTGGCCGTCGGCGGAGTCGAGGGCGTACCCGAGGGCCAGCAGGAGCGCGACGGTCAGGCCCATCGGCCAGGACGGCGGCACCAGGGCGAGCACGGCGATGCCGGTGAACGTGCACACGGCGCTGATCCCGGTGACCGCGTTCGGGGTGAGCCGGGCGTGGAAGGCCAGGGCCGCGAGCACCCGCCCCAGCTTCCGGTTCACGAACCGGGAGTAGGCGGGGGCGCCCTGCGCGCCCTTCTGCGCACCGGCCAGCCGGCGGACCGTGTCGGCGACCGTGCCCTCCGGACGGGCCACCGAGGCCTGCATCGTCATCACGACTGCGCCGTCCGCGCCGACGGGACGTCGCTCGACCCGGCGGCCGCGGGCCGCGCGGCCGGTCGGCCGGGTGCCCGGCGAGGCGCCGGGGCATCGCCACCCCGAGGAGCGGAGGCGGGCTGGACCAGTGGCCACTCGCTGGTCCGGGTGCCGGCAGCCGGGCCGAGCCGCAGCCGCCGGCCGCTCGGGCGGGAACGCGGGAACTCCCGGGCAGCGAGCGCCCGGCACAGCTCCTCGTAGCGGGACGCCACGTGGTCCCAGTCGTAGCGGGCGGCGAGCAGCCGTGCCCGCTTGCCCCGACGGCGGAGCTTCTCGGGCTCGCGCTCGGCCTCGTGCAGTGCGGAGGTGACGTCGTCCGGCGTCCGGAAGTAGCGGCCGCTGGACTCCAGCACCTCCCGGTTGAAGGAGACGTCGTAGGCGATCGTCGCCGCGCCCGCGCCGAGCGCCCGCAGCAGGGAGGGGTTGGTCCCGCCCACGGAGTGCCCGTGCAGGTACGTCGCGCAGTGCACGTACAGCTGGTCGAGGAGCTCTTGGTCCCAGACGCCGCCGAGGAACCGGACCCGGTCGTCGGCGAGCGCGTGCACCCGGCGGGTGTAGTCGTCGGCGTAGGGCGCCGACCCGACCACCACGAGCGGCAGCTCGGCGTCGCTGCGCCGGTAGCCGTCGACGATCACGTCGACGTGGTTCTCCGGCTCAAAGCGGGCGACGACGAGGTGGTAGCCGCCCGGCGTCAGGTCCACGGCCGACAGCCGGTCGGACCCGGCGCCGTCGGTCCTCGGTGCGCCGTAGGCGATCTGCTCGGTCGGGGCCGCGAACTCGTCGCGGTAGTAGTCGGCGATGCCCTGCGCGTCGGCGATCAGGGCGTCGGACCAGCGGACCGACAGCGCCTCGACGACGCGGTAGTACCGCTTGCCGATCCCACCCCACTTGGCGCGCTTCCACTCCAGGCCGTCGACGTGGGTGGCCACCGGGATGCAGGCCGCCCGCAGCAGCGGCAGCCAGGGCGCGTTGGCCGCGTTGAACACGATCGCGGCGTCGACCCGGTGGGTGAGCAGGTGCGCGACCGAGAGACCGGTGTGGCTCAGCGTCTCCAGCGACCGGCGGCGCAGCGCCGGCAGGTGCACCAGCCGCATGCCCAGGTGCGTCGCCGGCCGGGGTCCGCCGGTGGTGGTGCGGCAGTAGACGACGACGTCGTGGCCGGCCTCCACCAGGCGCCGGCCGACCTCCTCGACGGCGGTCTCGAAGCCGCCGTACCGCGCCGGCACGCCACGCGTCCCGACCAGGGCGATGCGAAGGGCGCCCGACCTCCTGGGTGGCATGGCCTCTGGCTCCGTTCCTCGGAGTCGGCGCCGGCCTCGGGACGAGGGAGCGGCGGCCGACCGACCTGCACGTGCTGGACGAGCCGTGCCGGCCGTCCACCACCGACCCTCCCCCCATCGCGGAGCGCCGTCGCGCTTTGCAGTGGTGCAGTCACCCGGAGGGAGGACGCCGGAGCACGTCCGTGGCAGCCCGTTGCGCGGCCTCGGCTCAGTAGGCGCCGGAGGCCGAGACGACCGCGCGGGCGGTCTTCCAGAGGATCTGCACGTCCAGGGCGAGCGACCAGTTCTCCACGTAGCGGAGGTCCAGCCGGACGGCCTCCTCCCACGGCAGGTCGCTGCGGCCGGAGATCTGCCACAGCCCGGTCAGACCCGGCTTCACCAGCAACCGGCGGCTGACCGAGGTGTCGTAGCGGGCGACCTCGTCGGGCAGCGGCGGACGCGGCCCGACGAGCGACATGCCGCCGGTGAGCACGTTGACCAGCTGGGGCAGCTCGTCGAGGGAGAGCCGGCGCATCCAGCGGCCGACCGGCGTCACCCGTGGGTCCTGCCGGATCTTGAACAGCAGCCCGTCGGCCTCGTTGCCCTCCGACAGCCCGGCGACCTGCTGGTCGGCGCCCACCACCATGCTGCGGAACTTGAGCATCGTGAAGTGCTTGCCACCGAGCCCCACCCGCTGCTGGCGGTAGAGGACCGGGCCGGGGCTCGACAGCCGGACCGCCAGGGCGAGCGCGACCAGGACCGGCGCGAGGAGGAGCAGGGCGAGGGAGGCGACCGACCGGTCGAGGGCCCCCTTGACCACCCGGCGCCAGCCCTCGAACCGGGGCTGTTCGACGGAGAGGAGGGGCAGCCCGTCGAAGGGCCGGATGTGCAGCCGGGGCCCGGCCACCTCGACCAGCCCGGGGGCCACGAGCAGCTCCAGCCCGGTGCCTTCGAGCTGCCAGGACAGGGCGCGCAGGTACTGGGACGCCGTCTCACTGGCGGAGGTGACGGCGATGGTCTCGGCCCCGACCCGACCGGCGAGCTCGACGACGTCGTCCAGGCCCGCCACCGGCAGGTCGGTCACCCGCGCGACCCGGCTGCGGTCGTCCGGCGTCACGCAGACGCCGACGACGTCCAGTCCGGCGTGCCGGGTGCGGTGCAGCCGGTCGACCAGGTCCATGACCGCGCCGCCGCGGCCGACGACCACGACGCGCTTGACGCAGCGCCCGGCCATCCGCTGGCGGTGCAGCACGCGCCGGGCGGCGTACCGCTCGACCAGCGTCGCGCCGGTGAGCGCCGGGACGGCGAGGACCACCAGCGCGCGGCTGAGGTCGAGCTGGGCGGCGTAGCTGACGAAGCCCATCCCGGCGAGCAGCAGCAGGCCGGCCCGGCCGACGCGACGGAACTCGTCGCTGCCCACCCCGAACCAGCGCTCCTCGTAGGCGCCGGTGACGGCGAGCAGCGCCGGCCAGGCGGCGACCAGGCTCAGCCCGGCCCAGAACAGGACGCTGCCCACGACCGGCCCGTCGTGGGCGAGGAGCACCACGGCCGCCGCCGACGCCGCGATCAGTGCCTCACCGAGGACCAGGCCGGCGCGGTGCCGCCGGACCCAGCGGGCGGTCCCCCGGGCGTGGGCACCCGCGGCGGGCAGCCGCCGCACGGTCGCGGTGGACGGGACCGCCGCCGACGGTGCGCCACCGACGATGTCGGTCAGTTCCGCACGTTCGAGCAGCATGGGGCCCCCAGGTTCTCCGCAGTGATCACGCACAGTCCGCTTGCGGCACGCAGGAGGGGCACACGTCCGGGGAGGACCCGGACCAGCCGCTGCACTGGTGACGCTCAGCAACCATCACAGGCGGTGACGAGCAGGGGCAACGGGGGCGGGGGTGCTTCACCCGTTGGGACCGGGACGACGGCCGCGACCACCCGTCCGGGCGACGGTGCGTACCGACGGTGGTCAGCTGCGGGGGTGGACGACGTTCTGCGCAGCCTCCAGGCCGCGCTCGAGCAGCAGCTCGGTGGCGTCGGCGGCCTCGCCGATGAACAGCTCGAGCGTCTTGCGCTCGGTCGCCGAGAAGTCCTTGAGGACGTAGTCGGCGGGGTCCTGCCGACCGGGCGGCCGGCCGATCCCCGCTCGGACCCGCAGGTAGTCGCGGGTGCCGGTGGAGCGGGAGATGGAGCGCAGGCCGTTGTGCCCGCCCTCGCCGCCACCGCGCTTGAGCCGCACCACCTCGTAGTCGAGGTCGAGCTCGTCGTGCACCACGACCAGGTCGGTGGCGGGCAGGTGGTGGTAGTCGAGCAGCCCGCGGACCGGGCCGCCGGACTCGTTCATGTACGTGGAGGGCACCGCCAGCACCACCCGCCGGCCGGCGAGCCGGCCCTCACCGGACAGCGACCGGGCACGGGGCCCCTTGCCGGGTGACAACCGGACGCCGGCCCGGGCGGCCAGCTCGGCCAGCACCATCGCCCCGACGTTGTGCCGGTTGCCGGCGTAGCCGGGGCCGGGGTTGCCCAGCCCGACGACCAGGAACGGCCCCTCCGACACCGGGGGTGCGGGGGCGGGGGCGGGCGCGGGAGACGCCGCAGGGGCGCCGGCGGTGCCGGCGCCCCTGCGGGTCGTGCTCTCGGTCAGCGGACCGGTCAGGCGTCGCTGGACTTCTCGGCGGAGTCCATCGACTCGCCGCTGCCCTGGTCCTGCGGCTCCGGGACGACGTCGCCGTCGGCGTCGGACTCGTCGCGCTCGATGCCGGCCTCGGCCTCGGCCTCTTCCAGCTCGGCCTCCAGCTCGGCGGCGGTCGGGGCACCCAGGAAGCCGATGACCAGCGCCTCCGGGTCGGTGATCAGCGCCGCGCCGGCCGGCAGCGGCAGGTCGCCGGCGGTGATGCCGTTGCCCGCGGTGCGGCCGGTGATGTCGACCTCGATCGTCTCCGGCAGGTCGGTGGCGTCGGCCTCGACGAGGACGCTGTTCAGCTGGTGGTTGCTGATCGTGTCCGGGGCCGGCTCGCCGACGATCAGGACGCGGACCTCGACGGTGGTCTTCTCACCGCGGCGGACCAGCAGCAGGTCGACGTGCTCGTGGATGCGGGTGATCGGGTCCCGCTGGATCGCCTTGGTCAGCGCCAGCTGGTCCTTGCCGTCCATCTCGATGGTCAGCAGCACGTTGGTGCCGCCGTTGCGCAGGGCCGCGGCGAACTCGCGGGCCGGCAGCGACAGGTGGACGACGTCCTGGCCGTGCCCGTACAGGACGGCGGGGACGCGGCCCGCGCGGCGGGTCCGGCGGGCACTGCCCTTGCCGAACTCGGTGCGGGTCTCGGCGGCGAGGCGGAATTCAGCCACGGTGGTGTGCTCCTCAACAGGTGGATCGGGTCTGTGTGCTCAGCGCACGAGCGCGGCACACCCCTGGAGGGCAGACGCACGTCGATCACGGAGTCGGAGAACCGCTCCCTCGCCGGGCAACTCCACGAGCGTACCTGAGCGCAAGTGCCCCCCGAGACGGGGACGTACCAACGCCACCAGCGGACGATCCCAGCGCCACCAGCGGGCGGACCCCGGACCCATCGCCCGAAGGGCGTCTGCCGATCCCGGCGCGGGGCCGCAGGCTCCCGCCGGGATCGGCAGGTGGGTCCGTCCGCGACGCCGGCACGGGGCCCGGAGGGTCCCTGCCGACGCCGCGGGCAACGGCTCAACTCACGTCGGGAACGCCTCCTGGCCGCGTTGCGGCCCGGAGGGTCGCAAATTAACTCGCCCCACCGAACAAGCTCGTCACCGAGCCGTCCTCGAAGACCTCCTTGATCGCCCGGCCGAGCAGGGGGGCGATGGAGAGCACGGTCAGCTTGTCGAAGCGACGCTCGGGCTCGATGGGCAGCGTGTTGGTGATGATCACCTCGCTGACCCGGCTGTTCTTCAGGCGGTCGACCGCGGGGCCGGAGAGCACCCCGTGGGTGGCGGCGATGATGACGTCGGCGGCGCCGGCCTCGAACAGCGTCTCGGCGGCCTTGGCGATCGTGCCGCCGGTGTCGATCATGTCGTCGACCAGGATGCAGACGCGCCCTTCGACCTCACCGACGACCCGGTTGGCGACGACCTCGTTGGGCCGGGTGACGTCGCGGGTCTTGTGGATGAAGGCCAGCGGGGTGCCGCCGAGCTTGTCGCTCCACCGCTCGGAGACGCGGACCCGGCCGGAGTCCGGGGAGACGACGGTGAGGTCGCAGTGGCCCCACTTGCGCTTGACCTCCTCGATGAGGAGGTCCATGGCGAAGAGGTGGTCGACGGGCCCGTCGAAGAAGCCCTGGATCTGGGCGGTGTGCAGGTCGACGGTCATCAGCCGGTCGGCGCCGGCGGTCTTGTACATGTCGGCGACCAGGCGGGCGGAGATCGGTTCGCGGCCGCGGTGCTTCTTGTCCTGCCGGGCGTAGGGGAAGAACGGGGCGACGACGGTGATCCGCTTGGCCGAGGCGCGCTTCAACGCGTCGACCATGATCAACTGCTCCATGAGCCAGGTGTTGATGGGTGCGGTGTGGCTCTGCACCACGAAGGCGTCGCAGCCGCGCACCGACTCCTCGAACCGCACGAACAGCTCACCGTTGGCGAACTCGTAGGACGAGGTGGGGGTGGGGGTGACGCCGAGGTGCCCGGCGATCTCCATCGTCAGCTCGGGGTATGCCCGGCCGGAGAAGAGCATCAGGCTCTTGTTGGTGGTCTGCCTGATCGCGCTCATGATCGCCCCTGCTGGTCGTCGTCCGTAGCGGCCGGGGGCCGGTCCGCGGACTCGGTGGTCCGTGTGTCGGTGGCTGCGGCGGCCGCTGCGTCGTCGGCCGCTGCTGCTGCCTCTGCGCCGGGGGTGCCCGGACGGCGCCGCGCGACCCAGCCTGCCACATTGCGCTGGCGGGCCCGGGCGACGGCCATGGCCCCGGGCGGGACGTCGGTGGTGATCACGGAACCGGCTGCGGTGTAGGCGCCGTCCCCCACGGTGACCGGCGCCACGAGCATGGTGTCCGACCCGATCCGCACGTGGTCGCCGACCGTGGTGCGGTGCTTGTCGACGCCGTCGTAGTTGACGAACACCGTCGCTGCACCGATGTTGCTGTGCTCCCCGATGGTCGCGTCGCCGACGTAGGACAGGTGCGGCACCTTGGAGCCCTCACCGAGCTCGACGTTCTTGGTCTCGACGTAGGCCCCCACCTTCGCCCCGCGCCCCAGCCGCGTGCCCGGGCGGAGGTAGCTGAACGGGCCGACGGTCACCGCCGGGCCGATCTCGGCCAGCTGGACGTGCGACCGGACCACCGACGCCCCCTCCCCCACCTCGGTGTCGGTCAGCGTCGTGTCCGGCCCGACGACCGCGCCGGCAGCGATGGTGGTCGCGCCGAGCAGTTGCGTGCCGGGGTGCACGACGACCTCCGCCGCCACCTCGACGGTCACGTCGACCCAGGTGGTCTGCGGGTCCACCACGACCACCCCGGCCCGCATGAGGTCGTCGAGCACCCGGTCGTTCATCGTGCGGCGCCGGGCGGCCAGCTCACGCTGGTCGTTGCAGCCCAGGGTGTCGTCGGGGTCGGCCGCCCGGTGCCCGCCGACCGGGGCGCCGTCGGCCACCAGCAGACCGAGGACGTCGGTCAGGTACTGCTCGCCCTGGTCGTTGGCGGCCCCGACCCTGGTCAGCGCCTCCCGGACGGCGGCGGCATCGCCGATGTACACCCCGGCGTTGACCTCCCGGATCGCCCGCTGGGCGTCGTCGGCGTCCCGCTCCTCGACGATCGCCCGCACCGCGCCGCCGGAGTCCCGGACGATCCGCCCCAGGCCGGTCGGGTCGGCCACCTCGGCAGTGAGCACGGTGAGCACGTCGCCGGCCTGCTGGTGCGCCCGGACCAGTGCGGTCAGCGTCTCCTCGCGCAGCAGCGGCGCGTCCCCGTTGAGGATCAGCACCGCACCGGTCACCTCCGTGAGCGCGTCCAGCGCGACCGCTGCGGCGTGCCCGGAGCCCAGCTGCTCCTCCTGCACGACCGGCAGCGCCCCCGGCGCGACCGCGCTGAGGTGCTCGGCCACCGCCTCCCGCCCGGATCCGACGACGACGACGGTCTGGGTGGCCCGCAGCGGGGCGGCCGCCGCCAGCACGTGCCCCAGCAGCGAGCGGCCGCCGATCGGGTGCAGCACCTTGGGCATGCGCGAGCGCATCCGCGTCCCCTGCCCGGCGGCGAGGACGACGACGGCGCCGACGGCGCCGTCCGTGGTGGGGGTGTCCTGCAGGGTCACGGAACGAACTCCTCGCGATGGCGACGGTTGGCGGCGCGCGTGGGCGCTGACTGGCTGGGGGACTCGGACTCGAACCGAGACTGCACGGCTCCAAAGGCCGGCGGGCTGCCGATTACCCCATCCCCCATCAACCGGCCCGCCGGGGCAGAACCACGGCGGCCCACCCTGAGCCTAGGGCCGAGGTCGGGAGCGGGCACCCAGGCCCGCCACCCGGGACGTCGGACGGCGGCTGGACGGACCCGGTCGGCCGGGGATCAGCCCACCAGGCGGGCGCCGTGGACCGGGCCGTGCACGGCCCGCACGGTCCGGAACACCCCGGCACCGGCGAGCTCGTCGGCCAGCCGGACGGCCCCGTCCTCGTCCTCGGCCAGCGCGGCCACCGTCGGGCCGGAGCCGCTGACCAGCGCCGCCCGGGCGCCGGCCTCGGTAGCGACCCGCATCGCCCGGTCCAGCTCCGGGCGCAGCCGGAGCGCCGGCGCCTGCAGGTCGTTGTGCAGCGCGGCCGCCAGCGCCGACGCCGGACCGCTGTGCAGCGCGGCGAGCACCGGCCCGGTGGCGGCCATCAGCTCGCCGTCCGGCAGCGTGCCGGCTGCCCGCTGGGCGTCCAGCTCGCCGTACACGGTGGGGGTCGACAGCCCCTCCCCGGCGATGCCGAGCACCCAGTCCCAGCGCCGGCGGGCCAGCACCGGCGTCAGCCGCTCGCCGCGCCCGGTGCCCAGCGCCACCCCGCCGAGCAGGCTGAAGGGGACGTCGCTGCCCAGCACTGCGGCGAGCGCGGCCAGGTCGCCGCGGGTCGCCCGGGTCCCCCACAGTGCGTCGAGCGCCACCAGCGTGGCCGCGGCGTCGGCGCTGCCTCCCGCGAGCCCGGCCGCGGCCGGGATCGACTTGTCGACGGTCAGGTGCGCGTCGGCCGCCACCCCGGCGTGCCGGGCGAGCAGCTCGGCGGCCTGCCAGACGAGGTTGCGCCGGTCGATGGGCACGCTCGCCGGGCCGGCGCTGCTCCCCGTGCCCTCGCCGCGGACGGTGAGCGAGAGCCCCTCGGCGCGGCGGACGGTGACCGTGTCGAACAACGACACGGCGAGGAAGACCGTCTCCAGCTCGTGGAAGCCGTCGGCCCGCAGCGGCCCCACGCCGAGGTGCACGTTGACCTTCGCCGGCGCCCGCGCCGTGACGGCGCCGTTGCCGGCGAGCCGGCCGGGGCCGCCTGCGGTCGCGTTGCTCACCGGGTCATCCTGCCCGCCGGTCCACCGTCGTCCACCGGTGCACCCTGCCTCCCGGCCGCGGCACGCGCTACCGCTCCTCCGCGGCGACCGGGTCGGTGGCCGCCAGCCGGGCGAAGTCGGTGACCGACAGCTGCTCCCCCCGCGTGGTCGGGTCGATGCCGGCGGCGCGCAGCCGGACCTCGGCGGCGGCCGGGCTGCCGGCCCAGCGGGCCAGCGCCGCGCGCAGGCCCTTGCGACGGGTGGCGAAGGCCGCGTCGATGACGGCGAAGGTGGCCGCCCGGTCGCCGTCCGGAGCCGGTCGGCGGGTCAGCGCGACCAGCCCGGAGTCGACGTTGGGCACCGGCCAGAAGACCGGCCGCGGGACGTTGCCGGCCCTCCGGACGTCGGCGTACCAGGCGGCCTTGACGCTGGGCACCCCGTAGGCGGGTGTGCCGGGCGCGGCGGCGAGCCGGTCGGCGACCTCGGCCTGCACCAGCACCAGCGAGGTGCGGATGGTGGGCACCAGCTCCAACAGGTGCAGCAGCACCGGGACGGCGATGTTGTAGGGCAGGTTGGCCACCAGGGCCGTGGGCGGGGGCCCGGGCAGCTCCTGCACCCGGAGGGCGTCCGCGGTCACCACGGTGAGCCGCCCGGCCACGTCCGGGGCCCGCTGGGCGACGGTCACCGGCAGCTGGTCGGCCAGCCGGGGGTCGATCTCCACGGCGGTCACGTGCGCGCAGGCGGGCAGCAGCCCGAGGGTCAGCGACCCGAGGCCCGGCCCGACCTCGCAGACGACGTCGTCGTCCTGCAGGTCGGCCGTCCGGACGATCTTGCGGATCGTGTTGGCGTCGTGCAGGAAGTTCTGCCCGAGGGTCTTGGTCGGTCGCAGGTCCAGCTGCTGGGCCAGCTCGCGGATGGCCGCGGGGCCCAGCAGCGCGTCGGCCCGCTCCGGGGTGTCGCTCAGGTCCGGCTCACCCGAACAGGCGGGGGCCGCAGTGCGGCCACTGCCCCGCGCCGGAACGGGCGTACAGCATCTGCGCCCGCATGGTCTGCTCCTCGGCCGACGCGGCGGCCGGGTCACCGCTGCCCCCGACGGCGGCCCAGGTGCCCGTGGAGAACTGGTACATGCCGCGGTACTTGCCGGTGCCGCTCACCGCGGTGGGCCGGCCACCGGACTCGCAGGCGGCCAGCGCGCCCCAGTTCAGGCCGTCGGCGCTGACGACGGCGGCCGGTGCAGCCGGCTTCTCCTTGGTGCCGACGGCCACCTGCTGGTCGACCGCCGGCGTGCTGACCTCGACACCCAGCTGCTCGCGGCCGGTCTCGACCCCGTCGGTGACGGTGACCCGCCAGGTGACCGTCTGCGCGCCCTCGACCCCCGGCTGGGTGACCGTGCGCTGCCCCTGGAAGGCGTTCGGGTCCGGCGTCTCGACGGTCGCGTAGTCCAGCGGCTGGACCTCGGTCACGTCGGTGACGACGACCCGGGTGACCCGCAGGACCATCGCGTCCAGCAGGGGCTGCTGCGGGTAGATCGAGGTGCGGTCGGTGGCCGACAGGGCGATGCCCTGCTCGGCCAGCAGGTCACCGGCGGTCGCCGCGGTGGTGGTGACCACGCGCTGCTGGCCGTCCGCGATCAGCGTGACGTCCTTGTTCGTGGTGATGGCGAGGTCCATGCCGTCCAGCGGCAGGCGCTGGCTGCGGCTGGCGGAGAGCACCAGCTCGTCAGTGCGGTACCCGAGCTCGGCGAGCGCGCCGTCGACCGAGAGGGCCGTCGTGTAGACGTCGGTGCGCACCCCGTCGACGGTCAGCGTCAGTGGCCGGGCGCGGTTGAGCACGATCGTGGCGCCGTCGCCGATCGCGTCGCCGGGGTCGGGCAGGACGACGTCCTGCGACGCGGGCTCCAGGCCCTCGTCGGCCAGCACCTCAGCGGCCGTGCCGGCATAGGTGCGCACCTCGCGCGACTGGCCGTCGACGGTCAGGGTCACCGTCTTCTGGGCAGCGAAGTAGGCAGCGGAACCCCCCACCAGGCCCAGCAGGACCAGGGTGAAGAGAATCGACTTCAGCGATCGGTGCACAACACATCCACGGGTCACGGGGCCCGGGCAGGGGAACGAGGGCGACAGCCGACGGACCTGACCCGGGGGGCGGCGCCCATCACCGTGCGGCCCGACGAGCTCCGGGACCGGGAACGGTCACCCGGGCAGGAACGAGCGCCCAGGTGTTCCCCACCCCGGCTTGTCGGTCACGGCACGATAACGAACGCCTGACGGAAGAGAACGGTGCGAGATCAAGAAACCACCATGTCGACTCAGCCCTCTGCAGGCGCGCCGACACGGTGAGTGAGAACGCGCCATGAGAGTGCGGAGTCGACACGATCGTGGCCGTGCGCAAGGCCACAGCCGGCCGTGCGCCCGAAGCGCCTCAGGCCAGCGCGGGCGAGGTCTGCCGCACCGGGCGCAACCAGGTCACCAGGAAGCCGGCCACCACCAGTCCGGCGATGATCGCGGAGAACCCGCCCGCGACGAGGGCCACCGGCAGCAGCCCGGCGCCGTCGGAGCTCACCTGGTCGCCGAGCTCGATCGCGGCGCGGAGCAGCAGCGCCCCCAGCGGCAGCAGGGCGAGCACGCTGGCCGCGGCGACCGACAGGTGCGCGGTCCAGGTGCGCTGCGCCTCGTCGACCGGCACGTCGGCACCCTCGGCGGGGAGCGGGCGCAGCCACACCCGCAGCAGGGCGGCCTCGGCCAGCAGCCAACCGGCCAGCGGCACCGCCGTCGCGGTCGCGACGACCGGCGACGCCAGGTCCTCGACCTGCAGCAGGGCGGTGAGCACCACCCCCGCGACCGCGGCGCGCATGGTCCACAGCAGCCAGAGCGAGATCTGCTCCGACCGCCGCGGTCGGCGCGCCGGGCTGGCCGTCGCCCAGCGCGGCCGCGGCCGGGTCGCCTCGGCCAGCAGCACGCCGGCCAGCAGGCCCACGGCGAGGGCGGGCACCCAGAGGAAGACCGACGCCTCGGCGAACAGCACCACCGTGCTGACCACCAACGCCAGCCCGAGCAGCAGCCCGAGGAGCCGCACCCGGTGGGCGTGGGTGGCCTGACGGGCCAGTTGCGCGGTCGCCTCCGGCGTCACCGGGACGAACTCGACACCGGCGGAGGCGACGGCCCGGCGACCGGACGCGAGTGACCAGCCCCGGGCCAGCATGGCGGCCGGGACCATCAAGGCGATGAAGAGCACGACGGCGATGAGGCGGCCCACTCCCCCAGTGTGCCCCGGTTCAGCTGGCCGGGGGGCGGCCCACCCGCCTCAGTCGTCCCAGCGGCCGAAGACGCGCTCCGCGGTGGCGGTGAGGGCGCCGCACAGCTGGTCCAGCGGCACCCCGGTGACCTCGGCCAGCGCCCGGACCGTGTGCGGTACCAACCGGGCGGAGTTCGGGCGTCCGCGCAGCGGGGCCGGGGTCAGGAACGGGGCGTCGGTCTCGACGAGCAGCTGGTCCAGCGGGGTCAGCGCCGCTGCCTCGCGCAGGGCGCCGGCGCTGGAGAAGGTGACCGTGCCGGCGAAGGACAGCACGTGGCCACGCTCGAGGCAGGCCCGGGCGAACCCGGCGTCGCCGGAGAAGCAGTGGAAGACGGTGTGCTCGGGCGCACCCTCGTCGTCCAGCACCCGGAGCACCTCGTCGTGGGCGTCGCGGTCGTGGATGACCAGGGCGATCCCGTGCCGCTTGGCGATGTCGATGTGCGCCCGGAAGGAGGCCTCCTGGGCGGCCCAGCCCTCGGGGCCGGTGCGGTAGCGGTCCAGGCCGGTCTCCCCCACCGCCCGCACCCGGGGCAGCGCGGCGAGCCGGTCGATCTCGGCCAGCGCCGTCTCGGTCGCCGCCCCGGCCCCCGCCTCGTTGGGGTGCAGCGCCACCGCCGCCAGCACGTTCGGGTGCCGGGCCGCGAGCGCGGCGGACCAGCGCGAGGACCCGACGTCCACCCCGACCTGCACCAACCGCGGGACGCCGACGGCCACGGCGGCCGCGATCGCCTCGTCGACCTCCGCGTCGGTGGGCTCCCGGTCCTCGCCGCCCACGGCGATGTCGAAGTGCGTGTGGCTGTCGACCGCCGGGGACGGCAGCGGCTCCGGGGACGGCGGCGGCTCCCCCCGCCGGTTCGCCCGCGAGGACGCCGACCGGCTCACGCCTCCACCAAGATGGCCATCTTGGTGGTCTGCGAGGTCACGCCTCGCCGCCCGACCCGCTCTGGCCGCCCTCCTCCAGCCGACGCAGCTCCTCCTCCACGATCGAGGAGTCGAGCTTGGTGAACACCGGCTTCGGCGGGGCGAGCGGCGTGCCCGGCGGCGGCAGCGGCGTGGACGCCCAGACGGCCTGCCCCTGGTCGTAGGGCCCGGTGATGATCGGGTACGGCGAGCCGTCGTCCAGGTCCTCGGTCTCGACCACCTGCGGGGCGACCGACCACACGCCGGTGCCGCCCAGCAGCTCGTGCACCTGCTGCGAGGAGTGCGGCAGGAACGGCGTCAGCAGGGCGTTGCAGTCCTTGATCGCCTGCAGCGCGGTGTGCAGCACGGTGTCCCGGCGGGCCGGGTCCTCCTTGAGCTTCCACGGCGCCTGGTCCGACAGGTACTTGTTCGCCTCACCGACGACCCGCATCGCCTCGGTCGCCGCCGCCTTCTGCCGGTTGCGCGACAGCAGGTCGCCCACGGCGGTGAAGGCCCCGGAGGTGGTGGCCAGCAGCGCCCGGTCGGCGTCGGTCAGCTCACCCGGGGTCGGGACGGCGCCGACGTTCTTGGCGGCCATCGACACCGAGCGGTTGACCAGGTTGCCCCACCCGGCGACCAGCTCGTCGTTGTTGCGGCGCAGGAACTCCGCCCAGGTGAAGTCGGTGTCCTGGTTCTCCGGGCCGGCCACGGCGATGAAGTAGCGCAGCGCGTCGGCGTCGTAGCGGGCCAGGAAGTCGCGGACGTAGATGACCACGTTGCGCGAGGAGGAGAACTTCCGCCCCTCCATGGTCAGGAACTCGCTCGACACCACCTCGGTGGGCAGGTTCAGCGCACCGTAGGAGCCCGGTGTCCCGCCCTTGTCGCCCGCCCCGTTGTACCCGAGAAGCTGGGCCGGCCAGATCTCGGAGTGGAAGACGATGTTGTCCTTGCCCATGAAGTAGTAGGCGTCGGAGTCCGGGGTCTGCCACCACTGCCGCCAGGCCTCCGGGTCACCGGAGCGGCGGGCCCACTCGATGGACGCCGACAGGTAGCCCACCACGGCGTCGAACCAGACGTAGATGCGCTTGTCCGGCCGGTCCCGCCAGCCGTCCAGCGGCACCGGAACGCCCCAGTCGATGTCCCGGGTGTAGCTGCGCGGCTTGAGGTCCTCGAGCAGGTTGACGCTGAAGTTCAGGACGTTGGGGCGCCAGTTCCCCCGGGTGCCCAGCCAGTCGCCCAGTGCCCGGGTGAACGCCGGCAGGTCCAGGAAGTAGTGCTCCTCCTCGACGAACTTCGGCGTCTCGCCGTTGATCCGGCTGACCGGGTTCACCAGGTCGATCGGGTCCAGCTGGTTGCCGCAGTTGTCGCACTGGTCGCCCCGGGCGCCGTCGTAGCCGCAGATCGGGCAGGTGCCCTCGATGTAGCGGTCGGGCAGCGTGCGGCCGGTCGACGGGCTGATCGCGCCCAGCGTGGTCTGCGGGAAGACGTAGCCGTTCTTCAGCAGGCCGAGGAAGATCTCCTGGCTCACCGCGCGGTGGTTGGCCGTCGTCGTCCGGGTGAACAGGTCGTAGCTGAGCCCGAGGCTGGCCAGGTCGTCGACGATGACCCGGTTGTTGCGGTCGGCGATCTGCCGCGGGGTGATGCCCTCGGCGTCGGCGGCGACCGTGATCGGCGTCCCGTGCTCGTCGGTGCCGCTCACCATCAGCACCTTGTCGCCGGACATCCGGTGGAACCGGCTGAAGACGTCGGAGGGGACGCCGAACCCGGAGACGTGTCCGATGTGCCGCGGGCCGTTGGCGTAGGGCCAGGCGACGGCGGTGAGGATGTGCCGATCTGTCACGGCCTGAGGGTAGTGACCGGCGTCGACCGGGTTGACCGGCGCGTCCTCAGGGGGCGTCGGTGACCGCGACGGTGCTCGGTGCGGAGAGGTCCTCGGCGGGGACGCCCACCAGCGCGACGGCGGCCAGCGCCAGCCCGATGCCGGCCAGGGTGACGCCCCGCAGCACGCGGTGCTCGACCACGGGTGCCCGGCGGGCCGGCCGGGGGCGCCCTCCGGCGGCGACCCAGGCGAGCGCGGACGGCGCGCTGGCCAGCAGCAGCTTCCCGGTGGGGACGGCGAGGCCCAGCAGCGCAAGCGCGGGCACCGGCAGGCCGCCGATCGGGCCGATCGCCACCAGCAGGACCCCGTTCGCACCGACCAGTCCCACCGCGCAGAGCACGACCAGCAGGGCGATCTCCCCGACGGCCACGGCGACCAGCAGCATCCGACCGGCTCCGTCGACGAGGCCGGCCCCGCCGCCGGCGCACAGCACGACCCACGCGGCGAGCAGCAGCAGGGTGACGGCGACGAGCCAGCCGGAGGGGCGCACCCCGGAACCGAAGACGCCCTCCAGGCTGGTCAGCCCGAAGGCGAGCAGCGCCAGGGCCTCCAGCACGGAGAGCCCCCCGGCGGCGGCGACGGTCGCCGGCAGCCGCACCGGGCGCACGGTCGCCGGGGCGACGGCGGGGGTGGCGCGGGGGGCGTCGAGGACGGCGCTGGGCACGGGGGTCTCCTGACCGAGGAACGGGTGTCCCGGATCAGGTCGGGCGTTCCGGAGGCCGACCGCAGCGCCCGCGACGCACGTCTCACCCGCCGGGGTGAGACCCGCGGGTGGTGGGCCGGGGATGCTGGACCCCGACAGACCCGAGGGAGGACCGGTGACCGACACCGACAGCACGACCAGCAGGCGCACCCCCGGGACGCCTGCCGAGCTCCCGCAGACGCTGCGCCCCCGCCCGGCGGGCGCGCCCCGGGAGAAGCAACCCGAGCGGGACACCGACGACCCGGTCGTCGACTGCGCCGTCTACGTGCAGGGCGAGCGGCTGGACGTCGCGCCGTCCGAGGCGCTGCAGGTGGCCCGCGACCGGGGCGGATTCGTCTGGCTGGGGCTCTACGAGCCCTCCGAGGCCGAGCTCACCGCGATCGGGGAGCACTACGGGCTCCACCCGCTCGCCGTCGAGGACGCCGTCTACGCCCACCAGCGGCCCAAGCTGGAGCGCTACGACGAGGCGATGTTCATGGTGCTCAAGACGGCGAGCTACGTCGAGCACGACCAGCTGACCGCCACCAGCGAGGTGGTGATCACCGGGGAGATCATGGTCTTCATCGGCCGCGATCACGTGATCACCGTCCGGCACGGCACGCACGGGGAACTGGGGAAGCTGCGCACCCAGCTGGAGGAGCAGCCGGACCTGCTGTGCAACGGCCCCTCCGCCGTCCTCTACGCGATCGCCGACCACGTCGTCGACGACTTCCTGGAGGTCGCCGGCGAGGTGGAGGTGGACGTCGAGGAGGTGGAGACCTCGGTGTTCAGCCCGAGCCGCACCGACGACAGCGGCCGCATCTACCAGCTCAAGCGGGAGCTGATGCAGCTGCGCCGGGCGGTCCTGCCGCTGGAGCTGCCCCTGGCCACGCTGGTCGACCGGCCGAACGAGCTGGTGCCCGAGGCGATGCGCTCCTACTTCCGGGACGTCCAAGACCACGCGCTGCGGGTGCGTGACCAGGTGACCGGCCTGGACGAGCTGCTGACCTCG
This sequence comes from Modestobacter sp. VKM Ac-2979, assembly GCF_026967995.1. NCBI lineage: Bacteria > Bacillati > Actinomycetota > Actinomycetes > Geodermatophilales > Geodermatophilaceae > Modestobacter > Modestobacter sp. VKM Ac-2979. The sequence continues at coordinate 717,684 of NZ_JAPVBO010000001.1, forward strand.
ATCCTGCAGGCGTCGCTGGCCCGCACCTCGCTGGCCGACAACGAGGACATGCGGAAGATCTCGGCGTGGGCCGGCATCATCGCGCTGCCCACCGCCATCGCCGGCATCTACGGGATGAACTTCGACTACATGCCCGAGCTCGACGAGCCCTGGGCGTACCCGGCCGCGCTGCTGCTGATGCTCTTCGCCTGCCTGGCTCTGCACCGCGGCTTCAAGCGCACCGGCTGGCTCTAGCCCGCCTCCCGCCCGCCGTTGTGCGCTCGTCGTCGGTTCAGGCCCGCCCGACCGACGATGAGTGCACAACGGCGGAGCCTGTGGACGACGGGCGCGGAGTGTGCGGCCGGGACGGCAGGGTGCGCGTGTGCTCGCCGTGCCCGACGACCTCTGCCACACGCCGTTCCGGGGGTCCGACGCCGTCCGGGACGGCGCGCTGACGACGGCCCAGCTGCGCAGGCACTGCTGGCGACGACTGTTCCCCGACGTCTACGTGCACCGCGAGGTCCCGGTCACGCACGAGCTGCGGGCGATGGCTGCGGGGCGTCTGCTGCTGCCGGACGACGTGGTCACCGGGGTGAGCGCGGCCGCGCTGTGGGGAGTCCCCCTCGCCTCGGCGGAGGACGACGTGGAGGTCACCCGCTGGCCGGGCGGTCATCCCGTGCGGGTCCCCGGACTACGGGTCCGGCGCGCGGACATGGAGGCACGCACCGTCGTCCGGCACCGGGGCGTGCACCTGACGACACCCGAGGCGACCGCGGTGCGGCTGGCCTCGGCGCTGCCCCTGGTCGAGGCCGTGGCCGCCGTCGATCAGCTGGTGGTGCTCGCCGGCGCCGACCTCGAGGAGGTGCGCTGGCTGGCCGACACCGCCCTCGGACCGGGCAGTCGGCGCGCCCGCCGTGCCGTGGCCCTGGCCGACGGACTCGCCGAGTCCCCGCAGGAGTCCCGGTTGCGCCTGCTGGTCGGTGACAGCGGTCTCCCGGCACCGGTCGCCCAGTTCCAGGTGCTGGACGGCGGCCGGTTCGTCGCCCGGGTGGACCTCGGCTGGCCCGAGCAGCAGCTGGCGCTGGAGTACGACGGGCTCTGGCACGCGGAGCCCGGCCAGTTCGCCCGCGACCGGCAACGGCTCAACCGGCTGACGGCGGCTGGCTGGCGCGTGCTCTTCGTGACGGCGGCTGACCTGCACCAGCCAGGTCGACTGGTCGCACGGATCGCCGCCGCGCTCGGCGTTGTGCGCTGACCGCCGGTCGGTCGACCCACGACCGACGTCCGGTGCACAACCGCGACGACGGCGCGGGTCAGGGGCGCTTTGCGGACAGGACGGCGTTGTAGACGTCTCGTCTCGGGAGGCCGGTGCGGGTCATCACGGTGCGGATCGCCTCCTTGCGGTCGGCGCCGGCGGCCTCCTCCGCGGCGACCTCGGCGGCCAGTTCGGCGGGCGTCAGGGTGGCCGGGCCGGCGACCGCGCCGGCGACCACCAGGGTGATCTCGCCGCGCACGCCCTCGGCGGCCCACTCGGCCAGCGAGGCCAGCGAACCGCGGCGGACCTCCTCGTGGGTCTTGGTCAGCTCCCGGCAGACCGCGGCGGGCCGGTCGGCGCCGAGCGCTCCGGCCGCGTCGGTCAGGGCGTCGGCCAGCCGGTGCGGCGACTCGTAGAACACCATCGTGCGCGGCTCGGCGGCCAGCGCCGTCAGTGCCGACCGCCGTTCCCCGCCCTTGCGCGGCAGGAACCCCTCGAAGGTGAACCGGTCACATGGCAGCCCCGAGACGGCCAGCGCCGTGACGACGGCCGACGGCCCGGGCACCGACGTCACCTCGATGCCCGCCTCGATCGCTGCCCGCACCAGCGTGTAGCCGGGGTCGGATACCGACGGCATGCCCGCGTCGGTGATCAGCAGCACGGTGCGGCCCTCGGTCATCGCCGCCACCAGCCCGGGCAGCCGCGACCGCTCCACGGTCTCGTGGAAGGTGACCACCTTGCCGGTGAGGGTCACCTCGAGGTCCTTGGCCAGCCGGTGCAGCCGCCGGGTGTCCTCGACCGCCAGGACGTCGGCGTCGGCCATCGCCTGCCGCAGCCGCGGGCCGACGTCGCCGGGCTGTCCCAGCGGTGCCCCGCCCAGCACGAGTCGTCCGGTCATGCGGCCGAGCCTGTCACGCCGGCTCGCCCAGCTCGGCCACATACCCTGGCCGGCATGGCGGTGCTGGTCCCGGAACGCACGGAGTCAGCCCCCGGGGCACCCGTCTCCCGCCGTTTCCCGCCGCTCCCCCGGCCCCGCCGGCAGGGCACCCCGCCGCTGCCGACCGACCGGGTGCTGGCCGCGGTGCTCACCGCCGTGCTGGGGCTGGTGACCCTGGTGGCCCGGCTCTGGGACATCGGCTACCCGACCGAGCTCGTGTTCGACGAGGCGTACTACCCGCCCGAGGGCGCCGAGATGCTGGAGCTCGGCTACGAGTACAACCGCGGCTACACGTTCATCGTCCACCCGCCGCTGGGCAAGTGGCTGATCGCGGCGGGCGAGCAGCTGTTCGGGTACGGGCCGCTGGGCTGGCGGGTGCCGAGCGCGGTGGCCGGGACGGTGGCGGTCGTCGTGCTGACCCGGTTGGCGCGCCGGCTGACCGGCTCGACGCTGCTGGGCCTGCTCGCCGGCCTGCTCCTGGCGGTCGACGGCTTCTCCTTCACCCTCGGCCGGATCGGGCTGCTGGACGTCTTCCTCCAGGTCTTCGTGGTCAGCGCGGTCGCCTGCCTGGTGGTCGACCGGGACCGGGTGCGGCAACGGGTCCGGGACGGCGCCGACCGGGTGACCGCGACCGGGTTCCGGCTCGGCCCGCGGGGCTGGCGGATCGCCGCCGGGGTGCTGTTCGGCTGCGCCTGCGCGGTGAAGTGGAGCGGGGTCTGGTTCCTGGCCCTGTTCGCGGTGCTCTCGCTCTTCTGGGACCGGGCAGCCTGGCGGGAGGCGGGGGTCCCCCGGCCCACCTGGACGGCGCTGCGCCGCGGCCTGCCCGGGGCGACCTGGGCGTTCGCCGTCGTCCCGGTGCTGGCCTACCTGGCCTCCTTCGCCGGCTGGTTCCGCGGAGAGAACGCGCAGGGCCGGCACTGGGCCGCGGAGAACCCGGACACCTCGTTCGGCTTCGTGCCGGACGCGCTGCGCTCGCTGTGGCACATGCACGGCGAGTGGCTGGACTTCCACAGCGGGCTGTCGAGCCCGCACCCGTGGGAGTCCAGCCCGTGGTCGTGGCTGGTCGACGGCCGGCCGATCCTGCTGTGGAACCCGCAGGGGCTCACCGACGCTGCGGGTGACCAGGTCGTCCGGTACATGATCATGCTGGGCACGCCGACGCTGTGGTGGCTCTTCACCCCGGCGCTGCTGTGGCTCGGCTGGCGGATCGTCGCTCGGCACGACCCGGCGGCGGTGGTCGCCGCGACCGGCATCGCCGCCGGCTGGGGCACCTGGTTCCTCAACCTCGACCGGACGATGTTCATCTTCTACATGGCCCCGGCCCTGCCGTTCTTCGTGCTGGCGATCGTGTTCGTGCTGCAGGACGTGCTGGGCCCACCGGCCGCCTCCGCGCTGCGCCGCCAGGTGGGGCTGGCCGTCGTCTGCCTGTACGTGGCGGTGGTCGTGGTGACGTTCGCCTTCTTCCACCCGGTGCTCACCGGCCAGCCGCTGTCGAACGCGGAGTGGCTGCAGCGGATGTGGCTCCCCTCCTGGTTCTGAGCGGGGGACGTCAGCCCGTCGAGCCGGACGGCGCAGCTCCCGGAGCAGTCGAGCCGACGTCCGGTGGCCGGACCGGACGAGCCCGGTGGCGTCCGGTCACTGCTGGACGACGCCCCGAGGCCAGGGGGCTGAGAGAGCCGGGAAATGCGTCAGGCCGGGCCCTGGTGGGCCCGGCCTGACCGGGGTGGAGCTGAGGGGAATTGAACCCCTGACCCCCTCGATGCGAACGAGGTGCGCTACCGGACTGCGCCACAGCCCCTCGGACGGAGAGCTTACCGTCCGGTTCCTCCGGCGCTGCACGGGGGCAGCGCCGGAGGTCCTCCCTCAGCCGTTGACGACGCGCTTCGGGGCGTAGACGTCGATGTCGGCGAAGCCGATGTCCTCGTCGTCCAGGCCGACCACGGCGCTCTGCTGCCAGCCGGCCGGGGCCGGGGTACGAGCCGCGACCACCCGTCCGGGGCGCAGCGGGTGCACCGGGGCCAGCGGCAGGCTGGGGTGCACCTGACCGGCCTCGGCCGCCACCGGGGCCGGTGCGGGCGCCGGCTCCGGGCGAGCAGCGGCCGGACGCTGCTGCACGGGGCGGGCGCGCGGCGGACGCTGGGCGGCCCGGGCCGCACGGCGGGCGGCGGTCCGCCGCTCCCGCTTGGCCGCTGCCGCGGTCACCGTCAGGTAACCGACGACGGCGAGGTCCAGCAGCACCTGCGGCGCCCACAGCCACGACCGGTAGGCCAGCGCACCGACCAGCGCCAGCACGGCGAGGCCGACGAGCCCGGCCAGCGTGCGGCGACGCCGGGCGTGCACGTCGACCTGCAGCTCACCGCTGCTGCGCAGCTGTGCCCGGTCGATGCTCACCCGCTCGGTCTCGGCGTGGACCACCGGGTCCACGGGCCGCCGTCGTTGCAGGGTCCGTCCTGAGTTGGCTGCACCGTTCACCGTGTGCGTGTCGCCCCGGGTGACCACCATCGGCACCAGGACCACGAACCACAGCACGACGAGAGCGGCCAGCAGTACGCCCGATCCCATCTCGAACACCCCGATCCATCCCTGGCCCAGCGGAACGACCCCATCCCTGGGGCCACACGAGTCACATCCGTCACTCGGGAGTCAAGGTAAGGCCGCGGACTGCCGATACCCGGGACGTCTCCCGGTGTGTCGGCGCGTCGCCGGCGCAACCGGCGTCTCGGCGTCCCGCCCGGCCGCTCAGCGTGGCGCGCGGGTGCGCCACCGGGCCAGCACACCACCGGGGTTCTCCCCGGCCAGCAAGGCGTAGCCGAGGTGGTCCCGCCACGCCCCGTCGATGTCCAGGTAGTCGCGGAACAGCCCCTCCTGGCGGAAGCCCAGCCGCTCGACCAGTCGCCGGCTCGGCCCGTTCTCCGGCCGGATGTCGGCCTGCAGCCGGTGCAGCCCCACCGGCCCGAAGGCGTGGTCACAGACCAGCGCCACCGCCAGCGAGGCCGCGCCCCGCCCGGCCACGGCCTGGTCGACCCAGTAGCCCAGGCTCCCGGAGCGCAGCGCCCCCCGGACGACGTTGTCGACGGTCACCTGCCCGGCCAGCCGCCCCTCGTACCGCACGGTGAAGGGCAGCGACGTCCCGACCCGGGCGCGCCGGGACGCCGCCCGGCGCATCGCCCGGTAGGCCGCCGGCGTGTGCCGCTGGGACCAGGTCAGCCCGGTGGAGGGCTCCCAGGGCAGCAACCACGCCTCGTTGGCGGTGCGCAGCCGGGCCCACTCGCGGGCGTCGTCGCGGCGCAGCGGGTGCAGTTCGACCGGCCCCCAGGCCAGCCGGGCCGGCCAGCCCGGGTGCAGGGACGGGTCCAGCTCAGCCCCCGAGCAGCATCGGCATGACGGTCACGAGTCCTCCGGCGGACACCTCGGTGACGTCCTCGTCCACCACGATCAGGCAGTTGGCGCGGGCCATCCGGGCGAGCATGGCCTGGTCACCGTCCCCGATCGGCTCGACGACGTAACCACCGTCGGGGTGGCGCATGACCTGGCCGTGCAGGTACTGCCGGTACCCCAGCGGCGAGAGCAGCTGCTGGGCGGAGACGGCCTGCACGGTGCGCCGGAACAGCTGGCGCTTGCCGAGCATCAGCCGGATCGCCGGGCGGACGAAGACCTCGAAGGCGACCAGGGCGGCGACCGGCTCACCGGGCACGCAGATCACCGGGACCGCGTCGGGCCCGAGCTTGCCGAAGGCGTGCACCGGGCCGGGGTGCATGGCCACCTGGGTGAAGGTGACCCCACCGAGTTCGTCCAGCGCCTCCTGGAGCAGGTCGTGACCGCCGTTGGCGAAGGTGCCGGCGACCAGGACGATGTCGCTGCGGAGCATCTGACCCTCCAGCAGCTCGACCATCCGCCGCCGGTCGTTGGGCATGATCCCCGCCCGGTAGGCCGCGGCGCCGGCGTCCCGCGCCGCGGCGGCCAGCGCGTAGCTGTTCACGTCGACCTGCTGGCCGGGGCCGGCGACCGCGCCGACGTCGACGAGCTCGTTCCCGGCGCACAGCACCGTGATCCGCGGACGCGGCCGCACCGCGACCCGCTCGCGCCCGACGGCGGCCAGCAGGCTGATCTGGGCCGGCCCGATGGGGGTGCCGATCTCCACCGCGGTGTCACCGGTGGCGACGTCGTCGCCGACCCGGCGGACGTAGCTGCCCGGCGCGAGCGCGGCGAAGACCTGGACCCGGGCGGTGCCCTGGTCGGTCCAGGCGGCCGGGACGACGACGTCGGCACCGGCCGGCAGCATCGCGCCGACGGCGACCTTCTGCGCGAGGCCGGCGCTGATCGAGGTCGGCTCCCCGTCCCCGGCGGCGGTCTCACCGACGACGGCGAGGTCGACGGGCTGCTCGACGGCCGCGGTGGCGATGTCGGCCGCGCGGACGGCGTACCCGTCGAGCCCGGCCTGGTCGAAGGCGGGCAGCGAGCGCTGGCTGGTGACCAGCTCGGCGCAGAGCAGCCCCTGGGCGTCGAGCACCGCGAGCTCGATCGGGTCGGGCTGCGGGACGGCGCCGAGGATCTCGTCCAGGTGGTGCTCGACGGCGCGCAGCCGGACCCCGGACACGTCGACCGAGCCGGTGTCGGCCATCGGGTCCGGGGACCGGTCGCCGGTGGCGATCGCCGGCGAGGGCACCCGGTCGGAGGAGAACACCGACCGGTCGACCTGCACGGTGTCGTGGGTGACCACCGGCGCCGGGCCGGAGACCAGCCGGTTGTCCCGTGGCGACGGGACCAGCCCGCCGCTCGTCAGGTCCAGCTGGGTCGTGTCCCGGCCTCCGCCGGAGATCCACCCGCGTGTGCTGTCGTCGCTCATCCCCACCACCGTCGTCCCTCCGTCATCGGGCCAGCCCCGCGCCCGGATCGACCGGTCACGGCGCCGATGACGGACCTGCGCCCGATGGTGCCCTCTGGAGGGGCCGCTCAGGCGGGCGACGCGCCCTCGGCGGGGAGGTCGGCGACGAAGTTGCGCAGCCACGGGCCGAAGGCGGGGCCCAGGTCGTCCCGCTCGACCGCCAGCTGGACGACCGCCTTGAGGTAGTCGAGCTTGTCACCGGTGTCGTACCGGCGGCCGGAGAAGACCACGCCGTGGACGGGCATGCCGTCCTCGACCAGCTTGAGCAGCGCATCGGTCAGCTGTATCTCGCCGCCGCGGCCGGGCGGGGTGTCCCGGATCGCCGGGAAGACCTCCGGGGGCAGCACGTAGCGGCCGATGATCGCCAGCGTGCTGGGCGCCTCGTCGGCCGGGGGCTTCTCCACCATGCCGGTGACCCGGAAGACCTGGTCGCCGGCGGCGTCCCCGGAGACGTGGGCGTCCTCGACGGCGACGGCGCCGTACTTGGAGATGTTGTCGGCCCCGACGTCCAGCAGCGCGATCACCGCGCCGCCGTGCTCGGCCTGCACGGCGAGCATCTGCTCGAGCAGGTGGTCGCGGGCGTCGATGATGTCGTCGCCGAGGAGCACCGCGAACGGCTCGTCGCCGACGAAGGGCGCGGCCTGCAGGACGGCGTGGCCCAGGCCCTTCGCGTCGCCCTGGCGCACGAAGAAGACCTGCGCGACGTCGGTGGACTCGTGCACCGCGTCGAGCCGGCTCTGGTCGCCCTTGGCCTCCAGGGCGGTCTCCAGCTCCGGCGTCCGGTCGAAGTAGTCCTCGATGCTGCCCTTGTTGCGCCCGGTCACCATGAGCACCTCGCCGACGCCGGCCCGGGCGGCCTCCTCGACGATGTACTGCAGGGCCGGCCGGTCGACGACCGGCAGCAGCTCCTTGGGGACGGCCTTGGTGGCCGGGAGGAAGCGGGTTCCCATCCCGGCGACCGGGATGACGGACTTCGTGGCCGGGCGCGGGCTCGGGGCGGACTCACTCGACATGCCGGGCAGCGTAGCTAGCCTGCCGCCATGGCGGACTCCCCCGAGGTGGTGAGCGCGAAGGCCGCGCTGCGGGAGTCCCTGCTGGCCGGCCGCGCAGCCCGGTCGCCGGCAGCCCGTACCGCGGCGGCCGAGGCGCTCGCCACGGCGCTCGCCGAGCGGCTCGGCGGGAGCTCCGTGGTCGCCGCGTACGTGCCCGCCGCCGAGGAGCCCGGCGCCGGCCGGCTGCCCGACGCACTGCCCGGCCGGCTGCTGCTCCCGGTGGTGCCGGCGCGCGGGCGGGAGCTGTCCTGGGCCGAGCACGACGGCCGGCTGGCTCCCGGCCGCTTCGGGCTGCTCGAGCCGACCGGCCCCCGCCTGTCGCCGGGTGCGCTGGCCGCGGCCGACGTGGTCGTCGTCCCGGCGCTGGCCGTGGCCGCCGACGGCACCCGGCTGGGTCGCGGCGGCGGCTTCTACGACCGCGCGCTGGCGCACGCCCGCCCCGGCGCGACGGTGGTGGCCGTGGTGTTCGACGAGGAGCTGGTGGCCGAGCTGCCGGCCGGTCCGCACGACCGCCGGGTGACCGCGGTCGTCACCCCGTCTGCCGGCTGGTGGCAGCTCGACTGACGCGCGCGGCGGACCGGTGAGAGGGTGACCGACGTCTCCGTCGTCTCGTTGGAAGGACTCCACCCTCGTGAGTGGCCCCCTGGACGGCGTCCTCGTCGTCGACCTGACCCGCGCCCTGGCCGGACCGCACGCCGGGATGATGCTCGGCGACCTCGGCGCCCGGGTGATCAAGGTGGAGAGCCCGGGCAGCGGTGACGACAGCCGCGGCTGGGGCCCGCCGTTCGTCCAGCCCGACGGCGCGGGCCGGGAGTCGACGTACTTCTTCTCCGCCAACCGCAACAAGGAGTCGATCACCCTCGACCTCAAGGACGACGCGGACAAGCAGGTGCTGACCGAGCTGGTGCGCCGCGCCGACGTGCTGCTGGAGAACTTCCGGCCCGGCACGCTGGCCCGCCTCGGCTTCAGCACCGACGTGCTCGCCGACCTCAACCCCCGGCTGGTGCAGCTGTCGATCAGCGGCTTCGGCCACGACGGCCCCGAGGGCCAGCGGGCCGGCTACGACCAGATCGCCCAGGGCGAGGCCGGGCTGATGTCGCTCACCGGCTCCGGCCCGGAGGACCCGCAGAAGGTCGGCGTGCCGATCGGTGACCTGCTGGCCGGCATGTACGGCGCCTACGGCGTGCTCGCGGCGCTGTACGAGCGGGAGCACACCGGGGTCGGCCAGGTGGTGCGCACCTCGCTGCTGGCCGCCGTCGTCGGCGTGCACGCCTTCCAGGGGACGGCGTACACCGTCGCCGGCCAGGTCAACCGCGGGCAGGGCAACCACCACCCCTCGATCGCCCCCTACGGCCTGTTCCGCTGCGCGGGCGGGAGCGTGCAGCTGTCCTGCGGCAGCGAGGGCCTGTGGCGCCGGCTGTGCACCGAGTTCGGCTTCGACCCCGACGCCGAGGGCCTGGCCACCAACGGCGAGCGGGTGGGCAACCGCGACCGGGTGATCGAGCTGCTGGAGACCGCCTTCGCCGAGATCCCGGCCGAGGAACTGCTGGCCCGGCTGGCCGCGGCCGGCGTGCCGGCCGGCAAGGTGCGCACCCTGGACGAGGTCTACGCCTGGGAGCAGACCCTCTCCCAGGGACTGGCGATCTCCGTCGACCACCCGACCGCCGGGCCGCTCACCCTGCCCGGCCCGCCGCTGCGCTTCTTCGCCCCCGGCACCGACGGCGAGACCGAGACGACCCGTCGCGACCACACCCCGCCGCCGGTGCTGGGCGCCGACGGCGAGGCGATCCGGAGGTGGCTGTCCGGGCCGACCGAGGGCGTGCCGCAGCCCGACGGCGAGGGCGCCGACGTCGAGGACGGGCACGCCACGTGAGCTCCCGGCTGGACGCCCGGGCGCTGCGGGACATCGTGCTCGACCCGGGGTCCTGGCGGTCCTGGGACTCCAGCGTGCCCCCGCGCGAGGTCGAGGACGGCTACGCCGCAGAGCTGGCCCGCGCGGCGGAGAAGAGCGGCCAGGACGAGGCGGTCGTCACCGGCGAGGGCACGCTGCGCGGCCGGCGGGTCGCCGTCGTGGCCGGGGAGTTCGGCTTCCTCGCCGGGTCGATCGGTGTCGCCACCGCGGAGCGGCTGATGGCGGCGGTGGACCGGGCCACCGACGAGGGGCTGCCGCTGCTGGCCGCGCCGGTCTCCGGGGGGACCCGGATGCAGGAGGGCACGGTCGCGTTCCTGCAGATGATCGGCATCACCGCGGCGATCGCCCGGCACAAGGAGGCGGGGCTGCCCTACCTGGTCTACCTGCGCGGCCCGACGTTCGGCGGGGTGCTGGCCTCCTGGGGCTCGCTGGGGCACGTGACGATCGCCGAGCCGGGCGCGGCGATCGGCTTCCTCGGCCCCCGGGTGTACGAGGCGCTGTACGGGGAGCCGTTCCCGCCGGGGGTGCAGACGTCGGAGAACATGGCCTCGCGCGGGTTGATCGACGGCGTCGTCCCGGTCGACGAGCTGGCCGACGTCGCCGACCGGGCGCTACGGGTGCTCGCCGCCCGGGAGACGTGGCACCGCACCGCCTCGGTCGAGGGCCCGGTCGAGGGCGACGGCACGGACGCCGACGACCCGGAGGACGGCCGCAGCGCCTGGGAGGTGGTCACCGCGTCCCGGCGGCAGGAGCGCCCGGGGGCCCGCCAGCTGCTGCGGACGGCGGCGACCGACGTCGTCACCCTCAACGGCACCGGCGCCGGCGAGTCCGACCCCGGGCTGCTGCTCGCGCTGGCCCGCTTCGGCGGCGCCCCCTGTGTCGTGCTGGGCCAGGACCGGCGCGGCCAGTCGCTGTCGGCGCCGCTGGGCCCGGGTGCGCTGCGCGAGGCCCGGCGCGGCATGCGGCTGGCCGCGGAGCTGCGGCTGCCGCTGCTCACGCTGATCGACACCCCGGGCGCGGCGCTGTCGGTCGCCGCCGAGGAAGGCGGGCTGGCCGGGGAGATCGCGCGCTGCCTGCAGGACATGGTGACGCTCCGGGCGCCGACCCTCGCCGTGCTGCTCGGCCAGGGCACCGGCGGCGGCGCGCTGGCCCTCGTGCCAGCCGACCGGGTGCTGGCCGCGGCCAACGGCTGGCTGGGCCCGCTGCCCCCGGAGGGCGCGTCGGCGATCGTGCACCGCACCGTCGACCGGGCCGACGAGCTCGCCGCCTCGCAGGGCGTGCGGGCCACCGACCTGTGGCGGGCCGGGATCGTCGACCGGGTGGTGCCCGAGCGGCCCGACGCCGCGGACGAGCCGGTGGAGTTCTGCCAGCGCCTGGGCCGGGTGCTGGCCGAGGAGCTGGCCGGGCTGCTCGGTCGGGACGACGTGGAGCGGATGCGCGCCCGCACCCGCCGCTGGCGGCACCTGGGCCGCTGACGCCTGGCGACCTTGACCGTCCGTCGGGCTCGCGGCGCAGTCGCCGGGCTCGCGCTGCAGGGCGAGCGCGGCGGTGGGGGCGCGAGCCCGGCACACCGCCGTCCCGTCACACCCGCCCGCCAGGATGGCCGGCGTGGACAGCCGACCGATCCGCCGCTTCCGACCCGATCCCGGCCGGCCCGCCCCGACCGGCGAGGAGCGCGCGCAGTGGCCGCTGACCGTGCCGGCGGTCACCCAGCTGCTCGACACCGGCCTGGAGCTGCCGCACGGCGCACTGGTGCTGGTCGGTGAGAACGGGTCGGGCAAGTCCACGGTGATGGAGCTGCTCGCCGTCACCCTGGGCCTCAACCCGGAGGGCGGCACGGTGCACACCCGGTTCAGCACCCGGCCCAGCGAGCCGGAGTCGCTCGGGCTGGTCGTCGAGCGCAGCCCCGGCGCGTCCCGGTGGGGCTGTTTCCTCCGCGACGAGACGCTGCACACCCTGTACAGCCACCTGGAGGGGATCGGCAGCCCCGACCCGAGCTACCACGAGCTCTCCCACGGGGAGGCGTTCCTCGAGGTCCTCACCCGGCGGGCCGGCGGCGGGGGCGGCACCTACCTGCTGGACGAGCCCGATGCGGCGCTCTCCTTCGGCGGCAGTCTGGCGCTGGTCACGGTGCTGCTGGACCTGGTGGCGTCCGGTGCGCAGGTCGTCGTCGCCACCCACTCCCCCGTCGTCGCCGCCCTGCCGGGAGCCCAGCTGGTGGAGGTCGGTGACTGGGGGATGCGGCCCGCGCAGTGGGACGAGCTGGAGCTCACCGTCAACTGGCGGCAGTTCCTCAGCGACCCGGCTGCCTACCTCCGTCACCTGCGGTGAACTCGGTCGCCGACGACGGGGTTGCCGACCTCCGCAGCGGGCACGGCTGTCAGGGAGCCGGTCAGACCTCCCGGCTCCCCGCCTCGGCCGCCGGCCGGGCACACGAGGAGACCCCATGTCGAACGACCAGCACACCGTCCTCCGCTCCATGCACGACCTCGGCCTGGCCGCCTGGTTCGGCGGCAACCTGATGGGCGCCGTCGGCCTGAACAAGGCCGCGGCCGACGCCCGCGACAGCACCGAACGGACGCGGCTGTCCTCGATCGGCTGGGCGGCCTGGGCGCCGGTGCAGGGTGCCGCGATCGCCGCACACCTGATCGGCTCGGTGGGCATGCTGCGCGCCGACCGTGGCCGGGTGGGCACCGGGCCGGGGGCGATGGCGAACACCGTGGTCAAGAGCGCGCTGACCGTCGCCGCGATCGGGACGTCGATCGCCAGCGGGGCACTGGGCGCCAAGATCGGGGCCAAGTCGCCGGTGCCCAGCGCGACCGCGACCGACCCGGCGCCGAACACACCGTCGGACGTCGCCGCCGCGCAGAAGGGGCAGAAGCCGCTGCAGTGGGTCAACCCCGCGCTGACCGGCGTGCTCATCGTGCTGGCCGCTCAGCAGGGCGAGCAGCAGCGGACGAGCTCCACCGTGCGCGGGGCCCTCGGCGCGGGCCTGACCAGCGTGAAGGCCGCGGTCCTCCGCTCCGCCTGAGGCGGGCCGGCCTGAGGCGGCGGCCGGCATCCCAGCCGGCGCCTCAGGCCGCGGTGGCCTGCCCAGCCGGGGTGAGCCCCCAGGCCGCGGCGAGCAGCTCCAGGCTGCGCACCCGCTCGGCCACGCCGTGGGTGGAGGCGGTGACCATCAGCTCGTCGGCGCCGGTGTCGGCGGCCAGCTGCCGCAGCTCGGTGACCGCCCGCTCCGGGCCGCCGACGACCGCGTTGCTCGGCATCCCCTCGGCGGCGGCCCGCTCCGGGTCGGTGGCCGCCTCCGCGAGGCTGGGCACCGGGCGCAGCCGGTTGGTGCGGATGGACAGCCGCATCAGCTGACCGGGCAGCGCCAGCCGGCGGGCCTCCTCGTCGGAGTCGGCGACCAGCGTGCTCGCGGTGACGACGGCGTACGGCCGGGGCAGTGCGTCCGAGGGCCGGAAGGACTCCCGGTAGAGCTCCAGCGCGGCGACGGCGTGCGGGCTGCCGAAGTGGTGGGCGAAGGTGAACGGCAGCCCGAGCTGCCCGGCCAGCTGCGCGGAGTAGCTGCTGGAGCCCAGCAGGACCACCCGGGGCGCGGAGACGGCGGCCGGCGTGGCGGTGAACCGCTCGGCCAGCCCGCCCTCGACCCGCTGGTCACCGAAGAGCCCCAGCAGGTCCAGCAGGTCCTGCGGGAACTGCTCGGCCGACAGCAGCTTCGGGTCGCGGCGCAGCGCCAGCGCGGTGTGCTGGTCGGTGCCCGGGGCCCGGCCGATGCCCAGGTCGATCCGCCCCGGGTGCAGCGCCTCGAGCAGGGCGAACTGCTCGGCCACCACCAGGGGCGCGTGGTTGGGCAGCATGACCCCGCCGGAGCCGACGGCGATCCGGTCGGTCACCGCGGCCAGGTGGGCGATGAGCACCGGCGGGTTGGTGCTGGCCACCGCCGGCATGTTGTGGTGCTCGGCCACCCACAGCCGCCGGTAGCCGAGCCGGTCGGCGGCCTGCGCGACGGCGACGGTGTGCGCCAGGGCGTCGGCGGTGGTCTGCCCGGACCCGACGGTGGCCAGCTCGAGCACGGACAGGGGCAGCGGGGTCTCGGACATCACTGCGGCCAACACCGCCCCGGCGGGCGGGCTTCCCGCTGCTCAGCCGGGCTCGTGCGCCCGCAGCGTGGCGTCGGGGTCCAGCCGGTCGAGGACGGCGGCGAGCGCCTCCTCCAGCGCCTGCGTCTGCGCGGGGGTCAGCGCGGCGAACACCCCTTCCCGGACGGCGGCCACGTGCCCGGGCGCGGCCCGTTCCACGACGTCCCGGCCGGCGTCGGTGAGCACGGCGACGTTGCCCCGGCGGTCCTCGGCGGCCTTCTCGCGGCGCACCCACCCCCGCTCCTCCAGCCGGGCCACGGTGTGCGAGAGCCGGCTCTGCGACTGGTTCGCGGTGCGCGCCAGGTCGCTCATCCGCAGGTTCCCGCCCGGCGCCTCGGACAGCATCGCGAGCACCACGTAGGCCGCGTGGGTGAGGCCGGCGTCCCGCTGGAGCTGGGCGTCGAGCGTGCGCGGCAGCAGCTCGGCGACGGCCAGCCAGGCCCGCCAGGTGCGCTGCTGCTGCTCGTCGAGCCACGGGGAGGACACGCCCGGCCACGCTACCGGCCGGGCCGGCGCCGTCCGGCCGCAGCGGGAGACGCTCGTCACCCGGCGGGCCGACACCGGCCGACCGGCGTGGACGCCGGGCAGGCCGACGGCGCATCATTGGCAGTCGCCGGGGCCGAGTGCCAGCCCGGCTCGGATCGGACGAGGAGCTCCCACACCGTGCCCACCTACCAGTACGTCTGCACCAACCCCGAGGTCAAGCACGAGTTCGAGGTCGTGCAGTCGTTCACCGACCCCGCCGTGGCCACCTGCCCCGAGTGCGAGGCGCCGGTGCGCAAGGTCTACGGCTCGGTCGGCGTGGTCTTCAAGGGGTCGGGCTTCTACCGGACCGACAGCCGCAAGGGCGAGGGCGCGTCCGCCGGCTCCGGCGCCAAGGACTCCGGCGGGAGCAAGGAGTCCAGCGGCAAGGAGTCCAGCAGCAGCAGCAAGGACTCCGGCGGGAGCAAGGACTCCAGCGGCAGCAAGGACTCCAGCAGCAGCAAGGCCAGCAGCACGACGTCGTCGTCGAGCAGCTCCTCGTCCAGCAGCAGCGGGGGCAAGGCCGCCAACTGACCGGCGCACGGACGACGGCGGCGCGCTGCCGCCGGTCCACAGCCGGGCCCGCGGTCCACAGCCTCGCGCTGCACCGGGACGGGCACCGCCGCTGCTCCTAGCGTCGCCGTGTGCCCCGTCTCCGCCGTCCGCGCTCCCCCGTGCACCTGCTCCGGCAGGTGGCTGCGGCTGCGCTCGTGTGCCTGGCCCTGGTCCTCGCGCTGCGCCCACCGCCGTCGGCTCCGGTCGTGCGCGGGCAGCAGACCGTCCCGGTGGTCGTCGCCGCGACCGACCTCCCGGCCGGCACGGTGCTCACCGCCGGCGATCTCGCGGCAGCCGAACTGCCCAGCGGCCTGCTCCCGTCCGGGGCCACGGCCGACGCCGGCGGGTTGACCGGTCAGCTGCTGGCCGCGCCGGTGCGCTCCGGTGAGCCGGTCACCGACGTCCGGCTGGTCGGGCCGGGGCTGTGGTCGGCGGTCCCCGCCGGGCAGGTCGCCGCCCCCGTGCGGCTGGCCGACCTCGCGGTGGCGACGCTGCTGCGCGCCGGTGACCGGGTCGACGTGCTGGCCGCCGGTGCGCCCGGCGCGACCGCGGCCCCGGTCGTCGAGGTGGTCGCCAGCGGCGCCCGCGTGCTCACCGCCCCGGCGCCGGAGCTCACCGACGGCCCGACGGTGGGCACCCCGGCCGGCGGCGGGCTGCTGGTGCTGGCGGTCTCCCCGGACACCGCGGCGCGGCTGGCCGCTGCCGCGGCGACCGGGACGCTCACCGTTACGCTCGGCCGGCCGTGATCATGGGGCTCCGCAGCGAGGTCCCCGCGACCGAGAGGTGCCGTCCGTGCTCAAGGGCTTCAAGGACTTCCTGCTCCGCGGGAACGTCATCGACCTCGCGGTGGCGGTGGTCATCGGGGCCGCGTTCACCGCCGTGGTCAGCTCGTTCACCGAGGCGTTCCTGCGTCCGCTGATCGGCCTGGTCGGGGGCGGTGGCGTGCAGGGCGGGACGTTCGAGGTCAACGGGCAGACCTTCGCCTGGGGCGACTTCGTCAACCAGCTGATCACCTTCGTGCTGACCGCGGCGGTCATCTACTTCGTGGTCGTGCTGCCGATGAAGGCGCTGTTCGAGCGCCGGGAGCGGGGCGAGCAGACCGGGCCGGTGCTGCCCACCCAGACCGAGCTCCTGGTCCAGATCCGCGATCTGCTGCAGGCCCAGCACGGGCAGCCCCCGGCGTCCGGCCCGGAAGCCCGACACCGCGCCTGACCCGCACTGAGACGGGCACGAACGGCCCCGCTGCAGGGCCCCGCGGCGAGCTCGCGAGGCGTGGGGGGCAGTGGGGTCCTTCTAGTCGCTGCCCCAGTGCGGCGGGCGGTCCTCCAGGTAGCGGAGGTCGTCGTCGTCGGAGTCGGTCAGCCGGTCCCCCCAGCCGACGTCGCTGTCGTCGGGTGCCCGCTCGGGGCGCGGCGGTGCGGGTTCCTGATCGCGCTCTGACACGCCCCCGAGGGTAGGCACGGTCAGCCGATCGGCTGGCCCAGCCCCTCGAGCACCTCCGCGCCCGGCAGCCCGGCCAGCACGGCGCCGGAGACGGCGAGCTTGCTGCCCCGGGTGCCCGAACCGATCACCACGAGCTCGCTGGCGGCCACCGCGGCGTCGACCAGCACCGGCCAGGACGCCGGCAGCCCGACCGGGGTGATCCCGCCGTAGGCCATCCCGCTCTCCGCGACCGCGACGTCTTGCGGCGCGAACGAGGCCTTGCGCGCCCCCAGGTGCCGCCGGACCAGCCCGTTCACGTCGGCGCGGGTGGTGGCCAGCACCAGGCAGGCGGCCAGCGTCGTCTCCCCCGACCGGCGCGCGGCGACCACCACGCAGTTGGCCGAGGCGGCGGCCGGGACCTCGTAGACGTCGGTGAACGCCGCGGTGTCGGCGGCCTCGTCGTCGATGGACGCCACCCACGCCGGCCCGGTCAGCGACGGCAGCGCCGCGGCGACGGGCTCGCCGAGCAGCTCCAGGTGGTCGGCGGCCGGGAGCCAGGTCAACGTGCCGAGCTGCGGGGCGGAGTCGGGTGCGGCCATGCCCTGATCGTGCGACACGCTCCGCGCTGACCAGCGCGCGGGGTCGCCGGCCGGACACCTGGTGGTGGGCCCGGGCAGGGCCGGGAGAGGATGACCGCCATGATCGGTCAGCTGCACTCCGTGGTCATCGACGCCCCCGACGCGCACGCCCTGGCGACGTTCTACGCCGGCCTGCTCGGCATGGAGGTGCAGGGCGAGCCCGGCGACGACTGGGTGGTGGTCACCGGCGCCGGGTACCGCATCGCCTTCCAGCAGGCTCCGGACCTCCAGCCGCCGGACTGGCCGGACCCAGCCCGGCCGCAGCAGTTCCACCTCGACATCCGGGTCGCCGACGTCGACGCCGCCGAGCCGCAGGTGCTGGAGCTGGGCGCCCGCCGGCTGCCCGGTGGCGGTGGGGACTTCCGGGTCTACGCCGACCCGGTCGGGCACCCGTTCTGCCTGGTCTGGGACGCCGCGTGACGCCGGACCTGACGGCCGCCAGCGCGTTCGTCGCGGCCACCGGGTTCGAGCTGGCCGAGGTCACGGGCACCCGGGTCATCGGGCACGTCGAGGTCGGGCCGGAGCACCACACGCCGTGGGGCGTCGTGCACGGCGGCGTCTACTGCACGATCGTGGAGGGCGCCGCCAGCGTGGGGGCGAGCGCGGCCGTCGCCGAGCGCGGCCAGTTCGCGGTGGGCGTGAACAACAGCACCGACTTCCTGCGCCCGATGACCGCCGGCCGGCTCGACGTCCTCGCCGAGCCGGTGCAGCAGGGGAAGACGCTGCAGCTGTGGCTGGTCACCCTCACCCGCGAGGACGGCAAGATCGCGGCCCGCGGGCAGGTGCGACTGCAGAACGTGCCGCTGCCCGGGCCGTGACGGCTTCGATCGAGCAGGCCGTCGCCGCGGCTGTCGCCGTCGCCCGGCGGCACGGCCTGCCCGTCGAGGCCCCGGCGCTGCTGTCCTGGGGCGTCAACGCGGTGGTGCACCTACGCCCTGCGCCGGTGGTGGCCCGGGTGGCCGTCTACACGCCGCTGCTCCGTCCGGAGATCCGCCGGCCGTTCACCCGGGAGCTGGCGCTGGCCGCAGCGCTGACCGCGGCCGGGGCGGCGGTCGTGCCACCGTCGGACCTGCTGCCGCCGGGACCGCACGAGCACGACGGGCTCACGGTGTCGTTCTGGCGACATGTCGACGTGTCGCCGGATCGACCGACCGCGGAGCAGGCCGGCCGGTCACTGGCCGAGCTGCACGAGGTGCTCGGCACGCTGCCGCCGCTGTGGACCGGCTCGCCGCTGGACCGGCCGCTGGAGGACCTGGCCGTCTTCCGCGACACCGGCACCGAGCTGGGGGCCGCCCCGGCCATGCTCCGCGAGGTCGGCGAGCTGGTGACCGCGCTGCGGCCACGGCTGGTCGGCGCGGAGATGACGCTGCACGGCGACACCCACCCCGGCAACCTGCTGGTCACCGGCGAGGGGCTGCGCTGGACCGACCTGGAGGACACCTCCCGCGGCCCGCGCGCCTGGGACCTGGCCAGCCTCCGCTGCTCGGCCCGCCTCGACGGCCGGGCGGCGCTGGACGCGATGCCCGACCCGGTGAGCGAGGCAGAGCTCGCGCCGTTCGTCTGGCTCCGGCGCCTCTACGCCGGCGCCTGGTGGTTCGTGCACGCCGCCCGAGAACCGGCCGACCTCCCCGAGGCGCGGCGGCGGCTGGCCGCGGCGGTCTCGGAGGTCGGCGCAGGCCTGCGGTGAGCGACCTCCGACCGCCCCGGCGGTCGAGGAGGTCAGCGCAGCCCGGCCGGGACGGCGTCGGGGTCCAGGACGACCCGGAACAGCGCCCGCGGGTCCTGCAGGGTGGCCGGCGGCCGCGCCGCCGACCGCGGCACCACGGACGCGAACCGGGCCGGACGGCGGTGCGGCAGCAGCTCCCGGCCGGCGAAGGCGTAATCACCCACGACCTCACCGAGCAGCAGCCCGGCGCCGTGCTCGACCGGCAGCCCGACCAGGTCCCCGGGCGCCACCTCGTCCAGGAACGCCGACAGCTGGCGCAGGTCCTTGGCCGGGCGACGACCGGAGAGCTCCTTGGACAGCGCCCGGAGCTCGGCCGCCGACTGACCGGTCGCGTCGACGTCGATGCCGGACTGGGTGCCCAACCCGACCACGCCGGTGGCCAGCGCCGCGCCGAGCTCGGGGTGCGCCCGGGGCCGCACCACCCAGACCGGGACCCCCTCGGGCGCAGCTGCGGGCGGGACGTCGTCGGCGCCGGGCCACAGGTAGGGCAGGTCGTCGGGGTCGCCGGGGAACCGGGACCGGTAGAACCCCGGGTCCTTGGCCACCAGGTTGGACCGATGGGAGCGGTGCAGCTCCTCGTGGCCCACCCAGCTGGGCAGCAGGCCGGCGGCGGCGGCCTCGGCCTGGGTCAGCCGGGCGGCGTCCGGGGCGAACTCGGCGATCAGCGTCTCGGTGCTGTCGGCGAAGCCGCGTTCGCGCCAGACCCGCACCATGGCCAGTGAGTAGACGACCAGCCCAGCGGTGTGCCCGCGCCACATGGTGACGACCGGGTGGTTGGCCCAGCCGTAGTCGGGGAGCTCGAGGGCGCGCAGCACCTGCAGGCACTCGACCCGCTGCTTGCCCAACCGGGGGTTGTCCAGGAGCCGGGCGGACTCGGTGAAGTCGGCGACCGGCAGGAACGTCTGCATCGCCGCCCTTCCTGCCCGGGCCGGCCGACGGCCAACCTCCCAGCCGATCGAGGGGCCAAAAGCGCGACTTCGGCGCCTCAGGGGTCGAGCTGTGCCAGTGCGGTCTCCCAGCGGGTCCGGCGCTCGGCGTCGTCCTGCTCCCACCAGGCAGTGCCGCGCTCGCCGAGCCCGGTCTTGGCCAGCTGCACCCGGGCGCGGGCCGCGGCCACCGCGTCGCCGTCGCCCCGGTGCGTGCGCACCGCCGAGCGGGCCACCCCGAGGTGGTGCAGCAGGCGGGCCCGGACGTCGTCCGGCAGCGCGGGGTCCGCGGTCCGCCACCGCCGGCCGTCGACGACGATCCAGCGGCCGTCCTCGGTGTGCTCGACCTCGCGGGTCATGCCAGCCGGCGGGCCAGCTCGGGCAGCACCGCACCCAGCGGCGCGTCGACCTTGAGCGTGGCCTTCCCGTCCCCGCGGGTGGCCCCGGAGTTGACGATGGCGACCGGGATGCCGCGCTTGGCGGCGGCGATGACGAACCGGTAGCCGCTCATCACGGTCAACGACGAGCCGAGCACCAGCAGCGACCGGGCATCGTCGACCAGGGCGAAGCAGGCGTCGACGCGGTCGCGGGGCACGGTCTCGCCGAAGAAGACCACGTCGGGCTTGAGCGGCCCCCCGCCACAGGCCAGGCAGTCGACCATCACGAACCCGTCGAGCGCCTCCTCGGGCAGCTCGACGTCGCCGTCGGGGTTGACCTCGTCGGTCGGCTCGGGCCGGAACCCGGGGTTGACCGCCCGCAGCCGGACGTCGAGGTCGGCACGGGAGGCCATGTCACCGCAGGCCAGGCAGACGGTGCGGTCCAGCCCGCCGTGCAGCTCGAGCACGGCGCGGGCACCACCGGCCTGGTGCAGCCCGTCGACGTTCTGGGTGATCACCTCGCCGACCGCCCCGGCCTGCTGCAGCGCTGCGACCGCGCGGTGTCCGGCGTTGGGGCAGGCCCGCTCGATCTGCCGCCAGCCGACGTAGCTGCGCGCCCAGTAGCGGTGCCGGCCGCGGGGGTCACGGGTGAAGGTCTGGTAGGTCATCGGCGTGTGCCGGCGCAGTGAGCCGGTGGCGCCGCGGTAGTCGGGGATGCCGGAGTCGGTGGACAGCCCGGCGCCGGAGAGGACGACGGCGCCACCGTCGGCGAGCAGGTCGGCGAGCTCGGAGAGGCCCTCGACGGTGGGGGTCGCTGCGGTCACTCCTCCATCGTCCCTGCCCGGCGGCGGATGCGCCGCGATCGGCGTGTGTAGCCGACCGCCTGCCCGGTCACTCTCGTCCAGAGTTCCCGTCCGCCCGGCCTCCGTGGGCCCGACCGAGGAGGCCGACCGTCTTCGCACCCCTGCCTGACCGGATCGCCGACCACCGGCCGGGTGCCCGATGACCGGGTGGTGGTGGGACGTCATCGGCGTGGCCATCGTGGCGTTCGCCGTGGTCGACGAGGTGCGGACCACGCTGGCGGTGGCCAGCGGCCCCGGGCCACTGACCCAGCTGCTCACCCGCGTCGGGTGGCGGCTGACCCGGCGGCCTGCCGTGTCGGACTCGGCCCTGGTGCGCTTCGTGGGCGGCCCCGGGGTGGTCCTGATCGGGGCGACCCTGGCTTCCTGGTTCACCCTGCTCTGGATCGGCTGGTCGCTGGTCTTCCTCGGCGGCGACGAGGCGGTGGTCGGCTCCTCGACCGGTGCGCCGGCCTCGGTGTGGGAGCGGTTCTACTTCGCCGGCTACAACGTCGCGACCCTGGGCAACGGCGGCTACCAGCCGGCCGGGGCGGGCTTCCAGCTGGCCACCATGGCGTCCGCGCTCAGCGGGATGCTGCTGATCACGCTGGCGGTCTCGTACCTGACCGCGGTGATCTCCGCAGTCGTCGGCAAGCGGAGCTTCGCCTCCCAGGTCACCGGATTCGGCAGCACCGGCGCAGAGATGGCGGCCGGCCTGGCCTCGTCCGGGACGGCGTTCCCGGCCGTGGTGTCCCTGTCGTCGCTGTCCTCGACGCTCACGACGGTGGGGCAGCAGCACCGGGCCTATCCCCTGCTGCACGCCTACCGCCCGCGGTCGCCCGAGCTGGGCACCGCACCGGCGGTCGCGGTGCTGCTCGACGCGGTGCTGGTGCTGACCGCTGCGGCCGACCCGGCCGACCGACCGCCGCCCGGCGTCCGCCGGTCGGTGCTGTCCGCCGTGCAGCAGTACGTCACCCACGCCCCCACGGCCGGCGGTGGGCAGGCTCCCCCGGCGCCGGCACTGGACGCCGCGGAGGCCGGCCGGCAGGGCCTGGCGGTGGACGGGGCCCGGCTCGCCGAGCAGACCGCGGACTGCGCCGAGCTGCGCGACGAGCTGTCGCGGCGGATCACGGCGGCCAGTTACGACTGGCCCGGCACCTCGTCCTGAGCGCCCCGCGCGTCAGCGGGTGGCGAGCTCCTGGTCCAGCCGCGTCAGCATGGCGCCCTGGATGCGGGCCAGCCCCTTGGGCGCGAAGGTGCGCTCGAAGAAGCCGCCGATGCCGCTCGCCCCGGTCCAGGTGGTGCGGGCGCGCACGGTGCTCGACCCGGCGTCGGCCGGGTCGACGGTCCAGGTGGTGACCATGCTGGAGTTCGCGTCGCTCTCCACCAGGGCACCGTCGGCGCCCGAGGTGACGACGACGTCCTGCTCACGCACCCGCTTGGAGGTGGCCTGCAGGCGCCAGTGCACCTTCGTGCCCGCACCCTGGCCACCGGCGTCGACCCGGTACTCGCTGTACTGCTCGGGCAGCACCTTCGGCCGGGTGACCTCGTAGTCGGCGAGCGCCGCGCGGACGACGTCCGCCGGTGCGTGCACGAGCTGTTCTGCGGTGGCGACGACCTGACCCATGGCCCCATCCTCCGCCTCGGCCGTCCGGCTACTCCGGCTGCCCCTCCTCGGTGTTGAGGTAGCGGGCGCGGAACCGGGCGTTGGCCATCGCCTCGGTGAAGCGGGCCTCCCACAACGGGTCGTGCGCCGGGAAGCTGTCGAAGACGCGCTCCTCCAGCACGTCGGGCCGCCCGTCCAGGCCGATGCAGGTGCGCTGCAGGAGCACGCGGGTGACGCCGTCGACCTCGTCGTGGCCGACCGTCCAGCGGGCCGCGGCGAGAGCCAACTGCTGGCGGGCCCGCTCGCGCGGGGGCAGCCGCCAGCCCGCCGCACCGGTCACCGAGGTCTGCGGCACCGACATCGCCCAGGCCACGAGTCCGGCCAGCACGAGGACCAGGAGTGCAGCCGCCAGGATGCCGACCATGCCCGGAACGGTAGTCCTGGATCTGCCCGCCGGCCGGGGTGATGCCTGCGGTCAGACGTCGGCCGGGGCCTCGGTGAGCCGGTGGGCGCCGCAGCTGCAGCCGGGGTTGCGTGCCGAGAGCACCAGGGAGACCGCGTGTGCCCGGTCGCGGGCGCCCAGCTTGCGCAGGATGGCCTTGACGTGGGACTTCACGGTGTCCTCGGAGATGAACAGGTTCTTCCCGATCGCCCGGTTCGACTGGCCCTGGAGCAGCTCGTCGAGCACGTCGGACTCACGACGGGTCAGCGGCACCTCCGGGGTCAGCTCCCGCGACACCGGCTCCGCCGAGCCCTCCCCGCGACGGATCTGCGGGTCCACCACGGTGCGCCCGGCCCGCGCGGCCAGCACGGCCCAGCCCAGCAGCGTCGGGGAGGTGTTCATCAGCAGGTAGCTGCGCACGCCGGCGGCCAGCGCCTCGTTCACCACACCCGGGTCCTCCGACGTCGCCAGCGCCACCACGGCCAGCTGCGGGAACCGGCGACGCAGGTCCCGCACCGCGTTCAGCGTGGCCGCCCGGCCGGTGCCCAGCTCCACCACCACCGCATCCGGCCGAGCGGACTCGGCCAGGGTCAGCGCGCGACGCGGCTCCCCCGGGGTGCCGACCGCCTGCATGCCGGCGGTCTCGTTGATCATGCCGACCAGCCCACGGCGCAGGACCGGGGCGTCGGCGAGGATCAGGACGCGGGTGACGCCGCGGGGGGTGCTGGCCATGGGGGTGGACACGTTCGGACTCCGCTCACTGAGGGTCATCGACTGACAACCAGTAGATCGACCGGGTGAACGGACTGCTTGAGCACTTTCGTGTGGACGATCTTCTGGCCGGTGACGCCGGGTCACCAGGCGGGTGGTGCGTCCTCCGGGGTCAGCTCGTCCGAGGACTCGAGCGGGCCGGGCTCGAACAGCACGGTGAGCCGTCCCCGCTCGTCCACGCCCACCCGGGCCCGCACGCCGTAGACCCGGGCGATGAGCTCCGCAGTGAGCACCTCCCTCGGCGGGCCGGCGGCCACCGCCCGACCGCGCTCCAGGATGATCACCTCGTCGCAGAAGGTCGCCGCGAGGTTGAGGTCGTGCAGGGCGATGACGCTGGTGACCGGCAGCCGCGAGACCAGCGACAGCAGCTCCAGCTGGTGGCGGATGTCCAGGTGGTTGGTCGGTTCGTCCAGCAGCAGCTCGCGCGGTTCCTGGGCCAGCGCGCGGGCGATGTGGGCGCGCTGCCGCTCTCCGCCGGAGAGGGTGTGCCAGCGCTGGTCGGCCTTGTCGGTCAGCCCGGTGTGCCGCAGCGCCTCGGCGACGGCCTCCTCGTCGCGGGTCGCCGAGGCGGTGCCGAAGGAGCCGCGGTGCGGGATCCGGCCGAGCCGCACGACGTCCCGGACGCGGATGTCGACGTCGGTGTCGGCGTGCTGGCTGACCACGGCCACGGCCCGGGCGATGTCGCGCCGGGCGAGGGAGCTGAGCTCGGCGCCGTCGAGGGTGACGACCCCGGACTCGGGCTTGGCGGTGCCGTTGAGCAGCCGGAGCAGGGAGGACTTGCCCGAGCCGTTCGGCCCCAGCAGCCCGATCGTCGTCCCGGGAGCCGGGCGCAGGGTGACCTCGTCGACGACGAGCCTGCCGCCGCGGTGCCAGACGACCCGATCCGCCTGGAGGGTCACTGGCCCCGCCGCTTCCGCACCAGGATCAGCACGAAGGCCGGCACGCCCACCAGCGCCGTCCCGACCCCGACCGGCAGCGGCGTGGGCTGGAACGCCACCCGGGAGACGGCGTCGACCCACACCATGAAGACGGCGCCGATCAGTGCGGTGGCCGGGATCAACCCGGCGTGCCGGGGCCCGAAGAGGAACCGCGCTGCGTGCGGGAGCACCAGGCCGACGAAGCCGATGGCGCCGGTGACGCTCACCAGCGTCGCGGTGATGAGCGCGGTGAGCACCAGCAGGCCGAGCCGCACGCGGGCCACCGCGATGCCCAGCGAGGCCGCGATCTCGTCGCCGAAGGAGAAGGCGTCCAGCGCGTGGGAGTAGGCCAGGCACAGCGCGATGCCCACGGCGACGACGACGGCACACAGCGCCACGTCGTCCCAGCGGACGCCCTCCAGCGACCCCAGCAGCCAGAACATCACGCCGCGGGTCTCGTCGGCGTCGGCGAAGGCGAAGATGACGAAGGAGGTCAGCGCGGAGAACAGCTGCGTGCTGGCCACGCCGGCCAGGATCACCCGGTCGGTGCCGCCGCCGGCCAGCCGGGCCAGCAGCATGACCAGGGCGAAGGCCAGCAGGGCACCGATGAAGGCCCCGCCGGACAGGCCGATCACGGACCCGCCGACCCCGAGGACGCCGATCACCACCGCACCGGTGGAGGCGCCGGAGGAGATCCCCAGCAGGAAGGGGTCGGCCAGCGGGTTGCGCAGCAGCGACTGCATCACCGCACCGCAGATCCCCAGGCCGGCGCCGGCCGCCGCCGCGGTGAGCGCGCGTGGCAGCCGCTCCTCCCAGACGATCGCGTCCTTGACCACCCGGACCGGGATGTCGGCGAGCCTCAGGTGGTTGAGCAGCACGTCGCGGACGTTCACCAACGAGACGTCCGCCGGCCC
Source organism: Modestobacter sp. VKM Ac-2979 (assembly GCF_026967995.1). Classification (NCBI taxonomy): domain Bacteria; kingdom Bacillati; phylum Actinomycetota; class Actinomycetes; order Geodermatophilales; family Geodermatophilaceae; genus Modestobacter; species Modestobacter sp. VKM Ac-2979. The sequence goes on from NZ_JAPVBO010000001.1 coordinate 743,501, forward strand.
GAGCGTGATCGCGGCACCCACCGACAGGGCCACCGCGACGATCCCGCCGACCAGCAGCAGCACCACCCGCAGTGTGCTCCCGGGGGACGTCCCGGACCCGCTCCCGACCCCGTCCGTGACGGGGGTGGTCACGGCGGTCAGGGTGCCTGCCCGATCTCGTCCAGGCCGTCGGCCAGCTTCTCCAGCGCGTCGACGAAGCGGATGGAGGGGTTCATCTCGGCACCGTGCAGCGCGATGTAGTCCTCCTCCTGGACGGCCTGCATGGTGCTGGTCAGCGGATCGGAGGCCAGGAACGCCTTCTTGTCCGCCAGCCGGTCACCGGGGAACCGGTCGCGCTGCAGGTCGCCCAGGACCAGCACGTCCGGGTCCCGCTCGACCACGGTCTCCCACCCGACCGCGGTCCAGTCGTCGCCCAGGTCCGCGAAGACGTTCTCCGCACCCACGGTGGTGGCCAGCAGGTTCGCCCCGCCGAGGCCTCCGGCCACGTAGGGGGACTTGGTGTCGGCGAACCAGAAGGCGATCGTGCGGTCGCTGGCCTCGATCCGGTCGGTTGCGGCGCCCGCGCGCTCCTGCAGGTCGGCGATGAGCTCGTCCCCGCGGGACGAGACGTCGAAGATCTCCGCCAGCTCACGGATCTCCTGGTACACGGAGTCGATCTCCAGCGGCCGGGTGCGGGTGCCGCCCCCGTTGATGAGCAGCTCGCCCTCGCAGTCGGCCGGGGACAGGTAGGCGTCGACGCCGGTCTCCCCCAGCCGCTCCCGCTCGACCACGCCGCCGGTGCGGTAGTGCCGGGCGAAGGAGGCGGTCACCAAGTCGGGATCGGCGTCGAGCAGCACCTCGTAGCTGGGCGCGTTGTCGGCCAGCCGCGGCACCGAGGCGTTGGCCTCGGCGAGCTCGGGCAGGACCGGGTCGGTCCAGGACGCGGTGCCGACCACCCGGTCGCCCAGGCCGAGCGCGAGGAGGATCTCCGTCGAGCCCTGGTCGAGCGAGACGACCCGCTGCGGCGCGGCCTCGAACGTCATCGACTCGCCGCAGTTGTCGACCACCAGCGGGTAGTCGGTGGCGTTCTCGCCCCCGCTCGCGACCTCGGCCTCCGGGACCACCTCGGAGGCGCCACAGGCGGTGAGCGCGAGAACGGCGGCGATGGCGAGGCCCGCCCGGCTGGAGGACGTGCGCATGATCGTGGGTCCCTGTCGATGGTCCGGGTGCGCGGCCTGACCTGCTGTCAGGAGGACGCACACACACCGGAGGCGTGCTGAGGCTTGCCTAAGCTACCTGCGGCCGGCCGGTGACAGGGAACCGGCCGTCCGCCTCAGCGGAGCAGGTCGGCGTACCGGGACAGGTACAGCGGCCAGCCGGCGTCGTCGGCCACCCCGTCCCGGACGGCCTGCCAGCCATCGCCGTGCCGGTCGAGGTGGCGGTGCTCCAGCTCCACCCGGGTCAGCTGAGGACCTTCGGCGATGAACCGGACCTCGACCTCACTGGTGTGCTCGGGGTCCGTCTCCACCTGCCACTGCGGGCTGATGTCCCAGCTGAAGACGACGCGGTCCGGCGGGTCGAAGGCCAGGACACGCGCCCAGCGGCACTCGCTGCCGTCGACGCCCCGGTCGGTGATGTGGCCGCCGACCTCCGGGTCGAAGACGGTCTGGGCGATCGGCACCCCGAGCAGGTTGTGCTCCGGCGGCTTGAAGTCGCCGAACCGCTCGGTGAACGTCGCGAAGGCCCGGTCGATCGGGGCATGGACGACGATCTGCCGGCGGACCACGAGTGCGGCTGTCTCGGTCATGGCTGCTCCTGTGTCGGTCGTGCGGTGACGTCCGGCTCGGCGACGTCCTGGTAGCCGTCGAGGGCCCGCTGCCAGAACGTGTCGAGCTGGTCCCGGAGGGCACCGAGGCCCTCGGGGCTGAGCCGGTAGACCCGGCGGGTGCCGACTGCGCGGTCGGTGACGAGCCCGGCGTCCTTCAGCACCCTGAGGTGCTGGGACACGGCCGGCCGACTGATCGGCAGCTCGTCGGCGAGCTCGCCGACGGCCTGCGGCCGCTCGGCGAGCGAGGCCACGATCGCGCGCCGGGTGGGGTCACCCAACGCCTCCCAGCCGTCACGCGCTTGGTAAGCAGGCACGAACGTAAGCTAGGGCTTACCGAGTGCGGAGTCAAGGCCCCGCGACCGTCAGGGGCGGGGGTTGCTCCGCGTCCAGCCGCGGTCGTCCCGGCGGGCGCCCTGGGCTGCGCGGCAGCGCCGGCAGACAGCCTGCACGCCCTCCGCGTGCCGGCCGGACTCCGGCTGCACGTCGGCCCAGCTGACGTGCGGGAACCGGGCGAGCCGGGACCTGCTCAGCGACAACCCGCAGACCGTCTCGTTGCGTCCCGGCAGCCAGGCGTGCACCTCACCGGCGGGGTACCTGATCCCGTCATCGGCGTCGGTCCACTGGTCGGCGGCCGCGACCGCGGCGCTGCGTGCCATGGAGGCCCCGGTACCCGCGGGAGCTGCCCTCAGCCGGGCTGGCCCCGGCGGAACCGGGCGGGCCGTCGCACGGTGTCCTCGCGCGCCCACCGGGTGGGGCCCCAGGTGACCTGGTCCGGAGAGGGCAGTGGGAGCGGGTCGCCGTGGGAGGTGACGTCCAGCCGGCTCAGCCGGCCGTCCTCGACGAAGAGGAGCACCCCGCCCACCGGCGACCCGTCGGCACCGACGACGGTGCCCTCGACCGGCGCCGGACCGCTGGCCGGCGCGGCCGGCACGTCGTCGGGCACCTGCAGGTCGAGGGTCCCGCACCCGCAGCGGCAGCCCGGCGTCGAGGTCGCCCGCCCGACCTGGGCTCGCAGCTCGGCGACGCCGAGGAAGTCGTGGGCGAGGAGGGCGTCGAGCAGTTCGCGCGCCTCGTCGGTCAGGGGGCGAGGGCTCTGGTCGGCCCGCGGCCCGGCATCAGCAGCGGTCATGCCCCCAGTGTCGCCCGCGCCCCGGCGAGCGACACGACCGGCGGGTGGCGTGGCTCGGCCTTCCACAGCCGGAGAGCCGGGGCGGTGTGGCACCGTGTCGCCGTGCTCGCCCGCCGCTGTGCCCGCCCGACGGGCCTGCGGTGACGCAGGGCATCCGCAGCCCCGCCGGCCGCCCGACCCCCGCGCGCGGCTTCCACCACCCGGGCCGGGTCATCGCCGGCGCCTTCGCCGTGGCCGTCGCCGTCGGCACCGCGCTGTTGTCGCTGCCCATCGCCGTCGCCGGCCCCGGTCGTGCCGACTTCCTCACCGCGCTGTTCCACGCCACGTCGGCGGTGTGCGTCACCGGGCTGGTCACCGTCGACACCGGCACCTACTGGTCGGGCTTCGGCCAGGCGGTGATCCTGCTGCTCATCCAGGCCGGCGGCCTCGGGATCATGACGCTGGCCACCCTGCTCGCGGTGGTGCTGTCCCGCCGACTGGGGCTCCGGGCCCGGCTGATCGCCCAGGCGGAGACCAAGGCGCTGTCCGCCGCGGACGTCCGCCGGGTCATCCGCCGGGTGGTGCTCTTCAGCCTCGGCGTCGAGGCCGTGGTCGCCGTCGTGCTCGGGATCCGGTTCGCCACCGGCTACGACCAGCCGCTGTCGTCGGCGGCCTACTCGGGTGTGTTCCACGCCGTCTCGGCGTTCAACAACGCCGGCTTCGGGCTCAACGCCGACAGCCTCGTGCAGTACGTGGCCGACCCGTGGATCAGCCTGACCATCTGCGTGGCGATCATCATCGGCGGCTTGGGCTTCCCGGTGGTCTTCGAGCTGGTCCGCGAGTGGCGGTCGCCGAAGAGCTGGTCGGTGCTCACCCGGATCACCGTCATCGTCACCGTCGTCCTGCTCGTCGGCGGGACCCTGCTGTTCCTGATCGCCGAGGGCGACAACCCCGGGACCCTCGGCCCACTGGGCGCCGGCGCGACGTTGCTGGCCGCGTTCACCGCGGCGGTGATGCCGCGCACCGCCGGGTTCAACAACCTCGACATCGCCGCCTACCAGCCCGAGACGCTGCTGCTCACCGACGCGCTCATGTTCATCGGCGGCGGCAGCGCCGGGACCGCCGGCGGCATCAAGGTCACCACCTTCGGCCTGCTGGCCTACGTCCTGTGGGCGGAGATGCGCGGCGACCCCGACGTCGAGGTCGGCCGTCGCCGGGTGCCGAGCACCAACCAGCGCCAGGCGCTCGCGATCGCCCTGCTCGGCATCGGCGTGGTCGCCGTCTCCACGTTCGTCATGGAGGCCCTCACCGACTTCAGCTTCGACGTGGTGCTCTTCGAGGTCGTCTCGGCCTTCTCCACCGTCGGCCTGTCGACCGGCATCACCGCCGACATACCGCCGGCCGGGCAGGTGCTGCTCGTGCTGCTCATGTACATCGGCCGGATCGGGCCGCTCACCCTGGCGTCGGGGCTCGCGCTCCGCGACCGCGCCCGCCGGCACCAGCTCCCCGAGGAGAGGACCATCGTTGGCTAACCACAAGGACCCCGTCGCCGTGCTCGGCCTGGGTCGGTTCGGCACCGCTCTCGCCCTCGAACTGGCCCGCGGCGGCACCGAGGTGCTCGCCGTGGACAACCGGCCCGACATCGTGCAGCGGCTGTCCGGACAGCTGGGTCAGGTGGTCATCGCCGACACCACCGACGCGGATGCGCTGAGCGAGATCGGCATCGCCGACTTCAGCCGCGTCGTCGTGGCCATCGGCGGCCACCTCGAGGCCAGCATCCTCACCACCGCGCTGCTGTCCGAGCTCGAGATCCCCACCATCTGGGCCAAGGCCGTGACCCGGCAGCAGGCGACCATCCTGAGCCGCATCGGCGCCCACCACGTCGTCTTCCCCGAGCAGGAGATGGGCGAGCGCATCGCGCACCTGGTCGCCGGCCGGCTGCTGGACTGGGTGGAACTGGACCCGCAGTGGGTGTTCGCCAAGACCAAGCCGCCGAGGGAGATCGTCGGCGTCCCGCTCGGCCAGACCGGCCTGCGGAAGAAGCACCACGTCACCGTGGTGTCGGTGAAGGCGGAGAACACGGCGAGCTACACCCACGCCGACTACGACACCGTGCTGACCTACGGCGCCGAGATCGTCATCGCCGGCCGGCCGACCGACGTGGAGCGGTTCGTCGAACTGCAGTGACCAGCTGGTGCCCCCGGCAGGATTCGAACCTGCGGCACACGGTTTAGGAAACCGATGCTCTATCCCCTGAGCTACGGGGGCTGCGGCGGTGCGGCTGCACCACCACCGGCCGCTGCGCGCGGGCCGGTTGCCGACGAGAGGGTATCGGACGACCGAGGGGCCCGACGGCATGCGCCGTCGGGCCCCTCGGGTGTGTGCTCCGGCGCTCAGCGAGCGCCGGAGCGCACCGATCAGGCCTGCAGGGACTCCATGAAGTCCGGGTTCTCCTCGAGCCAGGCGTCGACGGCCTCGTCGTACCGGCCCTCGCCGTACTCGTTGACGACCATGTTCTCCAGCGAGCCGTACTGCTCGTCGGTGAGGGTCGCGTTCTCCATCATCGACGCCACGTCGGCGCAGTCGGCCGCGAAGCCCTCACGGGCCAGCGTGTGCAGGCCCTCGGAGTCGCCCAGGGCGCCTTCCGGGTCGGCGAGGTCCTTGACCGGGAACTCGCTGTTGGCCCAGAACGGACGCCACAGGGTGACGACGATGTCCTCGTTGGCGTCGGTCGCCGCCTGCAGCTCGGCCAGCATCGCGGTGGTGGAGGACTCGACGAGCGTGTAGTCCTCCTCCAGCCCGTAGGTCGGCATGACGCTGTCCTTGGTGGTGGCGGTGAGGCCGGCACCGGGCTCGATGCCGACGATCCGGCCGTCGAACATCTCGGCGTTGCCGGTCAGGTCGGCGATCGACTCGATGTCGGTGTACTCCGGGACGGCGAAGGTCAGCTTGGCGCCCTCGTACCAGGCACCGAGGTCCTCGAGCTGGTCGCCGTACTCCTCCATGTAGGCCGAGTGGGTGACCTCGGACCAGGCGGACGGGTAGACGTCGACGTCGCCCCCGGCCAGGCCGGCGTACAGCGGAGCCGCCTCGGAGATCTCGGTCATCTCGACCTCGATGCCCTGCTCGCCGAGGACGCCGTCCCACAGGTGGGCCATGCTCAGGCCGTCGGTCCAGGAGGGGATGAAGCCCAGGTTGACGGTCTCGCAGTCACCGCCGGCCGACGCTCCGCCGGCGGCGGTGGTGTCCTCCTCGGCGTCCCCACCGCAGGCGGTGGCGGTGAGTGCGACGGCGGCGAGGCCGGCGGTCAGACGTGCGCCTCGGGTGGTCAGGTGCTTGTTCATGCGGTCGTTCCTCTCCTACATCTGGCGGCGGTCGACTGCCCCGCGCACCGTTGGTGCTCCGGCTCCGCGGCGACGGCCCGGGAGGGCCGCGCCGGTCGGCTACCGGGCAGGTCGGTTCGGTGAGTTCTGGTCGGCTCCGACGGGCATGACCGCATCGGCGGACCGGCTGCTGGCGCCCAGGCCGGCCTTGCCGACCGTGCCGCCGCGGCTGAGGAAGGACGGGATGCCGGACAGCCGCCCGCGCCGCTGGCCGAAGGCGCTGGTCAGCCGGTCGAGGTAGATGGCGAGGATGACGACCGACAGGCCGCCCTCGAAGCCCAGCCCGACGTCGAGCCGGGAGATGCTGGTGACGACGACGCCACCGAGGCCGGCCGCGCCGATGAGCCCGGCGATGACCGCCATGGACAGCGCCAGCATGATCACCTGGTTGACCCCGGCCATGATCGTCGGCAGGGCCAGCGGCAACTGGATGCCGCGGAGGATCCGGCCGGGCGGGCTGCCGAACGCGTGCCCGGCCTCCACCAGCTCCGGGTCGACCTGCCGGATGCCCAGCTCGGTCAGCCGGACCCCCGGCGGCATGGCGAAGATGATCGTGGTGACGACGCCCGGGACGAGGCCGATGCCGAAGAACGTCACCGCGGGCACGAGGTAGACGAAGGCCGGCATCGTCTGCATGAAGTCGAGCACCGGCCGCAGCGCCGCGCTGACCCGGTCGCTCTTCGCAGCCGCGATCCCGATCGGGATGCCGATCGCGACCGCGATGACCGCGGACACCAGAACCAGGGCCAGCGTGGCCATGGCCGGCTCCCACATCCGCATGCTGATCAGCAGCAGCAGGCCCAGCAGGGAGACGACGGCGAAGCGCACCGACCGCACCACGCCGCCGAGCACGGCCAGCAGCACGGCGAACAGGACCGGCGGGGGGAACAGCAGCGCGTCGCGCAGCCCCTCCACCCCGGCCTCGGTGCCGGCGCTGATCACGTCGAAGACCGGGGAGAAGTTCTCGGTGACCCAGTCGAAGCCGGTGTCGATCCAGTCACCCACCGGGATCTGCGGCAGGGCGCCGTCCTCGGCGGCCCGGAGCACGGTCTCAGCCACGGACGGTCTCCTTCGTCGTCACGGCGGTCGCGCCGACCGGGTCGGCCGGTGCCCGCGAGAGGGACGGTGCGGGGCGCGGCACGCCCCCCAGCGCGGCCAGGACCGCGCCTCGGGGCACCACCCCGAGCAGCCGGCCGGCGTCGTCCACGACGGTCACCGGCACCTCGTCCTGGGCGGCGGGGGCGAGCAGCTCGCTCAGCGTGGTCGTCGCCCGGACGTCGACCGGGGGAAGCAGGGCGAGGCCGGCCAGCGACGGCGCCCCCGCCGCGACGGCGGCCCGGACGGCGTCCTCGGTGGCCACGCCGGCCACCCGGCCGTCGCCGTCCCCGACGAGCACGGAACCGGAGCGGTGGTCCTGCATCGCCTGCAGCACCTGCGCGGGCGCAGCCGTCGGGGAGACCAGGGTGGGTGCCTCGACCATCACGTGCCGGGCGGTGAACACCCGCCCACGGTCGACGTCGGCGAGGAACTGGCGGACGTAGTCGTCGGCCGGGGTCTCGAGGATCTGGTCGGGCGTGCCGATCTGCACGACGCGGCCGTCGCGCATGATCGCGATCCGGTCACCGAGGCGCATGGCCTCGTTGAGGTCGTGGGTGATGAAGATGATCGTCTTGCCCAGCGAGGCCTGCAGCTCCAGCAGCTGGTCCTGCATCTCGCGGCGGATCAGCGGGTCCAGTGCGCTGAACGCCTCGTCCATCAGCAGCAGGTCGGTGTCGGCGGCCAGCGCGCGGGCCAGGCCGACCCGCTGCTTCATGCCACCGGAGAGCTGCCCGGGCTTCTGGTCGGCCCACTGGTCCAGGCCGACGAGTGCGAGGGCCTCCTGCGCCTTGGCCCGGCGGGTGGCGCGGTCGACGCCGCGGACCTCGAGGGCGTAGGCGGCGTTGTCCAGCACGCTGCGGTGCGGGAAGAGCGCGAAGTGCTGGAACACCATGCTCATCTGCTCCTGCCGGAGCCGGCGCAGCGCCTTGTCGTCCAGCGCGGTCAGCTCGGCCTCACCCACGTGCACGGTGCCGGCAGTGACCTCCAGCAGCCCGTTGAGCATCCGCAGCAGCGTCGACTTGCCCGAGCCGGACAGCCCCATGACCACGAAGATCTCGCCCGGCTCGACGGTGAAGCTGACGTCGATGACGGCTGGGGTGGCGCCTCGGTCCCGCACCTCTGCGACAGAGGCGCCGTCCCGGAGCCGGTCGACCGCCTCGGCGGTGCGCCGGCCGAAGACCTTGAACAACCCCTCGGCGTGTACTGCGGGCACGGGCAACCTCTCGTCGGCGGACACGGCCCCGGGCCGGGCGGCACGACGAGCGCGGGCACGCCGCTCCGAGGAGCAGCCTCACCGGCCGTGTCGTCCCACCGGGCGCACCGCCCCTGGGGCGGGCGCCACGGGGCGCGGGTGCGGCTCGCCGTCCACGACGCCAGGGGCGTCGGCGCGCACTCTGCAGTGCGCCGGGCGGCGAGCCGGGGTGGGGGCAGGCGGACCCGCTCCCATCTCAGAACAGGACGCTAACAGTGAATTGGGCGGCGAAATGGCGCATTCAGTCGATCGTGCAATTCCGTTATGGGGTCGTGACGCGCCGGGGTGTCGAAGAGCACAAAGACAATTCCGCGAACCGACGGAGATCCGTGTCCTGCTGGACGTGTCACCGCGCTGGGCTGCGGGTATGTCCGTGTGACCGGGCATGCAGAGCCCGCCCCCAGTGAAGTGCAGGAATGTCATGAGATCGTCATGAGATCTCCATGCAGCAGTCTGATCGGGCCAATTCGGAAGCGGCTGGCCACGGGCAGTCACCAAGACGGCGACCGAGGCGGAGCCGCACCAGGGAACGACCTGGCCCCCCGACTCGTCGGGAGAGATGCGGGCGGCACGGTGTCGCAACCGTTACCTTGTCTCGGCACGCACGAGCCCCGGCAACGGCGCCGGAGGCGCGGAAGGTGGAGAGCACAGATGGAGATCACGGTCGTCGACGTCCCCGAGCGGGGCCGCTTCGAAATCCGGGACGGCGAGCGCGTCGTCGGCCTGGCCAGCTACCACGTCGACCAGGGCGTGATGACCCTGCCGCACACCGAGATCGACCCGACGATGGGCGGTCGGGGTCTGGGCACCCAGCTGGTGGCCACCGTCCTCACCGCCGCGCGCGAACGGGGCCTGCACGTGCTCCCCTACTGCTCGTTCATCCGCAAGTACCTGGTCGACCACCCCGAGCAGCTCGACCTCGTGGCCGAGGCCGACCGACCCACCTTCGGCCTGGCGCCCGCCCACAGCTGAGCCGCCCAGCCGCTGATCACCCAGCGGCAGCGGCCGGGGCTTCCTAGGCTCGGTCGGGTGCCCATCGCGCTGCTCTGGTTCCGTCGCGACCTGCGTCTGGACGACCACCCGGCCCTGCTCGCCGCCGCCGACGCCGCCGGGCCCCAGGGCAGCGTCGTCCCCGTCTTCGTCTTCGACGACCGGCTCTACGGCCCCTCGGGCGAGCCGCGCCGGCGGTTCCTGCTCGACTGCCTCGCCGAACTCGACACCGCCACCGGCGGCGCCCTCGTCACGCGCACCGGCGACCCGGCCGCCGTCCTCCCCCGGCTGGTGGCAGAGCTGGGCGCGGTGAGCGTGCACGTCACCGCCGACGCCGGCCCGTACGGACGGCGCCGGGACCAGGCGGTCGAACGGGCGCTGGGCGACGTCCCACTGGTGCGCACCGGCTCGCCGTACGCGGTCGCCCCCGGGCGGGTGGTCAAGCGGGACGGCACGCCGTTCCAGGTGTTCACCCCGTTCGCCCGCGCCTGGCGGGAGCACGGCTGGCACTCCCCCGCCGTCCGCCCGGACCAGGTCCCGTGGCAGCGCGACGTCCGCTCCGACGACCGCCCACCGCGACCGGCCCTGGACGACGTCCAGCTGCCCGCCGCCGGCGAGGCCGCGGCCCTGGAGGCCTGGCACCGGTTCCGCGACGAACGGCTGCTCGGCTACGACGAGGGGCGCGACCGCCCGGCGACCAACGGGACGAGCCGGTTGTCGGCCTACCTGAAGTACGGCTGCATCCACCCGCGCACGCTGCTCGCCGACCTGGCCGCCGAGGAGGGCTCGGAGTCGGTGCGGCGCTACACCGACGAACTCGCCTGGCGCGACTTCTACGCCGACGTCCTGTGGCACCGGCCCGACTCCGCCCGCGAGTACCTCAAGCCCGAACTCCAGGGCATGGGCTACGACTCCGGCCCGGACGCCGAGGAGCTGGTGCGCGCCTGGGAGACCGGCCGCACCGGCTTCCCGATCGTCGACGCCGGGATGCGGCAGCTGCTCGGTGAGGCCTACGTGCACAACCGGGTGCGGATGATCGTCGCCTCCTTCCTGGTCAAGGACCTGCACCAGGAGTGGACCCACGGAGCGCGGTACTTCATGCAGCACCTCGTCGACGGCGACCTGGCCAGCAACAACCACGGCTGGCAGTGGGTGGCCGGCACCGGCACCGACGCCTCGCCGTACTACCGGGTGTTCAACCCGATCACCCAGGGCAAGAAGTTCGACCCGGACGGGAGCTACGTGAAGCGCTGGGTGCCCGAGCTGCGCGACCTCGACCCGAAGCACGTGCACGAGCCGTGGACGGCGCCCGGCGGCGTCCCGGCCGGCTACCCGGAGCCGATCGTCGACCACGCCCACGAGCGCCAGGTGTCCCTGGACCGCTACGCCGCCCTCCGCGCCCGCTGAGGAAGGACCCGCCTGCCCCCCACTGCTCGCGAGCTCGCAGCGGGCCCCTGCAGGCGGGCCGGGACAAGCAGTGTCGGCTGGGTCACTGAGCCCGTCGTGGCGAACCAGGTCGGCGCGGGTGAAGCTGGACGGCGTGATCGTCGGTGCCTGAGGGCCACACCCTGTTCCGGTTGGCCCGCGAGCAGCAGGCCGCGTTCGCCGGCCGCGAGGTGCACGTGACCAGTCCGCAGGGCCGCTTCGCCGGGCAGGCCGAGCTGCTCGACGGCCGGGTGCTCGACGAGGTCACCTCCTACGGCAAGCACCTGTTCGCCTTCTTCGGGCCGGACGTCGTCCACGTGCACCTGGGCCTGTACGGGAAGTTCACCTCCGGCACCGGGCTGCCACCGGTTCCCCGCGGCGCCCTGCGGATGCGCTGGGAGGGGCCGGGTGAGGACGGCGAGGGCGTGTGGACCGACCTGCGCGGCGCCACCGCCTGCGACCTGATCACCGACGGCGAGGTGCAGCTGATCCTCGACCGGCTGGGCCCGGACCCGCTGCGCAGGCGGTCGGACCCGGCCAAGGCGTTCGCCCGCATCTCCCGCAGCCGGACCACCATCGGCCAACTGCTCATGGACCAGGCCGTGCTCGCCGGCGTCGGGAACGTCTACCGGGCGGAGGTCCTGTTCCGGCAGCGGCTGAGCCCGTTCCGGCTGGGCCGGGACGTCGACGCCGAGCTCTGGGACCGGTTGTGGGCCGACCTGGTGACGCTGATGAAGGCCGGGGTCAAGGCCGGGCGGATCGTCACCACCGAGCGCGCCGACCGCGAGCGCCGGCGCGGCCCGGCGCTCCGGGACGACGCGCACTACGTCTACCGGCGCGCCGGGCTGCCCTGCCGGATCTGCGGCACCGAGGTGCGCACCGAGGTCATGGTCGGCCGCAACCTCTTCTGGTGCCCCACCTGCCAGGCGGTGTGAACGGCGGGTCCGCGACGTGACGTCGACCGGTCCACTCTGCTAGGCCTGAGCAGTGGGGCGGACGACGATCTCGTTGACGTCCACGTCGTCGGGCTGCTCGATGGCGTAGGCGATGGCCCGGGCGATGGCCGCCGGCGGGATCGCGATCGTGTCGCGCCGGGCGAGCAGCTGCTCGCGGATCTCGAGGTCCCGCATCGCGGCCGCGAAGTCGGTGTCCACGAAACCGGGTGACACGGTCGAGACCCGCAGCGCACCACCGGCCTCCTGCCGCAGCGCCTCGGAGAAGGTGCGGACGGCGTTCTTCGTCGCGGCGTAGACGGCCTGGGCCGGGGTGATCTGGAGCCCGGACGTCGACACCACGGTCACGAACTGCCCGTGGCCCTGCCGACGGAAGACCGGCAGCGCCGCCGCGACACCGAAGAGCATGCCCTTGAGGTTGACGTCGACCATCTCCTCCCAGCCGTCGACGTCGAGGTCGTCCAGCAGCGCGACGTGCGCGACACCCGCATTGGCGACGAGAACGTCCAGCCGGCCCCACCGCGCCTCGGCCGCCGTGACCAGGGCGGTCAGGTCAGCACGCCTGCGCACGTCGGTCGGAACGTGCACGACCTCGCCGCCGGCCCGGGTGATCCGGCCGGCCACCTCGGCGAGGCGGTCGGCCCGCCGCGCGCCGAGCGCGACCCGGGCGCCGCGCTCGGCGAGCAGCAACGCGGTCGCCTCCCCGATCCCGCTGCTGGCGCCGGTGATGGCCACGACCTTGCCGTCGATCCCTGTCATGCCAACGACGCTAGGGCCGCTCGGTCGACGCATCCATGACAGATCAGCCCTTCTTCTTTCCCGATACTCTCGATGGATGGACCCGCTGTCCCGCGTCATCGAGTTGCTCACCGTGCAGAGCGCGGTGTCGTCCCGGCTCGAGGCCGGCGGCACGTGGGCGCTGTCGTTCCCCGGCGTCAGGCACGTGAAGTTCGGCGCCGTGCACCGTGGCGAGGCCTGGTTGCGGGTCGGGCCGGACGGCGTCGAGCAGCACCTCGTCGCCGGCGACTGCTTCGTGCTCACCACCGGCACGGGCTACGCGGTGGCCTCCGCGCCGGGGCTGGAGCCGGTCGACGGGCTGCCGGTGTTCGGCGAGGCGGTCGACGGCCGAGCGCGGGTCGGCACCGGCGAGGACGTCGTGCTGACCGGCGGGCGCTTCGTGTTCGACGACCGCAGCGCCCGGTTGCTCCTCGACGTCCTGCCGCCCCTGGTGGTCGTGGACGGCGACGGCGAGCACGCGGCACCGCTGCGCGCTGCCCTGGACCTCTTCGCCCATGAGACCGCGGGCCGGCGGCTCGGGGCGACACTGCTCACCGAGCTGCTCGGCCAGGTGGTCTTCGTCGAGGCCCTGCGCGCCGCGGCGGACGCCGAGGACGGCCGCGTGCACGGCTGGCTGGCCGCCCTCGCCGACGACCGGATCGGCCCGGTGCTCCGGCTCATGCACGAGGACCCGGCCCGGCGGTGGACGGTGCCGGAACTGGCCAGGACGGCGACGATGTCCCGCTCGGCCTTCGCCGTCCGCTTCCGCACGCTGGTCGGCGCTCCCCCACTGGACCACCTGCTGCGGCTCCGCATGCACGCCGCCGGCAGGGACCTGCAGCGCGGGACGGCCACCGTGTCCGCGGTGGGCGCCGCCTGGGGCTACGGCTCCGACGCCGCCTTCTCCAACGCGTTCAAGCGGGTCATGGGCACCTCGCCGAGCGCGTGGCGCGCCCAAGGCACCCCCGGGCCTGCGCTGCCGGACGTGACCGACGCAGCCCGGCACACGGACGCCGTTCGCACGCTCAGGACGTGAGGGCCGGCACCCCTCCGCCGGGGGTGCCAGCCAGCTGCCACGCGGCCTAGAGGGCGCCCTTGGCGTCGTCGCCGGCGGGCACCGCCTGCAGCAGCCTGACGCCGATCGGCTCGGTCAGGTCGTCCTTGACGCTCTCGGTGAGCTGGTTGAACGTCTCCCCCGCCCCGTGGGCCTTGACGTCGTCCTGGGTGGCCCAGCGCTCGATCATCACGAAGCCGTAGCCGTCCTCGTGCAGCGCGTAGAGCTCGCAGCCGGACTCCTCGTGCACCTTCGGGATCGCCGCGGTGAACGCCTCCCGGACGGCGTCGGCCCGGCCGGGCTTGGGCGAGATGGTGGCGACGATCGTGATGGACACGCAGATCTCCTCAGCGGTGACCGGGCACGGCTGCCCGGGTTCACCCTGGCGCCTACCCGCCAACGGGACGACGATGCGGGCGTGGCCGAACCAGCGGTGCCCAACCCATCGGTGCCCTCACGACCGCTGCGCGTCGCGGTGGTGGGGGCAGGCCCGGCCGGCATCTACGCCGCCGACGCGCTCGCCGGGCAGGACGACGTCCCGGTCGCCGTCGACCTGATCGACCGGTTGCCCACCCCGTTCGGCCTGGTACGGCACGGCATCGCCCCGGACCACCTGAAGATGCGGGCGCTGCGCGAGACGCTGCACCACACCCTGGACCACGAGCGGGTGCGCTTCGTCGGCAACGTGGAGATCGGCACCGACCTGTCGCTGGCGGACCTGCGCGCCCACGTCGACGCCGTCGTCTACACCTACGGCGCGGCCGGTGACCGCGCGCTGGGCATCCCCGGCGAGGAGCTGCCCGGCAGCCTGGCCGCCACCGACGTCGTCGCCTGGTACTGCGGGCACCCCGACGCCGACCGGGCGCGGGTCGAGGAGCTGGTCGCGCGGGCCCGGGACGTCGTGGTGGTCGGCGTGGGCAACGTGGCCCTCGACGTGGCCCGGGTGCTGGCCCGCTCCCCCGCCGAGCTGCACCCCACCGACATGCCGCACCACGTGCTCGACACCCTGGCCGCCGCACCGGTCGAGCGGATCACCGTGCTCGGCCGCCGCGGCCCGGCGCAGGCCAGCTTCACCACCCAGGAGCTGCGCGAGCTGGGCCACCTGGCCGCGGCGACGGTGCTCGTCGACCCGGCCGACCTGACCGACGCCGGGGACGCCGCCCTGGCCGCGGAGGACCGGCACGTCGCCCGCAACCTCGCCGCACTGGCCGACTACGCCGGCCACGAGACCGTGGACGGCACGGTCAGCGTGCGGCTGCGCTTCCACGCCCGCCCGGTGCGGCTGCTCGGCACCGACCGGGTCATCGCGGTGGAGGTGGAGCGCACCCGGGTCGACGCGGACGGCCGGGCGGTGGGCACCGGCGAGCTCGACGTCGTCCCGGCCGACCTGGTGGTGCGCTCGGTCGGTTACCGCGGGCACGCGCTGCCCGGCCTGCCGCTGGACGGCGGCACGGTGCCGCACGACGCCGGCCGGGTGGTCCGGGACGGCGAGGTCAGCCGTGGCGAGTACGTGGCCGGGTGGATCAAACGCGGGCCGACCGGCGTCGTCGGCACCAACAAGCACGACGCCCGGGAGACCGTCGCCTCGATGCTGGCCGACGTCGCGTCCGGGGTGCTGCGGCCCGGTGGGGACGACGACTGGGTCGACACCCTGCTCGCCCGGGGCGGGCACCCGGTGCTGCTGGCCGACTGGCGGGCGATCGACGCCGCCGAGATCGCCCTGGGCGCGGTGCACGGCCGGGCCCGCACCACGCTGCACGACCGGCAGCAGCTGCTGGACGCCGTCCGGGCCGCCGCGGCGGCGCAGGAGGGCTGAGCCGGGGGTGGCGCGGTACGGCAGACTCGGTCGCGTGACCGGCTCAGCACAGACCTCGCCCGCCACCACGATGATCTCCTTCGCCCGCGGCGCCCCGTCGACCGACATCGTCGACGTCGAGGGCCTCAAGCAAGCCGCCGTCGCCGCGTTCGACTCCGACCCGGCCGGGATGACCGGCTACGGGACGGCGGTCGGCTACGTGCCGCTGCGGACGTGGATCGCCGAGAAGCACGGCGTCCCGGTCGAGCACGTGCTGGTGACCAACGGCTCGATGCAGGCCGACGCCTTCCTCTTCGACGAACTGGCCACGCCGGGCGTCGCGGTGGTGACCGAACGGCCCACCTACGACCGCACCCTGCTCGGGCTGCGCAACCGCGGCGCCGACGTGCACCTGGTGACGCTGGAGGAGGACGGCATCTCCGTCGACGAGCTCGCCGCGCTGCTGGACGGTGGGCTGCGGCCGACGCTGGCGCACGTCATCCCCAACTTCCAGAACCCGGCCGGCTACACGCTCTCGCTGGCCAAGCGTGAGCGGCTGCTGGAGCTGGCCCGCGAGCACGACTTCGTGCTGTTCGAGGACGACCCGTACGTCGACATCCGGTTCAGCGGGGAGCCGCTGCCGCGGATGCTGGAGCTGGACGGCGGCGCGGCCAGCGAGCACGTCGTCTACGCCTCGTCGTTCTCCAAGACGGTCTGCCCGGGCATCCGGGTGGGCTACCTGGTCGGGCCGCCGGCGCTGATCAAGAAGATCCAGGTCCGGGCCACCAACACCTACATCGCGCCGAACATGGTCGCCCAGGGCACGGTGTACGCCTACCTGCAGGGCGAGCGGTTCCCGGCCGCGCTGGAGCGGGTGAAGTCGGCGCTGGCCGAGCGGGTCGGGCTGCTGGACGACGCGCTGCGCGAGCACCTGCCGCAGGCGACCTTCCGCCGTCCCGAGGGCGGGTACTTCCTGTGGGTGTCGCTGCCCGAGGGCGAGGGCCACGACGTCGCCCGGATCACCACCGAGGCCGCCGCCCGCGGGGTGGCGATCGTGCCCGGCACCGACTTCCTGCTCGAGGGCGGGCGCAACAGCTTCCGGCTCGCCTACTCGGCGGTGCAGCCCGGCGACGTCGACGAGGGCGTGCGCCGGCTGGCCGCCGCCATCGAGGCCGCCCGCAGCTGAGCACTGTGCACTGACGGCGGGTTCCGGAGGTGGAACCCGCCGTCAGCGCACATCAGCCGGAGTTGCGCAGGGCGGTGGCGACGCCGTTGACCGACAGCTGGATGCAGCGGCGCACCAGCTCGTCGTCGTCCCCCTCCCGGCGGCGGCGCAGCATCTCCACCTGCAGGTGGTGCAGCGGCTCCAGGTAGGGGAACCGGTTGCGGATCGACCGGGCCAGGGACGGGTTGTCGGCCAGCAGCTCCGCATCGCCGGTGACCGCCAGCAGCATCCGCACCGTGCGCTCGTGCTCGGCGGTGATCTGGCTGAACACCCGGTCGCGCAGCTCCGCGTCGGGCACCAGCTCGGCGTAGCGGGCGGCCAGCTCCAGGTCGGTCTTGGCCAGCACCATGCCCATGTTGGACAGCACGGTGCGGAAGAACGGCCACCGCTGGTGCAGGTCCTGCAGCTGGGCCAGCCGGCCGGGGTCCCCGTCGACCCATGACTCCAGCGCCGTCCCGGTGCCGTACCAGCCGGGCAGCATGATCCGGGCCTGAGACCAGCTGAACACCCACGGGATCGCCCGCAGGTCGGCGATCTTGTCGCCGGCCTTGCGGGACGGCGGCCGGCTGCCGATGTTCAGCTCGGCCAGCTCCCGGATCGGGGTCGCGGCGCGGAACCACTCGACGAAGCCGGGCGTCTCGTGCACCAGCGCCCGGTAGGCGCCCTGCGCACGGGCCGCCAGGTCGTCGAGCAGCGTGTAGGCGTCCTCCGCGTCGGTGCCCAGGCCCTCGATGTCCAGCAGCGTCGACTCCAGGGTGGCGGCGACCAGCGCCTCCAGGTTCCGGCGGGCCAGGTCGGGCGAGGCGTACTTGGCCGCGATCACCTCGCCCTGCTCGGTGATCCGCAGCGCCCCGGCGACCGAGCCGGGCGGCTGGGCCCGGATCGCCTCGTAGCTGGGGCCGCCGCCCCGGCCGACGGTGCCGCCGCGACCGTGGAACAGCCGCAGCCGGATGCCGTTGGCGCGGGCGACCTCGACCAGCGCCAGCTCGGCCCGGTACAGCGCCCAGTTGGCGGCCAGGTAGCCGCCGTCCTTGTTGCTGTCGCTGTAGCCGAGCATCACCTCCTGGGCGTCGCCGCGGTTGGCCACCAGCGCCCGGTACAGCGGCTGGTCCAGCATCGCGCCCAGGATCGTGCCGGCGGCCTGGAGGTCGCCGATCGTCTCGAACAGCGGGGAGATGCCCACCGAGCAGGTGGGGCCGCCCTCGGCGCCCGGGTCGAGCAGCCCGACCTCCTTGAGCAGGACGGCGACCTCCAGCACGTCGCTGACCGACTCGCACATGCTGATCACGTAGTTCGGGATCGCCCGCGGGCCGAGCAGCGCCACCTGCTCGGCGGCCGCCACCAGCAGGTCCAGCTCACCGCGGGCCAGCTCGGAGAGCGCGGCGCCGGGGCGCACCAGCGGCCGGCGCAGCTGCAGCTCGCCGGTGAGCAGCTCGACCCGGGCCGCCTCGTCGAGTGCGGCGTAGTCGTCGCACACCCCGGCCCAGGCCAGCAGCTCGCCCAGCACCTCTTCGTGCACCGCGGAGTTCTGCCGCATGTCCAGCCCGCACAGGTGGAAGCCGAAGACCTCCACCGCGTCGCGCAGCCGGGCCAGTCGGTCGTCGGCCAGCGCACCCGCCCCGTGGCTGCGCAGCGAGGCGTCGACCGTCGCCAGGTCGGCGATCAGCTCCTCGGGCAGCTCGTAGGGCGGCAGCTCGACGTCCGGCTCCTCCCCCGGCACCGAGCCCAGGACCCGCCGCGCGGTCGCGGCCAGCCGTCGGTAGACCCCGCGCAGCGCCCGCCGGTAGGGCTCGTCGCCGCGGAACGGGGAGTCGTCGCCGGAGGCCTCGGCCAGCGCGTAGACCTCGTCGGTGGGCGTCACCAGCCGGTCGGACATCGACAGCTCGTCGGCCAGGCAGATCAGCTCGGCGAGGTGGTGGCGCAGCGCCGTCTCGGCCTGCCGGGTGGTCGCCCGGCGGACGGCGTCGGCGGTGACGAACGGGTTGCCGTCCCGGTCCCCGCCGATCCAGGAACCCGGCTGCAGCATCGGGGTGGCCAGCAGGTCGGCGTCCGGCCAGCGCTCACGCAGGGCCTGGCGGAGCTCGGTGTTGATCGCCGGGACGACCTCGAACAGCGACAGGTCGTAGTACCGCAGCGCCTCGTCGATCTCGTCGGCCAGCCGCAGCCGGGACAGCCGGAGCAGCGCCGTCTGCCAGAGGGTGAGCACCTCGCGGGACAGGTGCGCCGACCAGGCCCGCGCGTCGATCCCGTACGGCCCGGCGTTGTCGCGCTGCCGGATCAGGTCGGTGACCTGCTGCTGCACCTGGGAGATCGTGCGGCGGCGCACCTCGGTCGGGTGCGCGGTGACCACCGGGACGACGAGCGCACCGGCCAGTTCCCGGGCCACCGTGTCGCCGTCCAGGCCGGCCTCGTCCAGCAGGTCCAGCGACGCCGCCAGGCTCCCCTTCTGCGGGGGTGAGCCCTCCCGCCGGTGGTGCCGGCGGCGGCGCTCGTGGTGCACGTCCTCGGCGATGTTGGCCAGCAGCGAGAAGTGGCTGAACGCCCGGACGACGTGGTTGGCCTCGTGCAGGTCGAGCTGGGCCAGCCGGTCGGCGAGCTCGGAGCGGCCCACCTCGGAGCGGCGGATCCGGAAGGCCTCGACCCGGGTGGCCTCGACCAGCTCCAGGACGTCGGCGCCGGCCTGCTCGCCGATCACCTCCCCGAGCACTCGGCCCAGCAGTCGGATGTCGGCCCGCAAGGGCTCGTCGGTGCGGTCGTCCGGGTCGGTGGGACCCCCGGAGGGGCGCAGGTCGGCAACGTCGACGGTGGCTTCGGACACGGAGGCAGTATCCGCAACCGGTGTGACGGCCGGGTGTCCCGGGGAGGATGGGCGGGTGATCCGACTGCAGGCGACACCGACCAGCCCCGTCCCGGCCGAGCACGGAGAGGGCCCCGTCTTCGACGCCGCCACGCAGGAACTGCTCTGGGTGGACATCACCGCGGGGCTGGTCCGGCGCGGCACGATCGCCGGGGACGACGTCGTCCCGGTGGCCTCGCACCGCGGCGGTGACACGGTGGGGTTCGTCGCCCCGGCGGCCGCCGGCGGCTGGCTGCTGGGCGCCGGGGGCGGCATCACCCGGCTGACCGGCGAGGGTGACGCGCAGGTGCTGATCGAGCTCACCGGGGAGGGCGGCTCGGAGTCCGCGGGCGGCACCCGGATGAACGACGGCGCCTGCGACCGGGCCGGCCGGTTCTTCGCCGGGACGATGGCCTTCGACGAGCGACCCGGCGCCGGCAGCCTCTACCGGCTCGACCTCGACGGCACGGTCAGCACCGTGCTCGACGGCCTCACCATCTCCAACGGGCTGGTCTGGTCACCCGACGACCGCACCGTGTACCTCTCCGACTCCGGCGCGAAGACGGTGTGGGCGTTCGAGTACGACCTGGACACCGGCACCTTCGGCGAGCGCCGGGTGCTGCTGGACTTCAGCGACGACCCCGACGGCGTCGCCGACGGCCTCACCGTCGATGACGAGGGCTGCCTCTGGACGGCGCTGTGGGGCGGCGCCCAGGTGCGGCGCTGGTCCCCCGACGGCGAACTGCTCGCGGTCGTCGAGGTCGCCGCCCAGAACACCACCAGCTGCGCGTTCGTCGGCGACCTGCTGGTGATCAGCACGTCGGTGCACGGCATGGACGACGCCGCCCGGTCCGCCCAGCCGGACGCCGGGAGGCTGTTCACCGTGCGGCCCGGGGTGAGCGGCCCGCCGGCGAACCCCTACCGCGGCCCCCTCGGTGCCCTCCGCCAGCGCTGACCGCCGTCGTCCCCGGGCACTGCCCCAGCGGTGATCAGGTGACCTGATCACCGCTGGGGAGCGGCGTCAGGCCTTCTCGGCGGCCAGGGCCTCGCGCAGCTTGAGCCGACCGCCGGTGCGCAGCAGCGCCCCGGAGTAGATCCGCCCACCGATCCGGACGATGACGGCGATCGCCAGGACCATCAGCAGGACGGCGAGCCCGACCTCCCACCACGCGGCCTCGCCGGCGGCCTGCCGCACCGGCATCACCATCGGCGACAGCCCCGGCACGTAGGAGGTCACCGTGGCCAGCGTGCTGCCCGGGTCCTGAGCCGCCTGCACGGCCACGATGAACCCGACCACGAGCAGGATGGTCGTCGGCGTCAGCACGCTGCCCAGGTCCTCCTGCCGGCTGACCAGCGAGGCGGCCACCGCGAACACCGCCGCGTAGAACGCGTAGCCGATCACGAACCAGGCGAGCACGTTCAGCACGGTGCCGATCAGCTGCCCCGGCAGGTCGATGACGTCGAAGGCCAGCGCCCCGGCCACCCCGACCACGGCGATCACCGCGGTCTGCAGCAGCCCGAGGGCACCCAGGCCGATGATCTTCCCGGCCAGCAGCTGCCACGGGCGCATCGTGGCCAGCAGCAGCTCGACCACCCGGCTGGACTTCTCCTCGACCACGCCCTGGGCGACGAACTGCCCGAACAGGATGAAGAGGAAGTACAGCAGGCCCACCCCGAGCAGCGCGACGACCGTGGCCTGCGTGCGGTCCTCCTCGTCCGCCTCCAGGGCGACGACGTCGACCGCGGGGGCGGGCTCGAGCTGCACCCCGGCCTCGGTGAGCTGGTCGGCCACCGAGAGGGCGGCCAGTGCGCTCTGCACGAGGTCCTCGGTGCTCCCGCCCGCGGACTGCACCAGGAGCTCGGGCCGGCTGCCCGTCGGGTCGAGCAGGGCGGCGTCGACGTCCTCCTCCGCGACGGCGGTGCGGGCGGCGGCCTCGTCGGCCAGCTCGACCACCGTCACCTCGGTGCCCAGCGCCTCGCCCTGCTGCTGCAGGACCTGCTCGACGGTCCGGTCGCCGCCGACCAGGCCGATCCGGCTGGTCGACTCCCCGCCGCCGAGGAGCACCTGGAACAGCATCAGGCCGATGATCAGGACGATCAGCACCGCGGAGCTGACCAGGAAGCCCTTGTCCCGGATCCGGGTGGAGATCTCCCGGCCGGCCACGAGCCGGACGAGCTGGGCCGGGCTGTGCGGCTTGATGTCGGTGGATGCAGGCGCGGTCATGCCGCCACCTCCCGGGTGTCGGTGACGGCGTGCCGGAAGAGCTCGACCAGGGTCGGTTCGCGCCAGGCGAAGTGGGCGACCCGGCCCGTGGCCAGGGCGGCGGCCAGCACCTGCTGGTCGTCGGCGCCCGGGGCCAGCTCCAGCACGGTGTCGCCGCGCTGCTCGGAGACCACTCGCACGCCGGGGACGGCGGCGGCCCAGCCGTTCGGCGCGTCCGGGGCGACGACGCGCAGCTGCCGGCCGGTGGCCGCGGAGCGCAGCTCGTCGACCGTGCCGCTGGCGACGATCTTGCCGCGGGCGAGGATGCCGACCGCGTCGCAGAGCCGCTCCACCAGGTCCAGCTGGTGGCTGGAGAAGACGACGGGCACGCCGCGCCGGCACTGCTCGAGCAGCGCCTCGGCCAGCGAGTCGACGCCCACCGGGTCCAGCCCGGAGAACGGCTCGTCGAGGATCAGCACGTCGGGCTCGCTGACCAGGGCGGCGGCCAGCTGGACGCGCTGCTGGTTGCCCAGCGACAGCTTCTCCACCCGGTCGTTGCGCCGCTCCCCCAGCCCGAGCCGCTCGGCCCAGTGCTCGGCGGCGCGGCCGGCGGCCCGGGCGTCCAGGCCGTGCAGCCGGGCGAAGTAGGCCAGCTGCTCGCCGACCTTCATCTTCGGGTAGAGGCCGCGTTCCTCGGGCATGTAGCCGATCCGGCGGCGGACGACCTCGTCGACCGGCCGCCCCGTCCAGCGCACCTCCCCGGCATCGGCGCGCGCGAGGCCCATGGCGATCCGCATGGTGGTGGTCTTCCCCGCCCCGTTCGATCCGCAGAAGCCGAACATCTGGCCCGGGGCCACGGTGAAGCTCACCCCCTCGAGCACCTGGTTGCTGTCGTAGGCCTTGTACAGGCCGTCGAACTCGAGCACTGCTCCTCCGGTGTCCGTCGTGTGCGTGCAGCCCTTGCCATCCGCAACGAGTGGAGCCTGTCGCATCACTTTCCAACCCGTCAAGTGAACAGCGCGGTGCATCCTCCGTTCGTGCTGCGCCGGCGCCCTCGGTCCGGTGGGATCGGGGCATGACGGAGAACCAGCCAGCGCAGGTGCCCAGCGGCGTGGGCCTGGCCGGGCTGCGGGAGGCGGCGGCCGGCTGCCGGGCGTGCGAGCTCGGCGAGCCGGCCACCCAGACCGTCTTCGGCGAGGGCCCGGAGACCGCCCGGATCGTCTTCGTCGGTGAGCAGCCCGGCGACCAGGAGGACCGCGCGGGCGAGCCGTTCGTCGGCCCGGCCGGCAAGCTGCTGGACCGCGCGCTGACCGACGCCGCCATCGACCGGCGCGACGCCTACGTGACGAACGCGGTGAAGCACTTCCGGTTCACGCCCACGCCGAAGCGGCGGATCCACCAGTCCCCGGGTGCCGAGCACCTGCGGGCCTGCCACCCGTGGCTGGAGGCGGAGTTCGCCGTCCTCCAGCCGGAGGTGGTGGTCTGCCTGGGCGCGGTGGCGGCCAAGGCGCTGATCTCGCCGTCGTTCCGGATCACCCGTGAGCGCGGGCAGCTGCTGCCGTGGACGCCGCCGGGCGTCCGTGCCGCGGAGGCGTCGCTGCCCGACGCCGACCAGGACGAGGACGCTCCGCACCAGACCTGGGTGCTCGCCACGGCGCACCCCTCCGCCGTGCTCCGGACGCCGGACGACGCCCGGGCCGCCGCCTACGACGCGCTCGTGGCCGACCTCCGGGTCGTCGCCCACGCCCTCGCCTGACACCCGGGAGGGGCCAAAGTCGCGCTTTTGGCCCCGCGGGTCAGTCCTCCTCGGGTTCGGGGTGGCGGGCCCCGGCGGAGAGCTCGGTCCCGGCCTCGACCGTCGCCCGGCGGCCGACCAGGGTGATCGCGCCGTCCCCACCGACGGTGGCCCGCTCCCCCACCGTCACCCCGTCGTCCAGGACGGTGCGGGTGACGGTGGCCCCGGCGCGCACCCGGGAGCCGGGCAGCAGCACCGAGTCGATGACGGTCGCCCCCGGCTCGACGATCACCCCCGGCGACAGCACCGAGCCGCGCACCTCGCCGGCCACCCGGGTACCCCCGGACACCAGGCTGTCCTCGACCACCGCGCCGCTCAGCAGGCGGGCCGCACTGTGCCGGCCGCCGCGGGTGTGGATCGGCCAGCTCGGCTCGTCCAGGTCGATCGGCGGCTCCTCGCAGCGGAACTCGCGGTGGGCCTCCCAGTAGGACTCGACGGTGCCCACGTCCCGCCAGTAGCCGTTCAGCGGGTACGCCCGGGCCAGCCCGTCCTTCGTCTGCGCCGGCAGCAGGTGGGTGCCCAGGTCCTCCAGACCGTCCTCGCCGACCTGGTCGCTGATCGCCTCGAGCCGGTCCAGGGTCTCGTTCGGGGAGAAGACGAAGACCTCGTTGGTGGCCGTCGTCGTCGCCGGCTGGTCGGGCTTGTAGGCGTAGTCGGTGACCTTGCCGTCGTCCCCGGCCTGGACGATGCCGTAGCGGCTGGCGTCGTCCTCCTCGACCTCGGTGGTGACCATGGTGACCTCGGCCCCGGAGCCGAGGTGGGCCTCGACGACGTCGCGGTAGTCGAGCTTGTAGACCGCGTCGGAGCTGACCACCACGAGTGCGTCGGCGCCGAAGTCCCGGATCAGCTGGGACTGCCGCCAGAGCCCGTCGGCGGTGCCCATGGTGAAGCCGCCCCGCTCGCTGCCCTGGAACGGCGGCAGCATCATCAGCCCGCCGGTGGTGCGGTCCAGGTCCCACGGGCGGCCGTTGGCCAGGTGCTCGTTCACCGACTGCGGCTGGTACTGCTCGGACACCCAGACGTCGGGGAGCTGGGAGTGCTCGCAGTTGGACAGCGGGAAGTCGATGAGCCGGTAGACCCCGGCGAACGGGACGGCGGGCTTGGCCCGGGTCTCCGTCAGCAGTTCGAGGCGGCTGCCCTTGCCACCGGCGAGGACGAGGACGAGGACCCGCGGGAGTGCCATGACCGCCCACGTACCCGGGCGCGGGCGGCTCACCCCTCGGGCGGTGCGGCGTGCCCCTCGGCCAGCCGGCGGCGGGCGTCGCGGGCCACCTCGTCGGCCCGGGACGCCCGGAACAGCCAGAACGACGGGACCGCGACGGCGACCACGGCCATCGCCACCACGATCACCACGCCACCGGAGACCATCGCCGCGGTGACGCCGACGCTGCTGGCCATCAGGCCGGCGCGCAGGTCGCCCAGCCGTGGCCCGCCGGCGACGACCACGATGAACACACCCTGCATCCGGCCGCGCATCTCGTCCGGCGCCGCCGTCTGCAGCATCGCCGAACGGAGCACCGCGCTGACCATGTCGCCGGCGCCCGCGACGGCGAGGCAGAGCACCGCCAGCCACAGCGTCGAGGCCAGCCCGAAGCCGATGATCGCCACGCCCCACACCGCGATGGCGGCCAGCACGACGGCGCCCTGCCGGTCGACCCGGCTCACCCACCCCGAGGTCAGGCCCATCAGCAGCGAGCCGATCGACACCCCGGCGAACAACCAGCCCAGGCTGTTGGCATCACCCCGGTAGACCGTCTGGGACAGCTCGGGGAAGACCGCCTGCGGCCAGGCGAAGAGCATCGCGATGAGGTCGACGACGAAGGTCATCAGCAGCAGCGGCTGGGTGCGCAGGAAGGCGAAGCCCTCCCCCACCCCGCGCACCGCCGAGCCGAGCCGCACCCGCCCGGAGACACCCTCCGGCGGCAGCGGGGGCAGCCCACGCAGCAGCAGGACAGCGGCGACGAAGCCGAGGGCGTCGATCGTGTAGACGATCGAGAGGTCGCCCAGGCCGATGAGCAGGCCGGCCAGCAGCGGCCCGACGACCACGCCCGCCTGGCGCACCGTCATCGCCAGCGCGTTGGCCGCCGCGACCTGGTCCCGCCCCACCAGCGCCGGGATCACCGCGCTGCGGGCGGGCTGGTTGACCGCGGCGAACCCGGAGACGGCGGCGGCCAGCACCCAGAGCACGCTGATGTGCCCGTCACCGGGCAGCAGCGCCTGGACGGCCAGCAGCGCGCTGGTGACCGCCGCACCCGTGGAGCTGATCAGCATCAGCACGCGGCGGTCCATGGCGTCGGCGATCGCGCCGCCGAGCAGGCCGAAGACGACCAGCGGAACCAGCGCGACGACCGAGGTGAGCCCGACCATCAGGGAGGAGCCGGTCAGCTCGTAGACCTGGTACGGGACGGCGACCAGCGTCATCTGCTGGCCGAGCATCGTCACCGCGACACCACCGAAGACCCGGCGGAAGGCGCGGTTGCGCAGCGGCGTGGTGTCCAGCGCCCAGCCGCGCCGGCGGGTCACCGGCTGCGGCTGCTCGACCGGCAGACCCCCCTCGACCGGATCGACCGGCTCCACGCCACCATCAAAATGGCCATTTTGGTGGTCGGGGTCGTCGGGGTGGTTCGGGTCCTTCACGGGGCCAGGCGCTGCGCGACCCAGCCGCCGCCTTCCTCGTCATCGCGCACGAACAGCAGCCGGTCGTGCAGGCGGTCATGGCCGCCCTGCCAGAACTCCACCCGCTGGGGCAGCACCCGGTAGCCGCCCCAGTTCTCCGGGCGCGGCAGCTGCCCGGGCGGGGTCTGGGCGTCCAGCTCGGCCACCCGGGTGCGCAGCAGCTCCCGCGACTCGACCACCGTCGACTGGATCGAGGCGGCCGCGGCAAGCTGCGAGCCGCGGGGCCGCGGGTCCCAGAGCAGGTCCGACGCGGTCGGCCCGATCCGCTCGACGGCACCGGAGACCCGGACCTGCCGCTGCTGGGCGTGCCAGGGGAAGACCAGCGCCGCCCGGGGGTTGACGGCCAGCTGGGCGGCCTTGGCCGAGGCGTAGTTGGTGCCGAAGACGAACCCGTCGACGTCGTAGCCCTTCATCAGCACGACGCGGGCATCGGGCATGCCGTCGGCGTCCGCGGTGGCCACCACCATGGCGTTGGGCTCGGGCAGCTCGGCGGCGACGGCGTCGGCGAACCAGCGGTCGAACTGCTCCACCCAGGTGGCCGCGAGGCCCTCCTCCCCGAAGCCGCTGTCGTCGTAGTCCCTGCGCATGCGGATCAGGTCGGCCACCGGCTCATGCTGCCACCGTTGCAGTGCGCACCGCCCGCTGGCCGGGAGCCGGGGTGCACCCCGGGGTCGCCCAGCCCCTAAGTTGAGGCTCGTCGTGCGCTGACCAGCGTCCGTCCCCACCCGCGCGCAGAGGAGCATGCGAGATGGCCGACGACTTCGTACCGGGCCTGGAGGGCGTCATCGCCTTCGAGACCACCATCGCGGAGCCGGACAAGGACGGTGGGGCGCTGCGTTACCGCGGCGTCGACATCGAGGACCTGGTCGGCAAGGTCACCTTCGGCAACGTCTGGGCGCTGCTGGTCGACGGGAAGTTCGGCCCCGGCCTGCCCCCGGCCGAGCCGTTCCCCATCCCGGTGCACACCGGTGACGTCCGGGTCGACGTGCAGGCCGCGCTGGCGATGCTGACCCCGATCTGGGGCTACCGCCCGCTGCTGGACATCTCCGCCGAGGAGGCCCGCGACGAGCTGGCCCGAGCCGCGGTCATGGCGCTGTCCTACGTGGC
Source organism: Modestobacter sp. VKM Ac-2979 (assembly GCF_026967995.1). NCBI lineage: Bacteria > Bacillati > Actinomycetota > Actinomycetes > Geodermatophilales > Geodermatophilaceae > Modestobacter > Modestobacter sp. VKM Ac-2979. The sequence continues at coordinate 770,985 of NZ_JAPVBO010000001.1, forward strand.
CCAGTCGGCGCGGGGCATCGGCATCCCGGCCGTGCCGCAGAAGCGGATCGACGAGGCCTCCAGCATCGTCGAGCGGTTCATGGTCCGCTGGCGCGGCGAGCCCGACCCGCGGCACGTCGCCGCCGTCGACGCCTACTGGACCTCGGCCGCCGAGCACGGCATGAACGCCTCGACCTTCACCGCCCGGGTCATCGCCTCCACCGGCGCCGACGTCGCCGCCTCGCTGTCCGGCGCGATCGGGGCGATGTCCGGCCCGCTGCACGGCGGCGCCCCCTCCCGGGTGCTGCACATGCTGGACGGCGTCGAGGCCTCCGGCGACGCGGTGAAGTACGTGAAGGACCTGCTCGACAAGGGCGACCGACTGATGGGCTTCGGGCACCGCGTCTACCGCGCCGAGGACCCCCGTGCCCGGGTGCTGCGCCGGGCCGCCGAGGAGCTGGGCGCGCCCCGCTTCGAGGCCGCCCTGGCCCTGGAGAAGGCCGCCCTCGCCGAGCTGCGCGAGCGCCGTCCGGACCGCCCGATCGAGACCAACGTCGAGTTCTGGGCCGCGATCGTGCTGGACTTCGCCGAGGTGCCCAGCCACATGTTCACCTCGATGTTCAGCTGCGCCCGCACCGCCGGTTGGTGCGCGCACATCCTGGAGCAGAAGAACACCGGGCGGCTGGTGCGCCCGTCGGCGCGCTACGTCGGGCCCGACCCACGCAAGCCCGAGGACGTCGAGGGCTGGGACACCATCCAGACCAAGTCGCTCGGCGAGCCCGCCCCCGCCCCCGCCTGACGAAGGACCATCCGAGAGGCAGACCGCACATGAGCATCACCATCCCCACCGACCTGCTCCCCCGGGACGGCCGCTTCGGGTGCGGCCCCTCCAAGGTCCGCCCGGAGGCGCTGCGCGCCCTGGCGACCGACGGGGCCGGGCTGATGGGCACCTCGCACCGGCAGGCGCCGGTGAAGGGCCTGGTCAAGCGGGTCCGGGAGGGCCTGTCCCAGCTCTTCGACCTGCCCGACGGCTACGAGGTGGTGCTCGGCAACGGCGGGACGACGGCGTTCTGGGACGCCGCGACCATCGGCCTCATCCGCCGGCGCAGCGCGCACGGCAGCTACGGCGAGTTCTCCGCGAAGTTCGCCTCCGGGGTCGCCGAGGCACCGTTCCTCGACGCCCCGGTGATCGCCAAGGCCGCGCCCGGCTCGCTGGCGCTGCCGACGGCCGAGGCCGGGGTCGACGCCTACTGCTGGGCGCACAACGAGACCTCGACGGGGGTCATGGCGCCGGTCACCCGCCCGTCGGGCATCGACGCCGACGCCCTGGTGCTCATCGACGCGACGTCCGGTGCCGGCGGGCTGCCGGTCGACGTCGCGCATACCGACGTCTACTACTTCGCCCCGCAGAAGTCCTTCGCCAGCGACGGCGGCCTGTGGATCGCGCTGATGTCGGCCGCGGCGCTGGAGCGGGTGGCCGAGATCAAGGCCTCCGACCGCTGGGTCCCCGGCTTCCTGGACCTGTCGATCGCCGTCGACAACTCCGGCAAGGACCAGACCTACAACACCCCGGCCGTCGCCACGCTCTTCCTGCTGGCCGACCAGATCGACTGGATGCTGGGCCTGGGTGGGCTGTCCGGTGCGGTGGCGCGGAGCGAGGAGTCCGCGAGCCGGCTCTACGGGTGGGCGGAGAAGACCTCCTACACCTCGCCGTTCGTCGCCGACCCCGCACAGCGCTCCCTCGTGGTCGGCACGGTCGACTTCGACGAGTCGGTCGACGCCGCGCTGGTCGCCACGACGCTGCGCGCCCACGGCGTCGTCGACGTCGAGCCGTACCGCAAGCTCGGCCGCAACCAGCTGCGGGTGGGCATGTTCCCGGCGGTCGACCCCGACGACGTGACGGCGCTGACCGCCTGCATCGACCACGTGGTCGAGCGCCTCTGACGCCCGTGGCCGGCTCCCTCGGACCGGCCATCCCGTCCGCACGGCAGTGACCCACCGTGGTTCCCGGGCCTGGGCGTGTCCGGGGTGCTCGGCGTGTCGGCCGGCGGCGAGACGATGACGGCGTACCCGCTCGCCTCGACGACACGCGGTCGCCACCTGCAGGTGGTCGCCGACCACGCCGTCCGCGCCTCTCCGTGGAGAGCCGGGCGGCGGCCAGATGGGTGGTCATCACAACCTGGTTGTGCGTCATCTTCTTGTCGCGCAATGTGCTTCATCGTGTGAGGCTCGGCACAGGTTCCGGAACGCAGCCGGACCCCTGAGCGTCGAGGAGCACCCGTGACACAGTCCCCACGCCGCGTAGGAATCGCCGTCGTCGGGCTCGGAGGTGCGGTCGCGACCACCGCGGTCGCCGGCCTCGAGCTGCTCCGGCTCGGCGTCGTCGCCGCCGACGGTCTCCCGCTCGCCGGCCTGACCGTCGGTGACGTCCCCGTCGAGGAGGCCACCGGGCTGGTGCCCTACGACGACCTCGTCGTCGGCGGCTGGGACCTGGACGGGTCCGACCTCTACAAGGCGGCCGAGCAGCACGGTGTGCTCGACTCCCGCCAGCTGCAGCAGGTGGAGCCGCTGCTGTCGACCCTCACCCCGTGGCCGGCCGCCGGCGACGCCGACTTCTGCCGCAACGTCACCGGCGGCAACGTGGTGCTCGCCGAGGGCCGCCGCGCCCAGGTCGACGCCGTCCGTGCCGACCTGCGCCGGTTCCGCGAGGAGCAGCAGCTCGACGGCCTGGTGCTGATGAACCTGGCCTCCACCGAGCGCTGGCCCGACCCGGCGGCACCCGCCCTGCAGACGCCGGAGGCCTTCGAGACCGGACTGGACGCCGACGACCGGTCGATCACCCCCTCGATGGTCTACGCCTACGCAGCGATCTGCGAGGGCGTCGGCTACGCGAACTTCACCCCGTCGCTGTCGGCCGACGTGCCGGCCCTGGTCCAGCTGGCCGAGCAGCGCAACGTGCCGATCGCGGGCAAGGACGGCAAGACCGGCCAGACGATGATGAAGACGGTGCTCGCGCCGGCCTTCCGCAGCCGGGCGTTGACCGTCGAGGGCTGGTACTCCACCAACATCCTGGGCAACCGGGACGGGCTGGCGCTGGACGACCCGGCGTCGCTGGAGAGCAAGCTGCAGACCAAGGGCAAGGTGCTCGACTCGATCCTCGGCTACCCGGTCGAGGACCACGTCGTCCGGATCGACTACTACCGCCCCCGCGGCGACCAGAAGGAGGCCTGGGACGCGATCGACCTGGTCGGCTTCCTGGGCCAGCGGATGCAGATCAAGGTCGACTTCCAGTGCCGGGACTCGATCCTGGCCGCTCCGCTCGCCGTCGAGATCGTCCGGCTGGTCGACCTCGCCCAGCAGCGCGGTGAGGGGGGCGTGCAGCGGCACCTGGGCTGGTTCTTCAAGGCCCCGATCACCGCCGACGGCAGCACCCCGGAGCACGCGCTGCACCGCCAGGAGTCCGTGCTGATGGACTGGCTGAGCGGCGACGCGGCCCAGGCAGGGAGCGGCGCCGCACCCGGCTCCCGGTGACGACGACGGCGCTGTCCTCCCTCGAGGCGCTGCGCCCGCTGCTGGTCGGGATCGGTGACGCCAAACGGGTCCACGTCGCCGGCGCGCCGGGCTCGCTCGCCGAGCAGGCGTTCGGCCGGGCGTGGGCGCGGCTGGTCGGCGGTGAGGACGCCCGGACGGTGGCGCTGTCCGAGACCGCGGCCGCCGTGGCCCGGGTCCGGCTGGCCGGCATCGACGCCTCGGTGCTGACCGCGGCCGGTCTCGCCGAGCAGGAGGCCCGGGCCGTGCTGGAACGGGCCTTCGCCGAGGTGGCCGGAGCGGTCGACGGCGAGCTGGCCGGGGAGTTGCGGGCGGCCCTGTCCGCGCCGCGGTCGGCCGGGCCGCCGCCGTCCCTGGCGGTCTCGCTGAACGCCCAGCCGCGCGCCGGTGCCACCAGCCCCGGCAAGCCGCGGGTCGTCGTCGAACCGCCGGAAAGCCACGGCGACCACTGCCTCACCGTCGCCGTCTACGGCTGTCTGCTGGCACCGCAGCTGGGTGCGGACCCGGTTCCACCGTTCCTCGTCGGCCTGGCCCACCACCTGCACAACGTGGTGCTGCCGGACGCCGGGTTCGCCGGGGAGGTGCTGCTCGGGGACGCGCTGGACCGGGTGATCGGCACGCTGGAAGAGCGCGAGCTCGGCGCCCTCCCGGCACCGCTGGCGGCCCGGCTGCGCGAGGTGCTGGCGCTGCGGGCCGACGCCGTCGCGCCCGAGTCGCAGGCCTTCCACGCCGCCGACGTGCTCGACCGGGTGCTCCAGGTGCACCACCACGCGCAGGCCGCGGCGTTCACCGCCGCCCAGGCGCTGGACGACCTGGAGCTCGTGCACGCCGGACCGGTGCAGGCCTTCCACCTCGACGTGCTCGCCGCGGCCGGGCTGTGAACACGGCCGGCCTGTGAACGCGGCGACGGGCGTCACCGCGACCGGCGTCCCGGTCGTCGACGGCATCCCGTTCGCCCGCGCCGGCCGGGCGGAGCTGCGCGACCGCGTCGCCGGGCTGCTCGCCGACGGCGAGGTCGACCGGGCCCGGGTGGCGCTGTTCACCGACGCCGACGACTGGTGGTCCGAGCCGCCACCGCCTCCGGACCAGCTGGCCCGGGTGCCCGCGGCGGCCACCCTGCGCGAGGCGATGGAGCTGCTCGGCATGGGCCGGGTGGGCGACTACTTCGCGCACCGCTGGTGGGAGCCCACGCACCTGGCGGGGCTGGCGCTGCTGGGCAACCACTGGCCCGGGGAGCGACCGGTGGTCGACGTGGCCTGCGGGATCGGCACCCAGCTGCGCGAGCTGTCCCGCCGCGGGGTGCGCGACCTGCTCGGCCTGGACGTCGTCTGGTCCAAGCTGTGGCTGGCCCAGCGCTTCGTCTGCCCCGCCGCCCGCTACGTGTGCGCCGACCTGACCGCGGCGCCGGACCTGCAGGTGCCCGGCCCGGCGTACGTGACCTGCCACGACGCCTTCTACTTCCTGCGGGACAAGCCCGCGGCCGCCGCCGCGATGCACGCGCTGGCCGGCCCGGGCGGCACCGTTGTCGTCGGGCACGCCCACGTCGCCGACACCGTCTCCGCCGGGGAGCCGCTGGTCCCGGCCGAGTACGCCCGGCTGCTCGGGGCCACCGTCCTCTACGACGACGCCGAGCTCACCGCCGCCCTGCTGGCCGGGCGTGCGCCCCGCCCCGCCCCGGCCGAGGAGCTGACCGGCAGCGAGGCGATCGGCCTGGTCGCCGGTGACCTCCGCGGCCCGGCACCGGTCGACCTGGGCGAGCCGCTCGGGCCGCTGCGGCCCAACCCGCTCTACGTCGACGGCGAGCTCCACTGGCCCAGCGAGCGGTACGCCGCCGAGTACGGCCCCCGCTCGGGACACCTGCCGGGTCGCTGGCCCGACCCGCTGCCGGCGGACGCCGCCCGGCGGCGACTGCTGGTCGACCTGCCGGAGCAGTGGTGAACAGCGTCGGGTGGGGGGTGGCCGGCTGTGGCTGGGTGGCCCGCGACCACGCGCTGCCCGGTCTCCTCCAGGTGCCCGGCGCCCGGGTGGTGGCCCTGCACGACCGCGACCCCGCCGCCCCGGCGCGGCTGGCCGTGGACGCCCCGGCGACGTCCGACCTGGCCGCCTTCCTGGCCACGCCCGGCCTGGACGCGGTCTACGTGGCGGTGCCCAACTCCGCGCACCGGCAGGTCGTGGAGGCCGCGGCTGCCGCGGGCGTCGCGGTCCTGTGCGAGAAGCCGCTGGCCGCCGACGTCGTCGACGCCGAGGCCGCGGTCGCCGCAGCCGACCGGGCCGGTGTGCTGCTCGGCACCGCCTACGACCAGCGCTGGCACCCCGCCCACGTCCGGCTGCGCGAGCTGGTGCCCGAGCTGGGCACGGTCACCGCCGTCCGGGTCGTCTACTGCTGCTGGCTGCCGGTCGACTGGTCCCCCGACGGCAGGCCGCACGACAACTGGCGGGTCGACCGGTCCCGGGCCGGCGGCGGCGCCGCCATCGACCTGGCCCCGCACGGCCTCGACCTGGCCGGGGTCCTGCTCGGCGAGGACGTCGTCGAGCTCACCGCGCTGCTGCAGCGCCGGGTGCAGCGCTACCCGGTCGACGACGGCGCGCTGCTCATCGGCCGCACCACCGGCGGCGTGCTGGTCGACCTGCACGTGGCCTACAACTGCCCCGACGCCCTCCCCCGCCGCCGGCTGGAGGTCGTCGGCACCCGGGGCACCGCGGTCGCCGTCGACACGATGGGCCAGACCGCCGGCGGGTCGCTGACGCTGTTCCGCCCCGAGCCGGTCGACGTCCCGTTCGCCGGGACCGACCCGTTCACCGCCCAGTTCGCCGCCTTCGGTGCCGCCGTCGCCGGCACCGCTCCCTGGCCGCACCCGGCCGCCCGCGACCTCGCCCTGCACCGGCTGCTCGTCACCGCACTGGACCGCGCCGCGCTGCCCAGCCCCGCCCGAGAGGAACTGCCCGCATGAGTGCACCAGCCACCAACCCCTACCGCGGCCTGCTGCCCGACCTGCCCGCCTTCGCCTGCACCAACTGCGGGCACTGGCAGCGCTGGCCGGCCCCCGGCCCGCAGGTGTGCCCGGTCTGCGCCGACGTGCGCAACGCGCTGCCCGAGCACGGCTTCGAGTTCGTCACGCCCAAGCAGGCCGACGAGCTGGTGACCGGGTTCTGGCGGCCCACCGCGGTCGCCGGCGTCACCGAGTTCGGCACCGAGCCACGGTTCGGGCTGGACAGCCGCGGCTGGGTGATCGAGACCGACATCGGGCTGGTCGGCTTCGAGTGCGCCCCCTGGTACACCGCGGAGATGCTGGCCGAGCTGCGCCGGATGGCGACCGAGCTGGGCGGGTTCGACGTCCTGGCGTCCAGCCACGTGCACGGCTACGGCGCGCTGTGGCAGCTGCAGCTGGAGCTGGAGCCGGGCACCGTCTGCGTCGGGGTGCGCGACCTGGAGTGGACCAAGGCCTTCCGGGTGACCTGGCCGGCCGACGAGGTCCTGGAGCTGGCCCCCGACCTGACCCTGCACCGCACCGGCGGGCACTTCCCCGGCCACTCCGTGCTGCACGACAGCCGGCGCGGCGTGCTGTTCTGCGGCGACTCGCTGAAGGTCGACCTGGCCGAGGACGGCACCCCGGTGGGCCTGAGTGCACACAAGGCGTTCCACGCCCAGATCCCGCTGTCGCACGGCGAGCTGCGGGAGTACCTGGCGGTCGTCGCCGAGCTGGAGTTCGGCGCCGTGGCCACGCCGTTCGAGCTGGTGCCCGGGGTGACCACCGACCACGTCGTCCACCTGGTGCAGCGGCTGCTCGCCGGGCGGCCGGACGCCGCCCCGATCGCGCTGGCCGAGCTGTGAGCACCGCCCAGCGGTACCTGGACTCGTTCCCGCCGGGCATCGAGGAGTTCCCGATCGAGGGGCTGGACGTCCTCGACGTGCCGCTGCACAGCGCCTTCCTCGCCACGTCACCGGCGCACCCCGGCGGCAGCGGGCTGGGGTACGGCGCCACCCGCGAGGAGGCCCGCACCGGCGCGCTCGGCGAGATGGCGGAGATGGCGCTGTCCATCCGCGCGCACGCCGGGCTCGACCGGGTGCACGGCTCCTACCGCGAGCTGGCCCGCACCGAGGGCCGCGACCGGGTGGCCGACCCCCGCACGCTCTGCCTGGAGGCCGGCAGCTCCTATGACGACGACCGGCCGCTGCAGTGGCTGCCGATGAGCCGCACCCGGGACGGCGAGCAGGTGCTCGTGCCCGCGGAGCTGGTGGTCTCCGCCCCCGAGGAGCTGCCCGGCGACCCGCCGCCCGGCGGCTGGCTCACCACGGTGATCACCAACGGGCAGGGAGCGGCGTTCGACGCGGACCGGGCGGTCACCCACGCGGTGCTGGAGCTGCTGCAGCGGGACGGCAACGCCACCGCGTTCCGGGCGCTGGACCAGGGCGTGGTGGTCGACCTGGCCGGGCTGCGCGACCCCGACGCCCTGGCGCTGCTCGACCGGCTCGACGCCGCGGGCATCGACGTCCTGGTCAAGCTGGCCAGCACCGAGCACGGCGTCGTCGACGTGTACGCCGTCGGCTGCTCGCGGGACGGCTCCGAGCCCGCCCCGATGATGGTCACCGCCTGCGGGGAGGCCGCCTCCCCCGACCGGGACGCCGCCGTCCGCAAGGCGCTGTACGAGTTCGCCGCCGCCCGCAGCCGCAAGGCGTTCATGCACGGCCCGCTGGACGCCGTCACCGCGGCGACCCCGCCGGGCTACCTGGACCAGTGGCTGCACGGCCACCCGCCGGAGCGGATGGTCGAGGAGGACCGGGCGCTGCAGGCGATGCTCGGGTGGACCCGGCTCGGCACCGACCGGCTGACCGACCTGCTGCGGGGTTCGGTGCTCGCCCAGCGCAGCACCGTGGCGCTGACCGACCTGCCCACCCGCAGCGGCGACCCCGTCGCGACCCTGACCGCTGAGGGCCTCGACGTGCTGGTCGACCTGCAGCCCTCCCAGGGTGAGGCGGTCGCGGCGAAGGTGCTGGTGCCCGGCCTAGAGGCCGAGACGATGTCCTACGGCCGGATCGGCGAGCGCGGCGTGCGCCGGCTGCTGGACCGCGGCGAGGCGGCAGGTGGTGCACCCGGCGCCGGGCTCGCCGTGGTCGGCGCGGACCCCGGCGGCTGGGCACGGGTGCACCTCACCGCCGAGGCGGAGGACCGGCTGGGCGGCCCGGCGTGGTTCGACCGGGCCGGAGCCGACCGCGCCGTCGGGGAGCTGTACGCGCTCTACCGCGAACCCGGCCGGCACGTGGCGGCGCTGGCGGTGGCCTCGTGAGCCTGCGGTACGCCTACAACACCAACGGCCTGACCTCGCACCGGCTGGACGACGCCCTGTCCTTCCTGGCCGACACCGGCTACGCGGGGGTGGCCCTCACCCTGGACGTGCACCACCTCGACCCGTTCGCCCCGGACGCGTTCGCCCAGGCCGCGCGGGTGCGGGCCCGCTGCGACTCCCTCGGGCTGGGCGTGGTCGTCGAGACCGGCGCGCGCTTCCTGCTCGACCCGCGGGTCAAGCACGAGCCCACGCTGGTCAACCCCAGCCCCGAGGGCCGGGAGCGCCGGCTGGCCTACCTGCGCCTGGCCTGCGACCTGGCCGAGGTGCTGCAGGCCGAGGCGGTGAGCTTCTGGGCCGGCGTGCCGCAGCCGGGGGTCGACCGGGACGACGCCTGGCGCTGGCTGGTCGACGGCGTCCGCGCGCTGGTCGACAGCCACGGCGGACGCTCCTACGCCCTGGCCGTCGAGCCGGAGCCGGGGATGCTCGTCGAGGACGCCGACGACTGGGCCACCCTCGCCGCCCAGGTGCCGGGGCTGACCCTCGCCCTGGACACCGGGCACTGCGTGGTCAGCGGCCGGTACGCCCCGGAGGAGGCGGTCGCCGCCTTCGCCGCCCAGCTCGGCACGGTCGCCGTGGAGGGGATGCGCCGCGGCGTGCACGACCACCTCCCGCTCGACGAGGGCGACGTCGACCTGCCGGCCGTGCTGGCCGCGCTGCGCGCGTGCGAGTACCAGCGCCTGGTCACCCTCGAGCTCTCGCGGGACGGCCACCGGGCGCACCAGATGGTGCCCCGCTCCATCGAGCTGCTGCGGAAGGCCGAGTCATGAGGATCTGCTTCGTCAGCCGCCGGTACTGGCCGGCGGTCAGCGGCATGAGCGTGTACGCGGAGAACCTGCTGCGCGAGCTGGTCGCGCTGGGCCACGAGGTCACCCTGGTCAGCCAGTACCGGGACGACGAGGCCGGCACCCGGGTCTACGGCGGTGGCGTGCCGCCGGCCGACCGGGTGCCGGCAGGGGTCGAGGTGCACGCCCTGCCCAGCCGCGGCGAGACCGTCGTCCCCGCGGACTGGGAGGGCGACATCGAGGAGGTCGTGCGCACCGTCGTGGAGCTGCACGAGCAGCGGCCCTTCGACGTGCTGCACGCCCAGTACGGCTACCCCCCGGGCCTGGCGGTGCTGGAGGCCTCGCGGCGGACCGGCGTGCCGAACCTGGTGAGCATCCAGGGCGGGGACGGGCACTGGGTGGGCACCTGCTGCAGCACGCACGCCGACGCCATGCACACCGTGCTCGACCACGCCGGCGCCGTGCTGATCGGCAGCGCCAGCTTCCGGGACGAGGTCGTGGGCAACCTGGGCACCGTCCCGGCGCGCTTCCAGATCGTCCCGGGCGCCACCGACACCCGCCGGTTCACCCCGGGCGACCGGCCGCTGGGCAGCCTGGCCGACCCGCCGGTGCTGCTGTTCCACGGCCGGGTCGACCGGCGCAAGGGCGTGCTCGACCTGCTGGAGGCGCTGCCCGACGACGTCCGGCTGGTCGTCTCCGGCATCGGCCCGGACCTGGACGAGGCGAGGGCCCGGGCCGACGGGCGCACGACGTTCCTCGGCTACGTGCCCCCGGACGACGCCCCGGCGGTGTACCGGACCGCCGACGTGTTCGTCAGCCCCACCTACAGCGAGGGGTTCAGCAACACCCTGCTGGAGGCGATGGCCAGCGGGCTGCCCACGGTGAGCACCGACAGCGTCGGCGTCGTGGACTGCCTGCGGCACGAGGAGAACGGGCTGCTGCACGCCCCCGGCGACGTCGCGGGGCTGCGCACGGAGCTGGACCGGCTGCTCGGCGACGCCGCGCTGCGCACCCGGCTGGCCACCACCGCGCTGGAGGAGGTGCGCCGGCTGTACTCCTGGCCGGTGCTCGCGCGCAGCATCGACGACGTCTACACCGAGCTGGCCGGCACGGCGCCGGACCTGGACTGGACGTCGCCGACCACGGTGGACGAGAGCTGCCGCTTCCGGTCCGCGGCGCACCTGCTCTGATGCGCGTGCTCGCGGTCAGCCCGCACCTGGACGACGCCGCCTTCTCCGCCGGGGGCACCCTCGCCGCACTGGCCGAGGCGGGGCACGAGGTCACCGTGCTCACCTGCTTCACCCGCAGCGTCCCCGACCCCACCGGCTTCGCGCTGGCCTGCCAGCTGGACAAGGGCCTCGGCCCCGACGTCGACTACCTGGCCCTGCGCCGGGCGGAGAACGCCGCCGCGACGGCCGTGCTCGGCGTGACGGCGGTCGACCTGGACCTGCCCGAGGCACCGCACCGCGGCTACACCAGCGCCGCCGACCTGTTCGCCGGCGTCCACCCCGGCGACGACGTGTGGCGCGAGGTCGCCGGGCAGCTCACCGGCCTGGACGCCGACCTCTGGCTGGCCCCGCAGGCCCTCGGTGCGCACGTCGACCACCTGCAGGTGCTGCGCGCGGTCGCGGCGCTGGACCGGCCGACGCTGTGGTGGCGGGACAGCCCCTACGTGCTCCGCCGGCCCGATGCGGTCCCCGGCGCGGCGCTGCCCGGCGGGTTGTCCCCCGTGCAGCTCCCGCAGCTGCCGGACCGGCGCGCCGACGCCTGCGCGTGCTACCGGAGCCAGCTGGGCTTCCAGTTCGGTGGCGAGGCGGGGATGCGGGCCGCGCTGGCCGAACTGCCCGAGGTGCTGCTGACCGGGGAGGCGGCGCGGGACGTGCTGGCGGTCCGGGCATGACCTGGCTGGTCACCGGCGGAGCCGGCTACATCGGGGCGCACGTGGTGCACGCGATGGCCGCGGCCGGTGAGCGCCTCGTCGTGCTCGACGACCTGTCCAGCGGGGACCCCGGCCGGCTCGAACGCCTGCCCGGGGTGCCCCTGGTCGTCGGCACCGTCCGCGACCGCGCCCTGGTGGACCGGGTGCTGGGCGAGCACGCGGTGCAGGGCGTGGTCCACGTGGCCGGCAAGAAGGCGGTCGCCGAGTCGGTGGCCGACCCGCTCCGCTACTTCGCGGAGAACGTCGAGGGGCTGGTGTCGCTGCTGGAGAGCTGCCAGGTCGCGGGCGTGGGCCGGTTCGTCTTCTCCAGCAGCGCTGCCGTCTACGGCGCCCCGGACACCGACCCGGTGACCGAGGACGTCCCGTGCCGCCCACTCTCGCCCTACGGGCAGACGAAGCTGGTCAGCGAGTGGGTGCTGCGCGACTGCGCCACCGCCCACGGGCTGGCCGCCACCTCGCTGCGCTACTTCAACGTGGCCGGCGCCGCGCACCCCCGGCTCGGGGACACCGGTGCGGCCAACCTGGTGCCGATGGTCTTCGCCGCCCTGGACGCCGGCACGCCGCCGGTGGTGTTCGGCGACGACCACGCCACCCCCGACGGCACCGGCGTCCGGGACTACGTGCACGTGTCCGACGTCGCCGCCGCGCACCTGGCTGCCGCCCGGGCGCTGAGCGCCGGCTCGGCGGGCGGCACCTACAACGTGGGCACCGGAGCCGGCTGCAGCGTGCGCGACGTGCTCCGCGTCATCGCGGAGGTGACCGGAGCGGACACCACGCCGACCGTCGCCGGCCGCCGGCCCGGGGACCCGGCCAGCGTCGTGGCCGCGGTCGACCGGATCGAACGGGAGCTGGGCTTCCGCGCCCGGCTCGGCCTGCGGGACATGATCGCCAGCGCCTGGACCGCGTGGCGCCTGCTCCAGCCGGGCTGACCGGTCGGCGCCGGGTCCTCCGGCGGGTCAGCCGGGCAGCAGCCAGGTGTCCTTGCTGCCGTCCAGCACGCCGGAGCCCTCGGCCAGCTCCACCCGGGTCCACGGTGCGGGCAGTGCCCGGGTGGTGGCGCCGGCGACGGTGGACACCCGCAGCCCGGCGACGCGGGGCGCCAGCGCGCCGTCGACGACGGTGGGCACCGTGGAGACCTCGAGCGGTTCCTGGGCGGTGAAGCGGTGCGGGGTGGCCGCCACCTCGGCGTACAGCTCGGCCAGCTCGGCCGCCGAGCAGCGCGGACCGACCACCACCCCGCGACCGCCGTACCCGTCGACCGGCGTCACGACCAGCTCGTGCAGCCGGTCGCGCACCTCAGCGAGCTCGGCGTCGTCAGCCAGCAGCCAGGTGCGCACGGTGTCCAGCACCGGCTCCTCACCGAGGTAGAACCGGATCAGCTCCGGCACGTACCGGTAGGTGGCCTCGCCGTCGGCCACGCCGTTGCCCGGCACGTTGGCCAGCGCCAGCTCCCCGGCCCGCACCGCGGCACCGAGCAGCACGTCCAGTGCCGCCCCGCTCGGCGTCAGGTGCGCGGCCAGCCCGGCCTCGTCCAGCCGGAGGTGGAGGACGTCGACCCGCAGCCGCTGCCCGTCCACCTGCACCGCCACTCCCCCGCCGCGGGTCGGCCAGAGGGTGTCCGGCGTGGCGATCGGGACGTCCATCGCCGCGGCCAGCTGCCGGTGCTCGAACCAGCTGGTGCTGCGCGGCCCCTCCGACAGCAGGGCCAGCTGCGGCGTCCCGGTGCACGCCGACGGTGCGGCCTCGGCCAGCGCTGCCCGCAGCAGCGGCACCGCCTCGCCCGGGTCGGCGAGCCCGGCGGCCTCGGCCGCGGCGTGCAGCTCCGGCAGCGCCGCCCGGCTGCTGGCCCGGTCACTGAGGGCGTAGCCGATGCCCGTCGGCGTCCGCAGGTCGTCCGAGACCGCCACCCAGCCCCCCGGACCGTGCCGCAGGTCCAGACCCGCGACGGTGGCCCGTTGCTGACCGGGCACGGCCAGGCCGGCCGCCGACGCGCGGAGCCCCGGGCTGGCGGCGACGACCCACGCCGGCACGATGCCGGCGCGGACCACCTCCGGGTGCCGGTCGGGGTCGGTGCGCCGCCGTCCGGCCGGGCGGTAGACGTCGGCGAGGAAGGCGTTCAGCGCCCGGTGCCGCTGTTCGGCGCCGCGCGCGACGTGCGCCCAGTCGGCGGCCGGGACGACGCGGGGCACCGGGCAGAGCGGGAGCGGCCGCTCGTGCAACCGGCCGTCGACGTAGCTGCCGGCCACCACCCCGCGCGACCGGCGTTCCCGGTCGATCGCGTCCACGACCGCGCCGATCCCGTCGGCACCGAGGTCGTCCAGCGCCTGCAGCACCGGGCGGTAGGCCGACCGCCGCACACCCGTCGCCTCGTCGTCCGCCGAGCCCGGGTAGCGCGCGAAGACGCCGGAGGCGTCGGTCATCGCGGGGTCACAGCCAGCGATCGAACCACTCGGCGACCCGCTCCGACAGGTGCAGCACGTTCTCCCGTCCCACGATCGTGTGACCCTCGCCCCGCAGGAGGAGCAACTCGGCCGGCGCACCGAGCGCGGTCAGTTCCTGGTGCGCCTGGATCGACTCCAGCACCGGCACGTTGGTGTCCCGGTCGCCGTGGGTGAGCAGCACCGGGGACCGGAGCCGGTCCAGCACGGTCATCGGGGAGATCGCGGCCAGCATGTCCCGGTCGGTCACCGGGTCGCCGTACTCGGTGACCGAGGCCGCCGCCATCCACGGCTCGGTGCCCGCGAAGAAGGTGCGCAGGTCGCTCATCCCGGCCAGCGTGGCGCCGGCGGCGAACAGGTCCGGCCAGCGGGTGAGCGCCACCAGCGTCAGGTAGCCGCCGTAGGACCAGCCGTGCGACCCGACCCGACCCGGCAGCGCGATCCCCTCGGCCACCAGGTGCTCGACGGTGGCGACGACGTCGGTGAACGACGCCTCCCGGGCAGCGAGGTCGTCGGCGGCCATGAACGCCCGGCCCTGCCCGCCCGAACCGCGCACGTTCGGCGCGAAGACGGTCAGCCCGACCGCGACCAGCGCCTGCGCCACCGGGTGGTAGTCCGGGCGTTCCTGCCCCTCCGGGCCGCCGTGGAAGCTCACCACCGTGCGGTTGGGGCCGGCCACCCCCGGCGGCGTGTACAGCCAGCCGTCCAATTCGGTGCCGTCGGCGGCCGGGTAGCGCAGCCGGACCGGCGTGACCAGCAGGCGCGGGTCGGGGTGGCGGGGCGTGCTGGGCAGCGGCACCGGCTCCCCGTCGACGTCCAGCGGGACCGACCACAGCGAGCGGGGGGACGTGGGGCCGGTCAGCTCGGCCAGCAGGGTGCCGCCGTCGGCCGCCAGCGACCAGCCGGGCATGACCGGCTGCGGCAGCGGCACGGTGCGCAGCAGGCCGCCCTCGGCCAGTTCCCGGAGCTCCAGCTCGGTGACCCCGTCGGCGTTCCAGACGCACAGCACCGTGCCGTCGGCGCGCACGGCGTAGGAGTCCAGGTCGGCGTCGGGCCGGGCGATGAGCACCTGGGCCGGGCCCGGCTGCCGACCGGCGTCCACCGGGACCCGGACCAGCCCCGTGCGGTCGCTGCGCGGCAGCCCGGGCCGGGCCGGGAGCGCGGCGCGGAGGAAGACCGCGGAACCGTCCGGGGCGAACCGGCCGTCCTCGGAGGCGCCGCCACCCGGGGCGTCGAGCGGGATGACCCGCTGCTGGTCGCCGGTGGCGACGTCGACCAGCACGATGTGCCGGTGCCCGCGCGGACCCCGCCGGGCCAGCACCGTCCGCTCGTCGGCGGAGACCGCGGTGACGGCGAGGAAGCCGCCGGTGGCCAGGGTGCGGTGGGCGCCACTGACCACGTCGACCAGGACGACGTCGGCGCCCGGGCCGTCCCCGGGGGCGATCGAGCAGACGTAGTGGCCACCTGCGGTCCACCCGCCGGCGAAGACGGTGGCGCGTGGGTCCTGCCCGGCGACCAGGTGCCGGTCGGTGCCGTCGGGCCGGACCGCCCACAGCTGCGCGCAGATGGAGCCGCCGGGGCTCACCAGGTAGGCCAGCCACCCGCCGTCCGGCGACCACGCGACCGAGACGACCTCCTCCTCGGCACCGGAGAGCACCGCCGGCGGGGTCTGCTGGTCCAGCGCCGCGACCTCCAGCCGGGGGACGCCGGAGCGGTCGCTCACGTAGGCCACCCGGTCCCCCGTCGGCGCCAGGCTGGGGCACCAGGCACCCGGGGCGCCGGCGATCTCGGCGACGGCGAGGCGCACCTCGGTGGACAGTCCGGTCTTGCGCAGGACGTCGGTCACGGCACACCTCCTCGGTCGGGGATCGGTCGGGCGGCGCGACGGGTGCCACACCGCAGCACGCCGTCCGTCAGCCCCGAGTGGAGCAGACGGACGGCGTGGTGCTGTTCCTCGCCGCGCCGTGAGCACGGCCACGTCAGGTCAGCGGATGCCGTGCCGCTGCAGCCACAGCTCGAGCAGCCCGACCTGCCACAGCTGGTTGGCGCCCAGGGTCGTGCGGTGGCTGTTCGGGTCGGCGAGCAGCCGCTCCACGTAGTCGGTGCGGAACAGGCCGCGTTCCCGGGCCTCCGGTGCGTGCAGCGCGGCGCGCACCGTCTCCAGGTAGTCGCCGTGCAGGTCGGTGATCGCCGGCACCGGGAAGTAGCCCTTCGGCCGGTCGATCACGTCGGCGGGGATGACCTTGCGGGCGGCGTCCTTGAGCACGCCCTTGCCGCCGTGGGCGAGCTTGAGCTCCGGCGGGACGGCGGCGGCCAGCTCCACGAACTCGTGGTCCAGGAACGGCACCCGGGCCTCCAGGCCCCAGGCCATCGTCATGTTGTCCACGCGCTTGACCGGGTCGTCGACCAGCATGATCGTCGAGTCCAGCCGCAGCGCCTTGTCCAGCGTCGTCTCCGCGCCGGGCCGGCCGAAGTGCTCGGCGATCAGCGCCCGGCTGACGTCGTCGGTCACCATCCAGCGGTCGGCGAGCTGGGTGGCCAGCTCGGCGTGCGACCGGTCGACGAAGTGCCGCGCGTAGGCGTCGACGGCCTGCTCGGCCGGGACGCCGTCCAGCGGCGGGTACCAGTCGTAGCCGGCCATCACCTCGTCGGCGCCCTGGCCGCTCTGCACCACCTTGACGTGCTGGCTGACCTGCTGGGAGAGCAGGTAGAAGGCGACCGCGTCGTGGCTGACCTGCGGCTCGCTCATCGCGGCCACCGCGCCGTCGAGGCCGGCGTGCACGTCGGCGCTGGGCACCATCAGCCGGTGGTGGTCGGTCGCGAAGGTCTCCGCGACGACGTCGGAGTAGACGAACTCGTCGCCGGAGCGCTCGCCGACGGCCTCGAAGCCGATCGAGAACGTGGCCAGGCCCTTCTGCCCCTCCTCGGCCAGCAGCCCGACGACGAGGCTGGAGTCGATGCCCCCGGACAGCAGCACGCCCACCGGGACGTCGGCGACCATCCGCCGGCGCACCGCCACGCGCAGCGACTCCAGCACCCGCTCCTGCCACTCGACGGCGGACAGGCCGGCGAACTCGGAGCGCCGCTCGTGCACCGGGCGCCAGTACTCCCAGTCGGACTCCCGGCCGTCGGGCTCGTAGGTGCGCACCGTGGCCGGCGGCAGCTTGCCCACCCCGGCCAGGATCGTGCGCGGCGCCGGGACGACGGCGTGGAAGGACATGTAGTGGTGCAGCGCGACCGGGTCGATGCTGGTGTCCACGCCCCCGGCGCGCACCAGCGCGGGCAGCGAGGAGGCGAACCGCACCCGGCCCGGCCCGCGGCTGAGGTACAGCGGCTTGATCCCGAAGCGGTCGCGGGCCAGCACCACCCGGCCGGAGTCCCGCTCGACGACGGCGAAGGCGAACATCCCCAGGAACCGCTCGACGCAGGCCGCGCCCCAGCGGTGGTAGGCCTTGAGCACGACCTCGGTGTCGGAGGTGGAGAAGAAGCGGTACCCGGCGCCCTGCAGCTCGGCGCGCAGCTCCTTGTAGTTGTAGATGATCCCGTTGAAGACCATCGTCAGCCCGAGCTCCGCGTCCACCATCGGCTGCGCGCCCGCGTCTGTCAGGTCGATGATCTTCAGCCGCCGGTGCCCGAGCGCCACCGGCCCGGCCTGCCAGCCGCCCGAGCCGTCGGGCCCCCGTCGCTGCAGCTGGTCGCACATGGCGCTGACCGCCGCCATGTCGGCGACGCCGCCGTCGAACCGGACCTCACCCGAGATGCCGCACACGTGCGCCCCTCCCCTGTTCCTGTGGTGCGGCGCCGCGCTGCGCCGGCTCGCTGTCCCGCCGTCCCCTCGGCACGTGGCCGAGCGGGTCCGCAGGCTGCCGAGGTGTCCATTCTGGTCGTTGCGGCGAGGTGCGGCGACCGGGCTCCCGGTGAGCGCGAGGAGGTCTCGGGGGCCGTTGTCGAGCCGACGCGCCGTACCGGGCGTGTCGGCGGCGCGGGCCCGAGGGTCCGCCGTTAGCGTTGCGTCGGTCTGCGAACCGCACCGAACCCTCCTGGAGGTCGCTCCCATGCGCTCACTGCGCCTCGTGGCGCTCTCCGAGGACGGCACGCACCTGGTGCTCGCCGCGGACGCGCCCGACTCGACCGACGACGAGCGCTTCGAGCTGCCCGTGGACGACCGGCTGCGGCAGCTGCTGCGGGCCGGCGCCCCGGCCCATCCCCCGGCTGAGGTGGCCCACGACCTGCCCCCGCGGGTCATCCAGGCCCGCATCCGGGCCGGCGAGACCCCCGAGCAGGTGGCACACGCCTCCGGCACGCGGGTCGAGCGGATCATGCGCTTCGCCCACCCGGTGCTGCAGGAGCGCACCCGGGTCGCCGAGCAGGCCCGCGGCGCGCGGGTGCGGCTGTCCGAGGGGACGCCCAGCGTGCCGCTGGAGCAGTTCATGTCCGAGCGGCTGCGGCTGCTGGGCGCCGACCTGGAGACCGTCGGCTGGGACGCGCACCGCGCCGAGGACGGCACCTGGCAGGTGCGCGCGGACTGGCAGGCCGGGCACAAGTCCGGCAGCACCCGCTGGAGCTACGACATCCCCGCCCGGACGGTGACCCCGGTCGACGCCACGACGATGGACTTCGCCGAGGGCACCCGGCTGGTCCGGGTCGTCCCGGACGTCCCGGCCGGTCTGCCCGCCGCACCGGTCTCCCGCCGGGGCATCTCGGTGGTCCGCGGTGACGAGCACAGCGAGGACGAGGCGCAGCCCGACGCCGAGCCGGCCGACGGCGACCACGGCGACGCGGACGACCAGCGGCCGGCCGACGAGGCCCAGGACGACGAGGCCCGGGACGCCGTACCGGCCGACGGCGACCAGGTCGACGCGCTCCCCGCCGAGGTGCTCCACGCCGACGTGCTCCCGTCCGGCGACGGCCCGGACGACGGGCTCCCCCGCCGGAGCGCCTACGACGCCGTCGACCCCGACAGCCAGGACACCGCGGTGCTGGGCTCGCTGCTCGACAACGAGGACGAGGACCCGCGCGCCCGCATCCCCGCCTGGGAGGACATCGTCTTCGGGGTCCGCCGCAACCGCTGACGAAGGTGGGAGGCCGTCGGCGCAATTGGCTCGTCCCTGTCGGTCCCCCGGCATAGCCTGACCCGGCCATGACCGAGACCGCCGCCCCCGCTGACGACACCCGGGGCCGACTGTCGGCGCTCACCCGGCTGCTGCCCTTCGCCCGTCCCTACCGCGGGCTCATCGCGCTCACCTTCACCGGCGCACTGCTCGCCACCCTCGCCCAGCTGGCCGTCCCGCTGCTCACGCCGGCCATCGTCGAGGGGCCGATCGCCCGTGGCGACCGTTCCGCCCTGATCCCGCTGCTCGCCCTGGCGCTGCTCTTCGGCGTCGCCGAGGCAGCCCTCTTCTTCCTGCGCCGCTGGGCGATGAACATCAGCAGCCTGCAGATCGAGCGCGACCTCCGCGACACCCTGTACCAGCGGCTGCAACGGTTGCCGGTCGCCTTCCACGACCACTGGTCCTCCGGTCAGCTGCTGTCCCGGGCCACCTCCGACGTCTCCACCATCCGGCGCTTCGTCGGCTTCGGCGCCGTCTTCCTGATCGTCAACCTGCTCACCTGCGTCGTCGTCGGCGTGCTGCTGGTGGTCACCTATTGGCCGCTGGGCGTCGCGGTGCTGGCCACGACCCTGCCGCTGGTCTTCTTCGGGCTGCGGCTGGAGAAGCGGTACAACGCCGAGTCGCGGCTGGTGCAGGACGAGCAGGGCGAGCTGGCCACCGACGTGGAGGAGGCGGTCCAGGGCATCCGGGTGGTCAAGTCCCTCGGCCGCAGCGGGATGGTCTTCGGCCGCTACGACCGCAAGGCCCTGCGGCTGCGCGACCTGGAACTGGGCAAGGTCCGCACGCTGGCGCTGATCTGGTGCCTGTTCGAGTTCCAGCCGCAGATCACCCTTGCGGTGATCCTGGTGGGTGGGTCGCTGGCGGTCAGCAGCGGCGCCCTGACCGTCGGCGGGCTGATCGGCTTCGTCGCGCTGTTCACCGTGCTGCTGTGGCCGATCCTCTCCCTGGGCTTCCTGCTCGCGCAGGCGCAGGAGACGGCCAGCGCCTGCGACCGGATCGGCGAGCTGCTCGACGCCCCGTTGACCGTCACCGACTCCCTCGGCGCCCGGCCCGCCGCCGTGGGCACGCCCGCCCGGTTGCGCTTCGAGCACGTCGGGTTCCGCTTCCCCGGCGCCGGCGACCCGGTGCTCACCGACGTCGACCTCGAGGTCGAGCCCGGCGAGACGATCGCGCTGGTCGGCGCCACCGGGTCGGGCAAGACGACGATGACCGCGCTGGTCGCCCGGCTCTACGACGTCACCGGCGGGCGGGTAACCCTCGACGGGCACGACGTCCGCGACCTCCCGCTGGCCCAGCTGCGCACCGTGGTCGCCACGGCGTTCGAGGAGGCGACGCTGTTCTCGATGAGCGTCCGGGAGAACGTCACGCTGGGCCGGCCGGACGCCGGGGACGCGGACGTCGCCGAGGCGCTGCGGGTGGCCCAGGCCGACTTCGTGCACGACCTCCCCTGGGGCCTGGACACCCGGATCGGCGAGCAGGGGCTGTCGCTGTCCGGCGGGCAACGGCAGCGGCTGGCGCTGGCCCGGGCGGTGCTCGGCCGGCCGTCGGTGCTGGTACTCGACGACCCGCTGTCCGCCCTCGACGTGCACACCGAGGCCCTCGTCGAGCGTGCGCTGCGGGAGGTGCTCGCCGAGACGACGGCGCTGGTGGTCGCCCACCGGGCCTCCACGGTGCTGCTCGCCGACCGGGTGGCCCTGCTGGAGGAGGGCCGGATCACCGCCGTCGGGCGGCACACCGACCTGCTCGCGCAGGTGCCCGCCTACCGGGCGCTGCTCTCCTCGGAGTCCGAGCTGGCCAGCCTGACCGATCCCGGGTTCGCCGATCCCGACCTGAGCGGGGTGGGCTGCCCATGACCACCCCGGGCACCGGCGCAGCCGTGACCACCACCACCGGCGCACCGGCGGACGCGCACGCCGACTGGCGAGGCGTGGCCGGCGAGGACGCCGACGACCTCGACACCTCGGCCAGCTCGTTCCTCCGTGGCCGCTCCCGGCGGCTGCTCGGCGAGCTGCTGCGTCCGCACCGGCGGGTGGTGTGGCAGCTGTTGGCCGTGCTCGTCGTGCAGAACCTGGCCTGGCTGGCCGGCCCGCTGCTGATCGGGATCGGCATCGACGTCGCCGTCCCGGCGCTGCTGGACGGTGACCCCTGGCCGCTGGTCTGGACGACGGCGGCCATGGTCGCCGCGGCCGTGCTGGACGCCGCACTGCGCTACCGGTTCCTGATCGGCTCCGGGCAGGTCGGCCAGGCGGTCCTGCTCACCCTGCGGCGGCGGGTGTTCACCCACGTCCAGGGGCTGCCGCTGTCCTTCCACGAGCGGTACACGTCGGGCAAGACGATCAGCCGGCTCACCAGCGACGTCGAGGCGCTCGCGGAGCTGCTGGACGAGGGCCTCGACGGGCTGCTCACCGCCCTGTTCAGCGTGGTGGGCATCGGCGTCCTGATGCTGGTGCTCGACCTGCCCCTGGGCCTGGTGGCGCTGCTCGGCCTCCCCGCGCTCTACCTGATCGGCCGCTGGTTCCAGCGCAGCTCGACGGTCGCGTACCGGCGCACCCGGCAGACCATCGCGGCGCTGATCGTGCAGTTCACCGAGACCTTCGGCGGCATCCGGGCGGTGCAGGCGTTCCGCCGGGAGCCGCGCAACGACGGCCTGCACGCCGAGCTGAACGAGGCCAACCGGGCGGCCCACCACCGCGCCTTCTGGCTGATCGCCGTCTTCGTGCCGACGGTGACGTTGATCGGCAACCTGGTCACCGTCGCGGTGCTCGGCTACGGCGCGCTGCGGGTGATGGACGGCGACCTCGAGGTCGGCCTGCTGGTGTCGTTCCTGGTCTACCTGCGCCGCTTCTTCGACCCGCTGCAGGACATCGCGATGTTCTACAACAGCTACCAGTCGGCGAGTGCGGCACTGGAGAAGCTGTCCGGCGTCCTGGAGGAGCGCTCCAGCGTGCCCGAGCCCGCCGATCCGCTGCCGCTGCGCTCGCCGACCGCCGGGGAGGTCGTCTTCGACGGCGTCCGCTTCGGCTACGGCGGCGCGACCGTGCTCCCGCAGCTGGACCTGACGATCCCGGCCGGGCAGACCGTCGCGCTCGTGGGGGCGACCGGCGCCGGCAAGTCGACCCTGGCCCGGTTGGCCGCCCGGTTCTACGACCCGGGCGCCGGGCAGGTGCGGCTGGACGGCGTCCCGCTGGACCGGCTCGCCGACGCCGACCTGCGCCGGGCGGTGGTGATGGTGACCCAGGAGAGCTTCCTGTTCTCCGGGTCGATCGCCGACAACATCTCCTTCGGCAAGCCGGACGCCGGCCGGGCCGAGATCGAGGCGGCGGCCCGGGCGATCGGGGCCGACGCCTTCATCCGGGCGCTGCCGGAGGGCTACGACACCGAGGTCGCCAAGCGGGGCGGGCGGCTGTCCGCCGGTCAGCGCCAGCTGGTCAGCTTCGCCCGGGCGTTCCTCGCCGACCCCGCGGTGCTGGTGCTCGACGAGGCCACCAGCTCCCTCGACGTGCCCAGCGAGGTGCTGGTGCAGCGGGCACTGCAGACGCTGCTGGCCGACCGGACGGCGCTGATCATCGCCCACCGGCTGTCCACGGTGGAGATCGCCGACCGGGTGCTGGTGATGGAGGCGGGCCGGGTCGTCGAGGACGGCTCCCCCGCCGAGTTGGTCGGCGGGGCCGGCCGGTTCGCCGACCTGCACCGCGCCTGGGCCGACAGCCTCGTCTGAATAAGGACCCCCTTGCCCCCCACCCTTTGCAGGCTCAGGGCGGGCCCCTGCAAGGGGGCCGTGGAACAGGGGGTCCGCGGAGGTCGTTCCGGGTAGTACACCGGTCGTCGTCCTGCGGGATGCGAGGGGTGGCCGGAACGTCCGGCCTCCGCCAGCAGGCCGGCGCGGAACGGAGACAGACATGTCAGCTTCGGTGTCCATGCCGCTCGGCGGCGTCCAGGTGGGGTCCTACGACGACTACCAGGAGGCCCAGCGGGCGGTGGACTTCCTCTCCGACGAGAAGTTCCCGGTCGAGAACGTGACGATCATCGGCACCGACCTGCGGATGGTCGAGCGGGTCACCGGCCGGCTCAGCTGGGGCCGGGCGATCGCCGCCGGTGCGGCCAGCGGCGCGTGGTTCGGGCTCTTCGTGGGCCTGCTGCTCGGCATCTTCGCCGCCGACGGCGGCGGCTGGATCGGCTCGGTGCTCACCGGTCTGCTGATCGGGCTGGTCTTCGGCGCGGTCTTCGGGGCGGTCGGCTACTCGACCAGCCGCGGGCAGCGCGACTTCACCAGCACCAGCAAGGTGGTGGCCAGCCGCTACGACGTGATGTGCGCGCCGCAGCACGCCGAGCAGGCCCGCGCCGAGCTCGCCAAGCTCTCGCTGCGCGGCTGAGGCAGCAGGCGCACCGCCGGCATCACGTGCCGCCGGTGCCCCCCAGCCCCGAGCGCTGCCCCGGGCCGTCGATGCCGCGGTAGGCGTCGGCGTTGCCGTGCACGGCGGCCCCGCGGAGCCTGGAGCCCGCGTCACCGCGCAGCCGGGGACCGTCAGCGGACATCCGGGCACGGCGGGCCTTGGCGCGGTGGTCCAGCAGGGCCGCCGCCGCGAGCAGCGCCACCAGCAGGGCGCCGGTCACGATCAGGAACGTCATGGCGGAACGGTAGGGGCCGGAACGCCGCAGCGCGAGCGCCTCGCCGCGAGGGTCAGCGCAGCGTGGCGAACGCGACCGCCGCGGCGGCGGCCACCCCGAGGGAGTCCACCCCGCTGCGCATCGGGATCCGGGCGCGTACCCGGGCGGCTGCCTTCGCCGCGTCGGTGAGCCCGGGGCCCTCGGCGCCGAGCAGGACGGCGGTGCGCGGGTGGGCGGCGAGGTCGACGTCGCCCAGGTCCACGGCGTCGGCCGCCGGGGTCAGCGCCACCGTGAGGTAGCCGGCGTCGTGCAGCCGGTCCAGGTCCGCCGGCCAGGTGCCCAGCACCGCGATCGGCAGGGACAGCACGTGCCCCATCGACACCCGCACGCACCGCCGGTACAGCGGGTCCGCGCAGGTGGGGTCCAGCAGCAGGCCGTCGACCCCGAGGGCCATCGCCGACCGGGCGATCGACCCGATGTTCTCGTGGTCGTTGAGCCCCTCGAGCACCGCCAGCCGGCGCGGCGCGGCCGGGTCGGGGCCGGCCAGCAGCTCGTCCAGGTCCGCCGGCGGCAGCCGGTCGGCGGAGGCGAGCACGCCCCGGGTCAGCCGGAACCCGATGACCTCGGAGAGCACCCACCGGTCGGCCTCGTAGGCCGGCACGTCGTCGGGCAGTTGCAGGTCGGCCACCCGCCCGGGGATGCCGAAGACGCTGCGCACGGGGTAGGGCGAGGCGAGCAGCCGCTGGACCGCCGGCACCCCCTCCACGATCACCGGTCCGGTGCCGCGTTCGGTCCCGGGCTTGCGGTCGCCGGCGATCAGGTCGCGGAAGTCGGCGACCCGCTCGTCGGCCGGGTCGGTGATCAGCACTGGGGGGACGGGCACGCCGACGATCATCCCCGGCCCCCGACGCGCACGATCCGGTGGCCGGGGATGATCGACCGGGTGAGCAACGCGGAGACCACGACCGTCGTCGGCGGCGGCATCGCCGGCATCGCCTGCGCTCGGGCCCTGGCCGACCGGGGGCTGCCGGTGCAGGTCCTGGACCGGGGCCGCCGGCTCGGCGGCCGGATGGGCGGTCGCACCCTGCACGGCCGCACCGTCGACCTGGGCGCCTCCTACTTCACCGTGGGCGAGGACGGCGGGTTCGCCCAGGTCGTCGCCGGGTGGGTGGACCGCGGCCTGGCCCGGCCGTGGACCGACACCTTCGCGGTCGCCGGCCCGGCCGGCATCGAGCGGACGACGTCCGGGCCGCTGCGGTACGGCACCGCCGGCGGCCTCCGCGGCCTGGTCGTCGACCTCGCCACCGGGCTGGACGTGCAGCTGGAGCGCACGGTGCAGGCCGTGACCCCGGGGTCCGGCGGGCGCCCGGCCGTCGACGGCGACCCGGCGGCCGCCGTCGTCCTGGCCATGCCCGACCCGCAGGCGGCCCGGCTGCTGCCCACCGGCTCGGCCACCGCCGGCGCGCTGGACACCGGCGGCTGGCAGCCGACGCTCGCGGTGGCGCTCGGCTGGCCCGACCGCCGCTGGCCCGCCGACCTGCACGGCGTCTTCGTGCACGACTCCCCGGTGCTGGACTGGCTGGCCGACGACGGCGACCGGCGCGGGGACGGCGCCCCGGTGCTCGTCGCCCACACGACGCCCGAGGCCGCCGCCGCCCACCTGGACTCCCCCGAGGGCGCGGTCCCGGCCGTGGTCGCCGCCGTGCGCGCCGTGCTCGGGATCGACGAGGACCCGGAGTGGACCCACGTCCACCGGTGGAGCTGGGCGAAGCCGACGGCCCCCCGCGACGAGCCGTTCGCCCTGACCGACGGGGTGGGCCTGTGCGGTGACGGCTGGTCGGCGCCGTCCAAGGTCGCCGGCGCATGGCAGTCTGGCGACGCGCTGGGCCGGGCACTGGCCGGCCGGCCGCCCGCCTGACCTGAGCACCGGCTCTCCCTGCCGGACCGGACCACCCCGGAAGGGAGCGCCTTGCCCTCGCCGTCGAGCGCTGCGCACGGCAGGTCCCGGTGACCCACCCTCCTGGGGGAGACACGCACTGCCGCACTGAAGTGCGCAGGTCAGGGCGCCGATCCGTCCGCATGGAGCACACGACCGACGACGGGGACACCCCCGTCCGATGGTCGGCGTTCACCGTCCTCGCCGTGGGCATGGCACTGCTGGGCCTGGCCGTCGGTGCGGTCTTCCCGTCCTTCGCCGAACTGCTCGGCGTACCCGCCCGGTACACCGGCGCCCCCACGTTCCGGGCCGCCTGCCTGGCCGCCGGTCTCGTGCTGGGCTGCGCCAACTGGCTGCTCGTCCGGCAGGTCATCGGCTCCCGGCTGCGGGTGCTGGCCGGCCGGCTGTCCGACATCGCGACCACCGTCGGCAACCCGGTCGCCTCGGCGCAGGGCCCGTCGCGGCCGGCCGCCGACCTGGCGCTCCCGGTCGGCTCGCGCGACGACCTGGGCATCACGGCGGCCGCGTTCAACGCCCTGCTGGCCGCCCTGGACCTCGAGCGCCGATTCCGGTCGGCCGTGCACGCGAGCAACGACGTGATGGCCCTGCTGACGCCGACCGGGGAGATCTCCTTCCTCTCCGACTCGGTCGCCGACGTGCTCGGCTGGACCCGCGAGGAGCTGCTGGGCCGGCACGTCGGCGGGCTGCTGCACGCCGAGGACGCCGGCCTGTTCACCGACTCGGGTGCACCGATCGCCCCGGACGGTCAGCCTCTGTCCCAGGTGTTCGTGGTCCGGGCCCGGCACCGCGACGGCAGCTGGCGGCACCTGGAGGTCAGCTCCTCCGACCGTCGCGGCGACCCGGTGATCGGGGGGCTGCTGATCACCGCCCGGGACGTGACCGACCGGCTGGAGCTGCAGCAGCGGCTGGCCTTCCAGGCCACGCATGACGCGCTCACCGGGCTGCCCAACCGCGCGGCCCTGCTGGCCCGGGGCGCGGAGCTGCTCACCGGGCCGGCCCGGCTGGCCGTGCTGCTGATGGACCTGGACCGGTTCAAGGAGGTCAACGACACCCTCGGGCACAGCTACGGCGACCGGCTGCTCGCCCAGGTCGGCCCGCGGCTGCGACCACTGGTGCGCGACGTCGACCTGGTCGCCCGGCTCGGTGGCGACGAGTTCGCCGTGCTGCTCCCCGGCGTCACCGCGACGGAGGCCTGCGCCGCGGCCGCCCGCCTGCAGGCCGCCCTCGGGACGCCGTTCCTGGTCGACGGCCTCGCCCTCGACGTCGACGTCAGCATCGGGGTGGCCGTGGCCGGTGCCGAGTCGCTGGAGATCGGGGCGCTGCTGCGCCAGGCCGACATCGCCATGTACACGGCCAAGGAGCGGCAGAGCGGGGTGCAGCTCTACGACCCCAGCGCCGACGACCACGACCGGAGCCGGCTGCTGCTGCTCTCCGAGCTGCGCCTCGGGCTGGCCGAGAGCCAGCTGGTCGTGCACTACCAGCCGCAGCTGTCGCTGGACTCCGGCCGGGTGACCGGCGTGGAGGCGCTGGTCCGCTGGCAGCACCCGGTCCGCGGCCTGCTGGGCCCCGTGGAGTTCCTCCCGGCCGTCGAGCGGACGGCGCTGATCGAGCCGCTCACCGACGCGGTGCTGGACGCCGTCCTGGCGCAGCTGCGGGAGTGGTGCGCGGAGGGGATCGCCGTACCCGTGTCGGTGAACCTGTCGGCGCGTTCGCTGATCCGCGCGGACCTGCCCGACCGGGTGCTGAGCCGGCTGCGCACACACGGCGTCCCCGCGGCGATGCTGCGGCTGGAGGTGACCGAGAGTGCGCTGCTGACCGAGCCGGAGAGGGCCCGGGAGGTGCTGGGGCGGCTGCACGCCGCCGGGGTGGCGATCTCGATCGACGACTTCGGCACCGGCTTCTCCGCGATGAGCCACCTCAAGCACCTCCCCGTCAGCGAGATCAAGGTCGACCGCAGCTACGTGGCCGAGATGACCTCCTCGACCGAGGACGCCGCCGTGGTCCGCTCGGTCATCGACCTGGGCCACGAGCTGGGGATGACGGTCGTGGCCGAGGGCGTGGAGGACACGCTCACCGCCGAGGCGCTGGCCTCCCTGCGGTGCGACGTCGTCCAGGGCCACCTGTTCTCCGTGCCACGGACGGCCGTCGACGTCACCGACTGGCTGCGCAGCGCCGCTCGCTCCCCCGCCGAGCGCTCCTGACCCGTCCCGCACCAGCGGGCCTTGACGCTCGACGCGGAACTCACCTACCGTTGAGTTCATCAGCCGTTGAGTTCCTCGGAGGCCGTCATGGACGCCGTCACCGTCACCGATCTCGTCGTGCACCGCGGTGCCCGGCAGGTCCTGCACGAGGTGGGGTGCTCGGTCCCGTCCGGGCAGGTCACCGGCCTGCTGGGGCCCAGCGGGAGCGGGAAGAGCACGCTGCTGCGCGCCGTCGTCGGCGCCCAGCAGGTCCGGTCGGGCACCGTGACCGTGCTCGGCCGGCCCGCCGGTTCGGCCGCGCTGCGGTCCCGGGTCGGCTACGTCACCCAGGCGCCCAGCGTCTACGCCGACCTCACGGTGCGGGAGAACGCCCGCCACTTCGCCGCCCTGTACGGGCGGGGAGCGGCAGCCGCCGATGCGGCCATCGCCGACGTCGGGCTGGCCGACGCCGCCGGCCAACTGGTCGGTGACCTCTCCGGCGGGCAGCGGGGCAGGGCCTCCCTGGCTTGCGCCCTGGTCGGCGAACCGGAGCTGCTCGTGCTGGACGAGCCCACCGTCGGGCTGGACCCGGTGCTCCGGGTGGAGCTGTGGAGCCGCTTCCACGCCCTCGCCGCAGGCGGCACGACGTTGATCGTCTCCAGCCACGTGATGGACGAGGCCGGCCGCTGTGACCGGCTGCTCCTGCTCCGCGACGGCCGGCTGCTCAGCGACTCCACCCCGGCCGAGCTGCGCGCCCGGACCGGCACCGACGACCTAGAGCAGGCGTTCCTCTCGCTGGTGCAGGAGGTGGCGGCATGACCACCGCGATCTCCCCGCGGCTGACCTCCGCCACCGCGGGCCGGGTGCTCCGCCAGCTGCGGCACGACCACCGCACGGTGGCGATGCTGCTGGTGCTGCCCAGCGCCCTGCTCGGGCTGCTCTACCTGCTGTGGGCCGACGTGCCGACCCCGCCCGGGCAGCCGGACACCTTCGACCGGGTCGGGCTGACCATGCTCGGGGTCTTCCCGTTCGTGGTCATGTTCCTGGTGACCAGCATCGCCATGCTGCGGGAGCGCACCTCCGGCACGTTGGAACGGCTGCTCACCACCCCGCTGTCCCGGCTGGACCTGCTGCTCGGCTACGGCCTCGCCTTCGGGTTGGCCGCGGCGGCGCAGGCGGTGGTCACCGTGACGATCGCGACCACGGTCTACGACCTGGACGTCACCGGTTCGCTGTCCCTGGTCGTGCTCATCGCCGTCGTCGACGCCGCCCTGGGAGTGGCGCTGGGCCTGCTGGCCAGTGCGTTCGCCCGCAGCGAGTTCCAGGCGGTGCAGCTCATGCCGGTGGTCGTGCTGCCCCAGTTCTTCCTCTGCGGGCTGCTGGTGCCGCGGGACCAGCTGGCCGGCTGGTTGCAGGCGGTCAGCGACGTCCTGCCGCTGAGCTACGCGGTGGCGGCCCTGCAGGAGGTGGGCGCCTCGGCGGAGGCGACGGGCACCATGTGGGTCGACGTCGGCGTGGTGGCCGGCGCGACGCTGCTGGCCCTCGGGCTCGCGGCGGCCACCCTGCGGAGGAGGACCAGCTGAGCGACCCGGCGGCACGACCACGGCGCACCCGCCCGACCGGACGACGTCCGGGCAACCCCGACACCCGGGAGGCGGTGCTCGCCGCGGCCCGGGCCACCTTCGCCGAGCGGGGCTTCGACGCCGCCTCGATCCGCGTCATCGCGACCGCGGCAGGGGTCGACCCGGCGCTGGTGCACCACTACTTCGGCAGCAAGGACAAGCTCTTCCTCGCCGCCATCGAGGCCCCGGCCGACCCCGAGGAGCTGCTGCCCGAAGCGCTGGCCGGCGGACCGACGGAGCTCGGCGCCAACGTCGTCCGGCTGCTGCTGCAGGTGTGGGACGGCCCCGGCCGGGCGGCGGGGCTCGCCCTGGTCCGGTCGGCCGTGACCAACGAGTGGACCGCGCGACTGCTCCGGGAGTTCCTGGTCTCCCAGGTGCTGCGCCGGGTGGTCGGCACGCTCGGACTGCCCCGCGCCGAGGGCGAGGCGCGGGGCTCCCTGGTCGCCTCCCAGCTGATCGGGGTGGTGATGGCCCGCTACGTGCTGCGGGTGGAGCCGCTGGCGTCGGCGTCGGCCGACGAGCTGGTCGCCGCGATCGGCCCCACGGTGCAGCGGTACCTGACCGGGGACATCGACCTCCCCGGTGTCGTTGCGCCCAGCACCTAGGCTCTCGCCGCCCAGCACCTAGGCTCTCGCCTCGATGACCAGCGACGAGGCCTCCTCCTTCGCAGCCGACCCGCTGGCCGACCCGGTGTTCACCGCGCCCGAGACCCCCCCGGCAGCCGTCTGCCGCAGCGTGCGCAAGACCTACCGGACGGCGAGCGAGTCGGTGACCGCACTGGACGACGTCACCGTGGCGATCCCCCGCGCCCAGGTGACCGTGGTCGTCGGCCCGTCGGGGTCGGGCAAGTCCTCGCTGCTGCGGCTGCTGGCCTGCATCGACTCCCCCGATGCCGGGGAGGTGCTCATCGCCGGCCAGCGGGTCGACCAGCTGGGCGCCCGGGCCCGCCGGGCGCTGCGGCAGCGACAGGTCGCCTACCTCTTCCAGCGCCCCGGCGAGAACCTGCTGCCCTACCTGGACGCGGTCGCCCAGGTCCGGCTGGCCGCATCGCTGCGGGGCGCCCCGGTCACCGCAGCCGCGGCGCTCGCCCTGCTCGACCGGCTGGGACTGCGTGAGCGCGCCGACCACCACCCCGCCCAGCTCTCCGGCGGGGAACAGCAGCGGTTGGCGGTGGCCTGCGGCGTCGTCGGCGACCCGGCGCTGGTCGTCGCCGACGAGCCCACGGCGGAGCTGGACACCGCGGCCGCCGAGCGGGTGCTCGTGGCGATGGAGGACCTCGCCGCGGCCGGGGTCGGCTTCGTCATCTCCTCGCACGACCCCCGGGTGATGGCCATCGCCGACGGCTTCGTGCGGCTTGACCACGGCCGGCTGGTGACCTCGTGACCCCGGGCCGGCAGCCGGCCGGCGGGTTCACCGGCACCGGGCTGGTCAAGCGGTTCCGGCGCGGCGCGGAGACCGTCTCGGCGCTGGCCGGGGTCGACCTGCGGGTCGACCCCGGGGAGTTCGTCGCCCTCGTCGGCCCCTCCGGGTCCGGGAAGAGCACCCTCCTCGCGCTGCTCTGTGGCTGGGAGACCGCCGACGAGGGCGAGCTCGCCTACCTGGGGCCGCTCGCCGACCGCCGTCCCGCCGGCTTCGGCTGGCGGGACCTGGCGCTGGTGCCCCAGGCCCTCGGGCTGGTCGCCGACCTCAGCCTGGCCGACAACGTGCTGCTGCCGGCCCGGCTGAGCGGCACCCTGGCCGCCGACGAGCCCCGCGCCCGGTCGCTGCTGACCGCCTTCGGCGTCGACCACCTCGCCGACCGCTACCCGCACCAGGCCTCGCTCGGCGAGCAGCAGCGGATCGCCGTCGCCCGGGCGCTGCTGCTGCGCCCGGCGGTGCTGCTGGCTGACGAGCCCACCGCCCACCAGGACCGCGGGCACGCCGACCGGCTGCTCGACGCTGTCACCGACGCGGCCCGCGAGGGGTCGGCGGTGCTCATCGCCACGCACGACGAGATCGCCTGGGGCCGCGCCGACCGGGTGCTGTCCATGCGCGACGGCGTGGTCACCGAAGGCACCCCCTCGTGAGCCGGCCGCCGCTGTGGCGGCTGGCGCCGTGGACCCGCGCGCCGTGGCTCGGTCTGCGCCAGCCGGCCGCCGTCATCGCCGTGCTGGTGACCTCGGCGATCCTCGCCTGCGCGGTCGCCTCCGCCCCACTGTTCCTCTCCTCCGCCCGCTCCGCCGCCCTGCAGCAGCAGCTGGCCCCGCTGTGCGCCGAGGCCGGCTGGGTCCAGGCCGGCATCTACACCAGGCAGTACGACCAGAACGGCGATCTCTCGGGCGCGACGGCCACCCCGGACACCGACGAGGCCCTGGCCGCCACATGGCGGGAACAGGGCCGGGACAGCCAGCCGGTCCTCGTCGCAGGCACCGGCGGAGTCGCCACCGCCACCGGGGAGCCCGTGTCCCTCCGGGTGACGCTCTTCCACCGGCCGGCCGCCACCGAGCACGTCGACGTGGTGGCCCAGCGCCCGGGCGCGGGCATCTGGCTCCCGGCGGACTACGCCGACGGCGCCGGCATCGCCCTGGGTGACCGGATCACCGTGGCCGGCGTGCCGGTCGACGTGGTCGGGCTCTACCCGGCCCTCTACAGCGTCGACCCCGGGCCGTTCTGGTGCGACTACCGAGGGCTGTACGCGAACGACACGAACGCGAACGTCCCACCGCCGGCGCTCGCCCTGGCCACCGACCCCGAGGTCTTCTACCGGCTGTCCGTCGCCATGGGCGGCGTCACCCAGGTGGCGCAGGTGCCCGTGGACGCCGACGACCTGTCGATCTCCCAGGCCCGGGAGCTGATCGACGCTCAGGCCACAGCCCAGCTGTCCACCGGCGTCGATCCCTCAGCGCCAGGCGCTGCGGCCAACCCCCGCCTGGGCGAGGCTGCCGACCGGGCAGAGCTCATCGAGCGGGGGCTGCGCGGGCCGGTGGTCCCGGTCGCCATCGCCGGGGCGTTGCTGGCCCTCGTCCTGGTCGCCGCCGCCGGCAGCTTCTGGGCCGACCGGCGGGCCACCGAGGTACGGCTGCTGGCGGCCCGCGGGGTCGGTCCGGTGCCGCTGGCCGGCAAGGCCGCGCTCGAACTCGGGCTGCCCGCGCTGGCCGGCGCCGCCGCCGGGTGGGCGGCGTCCCGGTTGCTGATCGCCGCCCTCGGTCCGGCCGACGACCTGGACGCGTCGGCCACCACCGCTGCGGTCTGGGCCGGCGTGGCCGCGTTGGTCGTCGGCCTGGGCGCAGCGGCGACCGTCGCCGGGCTGCGCGCACGGGGGACCGCGGAGCGGCCGCTGGGCGCGGCTCCGCGCTGGCCGGCCACGGTGCCCTGGGAGCTGGCCCTGCTGCTGGCCGCCGGCTGGTGCTGGGTGCTGCTGGCCGGCCGCGACGCCGTGGTCAGCGAGGGCAACGTCGCCCAGGTCAACGGCCTGCTCGTGGCCTTCCCGTTGTTGGCGGTCGCCGGCACCGCCGCGCTGCTGGCCCGCCTCGTCACCGCGCTGCTCCCCCGGTTGCGACGCTGGGCGAGCCGCCGCTCCCCCGCCGTCTTCCTCGCCGTCAACCGGCTCGCCGCCGCCCGGCTGGCCACCGCGACCCTGCTGGTCGCGGTGACGCTGCCGGTCGCCGTCCTCGGGTACACCGCGACGCTGACCGCCAGCTCGCAGGCCACGCTGGACGCCAAGGTCGGGGTGCAGGTCGGCGCGGAACGGGTGCTCACCTCGGTCTCCCGGATCGACTCGGTGCCCGGGGTCGCGGCGCTCGGCACGTTCGTCGTCCGGTACGACGGCAGCGTCACCGGGGCGGACGGCGTGCGCACCGACGTCCAGGTCCTCGCGGTCGACCCGGACACGTTCGCCGACACCGCGTTCTGGGACGACTCGTTCGCCGACGCATCGCTGGAGGACCTGGTGGCTGCGCTGACGGGGCCGGCGGTCGATGGCCGGGTGCCCGTGGTGGCCCAGGGAGTGCCCCTGGGTGACCCGGACCTCCGGCTGGGCACCACCCCGCTGGCGGCAGAGGTGGTCGCAGAGGCCCGGGTGCTGCCCGGCCGGCGCACCGTCGACCCGATGCTGCTGGTCGCTGCTGACCGGGTGCCGCCCATCGAACGGACGGCCGGGTCCGGCCGCATGTCGGAGGTCTGGACCAACGGCCCGCTGGCCCCCGCCGTCGACGCACTCGTCGACGCCGGTGGCCTGCCCGGGCGGGAGATCACCCCGACCGTCGTGCTCAACACCGCCAACTTCCTGGGGATCACCTGGACGTTCGGCTACCTCTCCGCCCTCGCCGTCTTCGTCGGGGTGATCGCCGTCGGCGGGCTGCTGCTGTACCTGGAGGCGCGCTCCCGCAGCCGCGTCTCCGGGTACGTGATGGCCCGCCGGCTGGGGCTCTCCCGGGGCGAGCACCTGCGCTCGCTGCTCGTCGAGCTGGTCGGGGTCGCCGTGGCCGGGCTGCTCCTGGGCGCGCTGCTGGCGGCGGGGGCGGTGGCGCTGGTGTACCGGCGGCTGGACGTCGACCTGCTGCGGCCGCCCACGCCACTGCTGGACGTGCCCTGGGCGGCGATCGCCGGCACCGCGGTGGCCACCGTCGTCGTCGCCGGACTCGCGGCGCTGTACGCCCAGCGGGCCGCCGACCGCGCCGATCCGGCGAGCGTGCTCCGCGAGGACGCCTGAGTCAGCTGCGCGGCGCCCGGGCGAGCTGGCGGCTCTGCGCCACGAGCCGGCCGGTGGAGTCCCAGATCCGGTAGTCCTCGTCCAGCCAGCCGCCGGCGATCTCGTTCGCCCGCGCCTCGACCAGGCACCAGCCCGGCGCCGGCAGCGCACGGACCAGCACCTGCAGCTGCACCGTGGGCGCCCAGCCGAACAGCCCGATCGCCCACGACGTCGGCGGCAGCGCGTCGGCGAAGGTGACCAGCGCCAGCGGGTCGGGCTCGCGGCCGTCGGCGAACCGCAGCCAGGCCCGCATCATCGGCTCCTCCCCCGGCTGCCCCAGCGCCCAGCCGGCGGTCAGCGGGTCCAGCCGGACGTCGACCCGCTGGGTGAGCCCTGGCACCGACACCGACGACGGCGCCAGGTGGGCGTTCTCGGCGATGGAGAAGCAGGCCTGCACGGGGGTCGCGGTCGGCATCGGCGAGGAGAAGGCCGCGTCATCGGCCGTGAGCGTCGCCGTCGTCGCCTGGACGGTCACCGCCGGCCCGGCGGCGTCGGCCAGCACGACGGCCGAGTGGGCGAGCGTCCGGCCGGCCGGCCCCGGGGTGACGGTGAGCGTCGCCGGACCGGCCGCGGCGGCGTGCAGGTAGCTGGCCGACAGTGCGACGGGGTGGGCGTGCGGCGACTCCAGGACGGCGGCCCGGCCGGCGACGGACAGCAGGTACCCGCCGTTCAGGATGCCGCCGCCGACGTCCCACCCCGGGTCGAGCTCGGCGACCAGGCCACCGCCCTCGGTGCGGGCGACGGCGGTCGCGGTGTCGAACGCGGAACGGGGATCGGTCTGCGGCACGGCGGACAGCGTGCCAGGCCGACCACGACCGCAGGTGCAGGGCTCATCCGACCGGCCAGGCTGCCGTCCGCTCGTAGCGCGGCTCGGAGCCGAGGTGACTGCGCCACAGCACCACCTCGCGCACCGGCCAGACCGGGCCGCGGTAGCCGGCGAGCCGGTCGGGCAGGTCGCCGTCCGCCGGCTGGCCGGGCCGCCACCGTCCCACGGTCAGGTGCGCCCGGAACGGCCGGTCCTCGACCCGGAGGCCGACGGCCCGGGCGGCCGCGGCCAGCCGCCCGGCGAGCGCGGTCAGCTCCGGCACGTCACCGCCCAGCCCGACCCAGCAGACCGTGGGACGGCGGCGTGACCCGAACCGCCCACCACCGGCCAGCTGCAGGGACATCGGCGGCGTGCGGGCGACCGCAGGGGCCACCGCTGCGCGCAAGGGGGTCAGCAGCGGCGCCGGCACCTCGTCGAGGAACGCCAGGGTCAGGTGCCAGCGGGACGTCGGCGTCCATCGGGGCGCACCGGGGGCCGGACGCAGTGGCTGGAGCGCCCGGTCGAGGTCGCTGACGGCCGGTGCGGGCGGGTCGACGGCGAGGAACAGCCGGCCGGCCGAGGGGAGCCGGGGTGCCGACTCGGTCAGCCGGTCACCACCAGCCCGGCGGCCTCCAGCGCCCCGAGCAGCCGGATCCGCTCGAACTCGCGGGCCTCCTCGGGGACCTCCGTCAGCTGCTGGGGCACCTCGAGCAGCACAGCGGCCTCCACGAGCAGGTCGTCGTAGGCGGCCAGCAGGCCGCGGCGGCGCTCCATCGGCATCCCGCCGGGCACCATGGCGAGCTCGCGGGCGAGCCGGCGGAGGTCGGCCGCGACCCGCTCCAGCGGCCGATGCGGGCGCTCGGTCGGCCCGCTCGCCAGCGTGTTCCGCGGCACCCGACGCCCGGCGGGATGGGAGCCGGTGGCCCGGCGGCGGGGCGGTGCCGCAGCGGGGAGGCGGGCGGCCGGGCGGGCGGCGGACTCGGGGAGGGCCCGGGCGCGGCGGCGGGCCGCCCGGTCGGCCTGGAGCTGGCCGGTGGCCCAGCGGAGCAGCAGGACCAGGACGGTCACGCCCACGACCAAGAGGGCGACGGTGCCACCCAGCTGCAGCAACGACGCCCCGGCTTGCGCGGAGACAGACCCTCCCGAGGGCACGTACCGAAAGTACGTCGGACACCGCCCTGTGACAATGCGAACGCTGTGCGCTACCGCGCCGGTCACGCAATGCGAGCGATCGATCACTCACATGCGCGCGTCTCAGCGCACCTGGCCGGGCGTCCCCTGTTCCCCGGGCGGTTCGCCGTCGGCCAGCGCGGCCAGCCCGGCGGCGCGGGTCGGCGACGTGGCAGCCGCGACGTGCAGCTGCATGCTGGGTGGGCGGACGTGCAGCTCCAGGCGCACCTGCCGGCCCCGGGAGAGCACCGCCCCCGCCGCGACCGCCGTCACCACGACGACCAGGCCGCCGCCGATGAACCCCCAGGGCGCACCGAAACGCTCGGAGACCCAGCCGATCAGCGGCGCACCGACCGGCGTCCCACCCATGAAGCAGATGAAGTACAGCGCCAGCACCCGGCCGCGCATGTGCGGGTCCACGCCCAGCTGCACGAAGCTGTTGCAGGCCACGCTGAACACCAGCGCCGCCGCGCCGGTCGGGATGAGGACGGCGGCGAACGCGTAGTAGTTGCCCATCAGCCCGCTCACCACGAGCAGCAACCCGAACGCGACGGCGGAGACGATGAGGAACCGCTGCAGCGGCCGGGTGCTGCGCCGGGTCGACAGCAGCGCACCGGACAGCGAGCCGACGGCGTAGGCGGTGGAGAGCAGCCCGAACGCCCCGGCGCCCAGGTCGAACACCTCTCGGGCCATCAGCGCGATGGTGATCTGGGTGTTGAAGCCGAAGGTGCCCACGCAGAACGCGAGCAGCATCGCGAGCTGCAGGTCCGGGTGCTGCCGGGTGTAGACCAGCGTCTCCCGGAGCTGGCCGCGCGAGCGGGCGACCGGCGTGCTGCGGCTGAGCTCCCCGACCCGCATGGCGGCCAGCGCGGCGATGGTGGACGCGTAGGTGGCGGCGTTCACCAGGAACGCCGGGGCGGTGTCCCCGCCCGAGACCGCGATCAGCGCCCCGGCCACCGCGGGGCCCACGAGCCGGGCGCTGTTGAACACCGTGGAGTTCAGGCTCACCGCGTTGGCCAGCAGGTCCGAGCCGACCATCTCCGAGACGAACGACTGGCGCACCGGGACGTCGAGCGAGGACACCACGCCCAGGCCCAGGGCCAGCAGGTAGACGTGCCACAGCGCGATCGCGTCGGCGGCGACCATCAGGCCAAGCGTGAGGGCGAGCGCGCCCATGACGGCCTGGGTGATCATCAGCACCCGGCGCTTGTCGTACCGGTCGGCCAGCACCCCGCCGTAGAAGCTGAAGAACAGCGTCGGCCCGAACTGCAGAGCGGTGGTGATGCCCAGTGCAACGCCGCTGTCCCCCGACAGCTGCAGCACCAGCCAGTCCTGGCCGATGCGCTGCATCCAGGTACCGGTCTGGCTGACCAGGTTGGCCGAGACGTAGAGCCGGAAGTTGTGGACGCGCAGCGCCCGGAACATGCCGGCGCGCTCCGTGCGGTCAGGAGGCGTCGAGGTCACCCACTGGCGAGCTTCTCCATGATCACCGCGGCCTCGCGCAGCACGGTGCGGTCCTCGGCGGACAGCTCCTGGAGCCGGCCGGCCAACCACGCCTCGCGGGCCCGGACCTCCTCGGTCAGGAGCTCCTCGGCCTCCGCGGTCAGGTCGATGACCACCTGCCGGCCGTCGGTGGGGTGCGGGGTGCGGGTGACCAGCCCACGGGACTCCAGCGCGACGACCACCCGGGTCATCGACGGCGGCTGCACCCGCTCGTGCGCGGCCAGCTCACCCGGGCTCATCGCACCGTGCCGCTTGAGGGTCGACAGCGCCGCCAGGTGGGTGAGGGTCACCGAGGTGTCCACCCGCTGGTTGCGCAGCCGCCGGGAGAACCGCATGACGGCCAGCCGCAGGTCGTGGGCGAGCGCCGCGGTGTCCAGCGTCGTCCGTGCCACGTCTGCCACCTTAACCGGAGTAGAAAGCCTGCCTAACGAGATGCGACCAGCAATCGCTCACAGGAGCTGCTGGATCGGCTCGAGTGCGAAGTAGACGACGAAGACGGCGGCCACCACCCACATGAGCGGGTGCACGTCGCGACCGCGGCCGACCGCCAGCCGCAGCAGCACGAAGCTGACCACCCCGGCACCGATCCCGTTGGTGATCGAGTAGGTGAACGGCATGAGGGCGATCGTCAGGAAGGCGGGGATGACCAGCGACATGTCGTCCCAGGACAGGTCGCGGATCTGGCTGATCAGCATGGCGCCCACGATCACCAGCACCGGTGCGGCGGCCTCGGAGGGCACCACCTGCACCAGCGGCGTGAAGAAGGCGGCCACCAGGAACACCAGGCCGGTGACGACGCTGGCCAGGCCGGTGCGGGCGCCGTCCCCGACGCCGGCGGCGCTCTCGATGTAGGTGGTGTTCGACGAGATGCTGGAGGCACCACCGGCCGCCGCGGCCAGCGAGTCGACCAGCAGGACCGGCTGGGAGCGGGGCAGGTTGCGGTCCTCGTCGAGCAGGTCACCCTCGGCGCCCACCGCCGTCACGGTGCCGACGGTGTCGAAGAAGTCGGCGATCATGATCGAGAAGACGATGAGCAGAGCGGCCAGGACGCCGATCCGGTCGAAGCCCCCGAACAGCGAGAAGTTGCCGATCAGCGACAGGTCGGGCAGGCCGAACCAGTCGTCGGGCCACGAGGGCACCTGCAGCGCCCAGCCCCGCGGGTCCAGCTCGTTGCCGTCGGGGCCCACCCGCGGCCCGATGCCGGCGATCGCCTCGACCACGATCGCGAACAGCGTCGTGATCACGATGCCGAGGAGCAGGCCGCCCCGGACCTTCCGGACGACGAGCACGCTGGTGAGCAGCAGGCCGACGACGAAGGTGAGCATCGGCCACCCCGCCAGCTGGCCTCCGACGCCGAAGCTGATCAGCGGCGAACCGGGCCGGATGACCCCGGCGTCCGACAGCCCGATGATGGTCAGGAAGAAGCCGATGCCGACCGCGATGGCGATCTTCAGCTGGGCCGGGATCGCCTCGAACACCGCCCGGCGGAAGCCGGTGAGCACCAGCACGGCGATCAGCAGGCCCTCCAGCACGACCAGCCCCATCACCTCGGGCCAGGTGAGCTGGGTGGCGGCGTAGACGGCGACGATCGCGTTGATGCCCAGGCCGGTGGCCAGCGCGAACGGGTAGCGCCCCACGATGCCCATCGCGATGGTCAGCACGCCGGCCACGAACGCCGTGACGGCGGCGACCGAGGCGAACGGCAAGGTGTTCCCGTTGACGTCCGCGCCGGACAGGATGATCGGGTTCAGCACGACGATGTAGGCCATCGCGAAGAACGTCGTGAAGCCACCACGCACCTCACGGGCGACCGTGGACCGCCGCTCGGTGATCGAGAAGTAGCGGTCCAGCCCGTTCTTGGGGCGCACCCTCGGTCCGGCGCTGCGCCGGGGGCCGGTCACGACCTCCGCGGGGGTCCCGGCGTCGGCCGGTGCGGGCGCGGAGCCGACTGCGGTCGCACCGGTGCCACTGACGACCTTGCGGGCACGCTTGCGGGACTTGTCGGGCATGGGTGGACCCCCGGGGACGGCGACCGGCGCGGCTCCGGCGGGGTCGACGTCCCCGGCGGGCCGCCCGGTGCGGGTGGCATCGAGCGGCGACAGCGTGCCACACCGCCCGGGCGCGTCGGACGGACCACCGTTCCGACCTGCAGTTCAGCGGCCTAGGGTCGGGGAGTGCCCGCTCCCACCCGGCCCTCTCCGCCGCCCCTGCAGGTCGACACGGTGCGAGTGGTCCTGACGGGTACCGCGCTGTGGGCGATCGCCCTCGTGGTGCTGCTCTTGCTCGGCGACCGGGTCGACCCGGTCTGGACCTGGACCTGCGTGGCCGGCGTCGTGCTGCCCGGCCTCGGACTGGCGCTCATGCGCTGGCAGGGCCAGCGCTGAGACGACCGGCCCCATTGCACGCCCAGCGCACTCACTGCACGTGCTGCAGGACGTGCAGCGCGGACGAAGAGCGTGCGATGCGCCGCGCTCAGATGACGTCGAAGTCCGCGGTGTCGTAGCGCGCCGTGGGGATGAACTCGGCCGGCTCGCCGTCGGTGCGCTCCAGGCTGGCCTGGCTGTGCGCACCGCAGCCGTAGTCGGCGGTGACGACGTGCCCGTCGGCCGGGGCGTACGCGTTGCTGCAGGCGCCGAGCGACAGCCGGAGCGAACCGGCCAGCGGCAGGTAGAAACCGCAGGTCGAACAGGGGCCGGGGGCGTGCCGGGCCATCGACGAGCGCGGCCCGAAGTCCCCGTCGCGCCAGCGCTCCGCGGCCTCGATCCGCCCCTCGGGTGAGAGCACCCGCTCCCGGCCGATGCCCAGCTCCTCGGCCACGACGCGGCCGGCCGGGTCCTCGGCGGAGTCGTCATCGGCCAGGTACGCGGGCACCAGCCGGGCGTCGTCCTCGGTGGAGGGCAGGACGTCGCCCACCGACAGGTCGCCGGGGCGCAGCCGCTCGTGCCACGGCACCCACGCCGGGGCGAGCAGCGCCGAGTCACCCGGGAGCAGCACGACCTCGTCGAGGGTGACCTCGTCGGCGCCGGGCACGGCGGCCAGCGTCACGGCCCAGTGCCACCCGGCGTAACCGAGCAGGGTGGCGGCGAAGGAGTGCGTGCCGACGACGCCGAGCGCGGGGTCGGCCTGCTCACCGAGCGCCTCCGGGGTCACCCCCAGGTGCTCGCCGACCGCCGCCGGGTCACCGGCCACCTCGATCGCGGCGGCCCGGGCCTGCTCGACCGCAGCGGCCAGCACCTCGTCGGGAGAGGAGCCAGGGGACGCGGCGGCAGGAGTTGAGTCGGACACGTCCCCCATTGTCGCCGATGACGGCAAGGGCGTCCCGGCCAGGGAGGCGTCTTCCCCCCGCCGCGCGCACAGGCGGCTGCGGCACCATGGGCGTGTGCCCGACTCCCCCACCCCGCGCACGCGGGGAGCTGGGGATCGCGCCGGCCACCACCGGCCGACGGGGCTCCACCGCGGCTGCGGCGCTGCCGGTGCTCGCCGTCGGCCGCACCCTCGGGAGCCTGCGCAGCCGCCGCGTCATCCGCACCACCGATCGGGAGGCAACAGCGTGAACGGGGCAGCACGGGCATCGGGGACGGCACTGCTGAGCGGGGTGCTGCTGCTCACCGGGTGCGGGGACTCCAGCAGCTCCGGCGGAACTGCCGAGGACGACGGCGGGACCGCCCCCTCGGTCACCGTGCAGGCCGGGGGTGACCCGATCACCGTCGACCCGACCCAGTACTGCCTGGACGGGGAGGGCCAGCGCTACCGGACCGAGCCGACGTACCTGGAGGTCGCGCCGGACACCGAGATCGTGCTGGAGGTGCCCGACGTGGTGGCCGAGGCCGGCTGGAGCGTCCAGGTGTTCGACGAGCGGCTCGAGGAGCGGATCGGCGACATCGACGTGCCGGCCGGCACCGCCGTCCTCGACGACATCAACACCTCCGACGTCGTCCCCCCGACCTACTACCTGGTGATCGTGGAGGACTCCGACACCGACGCCTGCGAGGGGCTCTCCGGCGCCTGGCCGGTGGGCTTCATCCGCGCCGACACGACCACCAGCCCCGCCGGCTGACGGCCCCGCTACAGGAGCCCGCCGCGGGCCTGCGAGTGGCGGGGGGCAGTGGGGTCCGCCGTCAGGCGTCGAGGTCGTCGGCGACCGCGCGCAGCACCGCGGCGACCTTGCGGGCCATCGGCTTGTCGGGGTGACGCCCGTGCCGCAGACCCTCCGAGACGCCGTCCAGCAGCGTGATCAGGTCCTCGATGATCGGCACCAGGTCGTCGGGCTTCTTCCGGGTGCCGGCGACCGCGGACGGCAACGGGTCGAGCACCTGCACCTGCAGCGCCTGGTCACCCCGACGGCCCTGGACGATGCCGAACTCCACGCGCTGGCCGGGCTTGAGCTCGGTGGTGCCGGCGGGCAGCGCGTCCTTGTGCACGAACACGTCCGGGCCGTCCGAGTGGGCGAGGAAGCCGAAGCCCTTCTCCGCGTTGAACCACTTCACCTTGCCGCTGGGCACGTCGATCCCTCAGTCAGTCGTTCCTGGTCCCGGCCGTCGCGGCCGGTGGCGTCGGCAGCCGCGGTGGGCTGCGCGCCCGCCAGGTTAACCACGGCCGGCCACCCCGCGGCCACCTCTTTCCGGGCCGGGAGCGGGCGGCCGGCTAGGCGAACCGGTGCGCGGCTGCTGCCTGCAGGCCCAGCTCGTCGATCGACGTCTCGCGCATCTCGACCTTGCGCACCTTGCCGGTCACCGTCATCGGGAAGGCGTCGACGACCTTCACGTACCGCGGCACCTTGTAGTGGGCCAGCTTGCCGGCGCAGAAGGCGCGCAGCCCCTCCGCGGTGAGCGGCTCGGCCTCCGCCCGCAGGCGCACCCAGGCCATCAACTCCTCGCCGAAGCGCTCGTCCGGGACGCCGATCACCTGGGCCTCGACGACGTCGGGATGGGTGAAGAGGAACTCCTCGATCTCGCG
The DNA here is from genome assembly GCF_026967995.1 of Modestobacter sp. VKM Ac-2979. Lineage (NCBI taxonomy): Bacteria > Bacillati > Actinomycetota > Actinomycetes > Geodermatophilales > Geodermatophilaceae > Modestobacter > Modestobacter sp. VKM Ac-2979. The sequence continues at coordinate 813,659 of NZ_JAPVBO010000001.1, forward strand.
CGGGTACACGTTCTCCCCGCCGCGGATGACCATGTCCTTGATCCGCCCGACGATGTTGAGGTAGCCGGCGTCGTCCATCACGGCCAGGTCGCCGGTGTGCATCCAGCGGGCCGCGTCGAGCACCTCGGCGGTCTTCTCCGGCTCGTCCCAGTAGCCCAGCATCACCGAGTAGCCCCGGGTGCAGAACTCACCGGTCTGCCCGCGCGGGACGGTCAGCCCGGTGTTCGGGTCCACCACCTTGACCTCCAGGTGCGGGTGCACCCGCCCGACGGTCGACGTCCGCCGCTCCAGGTCGTCCTCGGCGGCGGTCTGGGTGGACACCGGCGAGGTCTCGGTCATGCCGTAACAGATGGTCACCTCCGCCATCCCCATCTCCTCGACCACCCGCTTCATCACCTCGACCGGGCACGGCGAGCCCGCCATGATCCCGGTGCGCAGGCTGGACAGGTCGTAGGAGGCGAAGTCCGGCAGCGCCAGCTCGGCGATGAACATCGTGGGGACGCCGTAGAGCGAGGTGCACCGCTCGTCCTGCACCGCCCGCAACGTCGCCGCGGGATCGAAGCCGGGCGCCGGGATGACCATCGTCGCGCCGTGCGAGGTGCAGCCCAGGTTGCCCATCCCCATGCCGAAGCAGTGGTAGTAGGGCACCGGGATGCAGACCCGGTCGGCCTCGGTGTAGCCGCAGCCCTCGCCCACGGAGAACCCGTTGTTGAGCAGGTTGTGGTGGGTGAGCGTGGCGCCCTTGGGGAAGCCCGTCGTCCCGGAGGTGTACTGGATGTTGATCGGGTCGTCGGGCGAGAGCTGCGCCGCCCGCTCGGCCAGCCGGGCCCGGTCGCCCGCCCGGCCGGTGTCCAGCAGCTGCGTCCACTCCTCGTCACCGAGGAAGACGACCTCGCGCAGGTCGGGGCAGTCCCCGCGCACTTCGTCGACCATGGCGCGGTAGTCGCTGCCCTTGAACTCCGGCGCGGCCACCAGCACCGAGATGCCCGCCTGGCGCAGCACGTAGGACAGCTCGTGCGTGCGGTAGGCGGGGTTGATGTTGACCAGGACGGCACCGAGCTTCGCCGTCCCGTACTGCACGAAGACCCACTCGGCGCAGTTCGGCGCCCAGATGCCCACCCGGTCGCCCTTGGCGACGCCGAGGGCGTCCAGGCCGAGTGCGCAGGCGTCGACCTCGGTGACCAGCTCGGGGTAGGTCCAGCGGCGGCCCGTGGCGCACTCGACGAGCGCCTCGTGGTCGCCCACCCGCGCTGCCGTCCGATCGAGGTCGTCCCCGATCGTGTCGCCCAGCAGGGGCACCGTCGAGGTGCCGCTGCTGTAGGACGGCAGCGCGGGAGCCGTCACCGGCCCTCGCCCGCCATCAGGCCGGCCCGGTTGGGCTTGTCGACCGGGTGGGCGTAGCGCAGCCGCTCCGGCGGGAGCGGGAAGGCGTGGTCCTCACCGAACGGGGAGAGACCGCCGGCCATCTCGCTGACCAGCTCGGTCACCGGCGGACCGTCGCCGCTCGACTGCCCCCAGGTCGGCTCGACCAGGTGGGCGTGCTTCGCCTTGCGCTTGGACATGACGCCTCCAGTTGCTCTGCCGGGCCAGGGAGTGCTGCCCGGGTGTCTCCGTCGTCATCTTCCCGCGTCGCACCCGGCTCACGCACGCCACGGGGTCACCGTGTCGCTGGGAGGGGTCAGCGCCGGCCGGCCCGCCGGGCGCCGTAGACCGTGCCGGCACCGTCGGCGGTGAGCAGCCACTCCCGCGGGGAGACCTCGGCGTAGCGCACCTCGGCGCCGTCCAGCCGCTGCACCGCACGGGTGCGCCAGACCGCCGTGGACATCAGCTGCAGTTGCAGCGGCTCGTCGGTGAGCTCGTCGTACCCGGCCGGCTCGACCTGCAGCAGCGCCGGGCCGGCGATCCGCAACCGCCCGTGCTGCCAGGGCACCCGGGCCAGGGCGGCGGTCCACCGGCGGGCGCGCAGCCAGGCGCCCAGCCCGACGACGGCCACGACCAGCCCGCCGACGGCGAGCAGCACGACCATCAGCCCGGCGAACGGCGGCCGCGCCCCGCCGTCGGCGGTGATCCGGATGACGGCGGCGCCCATCAGCCACCCCAGGGCGACGGCGACCACACCACCGGCCAGCCAGCGCAGCGCACCCGCCCGGAGCGCGGCCAGGTCGGTGCGGGTCTGCGGGTCGTCGAGCGCGGGCACCCCGGGATGGTGACAGAGCCCGCCACCGCACCTGTCGACTCAGCCGTCCAGCCACGTGAGGAGAGGCCGGGCGCACGCCATGCGCCTGTGGACGTCCCGCTCACCCCATCTCCCCGAGGCCGGTCCCCCGGGTGCCGACTCGCGGAGGAAGAGGTCGTCGGTGATCAGCCGGAACAGCAGCGCACGGAGCACGAGCTGGTCCCAGTCAGCCCGGTCGGCGACCTCGTCGACCAGGCCCGGGTCGGCCCCGTACGCGACCACCGCGTCCACCACGAGCAGGGCGCTGGCGTAGCCGGCGGGACGGCGGTACGGGGTGAGGTCGATGACCGCCGGCGGCAGTGCCGGGTGCCAGAGCAGGTTCCCGGCGAGGTCCCCGTGCACCAGCTGCTCGGCGGCCGCAACCGGCCGCTTCCGTGCCTGCAGCCGGTCCAGCACCTCCGTCCCCGGGCCCCACCAGGCCGGCGGGATCTCGTCCCAGGCCATCCGGTCGGCCTGCTTCCAGACCGTGTCGGGGAGCTCGGGCAGCGGCCGGTCGACGGCCCGGAGCGCCGCGGAGAAGCGGCCGGCCACGGCCAGGGCCTCCCGCCACGGCCCGCCGTGGAGACGGTGCTCACCGGCGACCCGTTCCCAGGCGGTCCAGCCATCGACGACGTGAGCCGTCCCAGCTGCCAGGGGACGGGCGACCCGGAACCCGTGCGGTGTCAGGTCGGTCGTCACCCTGGCCGTCCACTCGTCGAGGACGGCATCGGTGGACGGCTTGAGCACCGCGTCACCGGCGGTGAAGGTGCCACCCTGGCCGCCAGTGAGGAGCACCGGCTCCCCACTCAACCCGAAGGCGGACAGCACAGCCCGGGACGGCGGTCGGGGCTCCACGGGCGCGACGCTAGCCACTGCCCGCCCCACCGGGCGAGTGAGTTGCACCGGCCGCGGGAGCAGCACCGGCACCGGCCGACGTAGCGTGGAGCGGATGCCCACGGACCAGCCCGCCACGCTCGCCGCCTGGCTGCGCACCCGCACCGACGAGCAGCTGGGCACCCTCCTGGTGGCCCGGCCCGACGTCGCGCGCCCGGCCCCCTCCGACGTGGTCGGGCTGGCGACCCGGCTCGCGGTGCCCGTCTCGGTCGACCGCGCGCTGGACGAGCTGGACGCCGCGACCCTGCAGGTGCTCGATGCGGTGCTGCTCTCCCCCACCGACGGCGTCCCGCGCACGGAGCTGCCCGGGCTGCTGCCCGACGTGCCGGCCGAGGTGGTCGACGCCGCCGTCGAGACGCTGACCGGCCGGGCGCTGCTCTGGGGCGACGCCGACCTGCACGCCCCCGAGCCGGTGCGCCGGGCGGTCCGCTACCCCGCCGGGCTCGGCCGCCGGGCCACCGACCTGCGGGTCCCCCTCCCCCGCGACCTGCCCGGCACGCTCGCCGACCTGGCCGCCGACGAGCGCACGGTGCTCGAGCGGCTGGCCGGCGACCGCCCGGTCGGCCACCTCCCGGACAGCAGCGACGGGGCGTTGAGCCCGGCCCGCCGGCTGCTGCAGGCCGGGCTGCTGGCCCGGATCGACGCGGTCAACGTCGAGCTGCCCCGCGAGATCGGCCTGGCGTTGCGCGGCGACCGCCCGCTCGGCCCCCCGAGGCTGCGTCCGGAGCCGGAGGTCAGCGAGCGGGACCCGGCGATCGCCGACCGGCAGGCCGCCGGTGCCGCACTCGAGGTGCTCAGCCGGGTGAACGACGTGCTCACCGCACTGGAGGAGGAACCGGCCGGGTTGCTGCGCAGCGGCGGGCTCGGCGTGCGGGACCAGAAGCGGCTGGCCAAGGAGCTGCGCATCGGCGAGGCCGACCTCGCCTTCCTGGTCGAGGTCGCGCACGCCGCCGGCCTGCTGGACGTCGGCGGCGCGCAGCGCGACGAGTGGCTGCCGACCCGCGGGTACGACGCGTGGCGCGAGCAGGACCTCGCCGACCGCTGGGCGCTGCTCGCCGCCGGCTGGCTGGCCAGCGTCCGGCTGATCTCGTTGGTGGGCCAGCGCGACGTGGCCGGCAAGGCGGTCAACGTGCTGTCCCCCGACGTCGTGCGGCAGACCGCGCCCACGCTGCGGCGCTCGGCGCTGGGCGTGCTGGCCGAGTTCCCTCGCGGGCACGGCCTGACCGCCCCGGAGCTGGTGGCACTGCTGCGCTGGCGCACCCCGCGGCGGGCCGACCGGCTCGCCCCCGTCCCCGACCTGCTGGCCGAGGCCGAACGCCTGGGGGTGCTGGTCGGCGGCGTGCTGAGCAGCGGCGGGCGCGCCCTGCTCACCGGCGGGGAGGACGACGCCGCGGACGCCATGCGCGGGCTGCTGCCGGCCCCGGTCGACCACGTGCTCGCCCAGCCCGACCTGTCGCTGATCGCCCCCGGTCCGCTGGTGGCCGAGCTGGCCGCCACGCTCGCGGTCGTCGCCGACGTCGAGTCCTCGGGCGGGGCGACGGTGTACCGGGTGTCCGACGGGAGCATCCGGCGGGCACTGGACTCCGGCTGGTCGGCCGGTGAGCTGCAGGACCTCTTCACCCGCGCCTCGCGCACGCCGGTGCCGCAGGCGCTGGAGTTCCTGATCGACGACGTGGCCCGCCAGCACGGGCGGCTGCGGGTGGGCGCGATCGAGTGCTACGTCCGCTCCGACGACCACGGCCTGGTCTCGCAGGTGCTCAGCGACCGGCGGACCGCCGGCGCAGAGCTCCGCCGACTGGCCCCGGGGGTGCTGGTCAGCGGGCTCGGCGCCGACGAGGTGCTCACCGTGCTGCGGGCCGCCGGGTACGCGCCGGCCGGGGAGTCCTCCGGTGGCGCGGTGCTGACCCGGCCGAAGGCGCCCCCGCGGGCGGCCGGTCGTCGTCCTGGCACGGTGGCTGCAGTCGGCCCCCGCCCGCTCGCGCCGGACGACGTCGCCGCGACGGTGCGCGAGATCCGGGCCGGGGACGCCGCCCTCGCCGCCCGGCGCACCGAACCGGTGCGCCAGGTGCCCGGGGTGACCACCGCGAGCACGCTGGAGCTGCTGAGCCGGGCCGTGCGCGAGGGCCTGGCCGTCTGGCTGGGCTACGTCGACGCGCAGGGCAGCGGCAGCCAGCGGGTCGTCCAGCCGGTCTCGCTGGCCGGCGGGTTCCTGCAGGGGTTCGACGAGGGGCGCGGGGAGAGCCGCACCTTCGCCGTCCACCGGATCACCTCGGTCGCCCTGGTCGGCGCGGAGGACGCGGCCGCGCCGTCCTGATCTCTGTTCCCTTGATCGGGTGAGTCCGGGATGATCAACCACCCGCCCGGCGTTGCGCGGATCAGTTGGCATGTGCAACCAGCTGCCGGGCTGCAGGTCCCCGGAGGCCCGCTGGTTGCCGCCACGGCTGAGGAGCGTGGAGATGACGAGGCAGCGAACGGTCGCCGATCGGCTGGCAGCGGCACTGGGTGCGGTGCTGGGGACGGCGGAGCCACCCCTGCGACTGCGCGGCTGGGACGCTTCCCTGGCCGGTCCGCCCGGCGCACCGGTGCTGGCGATCCGCTCCCGGCGGGCGCTGAGGCGGCTGGTGTGGTCACCCGGCCAGCTCGGTCTGGCCCGGGCCTACGTCGCCGGGGACATCGACATCGAGGGTGACGTCTTCGCCACCTTCGCCGCACTGCGCTCCGCCGGCCGGCTGGCCGAGACCGGCCCGATGGCCCCGCCCACCTGGCGCGAGCGGCTCGGCCTGCTCGGCACAGCGGTGGCCCTGGGGGCCATCGGCCCCGAACCGGCACCCCCGGCCGAGGAGGTCGACCTGGGGCGGGCCGGACGACGGCACTCCCGGTCCCGCGACGCGGCAGCGGTCTCCCACCACTACGACGTCGGCAACGACTTCTACGAGCTGGTCCTCGGCCCCTCGATGGTCTACTCCTGCGCCGTCTGGGCCACCCCGGAGACCGGGCTGGACGCCGCCCAGGAGGCCAAGCTCGACCTGGTCTGCCGCAAGCTGGGCCTCACCGAGGGCGCGCGACTGCTGGACGTCGGCTGCGGCTGGGGCTCGATGGCCATCCACGCAGCCCAGCGGTACGGCGCCGAGGTCGTGGGGATCACGCTGTCGGAGGAGCAGGCCCGGATGGCCCGCAAGCGGGTCGCCGAGGCCGGGCTGACCGACCGGATCGACATCCGGGTGCAGGACTACCGGTCCGTCGACGACGAGCCCTTCGACGCGATCAGCTCGATCGGCATGGCCGAGCACGTCGGCCGGGCCCAGATGCCCGAGTACGTCGCCCAGCTGCGCGCCCTGCTGCGCCCCGGCGGCCGGCTGCTCAACCACGCGATCAACTGGAACGCCGGTACGACCACCCCCGACCCGGACACCTTCATCGCGCGCTACGTCTTCCCTGACGGGGAGCTGCTCGGGCTGGGCGAGACGGTCGGTCTGCTGGAGTCCGCCGACCTCGAGGTGCTCGACGTCGAGGCGCTGCGCCAGCACTACGCGCTCACCCTGCGCGCTTGGGTACGACTGCTGGAGCAGAACTGGTCCGCTGCCGTCGCCGCCTCCAGCGAGGGCCGCGCGCGGGTCTGGCGGCTGTACATGGCCGCCTGCGCGCTGGCCTTCGAGGCCGGGGACATGGGCGTCAACCAGGTGCTGCTGCAGAAGACCGGCGGCGGCCAGCCGCCGCTGCGCCGCACCGCCTGGGTCTGACCGGGGCGGATCGCACGCTCTCCGTGCGCTCTGCACGTGCTGCACCGCGTGCGAAGGACTCGGAGAGCGTGCAATGCGGCCCACATCCCGGCGCGGAAGGGGACCTCGTCCTCCGGCGTTACCGTGGACAGTCCGGCGCGCACGTCTGCGCCGGAGCCCCCGAACAGAGGATGCGCACGCGTGAGTGACGGCCCCCTGATCGTCCAGTCGGACAAGACGCTGCTGCTCGAGGTCGACCACCCGTCGTCCAAGGAGTGCCGGGCGGCGATCGCCCCGTTCGCCGAGCTGGAGCGCTCCCCCGAGCACGTGCACACCTACCGGGTCACCCCGCTGGCGCTGTGGAACGCCCGCGCCGCCGGCCACGACGCCGAGCAGGTCGTCGACGCGCTGGTCCGGTACTCGCGCTACCCGGTGCCGCACGCCCTGCTGGTCGACATCGCCGACACGATGGACCGCTACGGCCGGCTGACCCTGGCCAACCACCCGGTGCACGGGCTGACGCTGACCACCACCGACAAGGCCGTGCTGGAGGAGGTCGTCCGCAGCAAGCGGGTGGCCCCCATGCTCGGCGCGCGCATCGACGCCGACTCGGTCGTCGTCCACCCCTCCGAGCGGGGCCGGCTCAAGCAGGCGCTGCTGAAGATCGGCTGGCCGGCCGAGGACCTCGCCGGCTACGTCGACGGGCAGGCCCACCCGATCGAGCTCGACCAGTCCGACTGGCACCTGCGCGACTACCAGCAGCAGGCCGTCGACGGCTTCTGGGCCGGCGGCTCGGGCGTCGTCGTGCTGCCCTGTGGCGCCGGGAAGACCCTGGTCGGCGCCGCGGCGATGGCCGAGGCCAAGGCGACCACGCTGATCCTGGTCACCAACACCGTCTCCGGCCGGCAGTGGAAGCGCGAGCTCATCGCCCGCACCACGCTGACCGAGGAGGAGATCGGCGAGTACTCCGGGGAGCGCAAGGAGATCCGGCCGGTCACCATCGCCACCTACCAGGTGATCACGACGCGCCGGAAGGGCGAGTACCGGCACCTGGACCTCTTCGACGCCCAGGACTGGGGCCTGATCGTCTACGACGAGGTGCACCTGCTCCCCGCGCCGATCTTCCGGCTCACCGCCGACCTGCAGTCCCGGCGCCGGCTGGGCCTGACCGCGACGCTGGTGCGCGAGGACGGGCGCGAGGACGACGTCTTCTCCCTGATCGGGCCCAAGCGCTACGACGCCCCGTGGCGGGACATCGAGGCGCAGGGGCACATCGCGCCGGCCGAGTGCGTCGAGGTGCGGGTCAGCCTGGACGACGAGGAGCGGATGACCTACGCGGTCGCCGAGCCCGAGGAGCGCTACCGGATCGCGGCGACCGCGCAGTCGAAGCTGCCGGTGATCCGCCGGGTGCTGGAGCGTCACCCCGACGAGCCGTCCCTGGTGATCGGCGCCTACCTGGACCAGCTGGAGGAGCTGGGCGCTGCCCTCGACGCCCCGGTGATCCAGGGGTCGACGACGAACAAGGAGCGGGAGCGGCTGTTCCAGGCCTTCCGGACCGGCGAGATCCGCACCCTCGTCGTCTCCAAGGTCGCGAACTTCTCCATCGACCTGCCCGAGGCCGCGGTCGCGGTGCAGGTGTCTGGCACGTTCGGCTCCCGGCAGGAGGAGGCCCAGCGGCTCGGCCGGGTGCTGCGCCCCAAGGCCGACGGCCGGCAGGCGCACTTCTACACCGTGGTCAGCCGGGACACGCTGGACAGCGAGTACGCCGCGCACCGGCAGCGGTTCCTGGCCGAGCAGGGCTACGCGTACACGATCGTGGACGCCGCCGACCTGGCCGGACCGGGCGAGGTCAACGGCCCCGACTGGGTCGACGAGCCCGCCGACTGAACGAGGACCCCCTCGCGCCGCTCGGGCCGGCCCCTGCGAGGGGGCCGCATCGAGGAACGCCCCGTTGCCGGGACCCCGTCACGGGACCCAGCAACGGGGCGTTCCCCATCGGCCGCGGCCTCAGCAGCCGCGCAGGACGGTGCCCAGCCGGGTCATGCCCTCGGCGATCCGCTCCGGCGTGTGCGTGGTGAACGACAGCCGCAGCGTGGCTCGGTCCGGGACGCCGGCGTAGAACGCGGCCCCCGGCACGAACGCGACGTCGGCGGCGAGGGCCCGGGGCAGCAGCTCGGCGGTGTCCACGCCGCGGGGCAGCCGGACCCAGACGAACATGCCGCCGTCCGGCTCGGTCCAGGTGCTGCCCGCCGGCAGGGCCGCCGGCAGCGCGTCCACCATCGCGTCCCGGCGCCGCCGGTAGGCGCTCCGCAGCCGGGCGAGGTGGGTCTCCACGTCGGCCGTGCCGAACCAGGCCGCCGCGGCCGCCTGGTCGATGGTCGAGGTGTGCAGGTCGGCCGCCTGCTTGGCGACGGTCAGCGCCGGCAGCAGCCGGGACGGCGCCCGCAGCCAGCCCAGCCGCAGCCCGGGAGCGGCGATCTTGGAGAAGCTGCCCACGTGGACGACGTGGCCGTCGGCGCCCGGCTGGGCGGCGAGCGGTGCGACGTCGGAACCCCGGTAGCGCAGCTCGCCGTAGGGGTCGTCCTCGACCAGCCAGACCCCGTGCCGCGCGGTGAGTGCGACGACCTCCGCGCGACGCTCGACGGGCATGGTCCGGCCGGTCGGGTTGGCGAACGTCGGGACCAGGTAGACCAGCGCCGGCCGCTCCCGCCGGATCGCCTCCTCCAGCGCGTCCGGGTCCATGCCGTCCCCGTCGGTGGCCACCGGCACGACCCGGGCGCCGGCCAGCTGGAAGCACTGCAGCGCGGCCAGGTACGTCGGGTCCTCGACCAGCACGACCGCCCCCGGGTCGACCAGCGCGGTCGCCAGCAGGGTGAGGGCCTGCTGCGAGCCCGAGGTGACCAGCAGGTCGTCGACGGAGCTGAACATGCCGCGCGCCGTCATCCGGCCGGCCACCCGGGCCCGCAGGCCGCGGTCGCCCTCGGTCGGGGCGTACTGCAGGGCGCGACGGGCGTTCGGGCTCCAGAGCACGGCGTCGTAGGCGGCGCGGACGCCGTCCAGGTCGAACAGCTCGGGGGCGGGCAGGCCACCGGCGAAGGAGATGACCTGCGGCCGGTCGAGCAGGGCCAGCAGCTCGCGGACCGGGGAACTGGCGACCCCGGTCAGCCGCTGGGCGAGCGCGGGGACGGGCGGGGCGAGGACGGGCGGGGCGAGGACGGCAGCAGACACGAGGGCTCCAGGAGGCGCGGCGCAGCGAGGGGAAGGCGGCGCTGGGGGGCGGGGGGTGTCCCGCCCGGATCCGCGCCGAGGGGCCTCCTGGTCAAGGGGCCGCCCCCACCTTACGACGCGCCGGGCGCCTCCGTCAGCGTCAGGGACATGAGCAGCTCGTCACGCCGGTCGTCCGGGGTGACCTGGAGGGCACCGGGCCAGCGGCCGGCCCGCACCTGGTCCGTCACCGCCCGCGGAGAGGTCGGCCCGGACAGGGACGGGCCGGTCCGATCGGTCACCGCGGTGTCTCCCAGGGCCGCCGGGTCACCTGGGGGCGACGGGGCGGGCGGGGCGTGACGAGCCGGTCCGACCCGAGCATGACGAGCACCACAACCAGCTGGCCAGGACGGCGAACGTGCAGCTCAGCGGCCCGGCGGCCGAGCCCCATACGCCCTGCCGGAGGGGGCGCGCCGCAGGCACCCGGTTGGGCGTGTTGCTCCCCCGCCGACCAGAATGGGCCCCGACATGGCGACTGCGATACAGGCGGCGGCCCGGGCCCCGCAGACGAACAGCCGACCGCTCCGGGCCTGGCAGCAGGCGGCCCTCGGCAAGTACGAGGAGGAGTCCCCGAAGGACTTCCTGGTCACCGCGACCCCGGGTGCCGGGAAGACCACGTTCGCGCTGACCCTGGCCGCCCGGTTGCTCGCCAAGCGCGAGGTCGCCCGGGTGATCGTGGTCTGCCCGACCGACCACCTGCGCATGCAGTGGGCCGACGCCGCCGATGCGATGGGCATCGCGCTCGACCCGAACCTGACCAACGCCGTCGGCCCGGTGCGCGCCGGCACGCAGGGCTACGTGACCACCTACGCCCAGGTGGCCGGCAAGCCGATGCTGCACTCGGCGCGGGCGACCACGGTCAAGACGCTGGTGATCCTGGACGAGGTGCACCACGCCGGCGACGGCCTGTCCTGGGGTGAGGCGGTCGAGGAGGCCTACGGCCGCGCCGCCCGCCGGCTCTGCCTGACCGGGACGCCGTTCCGCACGAAGGCCGACGAGCGCATCCCGTTCGTGAAGTACGTGGAGGACGGGTTCGAGGGCCAGGGCGGCCTCATGTCGACGGCCGACTTCACCTACGGCTACAAGGAGGCGCTGGCCGACAGCGTCGTCCGCCCCGTCGTCTTCGCCGCCTACACCGGCACGTCGCGGTGGCGGAACTCCGCCGGCGAGGTCGTCGCCGCGTCGCTGAGCGAGGCCGGCACCCGGTCGGTGGAGATGCAGGCGTGGCGCACCGCGCTGGACCCCAAGGGCCAGTGGGTGCCGCACGTGATAGCCGCGATGGACGACCGGATCACCCACCTCCGCGAGGAGGGCGGCATGCCCGACGCCGCCGGCCTGGTGCTGGCCAGCGACCAGGACGACGCCCGCGAGTACGCGAAGATCGTGCGCCGGGTGACCGGCAAGGCACCGGAGCTGATCCTCTCCGACGACCCCAAGGCGTCGAAGAAGATCGAGAAGTTCAACAAGGGCGGCGCCCGGATCGCGGTCTGCGTGCGGATGGTCTCCGAGGGCGTCGACGTCCCGCGCGCCGCCGTCCTGGCCTGGATGACCTCCTACCGGACGCCGCTGTTCTTCGCCCAGGCCGTCGGCCGCGTCGTGCGTGCCCGCGCGCCGCACGAGTCGGCGACCGTCTTCCTCCCTGCCGTGCGCCCGCTGCTGTCGCTGGCCGCGTCGATGGAGGAGCAGCGCAACCACGTCATGCCGCCGCCGAAGAGCCAGCCCGACGAGGAGCTGGAGGCGCTCGACCTGCCGCCGCGGGAGCCGCGCGAGGGCGAGATGAAGCAGTGGGAGGCGCTGGAGGCCGACGCCCGGTTCGCGCACGTGCTGCACAGCGGGACGGCGCACACCGGCGAGGGCACCGGCGCCGTCACGCCGCTGGAGGCCGACGCGGAGGACTACCTGGGCATCCCTGGGCTGCTGACGCCGGCGCAGACCGCCGAACTGCTGTCCAAGCGGGACGACGAACTGCGCATCCGGATCGCCGCCTCGCACGCCCGCGGGGACGACGACTTCATGGTCGTCGAGGACCACCCCGAGGAAGAGGAGGCCGGCCGCTCCTGGCGCGACGCGGCCGAGCTGCGCCGGGAGATCAACCGGCTGGTCAACCGGGTCGCGGCGAAGACCTCGCAGCCGCAGGCCGTGGTGCACACCCAGCTCCGCCAGTCCGTGCCCGGCCCCCCGTCGGCCTCGGCGTCGGTCGACGTCCTCCGCGCCCGCCGCGAGCGCCTCCGCACCATGCTCTGAGGTCGCGTCCTCCGCAGTCCGGGCAAGTCCCCGCTGCCGCCACCGAGTGACAGCTGAGCGGGGATCCCAGAGCCGGGAAGCCCGCTCTGCTGTCACTCGACGCAGATCGGCGGGGCGACGGGGCGGATCGAGCAGCGGCAGACGGGAGGACGCCGGCACGGCCGGGTCGCCCCGCACCCCGCGACCCTGAGCTGCAGGACCAGGGGCGGATCCGGGGGTTCCCCGATGCCGGCGGGACGCCGCCGGGCGCAGGCTCGTGTCATGACCGAGAACGTCCAGAACGCCACCGTCCAGACCGAGACCCCGACCCCCACCCCGGGCACCGACAACGTGCGCCCGCCGTTGCGACGGAGCCGCAGCGACCTCTGGCTCGGCGGCGTCAGTGGCGGGCTGGCCCGGCACACCGGGATCGACGTGCTGCTCTGGCGGGCCGGCTTCGCCGCGCTGGTGCTGGCCGGCGGGTCGGGGGTGGCCCTCTACCTGGTGCTCTGGCTGCTGATGCCGGCCGCGCCCGCCGGCCCCACCGACCGCACGAACGTGCTCGACGAGTGGGTCGAGCGGCTCCGCGCCCGCTTCACCCGGCCGAACACGGACATCGCGCGTTGATCATCGGCGAACGGCTGGGTGACACGCCGCCGGGCGCAGCCGTTCGCCGATGATCAACTGTGGGAGGGGAGCAGGCCGCGGGCGGCGGCGAGGGCGACCGCCTCGGTGCGACTGGAGGCGCCGAGCTTGGCCAGGATGTTGCTGACGTGCACGCTGGCGGTCTTCTCGCTGATGAAGAGCTCCGCACCGACCTGCCGGTTGGTGCGGCCCCGCGCGACCAGCGCCAGCACCTCCGTCTCGCGCGGGGTGAACACGGTGGTCGCCACGGTCAGCACGCCGGGGAGCTCCAGCCGCCCACGGCGGGCCAGCGCCTCGATCGCCGTCCGCAGCGGCACCGCCCCCAGCTCCACGGCCACCTCGTGCGCAGCCGCCAGCTCGGCGGCGGCGCCGGGGCGGTCGTCGAGGGTGAGCAGCGCCTCGGCCAGCCGGAACCGGGAGCGCGCCTGCTCGTACACGTGCCCGTACCCGAACTCCGCGACCGCCTGCCGCCAGAGCTCCACCGCGGTCTCGCCGCGCACCCGGGCCAGTTCGGCCGCCAGCCGCGTGCCCCAGGCGCGCGCCTCGATCCCGAACGGGTACTGCACCTCGGCCGCCGACCGGCCGATCTCGGCCAGCTCCGCGGCCTCCGCGACCCAGCGGGCCACGGCCGTCTCGTCCCCGGACCGGCGGGCGGAGGTGGCTGCGTCGGCGACCGCCGCCAGCGCGGTGGCCACCAGCCGCACCGAGGCGAGCCGCTCCTCCCCCCACAGCTCCCGCAGCCGGCCATCGGCCCAGCGGGCCCGCTCCCCGGCCGTCGCCGCGTCCCCGGCCTGGCCGGCCAGCTCGATCTCCGCCGCCACCGTGGCCAGCATCAACAGCACGTGGTTGTCCCAGCGGGCGGCCGGCCCCTGGGCCCAGCCCAGCCGCTCGGAGGCACGCGGGTCGCCCCGCCCGACCAGCACCAGGAGCCCGTCGGCGCGCACGTGCGCGGCCATGTCGGGCACCCGGGCCAGCGCGTCGGCGGCGGCCAGGCTGCCGTCCCAGTCGCCGAGGACGTACCGGGTCAGCACCTCCAGGTGCCGGAGTTCGGCGCCGTAGAACGACCACTCGACGCCCAGCGCCCGGGCCCGGGCCAGCCCTGCCGTGGCGTGCTCCAGCGCCTCGGCCACCTCGCCGGCGTCGTGCGCGGTGACCGCCTGGCTGAACCACACCCGCATCTCGACGTCGGCGTCACCGGACCGCTGCGCCCGCGCCCGGGCCTCCGCGAAGCGCGCCCGGACGGCGACCCGGTCACCGGTGCCCGAGCCACGGACCAGCGAGACGGCGGTGTCGGCCCACGCGCTGTCCAGCCCCAGGGCGTCCGCGGCAGCCAGTGCCTCCTCCGCCGCTGCGTCCGCCTCGGCGACCAGCCCCATGCTGTAGCTGGTGCGGGCATGGGTCGCCGCCGCCCAGGTGCGCACCACCGAGGGCGGCTGGGCCGGGACCAGCTGCATCGCCGCGCTGCTCTCCCGATGGGCCTCGGCCGCCTCCTCGATCCGGCCCAGCACCTGCGCCGCCGTGTAGTGCACCCGCGCCCGCGCCTCCGGGTCACCGTCGGCGCCCAGCAGCTCCTGGGCCGAGCGGAGCAGCGCCACGGCCCGGTGCAGGTCACCGACCGCGCGGGCCGCCGCCGCGGTGTCCAGCAGCACCGCCCACTGCGAGCGGCCGGCCCGCTCGGGTGCATCGGGCACCGCCGTCCACAGCGCGAGCACCGCCTCCAGGTGCTGCAGCTGCTCGGCCGGTGCGCCCACCCGGCGGGCGGCGTCCGCGGCCTCGAGCGACGCGCTCAGCGCACCGGGCAGGTCGTTGCTCTCCCGCAGGTGGTGGGCCCGTTCGGCCGCCGTGCCCGCCTCCGGCCGGGTGGCCAGGTGCGCGGCGACGGCGGCGTGCAGCCGGACCCGCTCCCCGGGCAGCAGGTCGGCCAGCACGGCCTCCCGCAGCAGCGCGTGCCGGAACCGGTAGCGGCCGTCGTCGGAGACGACCAGCAGGTGGTGGTGCACCGCCTCGGCCAGCGCCTGCTCGGTCTCCTCCGGGCTCTTCCAGGAGACGGCGGCCACCAGCTCGTGCCGCACCTGGCGACCGGCGACGGCCGCCACCCGCAGCACCTGCTGAGCAGCCGGGCTCACCTGCTCGACCCGGGCCAGCAGGACGTCGGACAGCCCACCCGGGAGGACCTCGCCCGCCCGCCCCGCGGCGACCAGCTCCTCGGCGTAGAAGGCGTTGCCCTCGGCCCGGGCGACGACGTCCTCGACGGACGCCCCACCGGCGTCGGCGGCCAGCCGGCGGACCAGCTCCTCCACCTCGGCGTCGGGCAACGGGTCGAGCTGCAGCCGCTCGACACCGGGCAGCCGGACCAGCTCGGCCAGCAGCGGACGCAGCGGGTGCCGGCGGTGCAGGTCGTCGGCGCGGTAGGAGGCGATGATCGTGACCGGTTCGTCGACCTGCCGGTCGACCAGCCGGGCCAGCAGGTAGCGCAGCAGGTCCCGGCTGGACCGGTCGGCCCAGTGCAGGTCCTCCAGCACCACCACGAGCGGCTGCTGGGCGGCCAGGTCGCCCAGCAGGGCGGCCACCGACTCGAACAGCTGCAGGCGTCCGTCGTCGTCCGGCGGGCGCAGCGCCGATCGCGGCAGCGAGCGGCCGAGGTCGGCAGCCGCGCTGTCGGACACCTCGGCGCCGGGCCGACCGGTGAGCGGGCCGGCCAGCACCGGGTGGCGGGCGAGCACCGGCGCCAGCTCCGGGTCGGCGACCACCGGCCGCAGCAGGTCGACGAAGGGCAGGTACGGCAGCCCGACGTCGCCGAGGTCGACGCAGTGCCCGGTGAGCACCCGGGCACCGCGCGCGGTGGCCTGGCGGCCCAGCTCGTCGAGCAGCCGGGTCTTGCCGACCCCCGCGTCACCGGCGACCAGGACGGCGGACGGGCGCCCCTCGACCGCCCGGTCGACGTGCATCATCAGCCGGGCCAGTTCGTCGGCCCGGCCGATGAGCGGGGGTTCCTCCCAGCGCGGCACGGCGCCGATCGTGGCAGAGACCACCGACAGCGACGCCGGGCCGTTCAGCGGGGCCGCCGCCGGGTGCCGAACCAGGAGCCGCGGCGGCTCCCGTCGCGCCGGGACGCCGCCCGGACCAGCTCCTGCCGGTAGGCGAGCTCTGCTTCCAGTGCCGGGTTCGGGTAGTGCATCGCCATGACCGTCTCCTCGTGTCGTCCGGGTCGAACGAGGAGAACGGTCGTCCTGAGGGGGTGCCCGGCACATCGGTCGACCACGCAGTCCCGGGCCGCCCCGGGACCGGCCGGCGTCTGAGGGGCCTCAGGTGGACGGTCAGCCCACCGTGTACTCGGCGTCCTCCTCGACGACGTCGTCGACGTCGGCGATGTCGTCGTCGGTGGCGTCCACCGGTGCGGGCACCGGCTCGTCGACGTCGGGGTCGAACTCCCCATCGGCGTCGGTGTCCGCGTAGAGGGTGACGGTCAGGTCGGTGTCCGCGGTCAGCGCCGGGTCCAGGTCGACCTCGACGTCGGAGGTCGTGCCCACCTGCACCTGCGTGGAGCCGAGCACCTCGTCCCCGGCGCTGACGACGACGAACCCGCCGCCGGGTGCGTTGACCGTGCCGACGACCACGCGGTCACCGTCGCCGGTCTGGTCCTCGAACTCCAGGTCGGCCATGGTGCCGCTGCCGGACTCCCCGCCCGGCGCCATCGTCGTCTCCCCCGCGGTGGCCGGCGACGACGCCGGTGCGTCACCGGCCGGCGCGCCCTCGCCGTCCCCGCAGGCGGACAGCAGGAGGACGGCGACGGGGAGGGCCCACCGGGCCCGGCGGTACGAGGTCATGCCTGGCTGGTGCCCCTGGCCGCATCGGGTCACACGCCGCGAGCGCCAGATCACGGCGCGGCGTCGCCGGTGGCCGCCGGGCTCGTCGTCTGCTCGGCTTCGGTGCTGCCCGGTGTCTCGGCGAAGGTCGTGGTGACCGCGGGGACGGGCTCGACCTCGTCGTCCTGGCCACAGCCGGTCAGCAACAGTGCGGTCGCACCCACGGAACAAAGCAGCGCTGCGCGTGGTCTCATGCAAGGCAGATGCCCATGGCGCGGGTGCGCCTACACGCGCCGTGGGCACACGACCAGGACACCGTGCACCGGCGCACGGGCCGACGAGGACCGAGCGACCGCCCCGCGGAGCTCGGCCCGTGCCCGAGAGGAGCCCCCGTGCCTGACACCGGGACGACGAACGACCTGACCCCGACCGTCTTCGTGCTCTACGGCGCGACCGGCGACCTGGCCCGCCGGATGGTGCTGCCCGCCTTCTTCGAGCTCGCGCAGCACGGGCTGCTGCCCGACGACTGGCGGCTCATCGGCAGCGGCCGCGGCGAGCGCACCGACGAGGAGTTCGTCGAGCACGTGCGCGGCGCCCTCGAGGAGTTCGGGCCGGACCCGGAGCAGGGCCCGTGGGAGGAGTTCTGCGGCCGGCTGCGGTTCGCCGGTGGCGGCTTCACCGCCAACGACCCCGGGCAGCTCGTCGACGCCGTGGCCGAAGCCCGGAAGGAGCTCGGCGAGGACGCCCAGCTGGTGCACTACCTCTCGCTGCCGCCCAAGGCCTTCACCGACTACACCCACGCCCTCGGCGCGCACGGGCTGGCCGAGGGCTCCCGGGTCGTCTACGAGAAGCCCTTCGGCGACTCCCCGGAGGGCTTCCGCGAGCTCGACGGCGTCGTGCACTCGGTGTTCGACGAGGAGCAGGTCTTCCGGATCGACCACTTCCTGGGCAAGGAGGGCACCCAGGACCTGCACGTGGCGCGGTTCGCCAACGGGCTGTTCGAGCACATCTGGAGCCGCGAGCACGTGGCCCAGGTGCAGATCGACGTCCCCGAGGACCTCGACGTCGCCGACCGCGCCGACTTCTACGACGCCACCGGCGCGACGCTGGACATGCTGGTCACCCACCTGTTCCAGGTGGCCGCCGAGGTGGCCATGGAGCCGCCGGTCAGCTTCTCCGCCGACGACATCCTCTCCGCGCGTGAGTCGGTGCTGAAGCACTTCCGCCCGCTCGCGCCGGAGGACGTGGTCCTGGGGCAGTTCGAGGGCTACCGGGAGCTGGACGGCGTGCCCGACGACAGCCAGACCGACACCTTCGTGGCGGCCAAGCTGTTCATCGACTCCGGCCGGTGGCGCGGCGTGCCGTTCCTGCTGCGCACCGGCAAGCGGCTGGCGGACAAGCAGCAGCGGGTCAGCCTGGTGCTGCACCGCCCGAAGGGCCCGGTCCACGAGGTGCCGCCGAACGGGAACGTGATCTCGCTGTCCCTGGCCGGTGCCGGTCAGCTCGACGTGGACATCATGGCCAAGCGCCCCGGCCCGGACCTGGCGATGGCCCCGGCGCGGGTCTCCCTGGACCTGTCGAAGGTGCCCGGTGGCCGGCCGCTGGCGCCCTACGTCTCCCTCATCCACGACGTGCTGGTCGGCGACCGCTCGCTGTTCACCACCAGCGAGGGCCTGGCCCAGACCTGGCGGGCCCTGCAGCCGGTGCTGGACCACCGCCCCGAGGTGCACTCCTACGCCCCGGGTTCGTGGGGTCCGGTGGCGGCGAACGCGCTGGCCGGCGAGCACGGCTGGCTGCTGGGCGAGACCGAGTAGGAGAACGCAGAACGGCCCCTCTCCGTCGAAGGAGAGGGGCCGTTCTCGCGTGGTGGGTCCGGACCGGGCGCTGGTCGCCTCGCGGCGGTTTGCACATCCGCGGCTCCAGCCCCCGACCGGAGTCGGAGCGGTATTCCACGGCGGCAGTTATCTAGTGGAGCCCGGGGACACAGGTCGCCCGGCCCGGACGTCGTCCACCGTACCCGCGCCCTCCGGCCCGACACACGTGGCGAGGCCCTCAGTCCGGACGACTGGCCAGGCCGGCCCGACGGCGTGCCAGACTCCGGCGCATGAGCGGGGTGGACTTCGACGCGTGGACGGCGCTGGTCGACGACTCCCCCACCTCGCGCACCGAGTGGGCCGCCGTCATCGGCGCCTGGTCCGAGCCGCACCGCAGCTACCACGACCTCGCGCACCTGGCGGCGGTGCTCGGCATCGTCGACGAGCTGGCCGGGCACGCCGCCGACCCGGTCGCCGTCCGGCTGGCCGCCTGGTACCACGACATCGCCTACGACCCGCAGCGCAGCGACAACGAGGAGGTCAGCGCCGCGCGGGCGCGGATCGGGCTGCTCGGGCTGGTGGACGACGCCACGGTCGCCGAGGTCGAGCGGCTGGTGCTGCTGACCGCCGGGCACGACCCCGAGCCGGACGACGCCAACGGCGCGGTGCTCTGCGACGCCGACCTCGCCGTGCTGGCCAGCCCCCCGGCGGCCTACGCCGGCTACGCCTCCGCGGTGCGCGCCGAGTACGGCCACCTCTCCGACGACGAGTTCACCACCGGCCGGATCGCCGTGCTGGAGCAGCTGCTGGCCCTGCCGGAGCTCTTCCGGGTGCCCGTGGCGGCCGAGCGGTGGACCGAGCTCGCCCGGGCCAACCTGACCGCCGAGCTCACCCTGCTGCGCGCGCGCTCGGCCTGACCCGATCGGGTGACGAGGGAGTCGCGCGTACCCGTCCGGTGACCCAGAGTTGCCCGGCGACCCGTCATCGTCCCGATGACCCCCGCAGGGGACCGGTCGCCAGACAGAGGAGCTCCTCATGCGTCTCGGAACCGGCATCTTCCTGCTCGCCATCGGCGCCGTCCTCACCTTCGCGGTGAGTGCGCAGGTCAGCGGCATCGACCTCGACGTCGTCGGCTGGATCCTGATGGCCGCCGGTGCCCTGGCCATCGTCGTCGAGCTGGCCGTGTGGGCTCCGCGCCGTCGGCGCGTGGTGCGCACCGAGGGCCACGAGGGCGAGCCGGTCCGCCGGTCCACCACGGAGGAGACCTACTAGGACGAGGCGGCCCGGGTCTTCCTGACCCGCAGGCCGGCGGCGAGCAGCCGCTGCAGCAGCTCCCGGCAGTCCACCGGCTCCGCACCGGCGGCGACCGCCCGCGCGTAGAGCTCCTCCGGGACGTCGTAGTGGTCACCCTGGAACGCCCGGCGCGGGATCTCCAGGTGCTGCTGGACGAAGGCGTGCAGCTCGTCGTAGTCGGTGTCGCTCACCAGGTGCGACCACCGCCGCCCCCGCCACGGCCACACGGGGGTGTCGATCAGCAGTGCCACCCCGACAGTGTGCCCCGGCTACGGTCAGGGCGTGACTGAGGAGATCCGCTGGGGAGTCGTCGGGCCGGGCCGCATCGCCGAGCAGGTGGTGAAGGACTTCGCGCACGTCGACGGCGCGCGGGCGGTCGCCGTCGCCTCCCGCTCGCTGGACCGCGCGCAGGCCTTCGCCGGTCGGCACGGGATCGAGCGGTCGCACGGCTCCTACGCCGAGATCCTGGCCGACCCGGACGTCGACGTCCTGTACATCGCCACCCCGCACCCGCAGCACCACGCCGTCTCGCTCGGGGCGATCCGGGCCGGCAAGGCACTGCTGGTGGAGAAGTCGTTCACCGCGACCGTCGCCGGGGCCACGGAGGTGGTCGACGCAGCACGCGCGTCCGGCGTCTTCGCGATGGAGGCGATGTGGACCCGGTTCCAGCCGGCCGTCGTCCGGGCGCGGGAGCTGATCGCCGAGGGCGCCATCGGTGAGGTGCGCTCCGTGCAGGCCGACCTGGGCGTGTCCCGCGAGTTCGACCCCACCGACCGACTGTTCGCCAAGGAGCTCGGCGGCGGCGCCCTCCTCGACCTCGGCGTCTACGTCGTCTCCTTCGCCCAGATGCTGCTCGGTGACCCGGACACCGTGACCGCCACCGGTTCGCTGTTCGAGACGGGCGTCGACGCCGAGGCCTCGCTGCTGCTCGGCTACGCCGACGGCCGCTCGGCCGCCCTGATGACCTCGCTGCGCAACGCCCTGCCCGGGCAGGCCCGGGTGTTCGGGACGGCGGGCTGGATCGACGTCCTCCCCCGCTTCCACCACCCGCAGACGATCGTGCTGCACCGGGCCGGGGCGGACGCGCAGGAGATCACCCTCCCGCAGCTCGGTGGCGGCTACTCCCACGAGCTGATCGAGGTCACCGAGTGCCTGCGGGCCGGGCGGACCGAGAGCACCGTCATGCCGCTGGCGGACACCCTGGCCGTGCAGTCGGTGCTCGAGCAGGCCGCCGGTCAGCTGGGCGTGACCTTCGCCGAGGACCCGGCCGCCCTCTGACGGCTGGGCGTCCTCGGCGCCTTGGGCGGCGGCTTGGGCGGCCAGGCCGCGCCGCTGGCCTGGGCCATGGTCGGCACCCGGGTGTGCGTACCGCCGGTGGCCCGGACGGCGTCGGCAAAGGTGACCGCGTCGACGGTGGCCGCACCGCCGGGGTCGTTGTTGAAGTAGACGAGCACGTCGTCGTCGCCGTAGGTCTCCGCCAGCCGCTGCGCCCACAGCTGCAGCGTCTCCGGCCGGTAGCCCCAGCCGTCGGCTCCGGTGTGCAGCCGCAGGTAGCCCCACTCGGCGGTGCGCCACAGCGGTGCGATCGGCTGCTCGGCGCGGTCGGCCCAGCACAGCGCGGCCTGGTACCGCTCGAGCAGGCCGCGGACCTCGTCGGTCCACCAGCTCTCGTGCCGGGGCTCCACCGCGACCCGGGTGCCCGCCGGGAACTGGCCGAGGCACTCGCTGAGCAGTTCGACGTCGGCCTTCAGCGTGGGCGGCAGCTGCAGCAGGACGACGTCCAGCCGGTCGCCCAGGCCGGCCACACGGTCCATCAGCCGGGCCACCGGCTCGGCCGGCTCGCGCAGCCGCTTGAGGTGGGTGAGGAAGCGGGAGGCCTTCACCGCCCACCGGTAGTCCGGCGGGGTGCGGTCCCGCCACCGCTCGAACGTGGCCTTCTCGGGCAGCCGGTAGAAGGCGTTGTTGCTCTCGACGGTGGCGAAGTGCTCGGCGTGGTGCTCCAGCCAGAGTCGTTGCGGCAGCACCGGCGGGTAGAAGCGGCCGCGCCAGTCGCGGTACTGCCAGCCCGAGGTCCCGATCACCACCGTCACCGCAGCCGCCTACCCTCCTCGGCCATGAGCGACTCCCCCGCGCGTTTCAAGGACCTGTGCCTCGACGCCGTGGACCACCAGGCGCTGGCCGACTGGTGGTGCACGGCGATGGGCTACGTCCGCCGTGACGACGTCGAGCCCGACGAGGAGGGCTGGGTCCGGCCGACGGACTGGCCGGTGCCGATCGTCGACCGGTCCGGCGCTGGTCCGCTGATCTGGGTCGTGCCGGTGCCCGAGGGCAAGACGGTGAAGAACCGCATGCACCACGACGTCGTCGGCGACACCGCGGCGCTCCTGGCCCACGGGGCCACCCTGGTCCGCCACCGGGACGCCGGACCGGACGACGAGCCCGACGCCGGGACCATCGACTGGGACGTGCTGGCCGACCCCGAGGGCAACGAGTTCTGCTGCTTCGCCCCGAACCGGACGTGAGCGACCAGCTGCCCGACCTGGCCGCCACCCGGCTGGCGGCGCTGTGCCTGAACCGGCGCGGCCGTCCCCGGGGTCTCACGTTCGACGACCACGTGGTGCGCGGCGGGCTGATCCTCGACCTGGCGGTCTGCGGGGCCCTGACCCTGACCGACGACGCGGTGGAGATGGACCACGAGCGGGCGGCCGCGATCGGCCTGGCCGACGTCGCCGCGCAGGCCGACGAGGGCGACGGCTCGCTGCAGGACTGGCTGGACTGGGGTGCGCTGGGCTTCGACGAATGGGTCGGCCGGCTGGTGCAGGCCGGGGTCTGGCGGCTGCTCCCGTGGTCGCCGCTACGGCCGTTCCGCAGCTACGACGACGGCGACCCGGCGCGCACGGAGGCCGACCGGGCCCGGGGCCGGACCGGCGAGCCCGACGCGGGTGCGAGTCAGCAGACGCTCGCCGTCCTGGCGGTGGGCAAGGTCAGCGCGCTGAGCGGGAAGCTCGGCCAGCCGCCGTCCTGGGTGCTGGCCGGCCTCGGTGAGGCTCAGTGGGCCGGCGAGCTGGTCGTGGAGCGGCTCACCGAGCTGCGGACCCGGATGCGCACCAACGGCCATGACCTCGACGGCCCCGCGATCGGCGACCCGGGCTAGCTGCGGCCGAGCACCCAGGACGGCGGCGGGTCGATCGGCCGAGCCGGCCCCACGACGACCACGGGCTGAGGGCTGCCTCCGCTGGCGGGAGGCAGCCCTCAGCCCGTGGTGATCACCGGCCGGCAGCCGTCGCCGGGCCGGGGAACGCCGACAGGGGCGGCCCGCCGAAGCGGACCGCCCCTGCCGGGCAGTGCTGGTGGTGCAGTGCTCAGCGGGACGCCGAGCGGTGTGGACTCAGAAGTCCATGCCGCCCATGCCGCCGTCGCCGCCACCGGCCATGGCCGGGGCGTTCTTCTCCGGCTTGTCGGCGATGACGGCCTCGGTGGTGAGGAAGAGCGCCGCGATGGAGGCGGCGTTCTGCAGCGCCGAGCGGGTGACCTTGGCCGGGTCGATGATGCCGGCCGCGATCAGGTCCACGTACTCGCCGGTGGCGGCGTTGAGGCCCCAGCCGGTCTCGGAGTTGCGGACCTTCTCCGCCACGACGCCGCCCTCGAGGCCGGCGTTGATGGCGATCTGCTTCAGCGGGGCCTCGAGCGCGACGCGCACGATGTTGGCACCGGTCGCCTCGTCACCCTCGAGCTCGAGCTTGTCGAACGCGACGGCCGTGGCCTGCGCGAGAGCGACGCCACCACCGGCGACGATGCCCTCCTCGACGGCGGCCTTGGCGTTGCGCACCGCGTCCTCGATGCGGTGCTTGCGCTCCTTGAGCTCGACCTCGGTCGCGGCGCCGGCCTTGATGACGGCGACGCCACCGGCCAGCTTGGCCAGGCGCTCCTGCAGCTTCTCGCGGTCGTAGTCGGAGTCCGACTTCTCGATCTCGGCGCGGATCTGGTTGACGCGACCCTGGATCTGGTCGGCGTCACCCGAGCCCTCGATGATGGTCGTCTCGTCCTTGGTGGTGACGAACTTGCGCGCCCGGCCCAGCAGCGACAGGTCGGCGGTGTCCAGCTTGAGGCCGACCTCCTCGCTGATGACCTGACCACCGGTGAGGATCGCGATGTCGCCCAGCATGGCCTTGCGACGGTCGCCGAAGCCGGGGGCCTTGACGGCGACCGACTTGAAGGTGCCGCGGATCTTGTTGACCACCAGGGTCGCGAGGGCCTCGCCCTCGACGTCCTCGGCGATGATCGCCAGCGGCTTGCCGGACTGCATGACCTTCTCCAGCAGCGGGAGCAGGTCCTTGACCGTCGAGATCTTGCTGTTGACGACCAGGATGTACGGGTCGTCGAGCACGGTCTCCATGCGGTCGGTGTCGGTCACGAAGTAGGCCGACAGGTGACCCTTGTCGAAGCGCATGCCCTCGGTGAGCTCGAGCTCGAGGCCGAAGGTGTTGCTCTCCTCGACGGTGATGACACCTTCCTTGCCGACCTTGTCCATCGCCTCGGCGATGAGCTCGCCGATGGCGGGGTCAGCGGCGGAGATCGAGGCGGTGGCCGCGATCTGCTCCTTGGTCTCGACGTCCTTGGCGGTCGAGAGGAGGTACTCCGAGACCGAGGCGACGGCCTTCTCGATGCCCTTCTTCAGGGCCATCGGGTTGGCGCCGGCGGCGACGTTGCGCAGCCCCTCGCGGACGAGGGCCTGGGCGAGCACGGTGGCGGTGGTGGTGCCGTCACCCGCGACGTCGTCGGTCTTCTTGGCGACCTCCTTGACCAGCTCGGCCCCGATCTTCTCGTACGGGTCCTCGAGCTCGATCTCCTTGGCGATGCTCACACCATCGTTGGTGATGGTGGGGGCGCCCCACTTCTTCTCCAGGACGACGTTGCGGCCCTTGGGGCCAAGCGTCACCTTGACGGCGTCGGCGAGGGTGTTCATGCCCCGCTCGAGTCCGCGGCGCGCCTCTTCGTCGAACGCGATCATCTTGGCCATGTGGTGATGTCCTCCATGCGTGGATCGCTGGCTGGTCAGGTCCGGCGCCCGCGACGGACGACACCGGTTCTGCGAACGCTCCTGCGGTCCGCGTCCCGGTGCCTCACCGTTCCGACCTGGCTGGCACTCGGGTAGCCCGAGTGCCAGCCCAAAGTCTGGCACTCGACCCAGGCGAGTGCAAGAAGGGGGGTCGGCGGCCCCGGGCCCAGGACGCAGCGAGGCCCGGCCCCCGACCGGGGACCGGGCCTCGTGGTGCTGACCGGTTCAGGCGCTCTGGACGGCGTCCGCCTGCGGGCCCTTGTCGCCCTGGACGACCTCGAAGCTGACCCGCTGGCCCTCTTCGAGGCTCTTGTACCCGTCCATCTGGATGGCCGAGTAGTGGACGAAGACGTCCTGGCCGCCGTCGACGGCGATGAAGCCGAAGCCCTTCTCGGCGTTGAACCACTTCACGGTGCCCTGTGCCACGTGTGCTCCCACGTTTCATGCGGCGGACGGCCCCTTGAGACTCGAGGGGCCGGGTCTCGCTCTTCCGCCCGCCGAACACGAACGTGGAACTCGAACCGCGCGGAACGGTACAGCAGGGGGTGTCCCAGGTCACGGTCCTGACCACGCCATACACCCGTCCGGGTGCTGCCGCGGCGGCGTCCCGTGCCCCGGCAGGGGCCCTCCCTCAGGCGATGAGGCCGGCCTCGCGCAGCGACTTCAGCGACGGCTGCACGTGGTGCGAGGGGCCGACCACCGGCAGCAGGGGGTCGAGGGTCTTCAGCCCCTCGCCGGTGTTGAGGACGACGACCTCCTGCGTGGGGTCGATCAGCCCCTTCTCCACCAGCTGCCGCAGCACCGCGGTGGTCACCCCGCCGGCGGTCTCGGCGAACACACCGGTCGTGCGGGCCAGGTCCCGGATGCCCTGCACGATCTCGTCGTCCCCGACCCGGCCGACCGAGCCGCCGGTGCGCCGGATGGCGTCCAGCGCGTACGGGCCGTCCGCCGGGTTGCCGATGTTCAGCGACTTGGCGATGCCGGTGGGCTTGACCGGCTTGACGACGTCCCAGCCGTTGTCGAACGCGGTGGCGATCGGGTCGCAGCCGGCGGACTGGGCGCCGAAGACCTTCCACTCGGTGTCGGCGACGATGCCGGCCGCGACCAGCTCCCGCCAGGCCTTGTCGACCTTGGTGAGCAGCGAGCCGGACGCCATCGGGATGACCAC
Source organism: Modestobacter sp. VKM Ac-2979 (assembly GCF_026967995.1). Classification (NCBI taxonomy): domain Bacteria; kingdom Bacillati; phylum Actinomycetota; class Actinomycetes; order Geodermatophilales; family Geodermatophilaceae; genus Modestobacter; species Modestobacter sp. VKM Ac-2979. The sequence goes on from NZ_JAPVBO010000001.1 coordinate 839,759, forward strand.
CTGGGCCGGGATCCGCCAGCCCAGCTGCTCGGCGATCTCGTAGCCCATCGTCTTGGAACCCTCGGCGTAGTACGGCCGGACGTTCTGGTTGACGAAGGCGGTGTCCTCGAACTCGTCGGTCTCGGCGAGCTCGCTGGTCAGCCGGTTGACGTCGTCGTAGGACCCCTCGACGGCCACCAGGGCCTGGCCGTACACCGCCGACTGGGTGATCTTGCCGGGCTCGAGGTCGCTGGGGACGAACACGAAGGAGGGCAGCCCCATCCGCGCGGCGTGCGCGGCGACGGAGTTGGCCAGGTTGCCGGTGGAGGCGCAGGCGATCTTCGTGTAGCCGAAGCTCTTGGCCGCGGTGGCGGCCAGGCTCACCACCCGGTCCTTGAAGGAGTGGGTCGGGTTGGCCGAGTCGTCCTTCACCCAGAGCCCACCGGTGAGACCGAGCTCGGCGGCCAGTCGGTCGGCGCGCACCAGCGGGGTCATGCCCGGGTCGAGGCTGACCCGGGAGGCCGGGTCGTGCCCCACCGGGAGCAGGGCGACGTACCGCCAGATGTTCTGCGGCCCGGCCTCGATCTCCTCGCGGGTCACCGCGCGCATGAGCTCGGGGTCGTAGTCGACCTCGAGCGGGCCGAAGCACTCCGCGCAGGCGTGCTCGGCGATGAGCCCGAAGGTGGCGCCGCAGTTGCGACAGACCAGGCCACGGGCCGGGTTGGGGGTGATCTGTCCACCGGCGGTGGAGTCTGCCTGGGCGGAACCGGGAGCGGTCAGGGTCATTCGACGACTACCTCCTCATCTTCCCCGCGCCGGGCCGTCGAGCCGCGCGGGACGGAATTGGCACCTCACGCTGCGCATACGCGCAGACCGCGGTTGCCGGGGCTTCAACGGGCCGTGTCCCTCTGCCCCTCTGGATGAGTGGAACGCACATCACTCTACCCGGGGGCCGCCCGCCCGCGACGCACCGCCAGGATGGGCCGGTGGCCACCCGCATCGTCTACACCGACCTGGACGGCACCATGGTGGGGCCGCGCGGCTCCTTCTGGCACACCGCCGACCGCGAGCTGACCGCCTCCCCCGCCGCTGCGCTGCTCGAACTGCACCGGGCCGGTGTCGCGTTGGTGCTGGTCAGCGGCCGCACCCACGCCCAGCTGCTGGAGGCCGGGCGGATCTTCGCCGTCGACGGCGCGATCGCCGAGCTGGGCTCGCTGGTCAGCTGGCACGGCGGCCGGGAGACCCACCTGCTCACCGGCGACCTGCCCGAGCAGTTCGCCGGCCGGACGCCGATGGACGTGCTCGCCGAGCTCGGCATCGTCGACGCGCTGGTCGCCGCGCACCGCGGCCGGCTGGAGTGGCACGAGCCCTGGCACGCGACCCACTCCGCCGACGCCCTGCTGCGCGGCCGGGTGGACGCTGCGGCGGTCGACGTCTGGCTGGCCGAGCGCGGGTGGGGCTGGCTGACGCTGAACGACAACGGTGCGGTCCCGGCCACCGCCCGGATGACGCTGGACGCCGAGGCCCTGCCGCCGCACGTCTACCACCTGATGCCGCGCGGGATCTCCAAGGGCGCCGCGATCACCTGGGACCTCGCGCGCCGCGGCCTGAACGCCTCCGATGCCGTGGCCGTCGGCGACAGCGTGAGCGACCTGGAGATGGCCCCGGCCGTCGGCCGACTGTGGGTGACCGCGAACGGGGCGGCCGTGGACGGCATGGCGGCCCGGCTCGACGCCGTCCCCAACGCCGTCGTCACCGACGCCCCGATGGGCGAGGGCTGGGCCCAGGCGGTGCTGGCCTCTCTCGGCTAGCGCGCCGCGTCGCTCAGGAGGTGACGTCCTTGCGGGCGAAGTGCCGGAAGGCCAGCGCGGTGAAGACGGCCGAGTAGACCAGCCCCTGGACCACGCCGCGGAACAGGTCGCCGGAGTCGACCGGGGTCTGCAGCAGGTCGGTCCAGGCGTAGTTGAACGCGGTCGGGAACCAGTCGCGGATCCCGCCCAGCTGCTCGACCTGCTCCAGCACGGCGAACACGACCGTGCTGAACACCGCCCCGCCGACCGCGGCCAGCGGCGCGTCGGTGACCGTGGAGAGCCAGAACGCCAGCGTGCCCACCACGAGCAGGTGCACGGCGAGGTACCCGACCATCCCGGCCAGCCGGAGCAGCGCCGTCCCCTGGTCCAGCGCGACCCCGATCGGGGTCTGCACGTCGCCGAAGCCGAAGGCGATCCCGCCGGCGACCACCGCGACCACCACGAGCAGCACCATCGCGCCGACCGACAGGACGAGGGCGGCCAGCCACTTCTGCCGCAGCAGCCGGGCCCGCGGCACGGGTGTGGCGAGGGCGTAGCGGAGCGATCCCCAGGAGGCCTCGCTGGCCACGGTGTCGCCGAAGAACAGCGCGAAGACGACGACCAGGAAGAAGCCGGTGGTGGCGAAGAGGGTGAACAGGGTGAGGTTCAGCCCGCTCGCCGAGGCGACGTCCACCAGGTTGATCCGGCTGTTCTCCTCCGCCTCCTCGGTGCCGCCCAGCTGCAGGGCCCCGATGAGGATCAGCGGCAGCGCGGCCATCAGCGCGAAGACGCCGAGGGTGCGGCGGCGCTTGAACTGACGGCGCAGCTCGACGCCCAGCCGCAGCGTCCGCTCCGGCCGGTACCCGGCCGCCGCCCCCGTGGCCTGCGGGGCGGGCGCGGTGGCCCCGACCCTGGTCGTGTCCGTGCTCATGACTCCCCCACCAGTGACAGGAACGCGTCCTCCAGCCGGCGGCGCGGGGTGAGCTGGTCGACCCCGATGCCGGCCTCGACCAGCGCGGTCAGCGCGGTCGCGCGGGTCGTCGGGCCGAGGTCGACGACCAGGCCCTCCGAGCTCCGCTCCACCTCGCCGACCCCGGGCAGCCCGGCCAGGACGGCGACCGCCCGGTCGGTGTCGGCCGGGTCGGCGAGCCCGACCAGCACCGCTCCCCCGGTTCCGACGATCTCCTCGACCGTGCCCTGGACGATCTTCTGTCCCTTGGCCATGACCACGACGTGGCTGCAGGTCTGCTCGATCTCCGACAGCAGGTGGCTGGAGATGATCACCGTGCGACCGGTCTCCGCGTAGGACCGGAGCACGTCGCGCATCGCGTGGATCTGCGGCGGGTCCAGCCCGTTGGTGGGCTCGTCGAGCACCAGCAGGTCGGGGAGGCCGAGCATCGCCTGGGCGATCGCCACCCGCTGCCGCATGCCCTGGCTGTAGCTGCGCACCCGCTTGTCCAGGGCCGCGCCCAGCCCGGCGATCTCGATCGCCTCCTCCATGTGCGCGTCGGCCGGCGGACGGCCGGTGGCGGCCCAGTAGAGGGTGAGGTTGTCCCGCCCGCTCAGGTGCGGTTGCAGGCCGGTGCCCTCCACGAACGACCCCAGCCGGGAGAGCACGGGGGCGCCCGGACCGGCGGCGTGGCCGAACACCTCGATCCGCCCCTCGGTCGGGCGGATCAGGCCCATGAGCATCCGCAGCGACGTCGTCTTCCCCGCCCCGTTGGGGCCGAGCAGGCCGAGCACCTGGCCGCGGCGCACCTCGAAGGAGAGGTCGCGGACGGCGACGAACCCGTCCCCGTAGGCCTTGGTCACCCCTTCGAAGCGCAGCGGCACGTCCTCCCCGTCGGGCGCGGAGACCGACACGCGCCGGCGCCGGCGGCGGCCGAGCAGGACGGCGGCCAGCCAGCCCAGCAGCCCGAGGACGGCGAGGACGGCGAGGAGCACCCACCAGCGGGCCGAGCCGGCGGTGGCCTGCACCTCGCCGGGCACCACCGGCGCGGCCAGGGCCGCCCCCTCGGCCAGCCCGACCGTCGACACCTCCGACGACGCGGGCAGCGCGTACGCCTGGTCGGTGGAGGAGACGACCACGCGCATGGTGTGGCCGGCCTCGAACCGGTGGACGATCGCCGGCAGCGTCACCGGCACCTCGGTCGGGGCGGCCGGGTCCGTGGAGATCCCGGTCAGCTCCAGCGGCGCGACCAGTCCGCTGGGCAGGGTCGTCGTGCCGTCGGGGGCGACGTCGTAGAGCTTGGCGAACATCGTCGCCGTCCCGTCCGGCGCCGACACGGCGAGGGTGGTGGTCGGCGCCCCGACCACCTCGAGAGCCTCGGTGAGCTCCAGGCTCGCGAAGGCGGCGAACTGCCCCGGGATCTCCAGCGTGGTCCCGGCGAGCGCGGCGCCGACAGAGCCGAGGCCGGGGATGGTGGTGAGCGCGGCCGGGCTGCCGCCGGCCGGCGTGACCACCGGCTGGGTGGGGCCGGCCAGCTCGACCGCCCGGCTCTCGACGGGCTCGCCGTCGGCCAGGCCGGGGTACTCGTCGACGGAGACCGTCTGCGAGCCGCCCTGGACCCGCCCGACCCCGCTGCCCAGGCCGGTGGGGGCCGGGTAGCGGAAACCGCCGGTGTCGCCGTCGGCGCCGGCGAGGTGGACCTCGAACCAGTCGGCGACCTCGTCCCGCAGCTCCGCGGTGACCCGGCTGGAGGGCGAGGCGTCGTGGCCGCCGGCGAACCAGACCATCCGCACGTCGGTGCCGGTGGCGGCGATCCCCCGGGCGTTGGCGTCGGCCTCGCCCAGCCCGAACAGCGAGTCCTGGGTGCCCTGCAGGAGCAGCGTGGGGGCGGTGATCCGGTCGAGCACGCCCGCCGGGCTGCTCCGCTCCAGGACAGCGGCGACCTCGGGGGTGAGCTCGCCGGTCGAGGCCGCGGTCTCGTAGGCCGCGCAGATGTCGGCCCGGAAGCGCCCGCAGGTCAGCGCCTGCACGGCGGCCGGGTCGAGGTCGTCGGCCAGGGACGCGGCACCGTCGCCGCCGGCCCCGGGGCGCCCGTCACCGGTGGGCAGCGATCCGCTGCCGAAGAACAACCCGGCCCAGGTCCGCTTGAACACCCCGGCGTCGTCGGTGCGCGGCACGGCGGCGGGGGTCCCGGCGTCGGCGACGACGGCGGCCTGGTCGGGGAAGAACGCCGTGGTCAGCGAGTTCCAGGTGATCTGCGGCGCGATCGCGTCGATCCGCTCGTCGTAGGCGGCCGCCAGCAGGGAGACCGCGCCACCGTAGGAGGCGCCGGCGACGCCCACCCGCGGGTCACCGGCGGCGTCGAGGACGACGTCGTCCCGCGTCGCGAGCAGGTCGATCAGGGTGCTGACGTCGGCCACCTCGTAGCGCGGGTCGTTGAGGCCGATCTGCCCGCTGCTGGTGCCGAAGCCCCGCGCGGACCAGGTGAGCACCACGAACCCGCGGCGGGCCAGCACGCGCGCGTCGGCCGCGACCGACTGCTTGCTGCCGCCGAAGCCGTGGGCCAGGAGGACGGCCGGCGCGGGGCCGGCGGTGTCGGGCAGGTACAGCGTGGTGTCCAGCTCCACGGCGTCGGCGCCCGCACCGGAGGGGACGCGCGCCTCCTCGGTGGTCACGGCCTCGGCGGCCCGGGCAGGCTGGTCGGTGCCGGCGAGGACGACGGTGAGAACGGGCAGGGCGAGCAGGAGGACGATCAGGGCGGCGAGCACCGGCTGGGCGCCGAGGCGCGAGCCGATCCGCGCCGGCCCGGGAGCGGTGCGCACGTGGGCGGCAACGGACGGCGCCGTCTCCTGGTTCCGCGAGCCGGCCAGGGACCGGCGGGTCAGGGCCGCCAGTTGCCGGTGGCGACCACGACGAGGCCGGGCTCGGCCACGCCGGGCACCTCGAAGTAGCGCGCGACGGGGCCGCTGACGTCGGGGAACTGCTCGACCAGCTGGGCCGCGGCCTGCTGCTGCACCGTGTCGCCCTCGCTGTAGTACACAGTGGTGGTCGCCACGTCGCTGACCGGTGAGCCCGCGGTGCCGATCACCTCCCAGCCGTTCGCGCTGAACTGCTCGCCCACGTCGGCCGCCAGCCCGGTGATGGTGGTGCTGTTCAGCACCGTGACCGGTGCGAACACCGGCCCCACCGGCGTCTCGGCCGCCACCTCCGCCGGCGGCGCGCTCTCCTGTACCGGGGCGACGGCGGGCGCCGGCTCGCTGGCGGTGGGCAGCGGGGTCTGTGCGGAGGTCTCCGCGGTACCGGGTCCGGTGAACGACCAGACGCCCAGCACGACGAGCGCGAGGACGACGACGGCGAGCAGGCCCTGCACGCCCCGGCGCGGTCCCCGCGGGACCTCGTCGGGGTGCACCTCCACACGGCCGGGACCGGACCGGGCCGGCGCGGCCTCCGGACCGGCCGGCGGAGCACTGCGCCGGCCGTCCTTCTTCCGCGCCGCCTCGGCCGCCTGCCGCTCCAGCCGGGCCGCGGCCCGACCACCCACCGGGACGTCGACGGCCCGCCGCGAAGGAGTGGACGCCGGCCCCGGGCCCGTCTCGGGCTCGGCTCGGGGGGTGCGGACGTCGGCGCGCCGGGGCACGGCCGGGGTGGGCGTGGGTGTCCGCCCGGCGGCGCTGCTCCCCCGCGCGGGCAGCAGCGGCTCACGCAGCGGAGCCACGGGCGCTGCCGGGGTGGCCACGGAGGCGCCCCAGGCCGACTCGGCCGGCACCGAGCCGGAGACGCGCTGGGTGAGGTCCGGCAGTGGTGCGCTGGGCTCGGCCGCCCAGCTCGGCATGCCCGTCGTCATCGGGGCCACGGTCGAGCCGGTGGACTCCGCACGCCGGCCACCCGACGGCGGAGGCGCGGGGCGGGCGGCCGGCGGCGCGGTGCGGGGCTCCAAGGCGGGCGCGCCCGGCGAGGAGCTGAGCGGGACGGGCGCGGCCGGCGTGGCGGCGGTCAACGGGCCGGAGACCGGCGGCATCGGCCGCGGTGCGGGGGTCCGGGGGCCGGCGACCGCAGGGCGCTCCCCGGCGGTGGCCGGAGGGGCCTGGTCCGTGCGTCGCCGGCCACCGACGGGGGGCGGCGCGCTGGGCCGGCCGGCCGGCCGGCGGAGCAACGGGTCCTCGCCCGCCGGCAGCAGGCCCTCGCGCCGGCGCTCGGCCCGGCTCTGCCGGGGCAGCGTCATCGCCGCGTCGCTGTCGGGCGCGGGCCGCTGGGGCGCGCGTGGGGTCACCGAGCGGGGAGCCGCCTCGGACGGACGCGCGGACTCGACGGGCGGGTCGGTGCGTCGACGCCCCGGGCTCGGGGTCGCCTCGGACGGACTTCCCTCACCGAACGGCGCCACATGCCTCCCCACAGTGAGACAGGCTAGTCGCGACGGAGGTCCGTGCCCAGGACCCTGCCGGAGCGCTGACGCTGCCGCCCGGCGCGCATCCGGCGCAGCCGACGCACCAGCAGCGGGTCGACGACGAGGGCCTCCGGACGGTCGATCAGGGCGTTGAGCACCTGGTAGTAGCGGGTGGACGTCATTCCGAAGCGCTCCCGGATGGCGGCTTCCTTGGCGCCCGGGAAGCGCCACCACTGACGTTCGAAGGCCAGGATCTCCCGTTCCCGAGCGGGCAGACCCGCAACCGTGTCGTCCCCAGGCGTCCCGTCCGTCACAGCAGCCCCGTCCGCTGCGGTCGCCTGCGCCGTCCCGGGCTCGGTCCCGACCACCGCCGTGCGCTCGTCCGCCGTCGGCCCGACGGGCTGCACGGGGTCGTCGCTCATGGTCGTGCCTCCGAGGGAAGGGCGTCGGCCAGGCGCACCTGGCCCCGGGTTCCGGACCCCGTCGACGGTAGCCGCGTGGCAGCCGCTCCGGAGCGGCTGCGACCCGGGCGCGTCGGCATCCCGTGGAGAGCGGTCAGACGCCGGCCGGCAGGGGCGGGGCGGCCCGCCGGTTGCTGTGCGCGTTGCGCAGCATGTCGGCGGTGAAGACGGCCAGCGCGAGCCAGACGACGGCGAAGCCCACGAGCCGGGCCGGCGGCATCGGCTCGTGGTAGACGAAGACGCCGATGGCCAGCTGGATCAGCGGCGTGACGTACTGCAGCAGGCCGACCGTCGACAGCGGCACCCGGCGGGTGGCGGCGGCGAACAGCAGCAGCGGGACGGCGGTGGCCAGGCCCGAGCTGGCCAGCAGCAGCCCGTTCCCCACGCCCGCCGTCCCGAAGGCGGCCTCGCCCTGGGCGCCCAGCACGCCGATGACGGCCAGCGCGGGGAGGAACACGACCGCCGTCTCCACGAACAGGCCAGGCGCGGCATCGACCCGGACCAGCTTCTTCATCAGGCCGTAGAGGCCGAAGCTCACGGCCAGGGCGAGGGAGATCCACGGCGGGTGGCCGTAGTCGACGGTCAGCACGAGGACCGCCACCACGGCGATGGCGACGGCGAGCCACTGCAGCCGGCGCAGCCGCTCCCGGAAGAACACCACCCCGAACAGGACGCTGACCAGTGGGTTGATGAAGTACCCCAGCGACGCCTCGACCACGTGCCCGGAGTTGACCGCGTAGACGTAGACCAGCCAGTTCACCGCGATCAGCACGGCGGCGACCGCCAGCACCAGCAGCGCCCGCCGGTCGGTGACGACGGAGCGCACCTGGCTCCAGCCCCGCCGGACGGTGAGCAGGAGCCCCACGAACAGCAGCGACCAGACCACCCGGTGCGCGACGATCTCCAGCCCGCCGGCCGGCTCGAGCAGGGGGAAGTAGAGCGGGAAGACCCCCCACAGGGCGTAGGCGCCGAGGCCGGCCCCCACCCCCACACGCCGTTCGTCCACCGGCGCACCGTACGCCCGCCCACCACCGGGTCCGCAGCGGTGGGACCCACCCGGACCACCGCCCTCCTCCGTCCGCCGCAGGCCTACCGTGGGCGACGTGCACGCGGGACGCCCCAACCCGGCCCAGTGGCTCTGGTACGCCTACGGCGGCGGGCTGCCACCCTCGCTGTCGGACTGGGTCCTCGACGACACCACCCGGCGCAGCTGGGTGTGGCGGCACCTGGCCCGCGCCCTGGTGCAGCTCGCCCCGGTCCTCCTGCTGTGCCTGCTGGTCCCGCCCGTGCCCTTCGACATCCGGCTCACCGCGACCCTGGGCGGGGTGGTCATCGGGCTGCTGTTCTCGGTGGCCTACATGACCGAGACGACCGAGCACCGCGCGGTCAAGGCCGGCTGGCCGCCGGGGACGACGGCCGCGCGCCGCGCCGAACGGGCCGAGCGGGAGCGGATCGAGCGCCAGGCCCGGTACCGCTCCGGCGGCGCGGGCAGCTACGACTAATGAGAGACCCCGTCCGGGGGCGCGCGGTGCAGGGCGAGGACGTCGCCCTGACCTGAGCCGCTAGTCCTCGACGCGGAACCCGATCTTCATCGTCACCTGGAAGTAGGCGACGTCGCCGTCGACGACCTGGCCGCGGATCTCCTGGGTCTGGAACCACTCGATGTGGCGGACCGTCTCCGAGGCCTTGCGCACCGCCGTGCGGATGGCGTCGTCGACGCTGGTGGTAGAGCTGCCGACGATCTCGCTCAGCCGGTACACGTGGTCGCTCACGACGGGACTCCTCGACGCCGACTGCCCGGACGGCAGCGCTCGGCCCCGACCCTGGCACGCCCCGGCGCGGCCCGCGAGCGGGTGGAGCCCCATGTCCGGATTGAACGGACGACCTTCCGCTTACAAGGCGGGTGCTCTACCACTGAGCTAATGGGGCGACGCGCTGACGGGCGCCGCAGAGCAGGCTACCGGGGGCGGGTCGGGGCCAGCGGTGACCGTTCCACCCGGTCGGTCGTTCAGGCGGCGTCGTAGCCTGCCGTGGGGTCCCCGGAGACGTACTCCGCCGGGTCGCTGTCGACGGTCGCCCCGGTGCTGAGCCACCGGGCGAACCCCTCGGGGTCGCGGCGCTCCAGCTCGTCCAGCGCCTCCTGACGGCGGCGCACCAGCTCCTGCCGGGCCACCGGCTCGCGGGTCTCGGCCAGCGCCGCCGAGGTGCGCACCCACTCCCGGCCCAGCGCCGGCACCGACAGCGCCCGCACCCACCCGTCGTCGGCGGCCAGCGGCAGCACGACGGCCGGAGCGGCCCGCCGGTCGGCCCGCACCCGCCGCACCGCCCACCGGACGAGCAGCACCAGCACCCCGGTGGCCGCCAGCAACACCGTCATCGCTCCGCCGGCCAGCACGGCGCAGCCGCTGAGCACGAGCAGCACGGCGACGGTGACGACGGCACTGCGCCAGGCGGCGTCGACGGCCGCCTGCCGCGGGTCCCGGACCGCCGCGTCCCGGGCGATGCCCGCACCGAGGCAGGCGGCGACGCCCGCGGCCAGCGCCACGGCGACCAGACCGGGCAGCCCGAGCGACACACCGCCGACCGCCGCCAGCGCACCGCCGACCAGCACGAACAGGCCCACGGCGGCGCGGGTGAGCAGGACGGGGAGGGGCACGGGTGACCTCCAGGCAGCGAGCAGGTGAGGGGTGTCGGCGGTCCCGTTCCCCGCACCGTGCTTGATCACCCCTGCCGACGGTGCGGCGCAGCCCCGGCCGCCGTCCCCCTGGCGAGCGACGTCCAGCTGATTCACAGCTCACCACCAGCCTCGGGCCAGTCCGAGGGAGCACAGTGGTGTCTTCGCGGCGGGGAGGTCCTGCCGTGAGGAGGGACTTCCGTGAGTGAGCAGAACCGTCCGGCCGACGAGACGGGCATCGGCACCGACCGCAGTGCCGGTTCCGGCTGGGCGCCACAGCAGAGCCGCCCGGCGTCCGCCCACCAGACCCCCGGCTCCGGGCAGCCCGTGAGCGCACCGACCGAGCAGTTCCCGACCGCCGGTGCCACCGAGCAGCCGTCGGCCACCGCACCGTTCGCGGCCGGCCCCGCCACGGCGCACCAGCCGTGGCCGCCGGCCGGCTACGGCACCGCCGGGTACCAGCGCACCCTGGGGGCGAGCGCACCGGCCGGTGCCGCACCCCCCGCCTTCCAGACCCAGACCTTCCCGACCCAGGCTCTCCCGCAGCCGGTCTACGGCCCGCAGCCGTTCCCGGCTGCGTCGTACGAGCCGGCGCGGCGGACCGGACGCTGGCGGCTGGGCGTCGCCGGTCTGGTCGCCGGTGCGCTGATCGGCGGTGGCGCCGGCGCCGGCGTGGTCGCGCTGAGCGACGTGGACGCCGTGGTCAGCGCCAGCGGGACGAGCGCGCAGCCCGTCGTCATCAAGGACGCCGAGAAGGCCACGAGCACGACGGCCGCTGCGGCCGCGGCGGCCCCCAGCGTGGTCACCCTGTACGTGAGCGCCGCCGCGGGCGCGGGATCGGGCTCCGGCGTCGTCCTGTCCGAGGACGGCTACGTGCTCACCAACAACCACGTGGTGAGCCTGGACAGCAGCACCGACGACGTGACCGTGCAGGTGCGCACCTCCGACGGGACGGTCTACGACGCCACCGTCGTCGGCACGGACCCGAGCAACGACCTCGCCGTGGTCAAGCTCTCCGACGCCGCCGGGCTCACCGCGGCGGTCTTCGCCGACTCCGAGGCCGTCCAGGTCGGCGACCTCGCGGTCGCCATCGGTGCGCCCCTGGGCCTGACCAACACGGTCACCGACGGGATCATCAGCGCCACCAACCGGGCCGTGCAGGCCGGGTCGACCCAGGACGAGAACACGGTGATCGACGCCCTGCAGACCGACGCGGCCATCAACCCGGGCAACTCCGGCGGTGCGCTGGTGAACGCCGACGGCGAGGTCATCGGCATCAACACCGCGATCGCGTCGGTCGCCAGCACCGGCCTGCCGGGCCAGGAGGCGACCAGCGGGAACATCGGCGTCGGGTTCGCCATCCCGTCGAACACCGCGCAGCGGATCGCCGAGCAGATCATCGACACCGGCTCGGCGACGCACGCCCTGCTCGGGGTCAGCGCCCGCACCGCGGCCGACGCCGGCTCCGCCGTGGGGCAGGGCGCCCAGGTGGCCACGGTCTCCGACGGCTCCGCCGCCGCCGACGCCGGCCTGCAGGCCGGTGACGTGATCACCGCGGTCGGCGACCGGCCGATCACGACCTCCACCGAGCTGACCGCCGCGATCCGCAGTGCCCAGCCCGGCGACGACGTCACGCTGACCGTCCGCCGCGGCGGGGACAGCAGCGAGGTAGAGGTCACCCTCGACGAGACCTCGGACTGAGGAAGGGTCCCTCTGCCCCCACGCAGAGGAGCCACCTCCCGTGACCGACGACCCCGGTGCCGCCCCCGCGGCCCCGGGGTCGTCGCACGTCCGGCGTGGGGTGCCGTGTGCCGACGCCTAGGCTCGGCCGGGTGCCCGGACCCCAGCTGACCACCCCGCTGGCCGAGTCGCTCGACGACCCCCAGCGCGCCCGCGACCTGGCCAAGATGAAACGGCTGGCCACCGGGCTGTTCGGGCTCGCCGCCCTGGTCTTCCTCGGCTGCGTGCTGCTGGGCGAGGAGGCGGGCAGCTGGGTCGGGTACGTCCGGGCCACCGCGGAGGCGTCCATGGTCGGCGCCCTGGCCGACTGGTTCGCCGTCACCGCACTGTTCCGGCACCCGCTGCGGCTGCCGATCCCGCACACCGCGATCATCCCGCGCAAGAAGGACCAGATCGGCACCAGCCTGGGCACCTTCGTCCGGGAGAACTTCCTGACCCGGGCGGTCGTCGACGAGCGGCTGGCCACCGTCGACGTCCCCGGCCGGCTGGGCGAGTTCCTGGCCGCCCCCGGTCGGGCCGAGCGGCTGGCCGGCGACGCCGGCGCCGCCCTCGGCGGGCTGACCGACCTGCTGAAGGACGACGAGCTGCAGCCCGCCGTGGCCGCCTTCGTCGACCGCAAGCTCCGGGAGACCCCCGCCGCACCGGCCGTGGCCCGCGGCATCGAGCTCGTCGTCGACGGCGACCGGCATCAGGAGGTGCTCTCCGCGGGGCTCACCGGACTGGCGAACTTCCTGGCCGACAACCGGCTGGTCTTCCGCACCCGGCTCGGCGACGCCTCCCCCGCCTGGGTGCCCGACTGGGTCGACGACCGGGTGTTCGACCGGGTGTTCGACCTGCTCCAGGGCTTCCTCGCCGAGGTGGGCGCGGACTCCCGGCACGAGCTGCGCCGCAGCTACGACAAGCGGCTGCGGGCCTACGTGCACACGCTGCGCACCGATCCGGAGGCCGCGGCCCGGGTCGAGCGGTTCAAGGAGGAGCTGCTGGACCACCCGGCGGTGCGCACCTGGTCGGGCTCGCTGTGGAGCACGGCGAAGAACGCCGTCGTCACCGCCGCCGCCGACCCGGACTCCGAGCTGCGGGCGCGGGTGGTCGGGCTGATCCGCTCCGGCGCGCAGCTGCTGCAGACCGACCCGACGGTGCGCGAACTGGTGCAGCGGCAGTCCCAGCGGGCCGCCGGGTACGCCGTCGAGCGGTTCTCCGGCGACGTCGCCGACCTGGTGGGCACCACCGTGGCCCGCTGGGACACCGAGGAGACCAGCCGGCGGATCGAGCTCCAGGTCGGCCGTGACCTGCAGTGGATCCGGGTGAACGGCACCGTCGTGGGCGGCCTGGCCGGCCTGGTGATCTACACCGTCGCCCAGCTGCTGGGCTGAGCCGGCCGCTCAGCCCAGCTGGAAGCCACTCCACCGGAAGCCCGGGGAGACCACGCAGCTGACCAGCACCTCGGTGCTCGCCGGCAGGGTGCGCTGCCACCGCCCGGCAGGCACCAGCACCTGGACCAGCTCCGGCCCCAGGGTCACCGCCGCCGCGACGTCGACGTCCGGGGTGTCGGCGAGCTGCAGCGTGAGCTCGCCCGGCCCGTGCCACAGCCAGAGCTCGTCGGCGTCGACCCGGTGCCAGGCGGAGTGCTCCCCCTCGGTCAGCAGGAAGACGATCGCCGTCGCCGCCGGCCGCTCGCCGGCGACGGCAGGGGACGTCCAGGTGCGCCGGTACCAGCCGCCCTCCGGGTGCGGCTCGAGCCCGAGCCGCACCGCCGTCCCCGGCCGGCCCTGCGCAGCAGGTCCGGCCGGTCCGGTCACCGGCGGGCGGAGGCCGCGGCGTACAGCGCGATCCCGGCCGCGACGCTGACGTTCAGCGACTCGGTGTCCTTGGTGATCGGGATGGACAGGACGACGTCGCAGCGCTCCCGGACCAGCCGGGACAGCCCGGTGCCCTCGGCCCCGACGACCAGAGCGATCGGGTCGGCGAAGCCGTCGTACTCGTGGATGCCCATGTCGCCGTCGGCAGCCAGGCCGACGGTCTGCAGGCCAGCCTCCTGGTACGAGGCCAGGCTGCGGCCCAGGTTGACGGCTCGGGCCACCCGCAGCCGGGCTGCCGCGCCGGCGCTGGTGCGCCAGGCCGAGCCGGTCATGCCCACCGCACGGCGCTCGGGCACGACGAGACCGTGGGCGTCGAAGGCCGCGGCCGAGCGGATGACCGCGCCCAGGTTGCGCGGGTCGGTGACGCCGTCCAGCGCCACGACCAGCGGCGGGCGGCCGGAGTCGCGGGCGATGTCGAGCAGGTCGTCCGGGTGCGCGTAGTCGTACGGCGGCACCATCAGGCCGATGCCCTGGTGCAGTGCGTGGTCGCTCATCCGGTCGAACTCGGCCTTGCCCACCTCGAGCAGCGGCAGCCCGCGGTCGGCGGCCAGCTGCACCGACTCGGCGATCCGCTCGTCGGTCCCGCCGCGGCTCGTGTCACCGGTGACGACGTAGAGCGCCGTCGCCGGGATGCTCGCCCGCAGCGCCTCCAGCACCGGGTTGCGGCCCAGCAGCAGCTCGGGGGCCTCGGCGTTGCGCCGCTGCACCCGCTGCCGGTTGTCCTGGCGGGCCGCAGCGGCCTTCGCCGCCTTGTACGCAGGGTGGTGCGGCCGGTCCGTGGCCTTCGGGGTGGCGCCCCGCCCGGCCAGCGACCGGCGGTTCTTGCCGCCGGTGCCGGTCGTCGCGGTCTTCTTGCCGGCGCCGGCCGAGCGGCCGCGCCGTTGACTGTTGCCGGCCATCAGGTCAGCTCCCATCGTGTGCCCTGGGGGGTGTCCTCGACCTGCACGCCCAGGGCGCCGAGCTGGTTCCGGATCGCGTCAGCTGACGCGTAGTCCTTGCGGGCCCGGGCCGCGGTGCGCTGCTCCAGCGCGAGCGCGACCAGGCCGTCGGTGGCCTCGGCCAGGCGGCGGTCGCCGCCGGCGTCGGCCCACTGCGGGTCGAGCGGGTCGAGGCCGAGCACGCCGAGCATCTCCCGGACCGCGCCCAGCGCGGCGGCGAGCGCCTCGTGGTCGTCGGCGGCGAGCGCGCTGTTGCCCTGGGTGACGACCTCGTGGACCACCGCGACGGCGGCGGGGGTGCTCAGGTCGTCGTCCAGGGCGGCGGTGAACTCGGTGGGCAGCACCGGCTTGCCGGCGTCGGCGCCCACCACCTCGGCCGCGCGCCGGACGAAGGACTCCAGCCGCCGGTAGGCGACCCCCGCCTCCTCCAGCGCCGGCTCGGTGAACTCGATCGTGCTGCGGTAGTGCGGGGCCACGAGGTAGTAGCGGAGCTCCACCGGGCGCACGCGCTGGACGACCTCGTCGACCAGCGCGGTGTTGCCCAGCGACTTGCTCATCTTCTCGCCGCCCATGGTGACCCAGCCGTTGTGCAGCCAGTAGCGGGCGAAGCCGTCACCGGCGGCCTGCGACTGGGCCCGCTCGTTCTCGTGGTGCGGGAAGCGCAGGTCCAGCCCGCCACCGTGGACGTCGAACTCCGCGCCGAGGTACTTCTCGGCCATCGCCGAGCACTCCAGGTGCCAGCCCGGGCGCCCGCGGCCCCAGGGGGTGGGCCAGGAGGCCGTGGCGGGGTCGCCGTCCTTGGCCGACTTCCACAGCGCGAAGTCGCGGGGGTCGCGCTTGCGCTCGTCGGTCTCGGTGTCCGCGGCCGGCTGCAGGTCGCCCAGCTTCTGGCCGGTCAGCTCGCCGTAGCCGGGGAAGGAGCGGACGTCGAAGTAGACGTCGCCGTCGACGTCGTAGGCGTGCCCACCGGCGATGAGCCGCTCGATCAGCTCGACCATCTCCGGCACGTGCCCGGTGGCCCGCGGCTCGTAGGTGGGCGGCAGCGTGCCCAGCACGTCGTACGCGCGGGTGGCGGCGCGCTCGTTCTCGTACGCCCAGGCCCACCACGGGACGCCGGCCGCCGCGGCCTTGGTGAGGATCTTGTCGTCGACGTCGGTGACGTTGCGGACGTAGGTGACCTCGTTGCCCTGGTGCAGCAGCCAGCGGCGCAGCACGTCGAAGGCGATCGCGAACCGGACGTGGCCGATGTGCGGCGGCCCCTGCACGGTCAGCCCACAGACGTACATGGAGACCCGTCCTGCACGCAGGGGCGTGAAGTCACGCACGGCACGCGCGGCCGTGTCGTGCAGGCGGAGGCTCACCGGATGGATTCTACGGGCGACCAGGCAGTGCTCCGGACCACGAGCGCCGTGGCCACCGCGGCCCGGCCCTCGCCGCGGCCGGTGAGCCCCAGCCCATCGGTCGTCGTCGCGGTGACGCTGACCGGTGCGCCGAGCACTGCGGTCAGCACACCCTCGGCCTCGGCCCGCCGCGGCCCCAACTTCGGGCTGTTCCCGATCAGCTGCACGGCGACGTTCCCGATCGTCCAGCCGGCGGCCGCCAGCGTCTCCCGGACATGCCCGAGCACCACGGCCCCGCGGGCCCCGGCCCAGCGCGGGTCGGCGGTGCCGAGCAGCCCGCCGATGTCGCCCAGGCCGGCGGCGGACAGCAGGGCGTCGGTGACCGCGTGGGCCACGACGTCGCCGTCGGAGTGCCCCGCGCAGCCGTCGACACCGGGCCACTCCAGCCCGGCCAGCCAGCAGGAACGGCCGGCCTCGATCGGGTGGACGTCGCTACCGATGCCCACCCGCGGCAGCGGAGAGGTCACCGGGTCACCTGCAACTCGGCCAGCGCAAGGTCGTGCGCGACGGTGATCTTGGCGGCGCGCTCGTCGCCGGCCACGGTGTGCACCGGGATCCCGGCGGCCCGGACCACCGAGGCGTCGTCGGTGAACTCGGCAGCGGTGCCGTGCGCGTGGGCGTAGGCGGCCACCAGGGTGGCCCGGTCGAAGCCCTGCGGGGTCTGCACCCGGCGCAGCGGGGCGCGGGGCACGTCGGCGGTCACCACGCCGTCGTCGTCCACGACCACGGTCGTGTCCACGACGGGCAGCACCGGGACGACGGCGCGGGCGCCCCCGGCCAGGGCGGCCAGCACCCGGGCGACGACGTCGGGCGGGGTCAGCGGCCGCGCCGCGTCGTGGACCAGCACCGTGTCGGCGTGCTCACGGGCGGCGCCGAGGGCGGCCCGGACCGACGCCGTGCGGGTGTCCCCGCCGACGACGACGTGCACGTCGTCGGGGAGGACGGCGGTGAAGGCCGCCTGCTGCGGCGCCGGGACGGCGACCACCACCTGCCCGACCCCGCCGGCACGCAGCGACTCGACCGCCCAGCAGACCAGCGGCCGGCCCGCGAGGGGCACCAGGGCCTTGGGCAGCTCTGCCCCCAGACGCAGACCACTCCCGGCCGCTGCGACGATGCCGACAGCGTGCACGGGAGTGGTCTGGGTGTCTCTGGGGTGTAGCTGGGTGATCAGGAAGCCAGGACCTCGTCGAGGAGGACCTCGGCCTTGTCCTCGTTGGTGCCCTCGGCGAGCGCGAGCTCGCTGACCAGGATCTGCCGGGCCTTGGAGAGCATGCGCTTCTCCCCGGCGGACAGGCCACGGTCCTTGTCACGACGCCAGAGGTCACGCACGACCTCGGCGACCTTGTTCACGTCACCGGAGGCCAGCTTCTCGAGGTTGGCCTTGTAGCGCCGCGACCAGTTGGTCGGCTCCTCGGTGTGCGGCGCCCGCAGCACCTCGAAGACCTTGTTCAGGCCCTCCTGGCCCACGACGTCGCGGACACCGACGATCTCGGCGTTGTCGGCCGGCACGCGGACGGTCAGGTCGCCCTGGGCGACCTTCAGCACGAGGTACGACTTCTCGACGCCCTTGATGGTGCGCTGCTCGATCGCCTCGATGAGCGCCGCGCCGTGGTGCGGGTAGACAACGGTCTCGCCAACAGTGAAGCCCATGTGTATGTGACCCCTTTCGCTCACACCAGGTTAGCACGAGAGAATGCGGTCCGGCTCGGCAGAGTGCTACAAAAGTGCTGGTCAGCGGCGTGATCGAGGTCGACACGGGGTTGACAGGGAGGTGGTCGGTGTGCAGTCGGAGGGTGCCGTGCGCCACCCCGGCCGGTTCGCGATCGCCGCGGCGATGGCCCGCGCGACCCACTTGGAACCGACGCTGGCGGTCACCACGGTCGCCGTCCTGCTCGCCGTCGCCGCCGACGTCCCCGCCGGCCGGACCGTGCTGGTCGGGGTCGCGGTGCTGGCCGGGCAGGCCGCCATCGGCTGGTGCAACGACTGGCTCGACGCCGACCGGGACCTCGCCGTCGGCCGGACCGACAAGCCGGTCGTCCAGGGGCTGCTGACCCCGGCGCTGCTGCGCCGGGCCACGGCGCTCGCCGTCGCCGTCGCCGTCGTCACGTCCCTGGCGCTGGGCGTCGTGCCCGGTCTCCTCCTCCTGGTGCTGGTCGCCAGCGGGCTGGCCTACGACGCCGGCCTCAAGCGCACCGCGCTGTCCCCGCTCCCCTACCTGACCGGCTTCGGCGCGCTGCCCGCCGGCGTGGTCGCCGCGGCGCCGGGCGGTCCCGGAGCACCGTGGTGGCTGATCGCGGCCGGGGCGGCGCTCGGCGGCGCGGCGCACGTCGCCAACGTGGCGCCCGACGTCGACGACGACCTGGCCACCGGCGTCCGCGGACTGCCGCACCGGGTCGGGGCGGTGCCCTCCGCGATCGCCGGCGCCGTGCTGCTCGGTGGCGCCACCCTGCTGCTGGTGCTGGGGCCACCCGGCCCGCCGGGCACGCTCGGGTGGCTGGCCTGCGCCCTCGCCGCGCCGGCCGTGGTCGTCGCCGCCCTCGCCGGCAGTCCCCGAGCGCGTCGGCTCGCCTTCCCGGCGGTGCTGCTGCTGACCGTGCTCGACGTCGCACTGCTGCTGGCCGGTGGGGCGGCGATCACCTGAGGGAGACCCCTCCTGCCCCCGCCCTGCAGGAGGGCCGCGGTCAGCGCGGGTCGGTGCCCCGGTCCCGCTCCTGCTCCACGACGGCGTCCAGGTCCTTGAGCCGCCCCAGACCGGACAGCGGCTGACGCATCCGCCGGTTCTCGGCCAACCGCTCCCGGTTGCGCTCCAGGAACGCCCAGTACCCGGCGGTGAAAGGGCAGGCGTCCTCACCGAGCCGCTTCTTCGGGTCGTACCGGCAGCCGCCGCAGTAGTCGCTCATCCGGTTGATGTACGCACCGCCCGCGGCGTAGGGCTTGGTCGCCAGCACGCCGCCGTCGGCGTGCTGGCTCATCCCGACGACGTTGGCCACCATCACCCAGTCGTAGCCGTCGACGAAGACCCGGTGGAACCAGTCGGTCATCGCCAGCGGCTCGATCCCGCGCTGCAGCGCGTAGTTGCCCAGCACCATCAGCCGCGGGATGTGGTGCACCCAGCCGCGCTCGCGCACGTCCCGGACCACGGAGGACAGGCAGTTGGCCCCCACGGCCTCGGCCTCCAGGTCACCCAGCCAGGGCGGCACCTCCTCGTGGGCGGCCAGCGCGTTGCCGTGCCGGTAGTCGCGTCCGAGCTGCCAGTAGAGGTGCCAGATCCAGTCCCGCCAGCCCATCACCTGCCGGACGAACCCCTCGACCGAGTTCAGCGGCAACGGGTCGCCGGTCGCCACCGAGTCGCGGTACGCCTGCTCGGCCCGGGCGACGACGTCCGCCGGGTCGACGAGCCCGAGGTTCAGCGACGCGGAGAGCATCGAGTGCGCCAGCCACGGGTCACCCGCCAGCATCGCGTCCTCGTGCGGGCCGAACGCACGCAGCCGGTGGGTGAGGAAGTCCGCGAGCCGCTCCTCGGTCTCGGCGTGCGTGACCGGGAACAGCCGCGGCCCGTCGTCCCCGACGAAGGCGACGTCGCCGTCGGCCGCCCAGCGGTCCAGGTCGGCGCGCACCTGCTCGTCGATCTCGTCCTCGACGGGCAGCCACGGCGGCGGGACGTCCACCCGCCCGTCGGCCGGTGCCGGCTCCCGGTTCTCGTGGTCGAGGTTCCAGGTGCCACCGGCCGGCTCCGCCCCGTCCATCAGGACGTCGTGCACCCGCCGGGCCACCCGGTAGAAGTCGTCCATCAGCAGGCGCTGCCGGGAACGGCCCTCCGCCCAGCGGCGGAAGTCGGCCTGCCGGGTCACGAAGCCCCGGGCCTCCAGCACCGTGACGCCGGGACGGCGGAGCACGAAGTCGCGCGCCGGCCAGGTGGTCGGCGCGCACACCGACAGGGGCTCCCGGACCCGGTCCAGCGCCTCGGCGTAGCTGTCGGTCTGCAGGGAGATCGCCTGGTCGCCGAGCTCGGCCGCACGGTGCCGGAGGGCCGACAGCAGCAGGTGCGCCTTCTGCCGGTGGAAGCGGCGGCGGCGGAAGACGCCCCGCGACTCGACGAGCAGCACGGGTTGGTCCGGCGCGTCGAGGAAGTGCGGCCCGAGCTGGTCGGCGAAGCACCAGCGGCGGGTGTCCGGGGCCTGAGCTGGGAAGTCGGCGAGCGCGGGGTCGCCGGACCCCGGGAGGTCGCCCACGCCACCTGTCGCCATGTCCCTCACCTCCCAGCGGACATCCTGGGGTGCCGGTTACGCTCAGCGCGACTCGTGCCACCGGCGTCCTCGGTGGCCGACACGTCTCTGGAGGTCGACGCTGTGAACCGCGCACCGCGCGCTGCCGTGATGGGCGCCCTGCTGCTCACCCCGATCGCGCTCACCGCCTGCAGCGCCGGTCAGGTCACGCAGACCTCGACCCAGGAGCCGAACGTCGGCAACCAGGCCGAACTGGAGGACGTGACGTTGCGGGCACTGTCGCTGCCCTACCCGACCGGCGGGCAGTACAGCAGCGGGAGCGACGCCCGACTGGTCGGTGCGATCGCCAGCACGGGCCGCGAGGACGACACCCTCGTGTCGATCGAGAGCGAGGCCTTCGACAGCGTCGAGGTGATCGACCCGGACGCTGCCGAACCGGCCGCCGACACCAGCGGCTCCGCCGACCTGGACCTGACCATCCCGCCGAACGGCATCCTGTACCTGAGCAGCGGCGACGGGCCCACGGTCGCGCTCGTCGGCCTCACCGAGGCCATCGGGCCGGGCCAGTCCATCGACGTGACCTTCACCTTCGAGGAGTCCGGCGAGATCACCGTCCCGGTCCCCGTCGGGGTGCCCACCCGCGACCTCCCGCGCGGCGAGGAGTTCGACTTCCACGGCGAGGAAGAGGTCGCCGGCGAGGAGGGCTCCGTCGAGGAGAGCTCCGGCCAGGAGGCCCGCGAGCAGGAGTCGGCCGACGAAGAGGGCTGACCCACGCCCCTCTCGGGACTGTCGTACCCCGCCGTCACCATGACGGCGTGCCAGCATCCGGTGTGAAGTCCTCCCGTCCCGCCCATCGCTGTTCCGAGTGCGGCTACGCCTCGGCGAAGTGGGTCGGTCGCTGCCCGGAGTGCCAGGCCTGGGGCAGCGTGCAGGAGGTCGGCACCGTCGGCTCCCCGCTGCGCGCCGTCTCCGCCGGCCCGGTCAGCGCCAAGGCGCGCCCGATCGGCCAGGTGGAGCTCGCCGGTGCCCGGGCCGTGCCCACCGGGATCACCGAGTTCGACCGTGTCCTCGGTGGCGGCCTGGTGCCCGGCGCGGTGCTGCTGGTGGCCGGCGAGCCCGGCGTCGGCAAGTCCACGCTGCTGCTGGAGGTCGCCCACCGGGTGGCCGCGGCCAACGGCCCGACGCTGGTCGTCTCCGGCGAGGAGTCCGCGGCGCAGGTCCGGCTCCGGGCCGAGCGGATCGGCGCCCTGCACGACCAGCTCTACCTGGCTGCGGAGACCGAGCTGTCCGCGGTGCTCGCCCACGTGGAGGACGTGAGCCCCACCCTGCTCGTGCTCGACAGCGTGCAGACCGTCCGGTCCCCCGCCGTCGACGGCACCGACGGTGGGGCCACCCAGGTGCGCGCGGTGGCCAGCGCCCTCAGCGCGGTGGCCAGGGCCCGCAACATGACCACCATCCTGGTCGGCCACGTCACCAAGGACGGCGCGATCGCCGGGCCGCGGGCACTCGAGCACCTGGTCGACGTGGTGGTCTCCTTCGACGGCGAGCGCCACTCGACGCTGCGCCTGGTGCGAGCCACCAAGAACCGGTTCGGCCCGGCCGACGAGATCGGCTGCTTCGAGATCGGCGACGGTGGTGTCGTCGGCGTCCCCGACCCGTCGCACCTGTTCGTCTCCCGGCGGTCCGCACCGGTGCCCGGCAGCTGCGTGACGGTGACGATGGAGGGCAGCCGGCCGTTGCTCGCCGAGGTGCAGGCCCTGGTGGCGACCGCCGGCGGTGGCGGTTCACCACGCCGCGCGGTCAGCGGGCTGGACTCCCAGCGGATCGCCATGATCAACGCCGTGGTCGAGCGCCGCGGCGGGGTCCGGCTGGCCGACGCCGACGTCTTCGCCGCCTCCGTCGGCGGCGTCCGGATCGCCGAGCCGGCTGCCGACCTGGCGCTGGCCCTGGCGATCGCCTCGGCCGCCAAGGACCGCCCGCTGCCCGCCGGCCTGGTCGCGATCGGCGAGGTCGGGCTGTCCGGGGAGATCCGGCGGGTGGGGGGCACCGGCCGGCGGCTGGCCGAGGCAGCGCGGCAGGGGTACACCGCCGCGCTGGTGCCGGTGGACTCCGGCCCCGCGCCCCGGGGGATGCGGCTGATCGAGGTGCCCGACCTGGGAGCGGCCTTCACCCGGCTGTGGTGACACAGCGCGACCGCCACCGGGCGAAAGCCCTGACGGGGGACCCGTGGTGACCGAGCTCGCCCCTCCGCCCCGTAGGATCAGCCGCCGTACCGCCCGACCGTCAGGAGCGTTCGTGTCCCCCGCTGTGGACCCCGAGGCCGCGTTGCGGGAACTGCTCGGCCGCATCGCCCCCGGTACCGCCCTCCGGGACGGTCTGGAGCGGATCCTGGCCGGTCGTACCGGAGCACTGATCGTCCTGGGCTACGACCGCGTCGTCGAGTCCCTCTGCACCGGCGGCTTCGCCCTGGACGTCGCACTGTCGGCCACCCGGCTCCGGGAGCTGGCCAAGATGGACGGCGCGGTGATCGTCTCCTACGACGGCACCCGGATCGTCCGGGCCGGTGTCCACCTGATGCCCGACCCGACGATCCCCACCGAGGAGTCCGGCACGCGGCACCGCACCGCCGAGCGCGTGGCACTGCAGACCGGGTTCCCGGTCATCTCCGTGAGCCAGTCGATGCACATCATCTCGGTGTACGTGGCCGGCCGGCGGTACACCCTCGAGCACCCCACGACCATCCTGGCGCGCGCCAACCAGGCCCTCGCCGCCCTCGAGCGCTACAAGCTCCGACTCGACGAGGTCGCGAGCACGCTGTCCGCGCTGGAGATCGAGGACCTCGTCACGGTCCGTGACGCGATGAGCGTCAGCCAGCGCCTGGAGATGGTGCGGCGGATCGCCGACGAGATCGAGGGCTTCGTCGTGGAGCTGGGCACCGACGGCCGGCTGCTCGCCCTGCAGTTGGACGAGATGCTCGCCGGCGTCGAGGAGGACCGCGGCCTGCTGGTCCGCGACTACCTCCCCAGCGTCCGCCGGAACCGCACCGGCGAGGAGGTGCTCGCCGACCTGCGCGCCCTGACGGCCACCGAGCTGCTCGACCTCTCCGCCGTCGCCCGCTGCTACGGCCTGCCGACCTCCCCCGACGCCCTGGACTCCCCGGTCAGCCCGCGCGGCTACCGGCTGCTGGCCCGGGTCCCCCGGCTGCCGGCGGGCATCATCGACCGGCTGGTCGCGCACTTCGGCGGGCTGCAGAAGCTCCTCGCCGCCACCATCGAGGACCTCCTGGCCGTGGAGGGCGTCGGCGAAGCGCGAGCGCGCGGCATCCGCGAGGGGCTGTCCCGGCTCGCCGAGACCTCCATCCTCGACCGCTACAGCTGACGAAGGACCCCGAGGGCAGGGGCCTTCCTCAGGTCAGGGTGAAGGTGGCGTCGGGGCTGGTCGCCGTGTCCAACCGGCCGCGCAGCCGGTAGTCCCCCGGTGCGGGCTGCACGCGCTCCGCGGTGCACCCCGGCGTGCTGCTCAGCCCACCCCACAACACCGGGAACACCACGGACTCCCCCGGCTGCAGCGTCCGCGGGTCCGTCGTCGCCTCCGGGAAGCAGTCGTTGCTCCCCCACACCCGGGTGCCCGACGCGTCGACCATGACGATCTCCTGCAGCCCCTTGTCCAGCGCACGGACGCAGGAGACCGGCGAGACGTTGGTGACCACCAGGTCGAACGTCGGCTTGCTGCCGACCGGGCTGCTGGCCGGGGTGGGCCGCACCTCGACGCCGATCATGTCGTTGCTGCAGGGCCCGCCGTCCACGGGCAGCGCCTCGGCCGGCGGCTCCTCGCCCCCCGGCTCCTCGTCCTGCCGCTCCGCGTCCTGCGGTTCCTCGGCAGGCTCGGCCGTCGGGAGCTGCACCGCCGCCAGCGACGGCACGACCTGCTCCAGGGCCGGCGCGGGCACCGACTCATCGCCCGCAGCGGTGACCACGGTGTCCTCGTCCGGCGACCCGGTGGCCACCGCGACCCCCAGCCAGCCCCCGCCACCGAGCACGCCCACCGCACAGCCGAGGACCAGCAGGCGCCGTCGCCAGTAGACGACATCGGGCAACGGGCCGACCGGGTGCAGCACGTCGGCGACGCTAACCGGCGGGCCGGTCGCCGGCAGCGCGCCACGCCCTGACCGGAGGGAGCCCGTCGCCCCGGCGCAGTCCTGGGTCCCGGCCCACCCGGCGGGTGGTCACGGAGTGTGCTGGCCCGGTTCGTCTGCCACGCCGACGGCAGGGTCTGCGGAGGCCCAGGCAGACTGGGTCCCCGTGAGCACCACCTCGCCCGGCGCCGCACGCCACGAGCCCGCCCCCGCCGGAGAGCCCGTCGGCGACGTCCTCGTGGACTGGTACGCCGGCGCCGCCCGGGACCTGCCGTGGCGCGCCCCCGGCACCGACCCGTGGGCGGTGCTGGTCAGCGAGGTCATGCTCCAGCAGACGCCGGTGCGCCGGGTGGAGCCGGTCTGGCGCGAGTGGCTGGCCCGCTGGCCCGCTGCCGCGGACCTGGCGGCAGCCAGCCCGGCCGACGTGATCCGGGCCTGGGGCAAGCTCGGCTATCCGCGGCGGGCCCTGCGCCTGCGGGAGGCCGCCGTCGCGATCACCGAACGCCACGGTGGCGCGGTTCCCGCCGACATCGCCGAGCTCGAGGCGCTGCCGGGGATCGGCACGTACACCGCCCGGGCGGTCGCCTGCTTCGGCCACGGCAGCCGCCAGCCGGTCGTCGACACCAACGTCCGACGGGTCGTCGCGCGGCTGGTGCACGGAAGCGCCCAGGCGGCGCCCGCCCGGGCGACGGACCTGACCGACATCGCCGCGCTGGCGCCCGCCGACGACGCCCGCGCGGTGCGGTTCTCCGTGGCCGTCATGGAGCTCGGTGCGCTGGTCTGCGTCGCCGGCGCCCCCCGCTGTGGCGCCTGCCCCGTGTCCGACCGGTGCGCGTGGCGGCTGGCCGGTTCGCCGGCGTACGACGGCCCCCCGCGGCGGGTGCAGGCGTTCACCGGCACCGACCGTCAGGTGCGAGGTCGGCTGCTCGACGTGCTGCGGGCCGCACCGGAGCCGGTCGAGGCCGATGCACTGACGCCGGCGTGGGACGACGCCGTCCAGCGCTCGCGCTGCCTGGACTCCCTGCTGGTGGACGGGCTGGTCGAGCAGACGCCGGACGGCCGCTTCTCCCTCCCCGGCTGAGGCGTCCCCCGGAGAGCCAACCGTCAGCGGGGTCGCCCGGACCGGACAGACGACGAGGGGCCGCCCTCCGCGGATGCGGAGGACGGCCCCTGTCAGGACCCCGTCAGTGGACGGGGTCGTCGATCACTCGGCCTGCGCGGCCGCCGCCGGACCCTCGTCCTCGCCGTCAGCGCCCGTGAGGGCGACCGGCGGGGTGTCGGGCATGTCGATCGGCTTGGCCTCACCGCGGAAGGTGAAGCGCGAGGCCGTCGGGTCGGCGTCCTCCTCGACGTCCACCACGATGATCTGCCCGGAGGCGATCTCGCCGTAGAGGATCTTCTCCGACAGCGTGTCCTCGATCTCGCGCTGGATCGTGCGGCGCAGCGGCCGCGCACCCAGCACCGGGTCGAAGCCGCGGGCCGCGAGCAGCTTCTTCGCCGCCGGCGTGACCTCCAGCGACATGTCCTTGTTCGACAGCTGCGTCTCCAGCCGGGCGAGCATGAGGTCCACGATGTGGACGATCTCGTCCTCGGTGAGCTGGTGGAACACGACGATGTCGTCGATGCGGTTGAGGAACTCCGGCCGGAAGTGCTGCTTGAGCTCCTCGTTGACCTTGAGCTTCATCCGCTCGTAGTTGCTGGTGCTGTCGTTCCCGGCCTGGAAGCCGAGGCCGACGGCCTTGGAGATGTCCCGCGTCCCGAGGTTCGTGGTCAGGATCAGGATCGTGTTCTTGAAGTCCACGATCCGGCCCTGGCCGTCGGTCAGCCGACCGTCCTCCAGCACCTGCAGCAGCGTGTTGAAGACATCGGCGTGCGCCTTCTCGATCTCGTCGAAGAGGACCACCGAGAACGGCTTGCGCCGCACCTTCTCGGTCAGCTGGCCACCCTCGTCGTAACCGACGTAGCCGGGAGGGGCACCGACGAGCCGCGACACGGTGAACTTGTCGTGGAACTCCCCCATGTCGATCTGGATGAGGGCGTCGTCCTCGCCGAAGAGGAACTGCGCGAGCGCCTTGGCCAGCTCGGTCTTACCGACACCCGAGGGGCCGGCGAAGATGAACGAGCCACCGGGACGACGGGGGTCCTTGAGGCCCGCCCGCGTGCGCCGGATCGCCTGGCTGACGCTCTTGATGGCCTCTTCCTGGCCGATGATCCGCTTGTGGAGCTCGTCCTCCATGCGGAGCAGCCGGGTGGTCTCCTCCTCGGTCAGCTTGAAGACCGGGATGCCCGTCCAGTTGGCGAGGACCTCGGCGATCTGCTCGTCGTCGACCTCGGCGACGACGTCCATGTCACCGGCCTTCCACTGCTTCTCGCGCTCGGCCTTCTCGCCCAGCAGCTGCTTCTCCTTGTCGCGGAGAGAGGCGGCCTTCTCGAAGTCCTGCCCGTCGATGGCCGACTCCTTCTCGCGGCGGATGGCCGCGATCCGGTCGTCGAACTCGCGCAGGTCCGGCGGGGCGGTCATCCGCTTGATCCGCATCCGGGCGCCGGCCTCGTCGATCAGGTCGATCGCCTTGTCCGGGAGGAAGCGGTCGGAGATGTACCGGTCGGCCAGCGTCGCGGCGGCGACCAGTGCGCCGTCGGTGAT
This sequence comes from Modestobacter sp. VKM Ac-2979, assembly GCF_026967995.1. Classification (NCBI taxonomy): domain Bacteria; kingdom Bacillati; phylum Actinomycetota; class Actinomycetes; order Geodermatophilales; family Geodermatophilaceae; genus Modestobacter; species Modestobacter sp. VKM Ac-2979. The sequence continues at coordinate 866,938 of NZ_JAPVBO010000001.1, forward strand.
GCTGATCCGGTGGTGCGCCTCGTAGCGGTCCCGCAGGCCCTTGAGGATCTCGATGGTGTGGGCGAGGGTCGGCTCGCTGACCTGGATGGGCTGGAAGCGGCGCTCGAGAGCGGCGTCCTTCTCCAGGTGCTTGCGGTACTCGTCCAGCGTGGTGGCACCGATGGTCTGCAGCTCACCACGCGCCAGCATCGGCTTGAGGATGCTGGCTGCGTCGATCGCGCCCTCGGCAGCGCCCGCCCCGACGAGGGTGTGGATCTCGTCGATGAACAGGATGATGTCGCCGCGGGTGCGGATCTCCTTGAGGACCTTCTTCAGCCGCTCCTCGAAGTCGCCGCGGTAGCGGGAACCGGCGACCAGCGCGCCGAGGTCGAGGGTGTAGAGCTGCTTGTCCTTCAGCGTCTCGGGCACCTCGCCCTTGACGATGGCCTGCGCCAGGCCCTCGACGGCCGCCGTCTTGCCGACGCCGGGCTCGCCGATCAGGACCGGGTTGTTCTTGGTGCGGCGGGACAGCACCTGCATGACCCGCTCGATCTCCTTGGCCCGGCCGATGACCGGGTCCAGCTTGCCGTCGCGGGCGGCCTGGGTCAGGTTGCGGCCGAACTGGTCGAGGACCAGCGAGGTCGACGGGGTGCCCTCGGCGGGCCCGCCGGCGGCGGCCGGCTCCTTGCCCTGGTAGCCGCTCAGCAGCTGGATGACCTGCTGGCGCACGCGGTTGAGGTCGGCGCCCAGCTTCACCAGGACCTGGGCGGCGACGCCCTCGCCCTCGCGGATCAGGCCGAGCAGGATGTGCTCGGTGCCGATGTAGTTGTGGCCGAGCTGCAGCGCCTCGCGCAGCGACAGCTCCAGGACCTTCTTGGCGCGCGGGGTGAAGGGGATGTGGCCGGACGGGGCCTGCTGGCCCTGCCCGATGATCTCCTCGACCTGCTGACGGACGCCCTCCAGCGAGATGCCGAGGGACTCCAGCGCCTTGGCGGCGACACCCTCGCCCTCGTGGATCAGACCCAGGAGGATGTGCTCGGTGCCGATGTAGTTGTGGTTGAGCATCCGGGCCTCTTCTTGGGCCAGGACGACCACCCGACGGGCTCGGTCGGTGAACCGTTCGAACATCTGCTGTATCTCCCTCTGACCGGCTGGACCTGCTGTGCTCGTGTCCCCGGCAGGGGACGGTGGACACCCGACGTACGTCGGCGCGCTGGGGCACCGGTCGTTCCACTGTAGTTCGCACCACCCGATCGGCGTCGAGACCAGGCCGTCGGACCGTTCGGGGGGCTCGATGGAGACAACTGTCGTCCCAGGAGTGGTGTTCCGCCGCGGTTACGCCATGAGCGGACGCACGACGGCCCGGCACCTCGATGAGGTGCCGGGCCGAAGTGGCGGCCGTCCTGCAGGCGCCCACCGCGAACCTGCGAGCGGTGGGGGCAGGAGGGTCCTTCGATCAGTGGGCGGCTTCGAATGCCTCGACGACGCTGGCCGGGATGCGGCCGCGGTCGCTGACCTGGTGGCCGTTGTTGCGGGCCCAGTCGCGGATCGCGCCGGCCTGCTCGCGGTCCATCCGGCCGCCACCACCGGTGGCCCGCGACCGACCTGCGCCCGAGGCCCGGGTGCCGCGGCTGCTCACCTTGCGGGCGGCCGTGACGTACTTGCCGAGCACGTCGCGCATCTCCGCGGCGTTCTTGTCCGACAGGTCGATCTCGTACGTCGTCCCGTCGAGGGCGAACGTGACCGTCTCGTCAGCAGAGATGCTGTCGTCGAGGTCGTCGCTCAGGATCACCTGGACCTTACGTGCCATTGTCTGTTCTCTCCTGTTGCTGCGGGGTCGTGGACTGTCGTCACTGCTCCCCCGTGATCGACGAGTCCATTGCACCACATACAGTGGCATTCCCGCCAATTCCGAGACATTTCCCTGGTAAATGCCCCCGGACAGGTGAGTCATTGATGGAGTGGGCGCACCAAGGGGAACAGGATCGTCTCCCTGATCCCCAATCCGGTGAGCGTCATCATCAGCCGGTCCATGCCGAGACCGAGGCCTCCGGTGGGCGGCATCCCGTACTCGAGCGCCTCGAGGAAGTCCTCGTCCAGGGCCATCGCCTCCGGGTCCCCGGCGGCGGCCAACAGTGCCTGGGCGGTGAACCGCTCCCGCTGGACGACCGGGTCCACCAGCTCCGAGTAGGCGGTGCCCTGTTCGATCCCGCCGATGTAGAGGTCCCACTTCTCCGCCTTGCCCGGCTCGGACCGGTGGGCGCGGGTGAGCGGTGAGGTGTCCAGCGGGTAGTCGATGACGAACGTCGGCGACTGCAGCCGGTCCTGGACGAGGGCCTCGAAGACCTCCTCGACCACCTTGCCGGGCAGCCAGGCAGGGTCGACGCCGATGTCGTGCCGTTCGGCGATCGCGCGCAACTGCTGCACCGGCGTCTCCGGGGTGATCTCCTCACCGACCGCGTCGGAGACCGCGGTGTAGAGCGACAGTTGCGGCCACTCACCGGAGAGGTCGAGTTCGGTGCCGTCGTGGTGCCGGGCGACGTGGTCGCCGAAGAGCGCCGTGCTGCACTCCTGAACCAGTTCCTGGGTCATCCGGGCCATTTCCTGGTAATCCCAGTACGCGGCGTAGGCCTCGAGCATCGCGAACTCCGGGGAGTGCGAGGAGTCAGCGCCCTCGTTCCGGAAGTTGCGGTTGATCTCGAAGACCCGGTCCAGCCCGCCGACGATGCAGCGCTTGAGGAACAACTCGGGGGCGATGCGCAGGTAGAGGTCCAGGTCGAAGGCGTTCATGTGCGTGCGGAACGGCCGGGCAGCGGCGCCGCCGTGCACGGTCTGCAGCATCGGCGTCTCGACCTCGAGGAACCGACGGGTCGTCAGGCCGGAGCGCAACGTGCTCATCACGGTGGACCGCTGGTGCACCGTGCGACGCGCCTCGTCGCGGACGATCAGGTCCACGTAGCGGCGGCGGACGCGCAGCTCCTCGCTCATCGGCTTGTGCGCCACCGGCAGTGGCCGCAGCGCCTTGGCGGCCAGCTGCCAGGAGTCGGCGAAGACCGACAGCTCCCCGCGCCGCGACGTCCCGACCTCACCGGTGACCAGCACGTGGTCCCCGAGGTCGACGTCGGACTTCCATGCGGCGAGGGACTCCTCGCCGACCCGGTCACGGGAGAGCATGACCTGCAGCTCGGTGTCGCCCTCGCGCAGCGTCGCGAAACAGAGCTTGCCGGTGTTGCGGGAGAAGATGACCCGCCCGGTGACGCCGACCTGCTCGCCGGTCATCGTGTCCGGCTCCAGGTCGGGGTGTGCGGCGCGCACCTCGGCGAGGGTGGTGGTGCGGGCGACGGTGACCGGGTAGGGGTCCACGCCGGCCTCACGCAGCCGGTCGAGCTTGGCCCGCCGGACCCGCAGCTGCTCGGGCAGTTCGTCCTCGGGCGGGCCTGGGGGTTCCTCACTCACGGGCACAGAGCCTACGGGCGGCCGGACGACGTCCCGCCACCGCTGGCCCCGCTGGACGACTGGTGCCGTTCGAAGGCCAGCCGCAGGCCGTGCACGGTGAGATCGGGCTCACGCTCCCCGATGGAGCGGCAGCTGTCGACGAGCAGCCGGTGCAGTCCGCCGGTGGCCACCACCACCGGGGCGGCACCGAACTGTGCGACCAGTTCGGCGGCGATCCGGGCGACCAGTCCGTCGACCAGCCCGGCGAAGCCGAGGACCATCCCGGACTGCAGGGCGGCGACGGTGTTCTTCCCGATCGCCTGGGTCGGGACGGTGAGCTCCACCGAGCGCAGCTGCGCGGCGCGCGAGGCCAGCGCGTCCAGGCTCACCTCGACGCCGGGGGCCAGCGCGCCGCCGAGGAACTGCCCGTCCGGGCCCACGGCGTCGACGGTGGTGGAGGTGCCGAAGTCGACCACCACGACCGGCCGGCCGGTGCCGTCGGGACGGCGGCCGTACAGCTCGTGGGCGGCCAGTGCGGTGACCACCCGATCAGCCCCCACCTCCCGCGGGTTGTCCACGTGCAGCGGCACCCCGGTGCGCACGCCCGGCCCGATCAGGGTGACCGGGACGGCGAGCCGGTCGAGCAGCTGCCGCAGCGCCGGCAGCTGCGCGGGCACGGTGGAGCAGGCCGCCACCCCGGTGACCACGGTGTCGCGCAGCAGCCCGCGCCACAGCATGTGCAGTTCGTCGGCGGTCGCCCGCGGCTGCGTCGTCACCCGCCAGCAGTCGAGCCGCCGGGCGCCGTCGAAGGTGGCCAGCACCGTCTGGCTGTTGCCGACGTCGACGGTGAGCAGCACGTCAGCCCGCCCGCAGGTCGAGGGCGAGGTCCAGGATCGGCGAGGAGTGGGTGAGCGCGCCGACGGAGAGGTAGTCGATGCCCGTGTCGGCCACCTCCCGCGCGACGTCGAGGGTGAGCCCGCCGGTGGCCTCCAGCTCGACGTCCAGGTCGCCCACCAGCGCCACGGCCTGCCGCAGCTGGTCGGGGGTCATGTTGTCCAGCAGCAGGAAGTCGGCGCCGGCGTCCACCGCCTCGCCGACCTGCTCCAGGGTGTCGCACTCGACCTGCACGGTGATCCGGGGCGCACGCTCCCGGACCAGCGAGACGGCGGCGGCCACCGACCCGGCCGCGGCGACGTGGTTGTCCTTCACCATCGCCACGTCGTAGAGGCCCATCCGCTTGTTCGACCCGCCGCCGCAGCGCACCGCGTACTTCTCCAGCGGCCGCAGCCCCGGGGTGGTCTTGCGGGTGTCCAGCACGACCGCGCCGGTGCCGGCGACGGCGTCGACCCAGGCGCGGGTGGCGGTGGCGATGCCGCTGGCCCGGCTGGCGATGTTCAGCGCGCTGCGCTCGGCGGCCAGCAGCGCCCGCACCGGGCCGCGCACGGTGAGCAGCACGTCGCCGCGGCGCACCCGGTCCCCGTCGGCCGCACCGGCGGTGAGCGTCGCCCCGGGCGCCAGCCGGGTGAACACGCGGGCCGCCAGCGGCAGGCCGGCGACCACGCCGTCGGCCCGGGCGACGAGGTCGGCCGTCCCGAATTGGGTGCCGGAGACGGTGGCGGCGCTGGTCACGTCGTAGCCGACGGCGACGTCGGGAGCGCTGGGCAGCGGGGCACCGCCGGTCAGGTCCTCGGTCAGGGTGCGCTCGACGAGCTCGGCGACCCAGGCGGCGCTCAGACCGGTGGCGGTCAGATCGGTGGGGTCGGCGGGGAGGGTGCGGGCAGCCGGGGTGGTCACCGCGCCATGCTCGCTCACCAGTCCACCGCCACCGGCGTGCCCACCGGGCGGCGGGTCAGCCGGACCCGCCCGTCGTCGTCCAGTCGCACGTCCAGGTGCGCCTGCCAGTCCGTCACGGCCTCGGGGTGGTCCTCCCGCCAGTGGCAGCCGCGGGTCTCCTCGCGCGCGGAGGCCGCGGCGGTGATCGCGGTGGCGACGGTGAGCAGGTCGGTGGTCTCCCAGCCGGGCACCCCGGGGACGGCGGTGGTCCACTCCCCCAGCGCCGCCAGCTGCCCGGCGGCCTCGGCCAGCCCCGGACCGCTGCGCAGCGCACCGACCCGGGCCGACATCGCCGCGGTCAGCGGCGCGCGGGCGGCCACGTCGACCAGCCCGGCCGGCCGCGGGTCGGCCGGACCCGCGGCAGCGGGCACCGGCAGCTCCCGGGCCAGCGCCTCGCCGATCCGTGCGGCGAAGACCAGCCCCTCCAGCAGGGAGTTCGACGCCAGCCGGTTGGCCCCGTGCACGCCGGTGCAGGCGACCTCGCCGCAGGCGTAGAGACCGGGCACGGTGGTCCGCCCGGACAGGTCGGTGGCCAGCCCCCCGGAGGCGTAGTGCGCGGCCGGGGTGACCGGCACCAGGTCGGTCTCCGGGTCGATGCCGGCCTCCCGACAGCGGGCCACGATGGTCGGGAAGCGCTCGGCGAGCCCGGGGAGGCCGCGGGCGTCGAGCCAGACGTGGTCGACGCCGTCCCGCAGCTGCACCCGGGTGATCGCCTTGGCCACCACGTCGCGGGGGGCCAGCTCGGCGAGCGGGTGCACGCCGGGCATGAACCGCTCCCCGGCGCCGTCGCGCAGCACCGCACCCTCCCCGCGCAGCGCCTCGGAGACCAGTGGCTGCTGTCCCCGGGCGTCCGGGCCCAGATAGAGGGCGGTGGGGTGGAACTGGACGAACTCCAGGTCGGTCGCGACCGCCCCGGCCCGCAGGCCCAGGGCGACGCCGTCGCCGGTGGAGACGCCCGGGTTGGTGGTGGCGGCGTACACCTGCCCCATCCCGCCGGTGGCGAGCACCACGGCCCGGGCCCGCACGGCGCCCACGCCATCGGCGCTGCCCTCGCCGAGCACGTGCAGGGTGACCCCGGCGGCGCGGCCGTCGGCGTCCCGCAGCAGGTCCAGCACCATCGCGTGCTCGACGAGCGTCACCCCGGGGTCGGCGGCCACCGCGTCGCGCAGCGCCCGCTGGACCTCCGCCCCGGTGGCGTCGCCACCGGCGTGCACGATCCGGTCGGTGGAGTGGCCGCCCTCCCGGGTGAGCAGCAGCCGGCCGGTCGGGCCCCGGTCGAACGCGGCCCCCCAGCTGATCAGCTGGTGCAGCCGCTCGGGCCCCTCGGTGACCAGCGCCTGGACGGCGTCCGGGTCGCAGAGCCCCACCCCGGCCACCTCGGTGTCCCGGGCGTGCGCGGCCGGGGTGTCGGCCGGGTCCAGGACGGCGGCGATCCCGCCCTGCGCCCAGCGGGTCGAGCCGTCGTCCACCTCGACCTTGGTGACGACGGCGACCGACAGCCCCGCCGCGCGGGCGTGCAGCGCCACGCAGAGCCCGGCGACCCCGGAGCCCACCACGCAGACGTCGGCGGTCAGCTCCCACCCTGGGGCGGGGGCCCGCAGCCGCAGCGGCAGCCCCGGCACCACGTCGGCAGAAACGGCCATCCCTGCGGAGGCGATCAGCGGACCGGGACGCCGAGGTCGCTGCGCTGTTGGTCCGTCGCCCCGGGCACCGCGGCCGAGGGGTCGGCGCCCAGCTCGACGACGCGGTTGTCGGCGTCGACGTGCACGACCGCCGGCAGGTAGGACTTGGCCTCGGACTCGTCCATCAAGCCGTAGCTGATCAGGATCACCAGGTCGCCGGGGTGCACCAGGTGCGCCGCGGCGCCGTTGATGCCCAGCACGCCGGTGCCGCGCTCGCCGGGGATGACGTAGGTCTCCAGCCGGGCACCGTTGGTGACGTCGACGATCGCCACCTGCTCACCGGCCAGCAGGTCGGCGGCGTCCATCAGGTCCTCGTCGACGGTGACCGACCCGACGTAGTGCAGGTCGGCCTGGGTCACCGTGGCCCGGTGGATCTTGCTCTTGAGCATGGTGCGCATCATCAGCGGTTCCCCAGTTCCACAGCGGCGTTGTCGATGAGTCGGGTGCTGCCGGCGCGGGCGGCGACCAGCAGCCGGGCGGGTCCGGCGGCGGGTGCCGGTCCGAGATCTGGATCGGTCAGTCCCAGGTAGTCCTGGAGCAGGTCGGGCGCCTCGGCCAGGACCGCGCGGGCCGCGGCCAGGACCGCGTCGGCGCCCTGCGGCCCCGCCTGGGCACCCGCACGCAGTGCTGCGGACAACGCCGCAGCCGCCTGGCGCTGTTCCGGGGACAGGTAGCGGTTGCGGGAGGACAGCGCCATGCCGTCGTCCTCACGGACCGTCGGGACGCCGACCACCTGCACCCCCAACGCCAGCTCACGGGCCATCGCCCGGATCAGCGTCAGCTGCTGGTAGTCCTTCTCCCCGAAGACGGCGACGTCCGGCCGGACCAGGCCGAACAGCTTCGCCACCACGGTCAGCACGCCGGCGAAGTGCCCGGGGCGGACGGCGCCGTCCAGCACCTCCCCCAGCGGCCCGGGCTGCACGGTGACCCCCAGCGCCCCGGGTGGGTACACCTCGTCGACCGGCGGGTGGAACACCAGGTCGGCGCCCTCCTCGGCGAGCGCGGCCAGGTCTGCGTCCCAGGTGCGGGGGTAGCGGTCGAAGTCCTCGCCGGGGCCGAACTGGGTCGGGTTGACGAACACCGAGACGACGACGCTGCCGCCGAGCTCCCGGGCGGCGCGGACCAGCGCGCGGTGCCCCTCGTGCAGGGCGCCCATCGTGGGCACCAGCACGACCGGCCCGGACAGCTCGGCCCGCAGCCGGCGCAGGTCGGCGGTCGTCTCCGCGACCACCGGCGACCGGACGGACAGGCTCATCGCGCCGTCTCCTCGGCCGAGTCGAGCAGCTCCAGCAGCGGCGCACCCTCGTGCCGCTTGAGCCGGCCGGCGGCCAGCGCGCGCTCGGTGGTGCGGCGGGCCAGGGCCACGTAGGCGTCGACCGCCGCGGGCGCCCGATCGGTCAGCGTGTCCAGGTGCCCGGCCACGGTGCCGACGTCGCCGCGGCTGACCGGGCCGGTGAGCCCGCGGTCGCCGTGGCGGAGCCCGTTGTCCAGCGCGGCGGTCAGCAGCGGGGTGAGCAGCCGGGCCGGCTGGTCGACGCCGGCCGCCCGGAGCAGGTCGGCGGCCTCTGCGACCAGCGTGACCAGGTGGTTCGCGCCGGTGACCAGGGCTGCGTGGTAGAGCCCGCGGTCGGCCTCGGCGATCCAGCAGGGCTCGCCACCCATCTCCAGCACCAGGGTCTCGGCGACCGGGCGGTGCTCGGGGCAGCTGGTGACCCCGAACGGGGCGGCCACCAGCCGGGCGGCGTCCTCGGGGGCGCCGGAGAAGGTCATCGCCGGGTGCAGGGCCAGCGTCAGGACACCGCTGCGCTCGGCCGGCAGCAGGACGGCCAGGCCGTGCGCACCGGAGGTGTGGAAGAGCAGCTGGCCGCGCCGCCAGGCGCCGGTCTCCGCCAGGCCGGCGACCAGGCCGGCGAGGGTGTCGTCGGGCACGGCGAGCACCACCAGGTCACTGGCGGCGACGACCTCGTCGGCGGGCAGCAGCGGGACGCCGGGCAGCAGGCGGGCCGCCCGTTCTGCGGAAGCGGCGGACACCCCGGAGGCGGCGACCACCTCGTGACCGGCGGCGGCGAGCGCAGCACCGAGCACGGCGCCGACCCGGCCGGCGCCGACGATCCCGACCCGCAGGCGGGCGGGCGCCTCGGTCGCGGCGGGCAGACCCGCAGGCAGGACAGCAGGGCGCGCAGACAGCGCGCGGGGACGGTTGGGCATCCCGGTGCACCTCTCGTTCCAGTCCCTCGCGGGTACCGGACTCAGGTCGCGTCGTCCCACGTCGTCGTGGGCCGTGTGGTGGTGCTGTGGTGCATGGAGCGGTGGTGCGTGGAGCGGTGGATCGCGGCGGGCCGCCTGCTGCAACCACCCCGGAGGACGTGTCACGCAGGTGTACCGCCAGGAACGAGTCTGTCATCCACAGCATCCCGGGCAACGCCGGCGAGGTGTGTCCTGACTCACCCGGGCGACCTCCGGGGCCGGGTCTGCCCGTGATTGGGTGGGTCGGCCGGCAGCGGAGCCGGCACTGGTGAGCAGGAGGAGCACGGTGAGCAGCTTCGAAGGACGCACTGCCCTGGTGACGGGCGCGAGCCGGGGCATCGGCCTGGCGATCGCGCAGAGCCTGGTGGAGCGAGGCGCCCGGGTGGTGGTCACCGCGCGCAAGCCCGACGCGCTCGCCGAGGCGGTGGAGGCGCTCGGCGGCCCGGAGAAGGCGGTCGCCGTGGCGGGGAACGTCGGCGACCCGGAGCACCGCGCCGAGGCCGTCCGCACCGCGATCGACACGTTCGGCAGCCTGGACGTGCTGGTCGGCAACGTCGGCATCAACCCGGTGTTCGGCCCGTTGATGGACGCCCCGCTGGACGCCTTCCGCAAGATCCTGGACACCAACGTCGTCGCCAGCCTCGGCCTGGTCCAGGAGGCCTGGAAGGCGTGGATGTCCGAGCACGGCGGCTCGGTGCTGATCGTGGCGTCGGTCGCCGGGCTGAAGTCCAGCGAGGGGATCGCCGCCTACGGCGTCAGCAAGGCCGCGCTGATCAACCTGACCACGCAGCTGGCCGTGGAGATGGGGCCCAAGGTGCGGGTCAACGCCGTCGCCCCGGCCGTGGTGAAGACCCGGTTCGCCGAGGCACTGTTCACCGGGCGCGAGGACGAGCTGGGTGGCCAGTACCCGGTCGGCCGTCTCGGCGTGCCCGAGGACATCGGTGAGGCGGCCGCCTACCTGCTCAGCGACCAGGCCGGCTGGGTGACCGGTCAGACCCTGGTGCTCGACGGCGGCGCGCTGTCCCGCGGCCCGATCTAGCGGCCGAGCACCCGGGCGAGGACGTCGTCGCCGGCGTCCTCGCCCTCGTCGCGGTAGCGGCGCCGCTGGGACCGGCCACCACTGGGTGCGGAGACCCCGCTCTCGGCGAGGATCTGCTCCAGCCGGGCGTGCCCCTGCGCCGGGGGTGCCGCCCGGGGCGCGGGGTCCGGGGTCGGGGTGTCCGACCAGCTCCGGGGCACCGCGTCGTCCGTCGGGGCCGGCTCGGCCGGCGGCTCCCACGACGCCCACGGCGGGAGGTTCACGGCCGGCGTGTCCGGCACGGGGCCGACGGACGCGGACGCCTCGCCGGCGCTCGTGACCAGCTGCTCCTCCGGCACGGCGTGGCTGCGCCGGCGGCCGGCCGAGGGCGCGGCAGTCTCCTCGTCGGGCTCGGCGGCCCGGCGGTGACGATGCCGCGACGGCTCCACCGGCTCCGCCATCGCGGCCACCACGTCGGACACGCGGAGCGCCGGCCCGGGCAGCGGCGGCCGGGAGGGCATCGGCACCACCGGCGGCTCAGCGGGAGGCCTGTCGGCTGTACCGAGCAGCGCCTCGTCCTCCAGCCACGCCCGCGGCGACCTCGGGCTCGGCTCGACCCAGGGCTCGGGCACCGCTTCCTTGAGCACCCCCGTCGCCTGCACCGCCTCCTCGAGCACGGCCGGCTCGAGCACCGCCTCCCCGACCAGCCACTCCAGCGGCGAGGGCGGCCGGTCCCGGGAGGGCTCGTCCTCGGCCGGCGCGGACGGAGGGGTCTCGGTGGCCGACGGGCGTGCCGTGCTGGGCGACGACGCGGGCTCGTCGCGGGGTCCGGCGGCGGCCGTGGGGAGGGGCCGGCCAGCCTCACTGCGAGGATCCCGCCCGGCCGGGGACGACATCCACCCGGAGGACTCCCACACCGGCGCCGCGCCCTCCACCGTGCGGCCGGCGTCGGCGGGCTGCGCCGGACCGCGGACTGACTGCGCCCGCATCACCATGCGCTCGATCAGCAGCTCACCGGACAGCTGCTCGGTCAGCTCGCTGCGCATCCGGCCGAGGTCGCTGCGCAGCTCGGCCAACCCGGCCAGCTCGGCGCGCAGCTCGCTCAGCGCGGTCAGCTCACCGCGCAGCTCGGTCAGGGCAGCGAGCTCGGCGCGCAGCTGACCGAGCTGGTCACGCATGGCCTGCTCGGCCTCGCGCCGGAGTCGGTTCTCCAGGTCGGCCTCGTGCTCGTGTCGGGCGGCGACCTCCCGTGCCAGCTCCACGTCGTAGGCGTGCCGGAGCTCGGCCTCCCGGGCGGCTGCGGCCACCTGGTCGGCGCGCCGACTGCCGGCGAGGAAGGCGGCGATCAGGAAGGCCCAACAGACCGCCAGCAGCGCCACCCGCAGGTACAGGGCGTTCTCGGTGAGCAGGGCCGCGGCCGTGGCCGGCACGGCCAGCGCCAGACCGGCCGCCAACCAGACCCGCTGCGCCGTGAGCCCGGCCGACGGTGTCACCGGCACGGCGACCCGCTGGGGTGGGAGGGGACTCCGGGCGGGGACCCCGTCGTCGCGGCGACCTCCCATGTCCGCAGCGTACGGGCGGCCGCCGCCGGCACCGGTCAACTCCGCTGCGTACGCGCCGAGTGTCTCTCCGCACAGCCCGCGGGCTGGGGCCACTGACCCGAGACGCCCACGTCGCGCCGAGGGAATGATCGTGCACGACGCGATGTGTTTCGATGGTGCCCGCGCTGTGGCCCCCGGGGGGCAGCACCGGTCGAACGTGCCGCACCCGCCAGTCGATCGAGGAGAGCCGGTGGCCACACCCACCTCCGTGACGCCAGCGGACACCGAGAGCAGCGCACCGCCCACCCACCACCGTCGACTCCGGCCCAGTGCACACCAGCCGCAGGGAGGACCCCGATGATCCGGTTCGACGCGGTGTCGAAGGCGTACCCCGACGGGACGGTCGCGGTCGACGAACTCAGTCTCACCGCCCCCTCGGGCCAGATCACCGTGCTGGTCGGTCCGTCCGGCTGCGGCAAGACCACCAGCCTGCGGATGGTCAACCGGATGATCGAGCCCACCTCCGGCACGATCACCATCGACGACCGCGACGTCACCTCCGTGTCCGCCACCGACCTGCGACGGGGCATCGGGTACGTCATCCAGCACGCCGGGCTGTTCCCGCACCGCACCGTCGTCGACAACGTGGCCACCGTGCCCATGCTCACCGGGACCGGCCGCCGGCAGGCACGCAGCCGGGCGATCGAGCTGATGGAGCTGGTCGGGCTGCCGGCGTCCTTCGCCGACCGCTATCCGGCCCAGCTCTCCGGTGGTCAGCAGCAGCGGGTGGGCGTGGCCCGGGCGTTGGCCGCCGACCCGCCGGTCATGCTGATGGACGAGCCGTTCAGCGCCGTCGACCCGGTGGTCCGTGACCAGCTGCAGCAGGAGTTCCTGCGGCTGCAGGGCGAGCTGGGCAAGACGATCCTGTTCGTCACCCACGACATCGACGAGGCGATCCGGCTCGGCGACCGGGTGGCCGTCCTGGCCGTGGGCGGGAGACTGGCCCAGCTGGCCACCCCTGCCGACCTGCTGGCCACCCCGGCGGACCCCTTCGTGGCCGGCTTCGTCGGTCGTGACCGCGGCTACCGGGCGCTGGGCTTCGTCTCCGCCGAGGTGGCCGTGGCAACCGAGCCGACCGTGACCCTCGGTTCGCCGGTGGCCCGGGCGCACGACGTCGCCGTCGACGACTGGGTGCTCGTGGTCGACGACGGCGATCAGCCGCAGGGCTGGCTGCACCTCCGGGCCCATCCCGACGGCGGGCCCGGACCCGCACCGGGCGACCCCGTCACCCCCGACCTGCTCAACCTGGGCGGCACCCTCTCCCCCCTCGGCGGCACCCTGCGCGAGGCACTGGACGCCGCGCTCTCCTCGCCCAGCGGTCGCGGTGTGGTGGTGGACGAGGACGGGCGGCTCATCGGCTCGGTCCGGGCCGGCACCGTGCTGGAACACCTGCACGCCGCGACCGCGGACCCCTCCGCCCGGGTCAGGCCATGAACTCGGCCGACGGCTCGGCGCCCTGGGACCTGTTCGGCTACTTCGCCGACCACCGGGCCGAGGTGCTGGACCTGCTGTGGGCGCACACCTGGCTCTCGGTCCTGCCCGTCGTCATCGGCCTGCTGGTGGCCTTCCCGATCGGCTGGCTGGCCCGCCGGTACCGGTGGGCCTACCCCCCGGTCGTCTCGGTGTCCGGCCTGCTCTACACGATCCCGTCGCTGGCGTTGTTCGTCGTCATGCCGACCCTGCTGGGCACGCAGATCCTCGACCCGCTCAACGTGGTCGTTGCGTTGACGATCTACACCGTGGCGCTGCTGGTGCGGGTGGTCGCCGACGGTCTGGCCGCCGTCCCCGAGGACGCTGTGCAGGCGGCCACCGCGATGGGCTTCACCCGCTTCCAGCGGCTGCGGACCGTGGAGCTCCCGCTGGCCGTCCCGGTCATCGCCGCGGGCCTGCGGGTGGCCATGGTGGCCAACGTCAGCCTGGTCGCCATCGCGGCGACCATCGGCATCCCCCAGCTCGGCCAGCTCTTCATCACCGGGTTCCAGCTGTCGGTGACCGGTCCCTACTACCCGCCGATCGTGCTGGGCATCGTGCTGTCCGTCGCGCTGGCGCTGCTGCTCGACCGGTTGATCGTCCTCGGGGCCCACCTGGTCACCCCGTGGCAGCGGGTGTCGGCAGCCCGATGAACGACATGCTCCTGTGGCTCAACGACCCGCAGAACTGGACCGGGACCCGGGTCAGGCCCGGCATCATCGAGCAGGCCTCCGCCCACCTGGCGTACACCGCGATCGCCCTGTCGATCGCCGGGGTGATCGCCTTCCCGCTGGGGCTCGTCCTCGGCCACACCGGCCGGGCGTCCTGGCTGGTCTCGGTGGCCAACGGGCTGCGGGCGCTGCCGACGGTCGGCCTGCTGATCCTCCTGTACGTCATGGTCTCGCCGTTGATCAGCGGCCGCGGGAACGCCGTCTACCTGGTGCCCACGGAGATCGCCCTGGTCCTGCTGGCCCTGCCGGCGATCCTGGCCAACACCTACGCCGGGGTGCGCAACGTGTCACCGGCCGTCCGCGACGCCGCCCGCGGCATGGGGATGACCGGCCGGCAGGTGCTGTTCCGGGTGGAGCTGCCCAACGCGCTGCCGTTGGTGTTCTCCGGCTTCCGGAGCGCAGCGTTGCAGGTCATCGCCACCGCGACGATCGCGGCCTACGTCGGCCTGGGGGGCCTGGGGCGCTACGTCTACGACGGGCTGGCCAGCCGGGACTTCGGCCAGATGGCCGGCGGCGCGGTCCTGGTCGCCGCGCTGGCCCTGCTGGTCGACCTGGCCCTCTCGCTGGCGCAGCGCGCCACCGTGTCCCGCGGCGTCTCCGGCCGGTTCTCCCGCCGGTCGACCCGCGACAGCCGCGCCGCAGCGGTCACCGTGGTCCGGCCCGAGGCACCGCGCGGCGGGCCCGACGGTGCCCGGCGCGCCGGGCAACCGGCCACGCCGGCGGCTGCCCTGACCCCCTCCGGCGACCACCCCTCCAGGTGACCCGGTCCCCTTCCACGGGTGGCACCCGCCACCCGGCACCCAGCGACCCGGCGCGCCGCGCCGCGGCTGACCTCAGGAGAGACCACATGAACCGCAGGATCGCCACGACGCTGGCCGGCGGGACCGTCCTGCTCACGGCACTGACCGCGTGCGGGGAGTCGGGCAGCAGCAGCGCCGGCGGGAGCGGGAGCACCCCCGCCGGCGGCGGCGACACCATCGCCGCTGACCTGGTCCTCGGCGGGCCGCCGGAGTTCCAGACCCGGCCCGACGGCGTCCCCGGCCTGGAGGACGTCTACGGCGTCACCTTCGGTGAGTTCCGCAGCCTCGACGCCGGCGGCCCGCTGACCGTCAACGCGCTGGCCAACGGCCAGATCGACGCAGCGGACATCTTCACCACCGACCCGAACATCGCGGCCAACGACTGGGTGGTCCTCGAGGACCCGGAGAACCTGTTCGCCGCGCAGAACGTGGTCCCGCTGATCAGCACCGAGGAGGCCACCGACGGCGTCGCCGCCGTGTTGAACGCGGTGTCCGCGGAGCTCACCACCGAGGACCTGATCGCACTCAACGAGCAGGTGATCATCGACCGGCAGGACCCGGCCGCGGTCGCCGGGCAGTGGCTGGCGGAGCGCGGGCTGGACGCGACCGGCACCCAGGCCGCCGGAACGGACCTCACCATCGGTTCGGCCAACTTCCCGGAGAACATCACCCTGGCCAACATCTACGCGCAGGCGCTGCAGGCCCAGGGTGCGACGGTGGAGACGCAGCTCAACATCGGCAGCCGGGAGGTCTACATGCCCGGTCTGCAGGACGGGTCGATCGACCTGATCCCGGAGTACACCGGCGTGCTGCTGGAGTACTTCGACGAGGAGGCGACCGCGGTGAGCTCCGAGGAGGTCTACGCCGCGCTCCCCGAGGCCCTGCCCGAGAACCTGACCGTGCTCGAGCAGTCCGAGGCCCAGGACAAGGACGCCATCGTCGTGACCAGGGAGACCGCGGAGGAGTACGGCCTCACCTCGATCGCCGACCTGGCCGAGCAGCCCTGACCCACGGCGGTCCGGCCGGGCGGGTTCCTCCCGCCCGGCCGGACCGCCTCAGGCCCGGGCGGTCGGTGCCGCGTCGTCGTCCTCGCCCGGTGGGATCTTGCAGACGTGCTCCAGCCACAACGCCGCAGCGGTGAGCCCGGCGGCGAACACCACGCCGAGGACGCCGGTGACGGTGTCGGCGGTGGCCGCGGACAGCCGGCCCAGCTGGGGCACCGTGTGCAGCAGCAGCCCCGCCCAGCAGCCGGTGAGCACCGCGCCGACGTAGGCGCTGGCCTGGGCGAGCACCGCCACCCGGGCCACCAGCATCGGCTCGACCGGCCGGGTGGCGCCCGGGGTCCGGCCCGGCGACGGACGGCGGTCGCGCTGCGCGGACAGCCGGGCCGCCAGTGCCCGGGCGCCGAGCAGCTCGGCGACGGCCAGCACGCCGAGCGGCACCGGCAGCCACCACTGCAGCTGCGGCAGCGAGCCGTAGCCGGCCCGGACCAGCAGCCAGCTGGCCAGCGCCAGCCCGACCGCGAGGGCCAGCAGGTCCCGTCGGCGGACCGAGGTCATGCCAGTTGCTCCCAGCGGACGACCGCGGCCACCTCGTCGGCCGGGAGCGCCGCCACCAGGTCGGCGACCCGGCCGTGCCCGGGCAGGGTGGCCGTGGGGTCCAGCGCCAGCCAGGGGACGAGCACGAAGGCCCGCTCGGCGGCCCGCGGGTGCGGCAGGGTCAGCGCCGGGTCGGCCGAGACCACCGGTGTCCCGTCGTCGGCGGTGACCGTGACGACGTCGACGTCCAGCGTCCGGGCGCCCCAGCGGACCTCCCGGGTGCGCCCGGCAGACTGCTCGAGCTCCTGCGCCAGGGCGAGCCAGCCGGCGGCGTCCCGCTCACCCCGGACGACGGCGACCGCGTTGAGGTAGGGCGGCTGCTCGACCGGCCCCCACGGCGGCGTCTCGTACAGCGTCGACCGGGCCACCAGGCCGTGCCCGGTGAGCGCCACCAGCGCGCGTCGCAGCGTGCCGGCCCGGTCGCCGAGGTTCCCGCCGAGGGAGAGGACGGCCCGGCTCATCAGCGCTCGCGCCTGATCGCGACCGTGACGTCGTCGGCCGGCACGCCCAGGTCGACCTCCGGCTTGTGCACGGTGATCTCCACCGCGTCCACCACCGGGTAGGCCAGGCACAGGTCGGCCAGCCGCTGGGCCAGCGTCTCCAGCAGGTCGACCGGCTCGCCGACGAGCGCGGCGTGCAGCTGCTGGGCCAGCTCGCCGTAGTGGACGGTCTTGGTCAGGTCGTCGTCCGCGGCGGCCGGGGCGGTGTCCAGCTCGAGCACCGCATCGACCCGGAAGGTCTGGCCGTGCTCGCGCTCGGGGGGGTACACGCCGTGGAAGCCGTGCCCGGTGAGGCCGTGCACGGTGATCCGGTCAGCCACGTGCTCCTCCTGTGCCGGCGGCCGCGCGCACGGCGTCCAGGGTGGCGATCGCGTCCAGCGACTGCACCGGGTCGTGCACCCGCACGCCCCAGGCGCCGGCCTGCGCAGCCAGCACCGAGATCGCCAGGGTCGCCGCCTCCCGGCCCTCGACCGGCCGCAGCTCCCCGCCGGGCCCGGCCAGCAGCCGGCCCAGGAAGGTCTTGCGCGAGGCGCCGACCAGCACCGGGAGCCCGAGGGCGACCAGCCGGTCCAGCCCGGCCAGCAGCGCCCAGTTGTGCTCGGCGTTCTTGGCGAACCCCAGCCCCGGGTCGAGCACCAGCTGGGCGGGGTCGACGCCGGCGGCCACGACGTCCTCGACCCGGGCGGTGAGCTCCGCGCCGACCTCGGTGACCACGTCGCCGTAGCGCGCGGCCGCGTACATCTCCCGGCTGTGCCCGCGCCAGTGCATCAGCACCCAGGGCACCCCGGTCTCGGCCACCAGCCGGGCCATGCCCTCGTCGGCCAGGCCGCCGCTGACGTCGTTGACCAGCACCGCCCCGGCCTCCAGCGCGGCGGCGGCGACCTCCGCGCGAGTGGTGTCCACGCTGACCCGCACGCCGGCGTCGGCCAGCTCCCGGACCACCGGCACCACCCGGCGGCACTCCTCGGCCGCGTCCACCCGGTCCGCGCCCGGCCGGGTCGACTCACCGCCGACGTCGACGTAGTCCGCGCCGGCGGCGTGCATCTGCAGCCCGTGGGTGATCGCGGCGCCCGCGTCGGCGTAGCAGCCGCCGTCGGAGAAGGAGTCCGGCGTGACGTTGAGGACGCCCATCACCAGGCACCGCCCCGGCCGCGGCAGGGAGCTGCTCACCTGCCCAGGATGAGGCTCATCGCCTCGCTGCGGGTGGCCGGGCTCTCCCGGAAGATGCCCCGCACCGCCGAGGTGATCGTGGTGGCGCCGGGCTTGCGAACGCCCCGCATCGCCATGCACAGGTGCTCGGCCTCGACCACGACGATGACGCCCTGGGGCTTGAGCACCTCGAACAGCGAGTCGGCGATCTGGCGGGTCATCCGCTCCTGCACCTGCGGCCGCCGGGCGTAGACCTCCACCAGGCGGGCCAGCTTGGACAGCCCGGTGACCCGCCCGTCGGCGCCGGGGATGTAGCCGATGTGCGCCCGACCGTGGAAGGGCACCAGATGGTGCTCGCAGGTCGAGTACATCGGGATGTCCTTGACCAGGACCAGCTCGTCGTGGTCCTCGTCGAACGTCGTCGCCAGGACGTCGTACGGGTCCTGGCTCAGGCCGGCGAAGGTCTCCCCGTAGGCCCGGGCGACCCGCGCCGGGGTGTCGACGAGGCCGGGCCGCTCCGGGTCCTCCCCGATCGCCAGCAGGATCTCCCGGACGGCGGCCTCGATCCGGGCTGCGTCGACCCGCCCCTCGGCCAGATCGGCCACCGGGTCACCGGTACGCGGGTCCTGACCGACGCCGTCGACCGGCCCCCGACGGGTGTCGCCCCGACCGTCCGCACCTCCCCCGAGTGCCGCTCCCCCGAGTGCGTTGGTCACCGGCCCTGGGCCGGTGCGCCGACGTCGCCGACCGGCGCCTGCGTGGCGCCGTTGGCCGAGCCGTGCACCGCACCGTTGGCCGCGGCGACCTCGGCCGGGGTCAGCACCGGCGGACGCTCCGAGGGGGTGCGCTTGCCGAAGCCGTTGTACGGCGCCATCGACGGGCGCTTGACCACCCCGGCACAGATCCGGTCCATGTCCTCGCGGGACAGGGTCTCCCGCTCGAGCAGCTCGAGCACCAGACGGTCCAGGACGTCCCGGTACTCGACCAGGATCTCCCACGCCTCGTCGTGCGCGGCCTCGATCAGCGCGCGCACCTCGCCGTCGATGTCGGCGGCGACGGCGTCGGAGTAGTCCGGCCGCGAGCCCATGTCCCGGCCCAGGAACGGCTCGGAGTCGGTGCTGCCGTACTTGACGGCCCCGAGCTTCGCGCTCATCCCGTACTGGGTGACCATCGACTTAGCCAGCGAGGTGGCCTTCTCGATG
Organism: Modestobacter sp. VKM Ac-2979; assembly: GCF_026967995.1. Classification (NCBI taxonomy): domain Bacteria; kingdom Bacillati; phylum Actinomycetota; class Actinomycetes; order Geodermatophilales; family Geodermatophilaceae; genus Modestobacter; species Modestobacter sp. VKM Ac-2979. The sequence continues at coordinate 886,183 of NZ_JAPVBO010000001.1, forward strand.
TCGTTGCCGGCGCCGGTGGTGGGCTCGTGGAAGACCAGCTCCTCGGCCGCCCGGCCGCCCAGCGCGTAGGCCAGCGTGTCGATCATCTCCGAGCGGGTCTGGGTGTACCGGTCCTCGGTGGGCAGCACGAGGGTGTGGCCCAGCGAGCGGCCGCGCGGCAGGATCGTCACCTTGTGCACCGGGTCGGTGTTCGGCAGTGCGTGCGCCACCAGGGCGTGGCCGCCCTCGTGGTACGCGGTGACCTTCTTCTCCTTCTCGCTCATCGCCCGGGTCTTGCGCTCCGGACCGGCCAGCACGCGGTCGATCGCCTCCTCGAGGGTGGCGTCGGTGATGATCGTGCCGTCCTGGCGGGCGGTGAGCAGGGCGGCCTCGTTGAGCACGTTGGCCAGGTCGGCCCCGGTGAAGCCGGGCGTACGCCGGGCCACGGTCGCCAGGTCGACGTCGTCGGCCAGCGGCTTCCCGGTGGCGTGCACCTTGAGCACCGCCGTCCGGCCCTGCAGGTCGGGGCGGTCGACCGGGATCTGCCGGTCGAACCGGCCGGGGCGCAGCAGCGCCGGGTCCAGGACGTCCGGCCGGTTGGTGGCGGCGATCATGATGACCCCGCCCTTGACGTCGAAGCCGTCCATCTCGACGAGCATCTGGTTCAGCGTCTGCTCGCGCTCGTCGTGCCCGCCGCCCATGCCGGCGCCGCGCTGCCGGCCGACGGCGTCGATCTCGTCGATGAAGATGATCGCCGGGGCGTTCTCCTTGGCCTGGGTGAACAGGTCGCGGACCCGGCTGGCGCCGACGCCGACGAACATCTCCACGAAGTCCGACCCGGAGATCGAGTAGAACGGCACGCCGGCCTCACCGGCGACGGCGCGGGCCAGCAGCGTCTTGCCGGTGCCGGGCGGGCCGAACAGCAGCACGCCCTTGGGGATCTTCGCGCCGATCGCCTGGTACTTGACCGGGTTCTGCAGGAAGTCCTTGATCTCGTGCAGCTCCTGGATCGCCTCGTCGGCGCCGGCGACGTCGCCGAACGTCGTCTTCGGGCTGTCCTTGCTGACGATCTTGGCCTTGGACTTGCCGAAGGCCATCACGCCCCGGCCGCCGCCCTGCATGGAGCTGAACAACCAGAAGAGCAGCAGCAGCAGGAGCACGAAGGGCAGGAAGCTGACCAGGATGCTGACCAGCAGGTTGTCCTGGGAGACGTTGGTGTCGAAGTCGACGCCCTCGCCCTCACCCAGGCCGCTGACCAGGTCGAAGACGTCCTCCTCGGCGCCGACCGGGTAGAAGGCGGTGACCTGGTCACTGCCCTCGACCGGGTCGATCAGGTCGAGGTCGACCGTCTGCTCGCGGTCGTTGATGGTGGCGGCGTCGACGTTGCCCTCGGCGAACTGGGCGAGCGCCGTGGAGGTCGAGACCTCCTGGTACTCGGGGTCACCACGGAAGAAGCTGGAGCCGACGAAGGCCAGCAGGACGACGATGGCGATCCAGAACCAGACGCTCCGGAAGATCTTCTTACGTTCCATACACCGTGGCCGGGCGCCGGGGTGAGCCCGGCCTGCCCGTCGACCCTCCTGATCGTCGCTGGACGCCGCTCGCGACCCTGGGGGACGCCCCGCGCGGGGCGACGTCGTTGGTGCCGAAGGTACACCGCAGGACCTGTGTCCCTGCTGGGGAAGGAGGCGCTGGCCTCGCGGTTGTCCCCCGTCAGGAGGAGTAGACCTCGGGCTTGAGCGTGGCGATGTAGGGCAGGTCGCGGTACCGCTCGGCGTAGTCGAGCCCGTAGCCGACGACGAACTCGTTGGGGATGTCGAAGCCGATGTAGCGCACCGGGACGTCGACCTTCACCGCGTCCGGCTTGCGCAGCAGCGTGCACACCTCCAGGGACGCCGGCCGCCGGCTGCCCAGGTTCTTCAGCAGCCAGGAGAGCGTGAGCCCGGAGTCGATGATGTCCTCGAGCACCAGCACGTGCTTGTCGGCGATGTCGCGGTCCAGGTCCTTCAGGATCCGCACCACGCCGGAGGAGCTGGTGGCGCTGCCGTAGGAGGAGACCGCCATGAACTCCATCTGGGTCGGCAGCTGCAGCGCCCGGGCGAAGTCGGACATGAACAGCACCGCGCCCTTGAGGACGCCGACCAGCAGCACCTCGCGACCGGCGTAGTCGTGGGCGATCTGCGCGGCGAGCTCCGCGATCTTCCCCTGGATCTGCTCCTCGGACAGCAGCACGTGGTCGATGTCCGGGCCGTAGCCGTGGTCCGGGCCCAACGGGCCGGCTGCGGGGATGGCGGGCTCGCTCACGACTGTCAGGGCTCCTCTGGGGGGACGGCATCAGGTGCAGCGGGGCGCGGACCGGTCCCGCGACCGGGAGGAGCGCCGAGCTGCACGGTCAGCCTGCCAGACGCACGCCGCACCCCCGCACCGCCGGGGAGGTCCGCCCGTCCCTGTCCCCTCCACCGGGTGAGGAGGGCGTCCACTGCCGACAGGTGCACGCCCTGCAGGTCGGGCACCCCCGCCCGGCGGAGCCAGCCGCGCAGCACCCGGCGCCGCAGCGCCGGAGGCAGCTCGGCCAGCGGGGCAGCGGGCAGGTCGCCGTCCGGCCCGGTCAGCGCCGCCAGCTCGGTGTCGGCCAGTGCGTCGAGGGTGTCCAGGTCCTCCCGGGTCATCGCCGCGGTCCGGCCGAGGGCCGCCGCCACCCCGCCGCCGAGCACCTCCTCCAGCAGCGGCAGCACCTCGGTGCGCAGCCGGACGCGGGTGTAGGCGGGGTCGCTGTTCCACGGGTCGTCCCACACCGGCAGCTGCTGCGCCGCGCAGGCGGCCCGGGTGGTCTCCCGCCGGACGCCGAGCAACGGGCGCCAGAACGGCGGGCGGTGCTCCACCATGCCGGCGACCGAGCGGGGGCCGGAACCGCGGGCCAGCCCCAGCAGGACGGTCTCGGCCTGGTCGTCCAGCGTGTGGCCCAGGGCGATGGTCGCCCCGCGCTCTGCCGCCGCCCCGGCCAGCGCCGCCGCGCGGGCCGCCCGGGCTGCCCCCTCCGGCCCGCCCGTGTCGCCGACGTCGACCGTGAGCACCAGCACCGGGGAGAGCCCGAGGGAACGGAGCAGGCCGGCGGTGCGCTCGGCCTGCTCGGCCGAGCCGGGCTGCAGTCCGTGGTCGACGGTGACCCCGCCGACCGGCCGGCCCGCGCGCGGCGCCTCGAAGGCCAGCGCGGCGGCCAGGGCCACGGAGTCCGCTCCCCCACTGCAGGCGGCCAGCACCGGTCCCGTGCCCGCAGCGAGGCCCGGGCGCACCGCGGTGCGCAGCGCCGCGGCGGCGGGGGCGGGTCCGGCCACCTGGGGGACCCGGATCAGGCCGGGAAGGCCGGCCGCGTCTCCAGCACCCGCTGGACCCAGCGGGCGGGCTCGGTCAGCTCCTCCTTGTACGGCAGGTTCTCCGGCCCGGCCCACACCTGGTTGAACCCGTCCATGCCGGCCAGCTCGACCACCCCGGCGACGAAGACCCGGCCGTCGGCGTACTGCTGCATCTTCTGCTCCAGCCCGAGCAGCCGGCGCAGCACCCGGTCGATGGGGCCGCGGCCCTTGCGGCGCTGGGCGAAGCGCTTGCGCAGCGTGCGCACGGACGGGACGACGTCGGGGCCGACGCCGTCCATCACGAACTCGGCGTGCCCCTCGACCAGGCTCATCACTGCCGTGACCCGGTCGAGGACGGCGCGCTGCTCGGGGTCCCGGATCAGCGCCATCAGCCCCTGCGGGGCGTCGTCGTCGGCACCGGTGCTGCGGACGACGTCGGTGAGGCTGCGCAGCACGTCGCTGAGCCGCTCGCGCAGCACGTCGGGGGTGAGGTCGGTCGCCTCGGCGAAGGCGGCGATCTGCTCCTCGAGGTAGCCGCGCAACCAGGGGACGGCGGTGAACTGCAGCTGGTGGGTGGCCTCGTGCAGGCAGACCCACAGCCGGAAGTCGCTGGGGTCGACGCCGAGCCGGCGTTCGGTCTCGACGATGTTGGGCGCCACCAGCAACAGCCGGCCACCGCTGCCGAAGACCTCGTACTGGCCCAGCACGCGGGTGCACAGGAAGGCGAGCACGCCACCGGCCTGCACGCCGGTCGCCCGGGAGCCGATCGCGGTGGCCAGCGCCCCCGGCGTCGTGTCCTGCGCCGCCTGCAGCGCGTCGGCCAGCGGGTCCAGCAGGGCCGCCATGCCCGTGGTGTTCGAGTCGATCCAGCCCGGCCGGTCGACGACCGCCACGGTGGGCGCCGGGCCGCCGGGGACGGGGCGCAGACCGGTGAGCTCCTCGACGTGCGCGACGGCGATCGCGGCCGCGCTGTGCAGCTCCGCGACGACGGCCGCCGCCTCCTCCCGGGTGGTCTCCGGGCCGGCGCCGGTCAAGCGGCGGGCGGTGCGGCCGGCGAGGTCCCAGTCGACCAGTGACGACGAGCGGCTCATCGCCTCACCGTACGCGGGGGCTCCTCGGGCCGGCCGCCGTCAGCGGCAGCCGCAGCCGGCCAGTGCGGCCGCCACGACGTCCAGTGCGGTCTCGGTGGCCGCGATGCTCCCGGTGGCCCCGTCGGCGAGCACCGCGAACGCGAGCAGCCGACCGTCGGCGGTCTGCACCGTGCCGGCCAGGTCGTTGACGCCCAGCAGCGTGCCGGTCTTGGCCCGCACCGACCCCGGGCTGCCCGGTCCGGCCGCAGCGCGGTCGGTCAGGGTGCCGTCGTACCCGGCGACCGGCAGACCGGAGAGCAGCAGGTCGGCGTCGGGGATGCTGCCGTCGGCGGCGGCCTGGACGACGTCGACCAGCAGCCCGGCGGGCACCCGGTCGTCGCGGGAGAGGCCGCTGGCGTCGGAGAGGGCGAGCCCGGTCGTGTCCAGCCCGGCCTCGGCCAGGGCGGCGGCGATCGCCTGCCCGGCGCCGTCGAAGGTGGCCGGCAGTCCCCGGGCGATGGCGACGTGCCGGGCCAGCGACTCGGTCAGCAGGTTGTCCGAGGTGGTGAGCGCCTGCTCGACCAGCCGGGCGACGGGCGCGGACTCGACGCTGCCCAGCGTGCGGGCACCTGCCGGTGCCGTACCGAGGCTGACCGCGGCGTCCGGGGCGCCCAGTGCCGCGGCCAGGGCCGCACCGGCGTCGGTGCCCGGCGACCCGCTGCGGGGGGTGTTGCCGGGGACCTGCCGGGCGCCGTCGACGGCGGTGGCGGTCACCGGGGCGGCGTAGGTCGACGGCGCGTCGCTCGCACCCCAGCCCTGGGCGGTGAGCGGGCCGCTGAACAACGAGTTGTCGACGACGACGCTGGTGACCGGCTGACCGCCGAGGGCCTGCTGGACCTGGGCGGCCAGGTCGGCGACGGTCGCCGCGCCCGGGTAGTCGACCGACGGGGCGGTCGTCGACAGGGTCGGGTCGCCGCCGCCGACCAGGACGACCTCGCCGGGGGCACTGCCGGCGACCACGGTCGTCGACAGGGTGGCGGTGGGCTCCAGGGTGGTGACCGCGGCAAGGGCGGTGAGCAGCTTGGTGGTGGAGGCCGGGGTGCTCGGGTCGGTCGCGTCGCGGTCGAAGAGCACCTGGCCGGTGGCCACGTCGACCACCTGGGCGGAGAGGTCGGTGCCGAACACCGGGTCCGCGAGCAGCGGGGTCAGCACGGCCGCGAGTGCTGTCGGGTCGGGCACCGGGGCCTCCGCGGACAGCGGGGCGAGCACCGGGCTCGGGTCGGTGAGCTCGGGCAGGACGGCGTCCGGCACCTGCTCGGCGTCCTCGGCCGCGGTGGAGTCGCCTCCTCCGGTCAGGTCGAGGGCCAGCACCACGCCGGCCGCCACCAGCACGACGGCGAGGACGGCGGCGGCCAGGACCTTCACCAGCCGCCCGCCCCCGCGACCGGGCTCCGCCCGCCGCCGACCCGAGGCGGCAGCGGTGGCGCCCACCGCTCCGGGACCAGCGGCAGGGCGCGTGGGGACGCCGTGGCGACCTGCCGCGCGCCCGGCCTGCGCCCGTTCCCGTTCCTCGCGCTCGGCCCGCTCCCCGGCGGCACGGTCGGCCTCAGCACGGTCGGCCTCAGCACGGTCGGCCTCAGCACGGTCGGCCGCGGCCCTGCGCTCCGCCGCGGCTCGCTCGGCGGCCACCCGGCGCTCGGCCGCCGCGCGGTCGGCTGCCGCGGCGCGGTCGGCCGCGGCTCGCTCGGCGGTCTCCTGCTCGATGGCGGCGCGCTCGGCGGCCATCGCCGCGGCCGCGGCGGCCCGCTGCCCCGCGGCCTCCTCCTCGGCCGCCCGCTCCGCCGCCACCCGGTCGGCCTCTGCCCGTTCGGCCGCCGCACGCCCGGCCTGCGCCTGCTCGACGGCCGCCCGCTCGGCCGCGACGCGCGCCGCCTCGGCCTCCTCGACCGCGGCTCGCTCGGCAGCGGCCTGCTCCTCGGCGGCTCGCTCCGCGGCGGCCTGCTGGGCCGCCCACTCCCGGACGGCCGCGAGGTCGGCGGCGGCCTGCTCGGCCCGGGCACGTTCGACGTCGGCCTCGTCGAGCTCGGCCTGGGCGGCGGCAGCACGCTCGGCGTCCTCGGCCGCTGCGCGCTCCGCGGCGGCCCGCTCGGCCGCCCACCGCTTCACCGCGGCCAGGTCGGCGGCCGCCTGCTCCGCGGCGGCGCGGCGCGCCTCGGCAGCCTCGTCGGTCACCTGCGGGGCCGGCTGCTCCGGGGACTGCTCGGGCGCCGGCTGCTCGCCTGCCTGCCCCGGCGTGGCCGCAGCCGTGGCCTCCGGGTGTGCCGGCTCGACGGGCTCCGGCTCGACGGGCTCCGGCTCGGCCTTCGCTTCGTCCGCCTCCGCACCCGCAGATGCAGCCGGACCCTCGACGTCGTCGACGGTGCTCGCGGCGGGCTCCGTCGCGGCCGGGACCGACGGATCGGACGTCGTCGCGTCGCCGTCGGCAGCCGCCGAGGACGGCACCGCCGGGCCGTCCGCCGGCTCCCCCGACTGCTCGTCACGCGGACTCGACGAGATCTCTCCCACCCCCTGGAGTGACCTCCGCCGACGGGGCGGACAGTCGTACGACACACTATCGGCGTGCAGTTCGACGTGACGGTAGAGATCCCCAAGGGCCAGCGGAACAAGTACGAGCTGGACCACGCCACCGGACGCATCCGCCTGGACCGGATGCTGTTCACCTCGACCCGGTACCCCGCCGACTACGGGTACATCGAGGAGACGCTCGGAATGGACGGTGACCCACTCGATGCCCTCGTGCTCCTGGAGGAACCGACCTTCCCCGGGTGCCTCATCACCTGCCGGGCCATCGGGATGTTCCGGATGACCGACGAGGCTGGCGGGGACGACAAGGTCCTCACCGTCCCGGCGACCGACCCCCGGATGGCCCACCTGCAGGACATCAACGACGTCTCGGAGTTCGACCGGCTGGAGATCCAGCACTTCTTCGAGACCTACAAGGACCTCGAGCCGGGCAAGTCGGTCGAGGGTGCCGAGTGGGTCGGGCGCGCCGAGGCCGAGGCCGAGATCGAGGCCTCCCGGCAGCGCGCCATCGACACCCCCCGACAGCACTGACCCCACCGGCGGACCTCGCCGGACACGCACCGACCAGACGGCGGCGCACCCACCCGGGTGCGCCGCCGTTCCGCATCCGGGGACCGCTTGTCGACGCCGGTCTCCTGCGGCGCACCGACGAGGCGCGCCCGCCTGGGTGGGAGACGCAGGGGGAAGGGGAGCCGCCTGTCGGAATCGAACCGACGACCTTCTCATTACGAGTGAGACGCTCTACCGACTGAGCTAAGGCGGCGGACTGCGCGAGTGAGCTTACGGCACCGCCACCCCCCTCCTGCGACACCCCCGCCGGGGTGGCGGAGCGGCTCAGGCGGGCAGGCGGAGGGCGACGGTCAGTGCCTCGACGGCGATCTGCGGCTTCACGTTCTGCTCCAGGGCGGTGCGCGCGGCCAGCACCGCGTCGATCCGGCGCAGCGCCCCCTCGGCGCCGATCCGGCGGGCCAGCTCCACCGCGTCGGCCCGGCGGTCCGGGTGGGCCAGCGGCAACGTCAGCTCCCCGGCCGCGCCACTCGTCGAGCTGATCACCAGCGCGTCCCGGTAGAGCGCCGCCAGGTCGACCAGCGCCCGGTCCAGGGAGTCCCGGCCGATCCGGGTGGCCCGCCGCTTCTGCCGTGTCTCCAGCTCCTTGAGCTGACCGGCCCCGCGACTGGCGGCAGCGACCCCCGGTCCGCGCGCGCCCACACCCAGGCTGGCCTTGACGGCGTCGGTCTCGACCGCGTCGACCTCGGCGACGGTCTTGTCCGACTCGTCCTTGGCCGTCCCGACCAGGTCGTCGGCGGCGTGCAGGCAGGCCGCGAGCGAGACCAGCGACAGTGGGATGTCCAGCACCGCCTTGCGCGCCAGCCGGGCCGACTCGTCCTGGGCCAGGTGCCGGGCCCGCCCGACGTGCCCGCCGGCGGCCGCCGCGGACCAGGCGGCCAGGGCCGGGTCGATGCCGTCCCGGCGGACCAGCACCTCGGTGACCGCGTCGATCCGCGGGGTGCGCAGCGCCACCACCCGGCAGCGGGAGCGGATGGTGACCGGCACGTCGTCGGGGTGCAGCGAGGGCGCGCACAGCAGGAAGACCGTCCGCGGCGGGGGCTCCTCCAGCATCTTCAGCACGGTGTTGGAGGCCTGCTCGGTCATTCGGTCGGCGTCCTCGACCACCACGATCTGCCAGCGGCCCTGGGACGGCGCCCGGCCCGCGGTCCGGACGATCTGCCGCACCTCGGCGACCCCGATGGACAGCCCCTCGGGGACGACGCGGTGCACGTCGGCATGGCTGCCGGCCAGCACGGTCCGGCAGGCGTGGCAGGTGCCGTCGCCCCCTGCCGGGCACTGCAGGGCAGCGGCGAAGGCACGGGCGGCGACCGAGCGCCCGGAGCCGGGCGGCCCGGTGAAGAGCCAGGCGTGGGTCATCGCCGCCGGCTGGGCCACCGCGGCCTGCAGCTCGGCCACCACCGTCGGCTGGCCCACCACGTCGGCCCACACCCCAGCGACCGTCACGTGGTCATCCTCCCTCACTCACTCCCGGCCCCGCCCCCTGCGTCGGACGGTTCCTTCAGGGGTGCAGGTCCGGCGTCGACCCCGTCTGGACGACGTGGTCGCCGCCGCGGCGGCTGTGCGGCACCGCGACGTCGGCCGTGAGCTGCTGCAGCGGCAGGCCCTCCAGCAGCACGCTCACCCGGGTGCGGACGGCGGCGGCGATCTCCTCCGGCGGCCGGCGGGCGTCGAGCACCAGGTAGCGGTCGGGCTCGGCCTCGGCCAGGGCGAGGAAGGTGCGGCGGACCCGCTGGTGGAAGTCCAGCGACTCCGACTCCAGCCGGTCTGCCGCGGCCCGCCCCCGGGCCCGGGCCAGGCCGACCTCGGGCGGCAGGTCCAGGAGCAGGGTGAGTTCCGGCCGCAGCCCCTGGGTGGCCCAGCGGGAGATCGAGCGGACGTCGTCCATCGGGATCGTGCGGCCGGCGCCCTGGTAGGCCAGCGAGCTGTCCACGAACCGGTCGGTGATCACCACCTCGCCGGCGTCCAGCGCCGGGCGGAGGACGTCGTGCACGTGCTGCGCGCGGTCGGCGGCGTACATCAGGGCCTCGGCCCGCGGCGACAGCCCGGCACTGGCCGGGTCCAGCAGGAGCGCCCGGACCTTCCCGCCCAGCGCCGTCCCGCCCGGTTCGCGGGTGGTCCGGGCGACCAGGCCCTCCCCGGTCAGCCACTCCTGCAGGCGGCGCACCTGCGTCGACTTGCCCGCCCCCTCGCCGCCCTCGAAGGCGATGAACACGCCGCCTCCGGCCAGCCGTCGCCGCGCGGTGGTGTCCCGGCGCAGCGCGGTGACGACGTCGGCCAGCAGCGGCACCGGCCGGCCGTCGTCCATCTGCCGGTAGGCGACCACGCCGACCCCGACGGCCAGCAGGCCGGCGACGAACAACATGACCCGCTCCCCGGTGACCGCCAGCGTCAGGACGCCGACGTCGACCTGGTTCTGGCCGATCACGCCCACGCCGATCGGCACCGTCGCGAGGGAGAGGATCAGCGAGGCGCGGACGAGGGACTGGACGATGGCGAACGTGCGGCCGCGGATCGCGTCGTCGACCTCCGTGCCGAGCAGGGTGAAGCCGGCCAGGTAGGCGATGCCGGCGAAGAAGCCCATCAGCACGACCAGCAGCAGCGCCACCCACAACGTGGCGATCCACGACATGAACAGCACGGCGATCCCCGCACCGACGATGGCCACCCCGAAGATGCGCTCCCGGGCGAGGTCGTGGGCGATGCTGGGGCCCAGGCCGATGCCCAGGCCGAGGCCGACGAAGACCGCCCCGAACAGCAGCCCGTAGGCCGCCTGCCCCCCACCGAGGTCGTTCACGTAGAACTGCCCGGTCGCGATGATCGCGCCGGCAGCGGCGAAGGCCCCGGTGATCCCGAGGATCAGCCCGCGAACCAGGCGGGTGTGCCCGGCGAAGGAGAAGCCCGCCTTCAGCGAGCCGAGGAAGCTCTCCTGCGGCGCCTCGGGCCGGGCGGCCCGGCGACCGCTGATCGAGGGCAGGTTCCAGATGACGACGGCCGCGACCAGGAAGGTCAGCGCGTTCAGGTAGAGCGCGAGGGCGATCTGGTCGAGCCCGGGGAGCAGCTGGCTCAGCCGGCCCCCGGAGGTGTTGAGCACCGCGTAGACGCCACCGGCGAGCACCGGGGTGATCCCGTAGGTGGTGATCAGGGACAGCTGGTTGGCCGGCTCCAACTGGTCCTTGCGGAGCATGTTCGGGACGGCGGCGTCCTTGGCCGGGGTCCAGAAGAGGCTGACCACCTCGATGAGGAACTGCGCGATGAACAGCCAGATCAGGTTGTCGACCAGCGGGATGGAGGCGAAGAGGCCGAACCGGAAGAGGTCGGTGAGCACCATCGTCTTGCGTCGGTCGAACCGGTCGGCGAAGACCCCGGCCAGCGGCCCGAGCACGAGCGCCGGCAGCAGCCGGAAGAGCAGGACGCCGCTGAGGGCCAGGTTGCTGGCCATGTAGCCGTCGACCAGCGTGGTGGCGGTCGCGGTGATCGCCAGCAGCCCGAGCCAGTCGCCGAAGCTGGACAGCGACATGGACAGCCACAGCTTGCGGAAGTCGCGCACCCGCAGCACCGCGCGGATCTTCGCGACCTGACCGACCGCTCCGGCGCCGGGGTGCTCCTCGTCGTCCGCCCCGGACCGGTCGTCACCCGGGGCGTCGTCCTGCGGCTCGAGCAGCGGCACGCCGGCGCTGTCCGGGGTGGGTGCGCCGGCCGCCGGGAGCCCGTCCGGGGGCACTGCAGCCGGTGCCCTCCCGGGACCGCCGTCCACGACACCACCCGAGCCGGGCACGGCGCCGGACGGCGTGCGGCTCCCGTCGGCCGCCGGCGTCGCAGCGGACGAGCCGCCCGGGGACGGGCGGTCCGTCGGGTCGGAGCTGATCGAAGACCCCCGGGGTGTGGCAGCACCGGAGCGCCGCGGGACGTGGCCGTGTCGTGGCCTCGGCTCGGTCACCGTACCGGTCGGGACCGACGAGTCCGGTCGATTTCCACTCCTCCGGGCCAGGCGCCCGACCGGGGCCGGCAGCCGAACTCAGCGGGGGGTGAGCCGGTACGCCCGGGTGATGTACGGCAGCTCGAGCTGCGCGGCTCCCCGGGTGTCGGGGTGAGTGGCCAGCAGCTCCCGCACCTGGCCGAGGAACTCCGCCCGCCGGGCGCCGTCCATCATCGCCACGTAGCTGCGGGTGCCGATGCCGGCGACGACCTGCTCGGGGGTCACCCGCTGCGCGACGGCGGAGTCGGCCACCGCGACCTCGGCGGGCAGCTCGGCAGCGAACCGGTCCACCACCGTCTGGTCGGCCTCGTGGTCCCGGGCCTCGTCGGCGAGCAGCTCACCGAGGGCGCGCACCCACGGGACCCGCTCGTCCCGGGTGTTCCAGACCAGGCCGACCACCCCACCCGGCCGGAGCACCCGGCGCAGCTCGGCGGCCGCGGGGACGACGTCGAACCAGTGCGCGGCCTGCCCGGCGACGACGGCGTCCACGTCGGAGTCGGGCAGTGGGATCGACTCCGCTCCACCGGTGGCTGCACGCACCTGGGGCAGTCGCTCCCGCAGCTGCGCCAGCATCTCCCCGGACAGGTCGACGGCGACCACCTCGTGCCCGGCGGCCACCAGGCGGTCGGTGAGCAGGCCGGTGCCCGCACCGAGGTCGAGCACCCGGCGCGGGGCGTCGCCGAGCAGGAACCCGACCACGTCGGCCGGGTAGGTCGGCCGGAGGGCGGCGTAGTCGGCCGCGACCGCGCCGAACGACGTCCGCCGCTGCTCCCAGCCGTCCACCCGCGCCCTCCGTCCGACCTCGACCCTCAGCTGCCGGCCGGCACCTTGGCCTCGACGTCGGCCGCAGCCGGTGCCGACTTCGCCGCCGTCGACTTCGCCGTCGTCTTCTTCGCCGTGGCCTTCTTGGCGGCCGCCTTCTTCGCCGGCGCCTTCTTGGCGGCGGTCTTCTTGGCCGCCTTCTTCTTCACCGGCGCGCGCTCACGGCGGTCGGCGAGCAGCTCGGCCGCCCGCTCCAGGGTGATCGTCTCGACCTCGTCGCCCTTGCGGAGGCTGGCGTTGTGCTCGCCGTCGGTGACGTAGGGGCCGAAGCGGCCCTCGCGCACCGTGACCTGGCCCTGGCTGACCGGGTCGGCGCCCAGCTCCTTGAGCGGTGCCTTGGCCGCGGCCCGGCCCCGCTGCTTGGGCTGGGCGAAGATCGCCAGCGCCTCGTCGAGGGTGATGGTGAACAGCGCGTCCTCGCTCTCCAGCGAGCGCGAGTCGGTGCCCTTCTTGATGTAGGGCCCGTACCGGCCGTTGAGCGCCTGGATCTCCTCGCCCTCGGCGTCCTTGCCGATCGAGCGCGGCAGGGTGAGCAGCTGCAGTGCCTGCTCCAGGGTCACCGTCTCCGGCGTCATGGTCTTGAACAGGCTGGCCGTCCGCGGGGTCTCCTTGCTGCCCTCGGGCACCAGCGTGGTGACGTAGGGGCCGTAGCGGCCGGCCTTCACCGCCACCGGGAAGCCGGTCTCCGGGTCGGTGCCCAGCTCACGGTCCGAACTCGGCGCGTTCAGCAGCTCCTCGACCCGCTCGGTCGTCAGCTCGTCCGGCGCGATGTCCTCGGGGATGCTCACCCGGGCGCCGTCCTCACCGCCGGCCTGCAGGTAGGGGCCGTACCGGCCGACCCGCACGACGACCGGCTCACCGCTGGGCGACAGCGCCCGCAGCGGGATGGAGTTGACGCCGCGGGCGTCGATCTCCTCCAGCCGCTGGCCGATGACGGACTTCAGCCCACCGGAGGCGCCGATGCCGCCGGCGTGCCGGCCCTCACCCCCGAAGTAGAACTCGGTGAGCCAGTCGACCCGACCGAGCTGGCCGGCGGCGATCTCGTCGAGCTCCTCCTCCAGCAGGGCGGTGAAGTCGTAGTCGACGAGCTGGCCGAAGTGCTGCTCGAGCAGGTTCACCACCGCGAAGGCGATGAAGGTCGGCACCAGCGCCGAGCCCTTCTTCCACACGTACCCGCGGTCCTGGATGGTCTGCATGATCGACGCGTAGGTCGACGGCCGGCCGATCCGCAGCTCCTGCAGGCGGGCGGTGAGACTGGGCTCGGTGTAGCGCGCCGGCGGGCTGGTGGTGTGCCCCTTGGGGTCCAGCTCGCGGGTGTCCAGCTGCTGACCGCGCTCCACCCGGGGCAGCCGGCGCTCGCTGTCGTCGGCCTCGTCGTCGTTGCCGGACCCCTCGTCCTTGCCCTCGACGTAGGCCCGCAGGAACCCCGGGAAGGTGATCGTGCGGCCCGACGCGGTGAACTCGACGGCCTCACCGGTGCTGGAGCTGCCGGCGAGCCGGATGCTCAGCGTCTTGCCCACGGCGTTGGCCATCTGGGAGGCGACGGTGCGCTGCCAGATGAGCTCGTAGAGCCGGAACTCGTCGCGGGCCAGCTGCCCGGCCAGCTGGCCGGGCGTGCGGAAGGAGTCACCGGCGGGGCGGATGGCCTCGTGCGCCTCCTGGGCGCCCTTGTCCTTCGTCGCATAGCGGCGCGGCTCGGCCGGCACGTAGGCGTCGCCGTACAGCTCAGCGGCCTGCCGGCGGGCGGCGCTGATCGCCTCGCCGGACAGGTTCGTCGAGTCGGTCCGCATGTAGGTGATGTGGCCGTTCTCGTACAGCCGCTGGGCCACCCGCATCACCTGGGCCGACGACCAGCCGAACTTGCGGCCGGCCTCCATCTGCAGGCTGGAGGTGATGAAGGGGGCGTAGGGCTTGCGGGTGTAGTCCCGCTCGTCGACCCGGCTGACCGTGACCGCGCGCCCCTCCAGCCGGGCTGCCAGGCCGCGGGCGCCGGCCTCGTCGAGGTGGACGACGTTGCTGGTGACCGAGCCGGTGTCGGCGTCGAAGTCCTTGCCGGTGGCCACCCGGCTGTCGTCTACGGTCACCAGCCGTGCCCGCAGGGTCGTCGGCTCACCGGCGTCGGCGCCGGCACGCTCCTGGGCGACCTCGAACAGGCCGTCGAGGCTCCAGTAGTCCGCCGCGGTGAACCGCATCCGGGCGCGCTCGCGCTCCACCACGATCCGGGTGGCGACCGACTGCACGCGGCCGGCCGACAGCTTCGGCAGCACCTTCTTCCACAGCACCGGGGAGACCTCGTAGCCGTAGAGCCGGTCGAGGATGCGACGGGTCTCCTGGGCGTCGACCAGCGCGGTGTCCAGCTCGCGCGGGTTCGCCACGGCGCGGGCGATCGCCTCGCGGGTGATCTCGTGGAACACCATCCGGCGGACGGGCACGGTGGGCTTGAGCGTGTCGATCAGGTGCCAGGCGATGGCCTCGCCCTCGCGGTCCTCATCGGTGGCGAGGTAGATCTCGCTCGCTTCCTTGACCAGCTGCTTCAGCCGGGTCACCTGCTGCCTGCGGTCGGGGCTGACCACGTAGAGCGGGGCGAAGCCGTTGTCGACGTCGACGCCCAGCCGGGCCCAGGACTCGCCCTTGTGCGCAGCCGGCACGTCGGCGGCGTTGCGCGGCAGGTCGCGGATGTGCCCGACGCTGGCCTCGACGACGTAGTCGCTGCCGAGGTAGCCCGCGATCTTGTTCGCCTTGGTCGGCGACTCCACGATGACCAGCGGCTTGCCTCCGGCCGCGGCGGCACGCTTGCGCGGCGCGCGGTCGCCGGTGCTGGGGGCTGACTTCGTGGTCTTGGTGGGCGGCACGGTGCTCCTGTCGGGGGTGCTGGTGCAGGCGCCGGGGAGGGCCCGGTCGCGCACGGGGCAGAACGGGCTGTACCCGCTCGGCGACGCCACGGTAGGCCACCGCGCGACCGGGAGGCCGATCGGTGAACCGGAACGCACCCGCCGTCCCCCCTCCAACGGATGACGGCGGTCACTGTTCCCGGCGCCGATCCGCAGGTCATCGCGGCTCCCGGGTACCGGCGACGACCTCGCCGATCGCGGCCAGCGTCGGGCGGTCGCGGTCGTAGTACTGCGTGTGCCACTGGGTCGGCTCGGTGGGCAGGGGGACGTCGCCGAACCCGATGTCGAACGGGCCGGCTCCGTACCAGCCGGACCAGGCGATCGGGTCGGCCGGCGACCAGGCCCCGTAGACCTCCGCCGCCTCCAGCCCCTCCGCCCTGCCCGTGCCGGTGCCGGGGCTGCCCAGCAGGACGACGGCGTCGGCGGCCAGCCGGCCCGGTGCGCGCGCGGCCTCGCCGGTGACGACGGTCCCGTAGCTGTGCGCCAGCACGGTCGTCCGCGGCGCCGGCCCGGCGCCCCGGGCACCACGACTGCCGGCCAGCCCGTCGAGCGCACGATCCAGATCGCGCCCCCCGCGCTGGGAGGCGTGCTCGGAGACCGAGGTGAACCACCGGGGTGTCCGGTAGCCCAGCCAGGCGACCGTCGCCACGGCCAGACCCGGGGCAGCCACCGCAGCGGCCGCCGCGACGTCCCGGGCGTCGCCGACCACCTCGGCCAGGTCGTCGACGACCGTGGTCTCGACCCCGGGGACCAGCACACCCACTGCGGCGGCCGTGTCCAGGTCGCCGACGGTCAGGGCCACCAGGCCGGCCGCCGGGTCGAACTGCAGCAGCTGGGCCACGGCGCCGGCGGCAACCAGCTCCGTCAGGGTGTGCTGCACGGCGCGGGCGGTGTCGTGACCGACCGAGCCCGGCGGGAGGTGCTGCAGGGCCGCCGCCAGGTTGGCCCGGTTCGCCCGGTCCCGCGCCCAGGCCGGCAGCCCGTCCAGGGCGCCGACGGCCCCCGGCTGCGCGTCGATCGCCAGCAGCTGCCCGGCCGCCGTCAGGCCCGCCCACCAGACCGCCGCGTCGTGGGGGCCTGCCGTGGCCGGCACCTGCGGCGTCCGCACCGGCAGCAACCGGCCCACCAGGTCGGCGAAGCGGTCCGGCACCGGGACGGCGACCGCACCGAACTGCGTCAGGGGCTCCAGGGCGGCCCGGGCACACGCCGCGGCCCGGGCGGCGGCGATCCCGGCCTCCTCGGCCCGGGCCTCGGCGAGCATCGCGGCGCTCCGGGCGGCCTCGACGTCGGCCAGCTGGTCCGGTGCCATCGCCGGGGCGGGTGGCGCGGGCACCCCGACCGCGCGGCCGGCACCGTCCAGGCCGACGCCACCGGCGGCCGCGACCGCCAGGGCCTCGGCGGCGAGCTCCTGCGCCTCGTCCGCGGCGGCGCTCAGCCCGGTCAGGTCGGTCAGCGAGGCCGCCAGCGCCCCACCGACGCCCGAGGCGACCGTGGACAGCTCGACGAGGGCGGCGGCAGCCGCGCTCCCGGCCGGCCCGGACCAGGACGCCGCGGCCCCCAGCTCACGGCCCAGCTGGTCCAGCCGCCCCCGCCAGGGCGCCAACCGGTCGACCAGGACGCCGAGGGTGACCACCGCTCCCCGCAGCTGCGGGACGTCCCAGCCGGCGAGGTCGGCCGTCGTCGTCACTGCGGCACCGGGACCCGGCCACCGCCGAGCTGCCCGGCGATGCCGCCGTCGATGGCCCGGTAGGACTCCAGCGCCGCCGCCAGGGTGGCGGCGACGGCCAGGGTGCGCGCCGCGAGCGTGGTGACCAGGTCGGTCCACGCCGCACCGGTCGCCGCCGCCGACTCCCCCACCGCGCCCTCCAGCGCGGTGCCCAGCGCCCGCCCCGCGGAGGCGCACAGCCGCTCTTCCTCCTCCAGCTCGGCGCCGAGCGCGGCGAGCTCGCCCAGCAGCTCCCCGAGCGCGTCGAGCTGGACGTCGATCAGATCGGACACACGTGCCTCCCGGCGGCGGACCACGGCCCCGGGCGGGACCGGCGCGAGGGACGCTAGGGAGCCCGGCGTCCCCTCCGGGGCCCGTCGTCCACACCCGGCACCGCTCTCCACAACCCGCCGGTCAGTACGCCTTCTCGGTGAGCGTCTCGGCCGGGGTGTCGGCCTCACCGCCCACGACGCTGGACCGCCGCTTGCTGACCACGACGGCCACCACGATCACCAGGGTCGCGCCGATGGCGATCGCCAGCCGCAGCACGGTGTTGGCGTCCTCGCCGACGGACAGACCGACGACGGCCGGGGCGATCAGCAGCGCGACCAGGTTCATCACCTTGATCAGCGGGTTGATGGCCGGACCGGCGGTGTCCTTGAACGGGTCGCCGACGGTGTCGCCGATGATGGTCGCCTCGTGGGCCTTGCTGCCCTTCCCGCCGTGGGCGCCGTCCTCGACCATCTTCTTGGCGTTGTCCCAGGCGCCGCCGGAGTTGGACAGGAAGACCGCCATGAGCGTGCCGGTCGCGATCGCGCCGACCAGGTAGGCGGCCAGCGGGCCGAAGCCGAGACCGAAGCCGACCGCCACCGGGGCCAGGACGGCCAGCAGACCCGGGGTGGCCAGTTCACGCAGCGAGTCGCGGGTGCAGATGTCGACCACGCGGCTGTAGTCGGGGCGCTCGGTGTAGTCCATGATCCCGGGGTGCATGCGGAACTGTTCGCGCACCTCGAACACCACCCGGCCGGCGGCCCGCGACACCGCGCTGATCGCCAGCCCGGAGAAGAGGAACACGACGGCCGCGCCGATCACGGCGCCGACGACGTTGTTCGGTGAGACCAGGGTGAGCGCGTCGCCGAGCTCGGCCCCGGCGTCGTCCAGCGCGTCGATGAGGCTGGCGTTGTAGGAGCCGAACAGCGCCGTGGCCGCCAGCACGGCGGTGGCGATCGCGATGCCCTTGGTGATGGCCTTGGTGGTGTTGCCGACGGCGTCGAGGTCGGTGAGGACCTGGGCACCCTCCTCGTCGATGTCCCCGGACATCTCCGCGATGCCCTGCGCGTTGTCGCTCACCGGCCCGAAGGTGTCCATCGAGACGATGACCCCGGCGGTGGTGAGCAGCCCACAGCCGGCCAGGGCGACCGCGTACAGCGCCGCGGCGCCGCCGATGAGGAAGGCGCCGTAGACGGCGGTGCCGATGAGCAGCGCGGCGTAGACGGCCGACTCCAGGCCGAGGGAGATGCCGGAGAGGATCACCGTGGCCGGGCCGGTGAGCGAGCTGCGGCCGACGTCGCGGACGGGGCGGCGGGAGGTCTCGGTGAAGTAGCCGGTGAGCTGCTGGATCGCCGCGGCCAGCACGATGCCGATCAGGACGGAGAGGAAGCCGAGCACCTGCGGGCTGACCGCGATGTCCAGGCCGTCGGAGATCGTGGGCAGGACGGTGAAGGACGCGGCGGCGACCAGCACCAGGGAGACGGCGGCGGAGACGAAGAAGCCGCGGTTGATCGGGGACATCCAGTTCCGGTCGTTGCTGCCGGGGTTGCTGGCCAGGATGCCGACCACCGAGGCGATCACCCCGATCGCGGCGACCACCAGCGGGAAGACCATGCCCACCGGCCCGAAGAACACCTGGCCGAGGATCAGCGCGGCCACCAGCGTCACCGCATAGGACTCGAAGAGGTCGGCGGCCATGCCCGCGCAGTCGCCGACGTTGTCCCCGACGTTGTCCGCGATCGTCGCCGCGTTGCGTGGGTCGTCCTCCGGGATGCCGGCCTCGACCTTGCCGACCAGGTCCGCGCCGACGTCGGCGGCCTTGGTGAAGATGCCGCCGCCGACGCGCATGAACATCGCCAGCAGCGCACCGCCGAAGGCGAAGCCCTCCAGCACGATCGGTGCGGTCTCCCGGAAGAGCAGCAGCACCAACGAGGCCCCGAACAACCCCAGGCCCACGGTGATCATCCCGCAGACCCCGCCGGTGCGGAACGCGATGCGGAAGGCCGGCCGGTGCCCACCGGCGGCTGCCGCGGCCGCCACCCGGACGTTGCCGCGGGTCGCCAGGGTCATCCCGATGAAGCCGACCGCGGCGGAGAACGCGGCCCCGACGAGGAAGAAGGCCGCGCGGCCCAGCCGGGTGCCCAGGCCGCCGTCGGCCACCGGGAGCAGGAGCAGCAACCCGAAGACGATGGCGGCGAAGACGGCGAGCGTGCGGTACTGCCGTCTCAGGTAGGCCCCGGCGCCTTCTTGGATCGCCTTCGCGATCTCCTGCATCGACGCCGTGCCCTGGTCGGCGGCCAGGACGGCGCGGACCAGCCAGGCGGCGAAGCCGAGGGCGGCGAGGGAGATGAGGAGCGCGATCGCCACCAGGGCGAGGTCTCCTCCGGACAGATCGGCGTCGGGCATGGCTTCCTCCGAGGCGAGGCGGGGCGCGCACCGGCCAGCCGCCCCCGGGCTCTCGCTCGGGAGGGCCCGGCGTGGGACGCACTGTGCCGCAGGAGGCAGGCCCGCCGCCAGACCCTGGTGTGATCCCGTTCACACCGAACGTCATCTGGGCTGGTGGTCGGGGCAGTGGCTTGCGCACCGGTGTGACAGTGGGGTGGTGACGTCCCTGCGCTCCGTCCGGCCACCCGCGGACGCGTCGCCGGAGTCGGTGCCCGACCCGGCCGGTGGCGCGCTGCCGGGCACCGAACTGCTCGAGGCCCTGCTGACCGGCACCGATGCCGACGACGACCCCGTGACCCACGTCCACCGGCTCCCGGCCCGCCCCAGCCGGCTGGCGGAGTGGCCGGAGTGGGTCGGGACGCCGCTGCGGGACCGGTTGGCCGAGCGCGGCGTGCCGGCGCCCTTCAGCCACCAGGTCGAGGCGGCCGAGCTGGCGCGGGCCGGCAGCCACGTCGTCGTCGCCACCGGGACGGCGTCGGGCAAGTCCCTGGCCTACCAGCTGCCCGCGCTGACCGCGCTCGCCGAGGACCCGCGCGCCTGCGTGCTCTACCTCGCCCCCACCAAGGCCCTGGCCCGGGACCAGCTGGCCTCCGTCGCCGAGCTGGCCGACTCCTCGGTGCGGCCGGCGGCCTACGACGGCGACACCCCGATGGAGGAGCGCGAGTGGGTGCGGCGGCACTCGCGCTGGATCGTGACCAACCCCGACATGCTGCACCGGGGCGTGCTCCCGGCCCACCAGAAGTGGTCGAGCACGCTGCGCCGGGTCGCCTACGTGGTCGTGGACGAGTGCCACGCCTACCGGGGCGTGTTCGGCTCGCACGTCGGGCACGTGCTGCGCCGGTTGCGGCGGATCTGCCGCCGTTACGGCGCCGACCCGGTGTTCGTCCTGGCGTCGGCGACCGTGGCCGACCCCGCGCTGGCCGCCGGCCGGCTGGTCGGTGCCCCGGTCACGGCGGTCACCGAGGACGGCTCGCCTCGTCCGGGGGCGACCTTCGCGCTGTGGGAGCCGCCGCTGACGGAGCGGACCGGCGAGCACGGTGCGCCGCTGCGCCGGTCGGCGGCCGCTGACGCGGCCGGGCTGCTGGCCGACCTGGTCGAGCAGAACGCCCGCACGCTGGCGTTCGTGCGGTCCCGCCGCGGCGCGGAGTCCGTCGCCGAGCAGGCGCGGGCGATCCTGCGCTCCCGCGGCCGGTCGGACCTGGTCTCCCGGGTCGACTCCTACCGCGGCGGCTACCTGCCCGAGGAACGGCGGGAGCTGGAGCGGGCGCTGTCGACCGGGGTGCTGCTGGGGGTGGCGACCACCAACGCCCTGGAACTGGGGATCGACATCGCCGGGCTCGACGCCGTCGTGCTCGCCGGCTACCCAGGCACGCTGGCCTCGATGTGGCAGCAGGCCGGCCGCGCCGGGCGGGCCCAGCGCGAGTCGCTCGTCGTGTTCGTCGCCCGGGACGACCCGCTGGACCACTACCTGGCCCACCACCCACGGGCGGTGTTCGGCCGGCCCGTCGAGGCGACCGTCACCGACCCGGCCAACCCCTACGTGCTGGGCCCGCAGCTGTGCTGTGCCGCCGCAGAACTGCCGCTCACCCACGCCGACCTGGCGGACTTCGGCGGCGAGGTGGCCGAGGCGCAGGTGGCGGAGCTGGTCGCCGAGGGGCTGCTGCGCACCCGCCCCACCGGCTGGTACTGGGCCGGGCGGGGCCGGCCCGACGTGGACATCCGCGGCAGCGGTGCCGCGCCGGTGTCGATCATCGAGGGCGCGACCGGCCGGCTTCTGGGCACGGTCGACGGCGACGCCTCGCACGCGACCGTGCACACCGGCGCGCTCTACGTGCACCGCGGCGAGACCTACGTCGTCGACGAGCTCGACGTGGAGGACGCCTGCGCGGTGGTGCACCCGGAGAGCCCGGAGTGGACGACGGTTGCCCGCGACACCGTCGACCTGTCGATCGTCGCCACCGACCGCACCCGCCGGCTGGGCACCGTCACCGCACACACCGGCGTCGTGGACGTGACCAACCAGGTCGTCGCCTACCAGCGGCGGCGGCTGGGCACCGGCGAGGTGCTCGCCGAGTTCCCCCTCGACCTGCCGCCCCGCCAGCTGCGCACCCGGGCGGTGTGGCTGACGCTGGACGAGCCGGCCATCGCCCGCGCCGACGTCGACGACGCGGCACTGCCCGGCTCGCTGCACGCGGCCGAGCACGCCGCGATCGGCCTGCTGCCGCTGCTGGCGACCTGCGACCGCTGGGACCTCGGCGGGGTCTCCACCGCCCTGCACCCGGACACCGGCGCGGCCACGATCGTGGTCTACGACGGCCACCCGGGCGGGGCCGGTTTCGCCGAACGCGGGTACGCGGTGCTGCGGGACTGGTTGCAGGCGACCCGGGCCACGGTGGCCAGCTGCGAGTGCGAGTCCGGCTGTCCCTCGTGCGTGCAGTCGCCCAAGTGCGGCAACGGCAACGACCCGCTGGACAAGGCCGGCGCGGTCCGGGTGCTCGACGTGGTGCTGGACGAGCTGGCCGGAGCGCCCGAGCTGACGGCAGCGGAGGCGGAGGTGACCCGCCGGCCGGCGCCGCGGTCGGGCCTGTTCGGCACCAGCGCCCCGGCCGAGGCTACGACCAGCGACGCGCCTGTACCCGAGCCCAACGACCTGGTCTTCTGACTGAGCCGCAAGGCGGCCACGTTGGATGCCCGCCGGATCCGGTCAGGAGTACGTCTTCGCCCACAGACCGGCGAGAGCGAGACAGTGCCAACAGCATTCGTGACACGGCTCCGCCACCGAGCATCAGGTCTCCCGCGCGTTACGGTCATCCAGTGGTAACACCCGCGTACCCCGTAATAGATGTGACGCATTGGCGCGTCGCAGCGGAGGAGCCCAGCGGCGCAGATGCCAAGGTCTGGCTTGCCGACCCCGCCGAAGGGGAGCTTTGGCTCTTCAAGCCGGTAACGATCAAAGGCGAACACGTCCATGGGGAAAATTGGGCCGAGAAAGTTGCTAGCGAACTGGGGAACCTGCTCGCCGTGCCATGCGCCCGCGTGGAGATGGCAGTGCGCGACGGCGAAGTAGGAGCCATAAGTAGAAACCTTCGACCCGCGGGCTTTGAGATGCACAACGGAGCTGTTTTACTAAGCGACCTGGTCGACGACTACATACCTGGCGCATATGCACCCGCTGGCAGGCCCGGCCACAACCTGGAGAACATTAAACGCGTGCTCGATGGGGCTAGTACTCCACCAGGCGCCGCGCTACCTGGCTCCTTCTCGGCGTTCGACACATTTGCGGGCATACTCGTGCTGGATGCTTGGATCGCAAACCGCGACCGCCATGACGAAAATTGGTCCGTACTCGTCCCTCGCACACCGGGCACTCCCAGACGCCTTTGCGGTTCTTACGACCAGGCTGGATGTCTCGGCTTCAACCTGCGAGACGCCAGTCGGTCGGAGATCCTGACGAGCAATCGCCTGCCAGCGTGGGTCCGCAAGGGGACGGCCTGGCGTTTCGAGCACCAGGGCAAGCCGCCATCGCTGGTGGCCTTGGCGCATCATGGGCTAGGGCTGGCATCGTCCGAAGCTCGCCAGTTCTGGCTGGCCCAGCTCGAAGGAGTGACCGAGGACACAGAGGCCGACCT
>NZ_JAPVBO010000010.1:0-67839 GCF_026967995.1 Modestobacter sp. VKM Ac-2979
CGGAAGATGTCGTACTCGGTGCCGTCGACGTCGAGCGTCGCCCGGGCTCCGAAGCTGTTCTTGCTGGCTGCCACTCTTGCGCCTCACCCTCGCTGGTCCTGCGCGCGTCCTGCGCCTCGATGTGCCACCCCCGATCATCCCAGCCCCCGGCCGGTTGTGTGGAGCAAGGCCACCCTTCCTCACCCTCGGTGAGCATCCTCACGACGGACGGCGCTCGGGCCCGGGTGCCGTTCCCGACCCCACGTGCCCGGCCAGTCACCGCAGTCACGGGGGACGCGCGCCCGCGGCGTGCCGTGCGCCGGCGGCCGCCACACGTGCGCTGGGTCACCTAGCGTGCCGCGCCATGAGCCTCGCGGAGACCACGGGAACGACGACGTCCCCGGTCGGGCAGCCGGACCTCCCGGCGGCCCGCCACCGCGGTGCGCGCGCGCTGGGGACCGGCGGGCTGCTGGCCGCCTTCGTCGCCACCTGTCTCGTCACCGGCCTGCCGACCGATCGCCTGGTGCTGCTGGGCTGGGTGCTGGCAGTGCTGGCGGTGCAGTCCCTGGGCCGGGGATGGCCGGTGCTGCTGCGGCTGTTCGCCGACTGGCTGCCGCTGGCCGGGGTCCTGCTGCTCTACGACCTCAGCCGCGGGTTCGCCGACGGGCTGGGCGTGCCGGTGGCCGTCGGTGAGCTCGCGGCCGCCGACCGCCGGCTCGCCGGTGGCGTGCTGCCCACCGTCTGGCTGCAGGAGCACTGGGGCGGCGAGGCGTGGGCGGTGTTCGCGTCGCTGGTCTACAGCAGCCACTTCGTGGTGACGCCGGTGGTGCTCGGGGTCCTCTGGCTGCGCGACCGGAGCCGCTGGACGGCGTACGCCCGGTTGGTCGTGGGGCTGTCGGCGGCCGGGCTGGTCACCTACGTGCTGTACCCCGCCGCCCCGCCGTGGCTGGCCGCGAAGGACGGCGTCATCGAGCACGTGGACCGGCTGAGCAACTCCGGCTGGGCCGTGCTGGGGCTGCAGAAGGCCGGTGCACTGCTGTCGGCCGGGCAGGGGCAGGTGAACCAGGTGGCGGCGGTGCCCTCGCTGCACACCGCCTTCGCCGTCCTGACCGCGCTGGTGCTGCTGCCGGTCGCGCACCGGGTCTGGCAGCGGGTGGCGCTGGTCGGCTACGCGGTGGCGATGCCGGTCGTGCTGGTGTGGTCCGGGGAGCACTACGTGGTGGACACGCTGCTCGGGGCGGTCTACGCCGGGGCGGTGTGGCTGCTGGTGCCGCGGCTGGTCGCGGCGGCGACCCGCGCGGTGCGGCGCCCGGCGCTGCCGCCCGTGGTCGCCGGGCCGCTGCGGTCGGAGGTCGGGGAGCCGCTGCCGGAGGCGGTGGCTGCCTAGCCTGGGGAGGTGACCCCTCCCGCCTGGCTTGCCGAGGCACGCCGGATCTGCGTGCTCACCGGGGCCGGCATCTCCACCGACAGCGGCATCCCCGACTACCGCGGCCCCAACGGCGTCTGGACCCGCGACCCGGACGCGGAGAAGCTGGTGACCCTCTCGTACTACGTCGCCGACCCGGAGATCCGCCGCCGGGCCTGGTTGATGCGCCGGGACACCGCCCCCGATGCGCGCCCCAACGCCGGCCACGCCGCGCTGGTCGAGCTGGAGCGGCAGGGCCGGCTGCGGGCGCTGCTCACCCAGAACGTCGACGGGCTGCACACCGCCGCCGGCAGCAGCGCGGTGCTGGAGCTGCACGGCACGGTCCGCGAGGTCGAGTGCCTGGCCTGTGGTGCGCGCACCCCGATGGCAGCGGCGCTGGCCCGGGTGGACGCCGGCGAGGCCGACCCTGCCTGCGTCGACTGCGGCGGCGTCCTCAAGTCGGCGACGATCAGCTTCGGCCAGGCGCTGGACGCCGACGTGCTCGACGCCGCCGCGCAGGCCGCCGCCGACTGCGACGTCCTCCTGGCCGTCGGCACCTCCCTGGGTGTGCACCCGGCGGCCGGGCTGGTCGAGGTGGCCGCCGCCGGTGCCCGGGTGGTCATCGTCAACGCCGAGCCGACCCCCTACGACGGGCTCGCCGACCTGGTCGTGCGGGAGCCGATCAGCGAGGCGCTGCCCCGGTTGCTGGCCGCCGCGGACTGAGCGGCTCGTGGTCGCGCGCCGTGGCCGTTAGCGTGACGGCGACCACGTTCGGACTCGGCCGGCACCGCAGCCGGCCTCGGCCCCGGGGAGCCCGGCATGCGCGTGCCCTTGACCACCCGTGACTTCCTCGACCGGGCGGAGCTGGTCTACGGCGACCGGATCGGCGTCGTCGACGAGCCGACCCAGCCGGCGGCCTCCCTCGGGGAGCTGAGCTACCGGGACGTGGCCCGACGGGCCCGCGCGGTCGCCGCCGGGCTGGACGCGCTGGGCATCGGCGAGGGGGAGCGGGTGGCGGTGGTCAGCCACAACTCGGCCCGGCTGCTCGAGCTGCTCTACGCCGTCCCCGCGTTCGGCCGGGTGCTCGTGCCGGTCAACTTCCGGCTGGCGCCGGCGGACTTCGCCTACATCGTCGAGCACTGCGGCGCGCGCGTGCTGCTGGCCGACCCGGAGGTGGAGTCGCAGCTGTCCGGCATCGACGTCCCGCACCGCTTCCTGTTGGGCGAGGAGTACGAGTCCGGGCTGCTCCGGCACGACGCGGAGCCGCGGCCGTGGTCCGCGCCGGACGAGGACGCCACCGCCACGATCAACTACACCAGCGGGACGACGGCGCGGCCCAAGGGCGTGCAGATGACCCACCGCAACCTCTGGGTCAACGCCACCACGTTCGGCCTGCACATGCAGGTCAGCGACCGTGACGTCTACCTGCACACGCTGCCGATGTTCCACTGCAACGGCTGGGGGCTGCCCTACACGGCGGCCGGCGTGGGGGCCACGCAGATCGCGTTGCGCAAGGTCGACGGCGCCGAGATCCTCCGCCGGGTCGAGCAGCACGGCGTCACGCTGATGGCCGGTGCACCCGCCGTCTGGAACGCCGTGCTCGATGCGGCCGCCGACTGGGACGGCGAGGTGCCCGGGCGGGACCGGGTGCGGATCATCGTCGCCGGGGCGCCGCCGCCCTCGCGCACGATCGCCCGGGTGGAGGAGGAGCTGGGCTGGGAGTTCAACCAGATCTACGGGCTCACCGAGACCGCGCCGCTGCTGACGATCAACCGGCCCCGGGCCGAGTACGACGAGATGGACGTGCAGACCCGGGCGAAGGCGCTGTCCCGGGCCGGGTCGCCGGCGCTGGGCACCCGGATCAGCACCAGCGAGTCCGGTGAGGTGCTGGCGCAGGGCAACACCGTGCTGGCCGGCTACTGGGAGAACCCGGAGGCCTCCGCCGACGCCCTCGACGGCGGCTGGTTCCACACCGGGGACGGCGGCACCGTCGACGACGCCGGCTTCCTCGCCATCTCCGACCGGAAGAAGGACGTGATCATCTCCGGCGGGGAGAACGTCTCCTCCATCGAGGTGGAGGACGCCGTCTTCAGCCACCCCGCCGTCGCCGAGGTCGCGGTGATCGGCGTGCCCGACGACCGGTGGGGGGAGATGGTGACCGCGCTGGTCGTGCTGGCCGAGGGCGCCACCGCCTCTGAGGCGGACATCATCGCGCACTGCCGGACGACGCTGGCCGGCTACAAGGCCCCCAAGCGGGTGGAGTTCCGCGACGGCATCCCGCGCACCGCCACCGGCAAGATCCAGAAGTTCAAGCTGCGCGAGTCCTTCTGGGCCGACTCCGAGCGCCAGGTCAACTGAGGAAGGAGCCCCTCCCAGGGCCCCACCCTTCGCGAGCTCAGGGCGGGGCCCTGGGAGGGGGCCTGACCCGGCTCCTATGAGTGGCCGGGCCGGTGCTCACCGTGCGTGCTGATCCACCTCACCCCGACGGGGGAGGTCCCTCCGACGGCGCTCAGCCGTTCACCCGATCCGGTCGATGACCCCGCGAGAGCACACCCCGAGGGGTGTGCCGGGACTGGTCGAGACCGGCGTCGTCGAACACCCTGGCGCCGGGCAACGGAGGAGTCGGGTTCGTGCACGCACAGTTCGGTACGCAGGTCAGCACAGGACGACGAGCAGGTGCCCGCTGGGTGCAGCGTGCGCTCGCCGCCGGCACCGTCGTCGCCGCGTGTCTGGTGGTCGCCCCCGGGACGGCCGCGGCGGCACCGAGCGACAGCGAGATCTCCGCCGCCCAGCAGGCCCGCGAGGAGGCCGCCGCCCGGGTCGGGGCGATCACCGGTCAGCTCGCCGGGGCGCAGGCCGCGGTCGACGAGGCCCGCATCGGGTCGCAGATCGCGCTGCAGGACTACGAGGAGCGCCAGGGCGCCTACGACGAGGCGCGCGCCGCCGCCGACGCGGCGCAGGCCGCTGCCGGCCAGGCCGCCGCCGACGTCGCGGTGGGCAAGGGCGAGGTCGCCGCCTTCGCCCGGGACAGCTACAAGCAGGGCAGCACCAACCCCGGTGCCCGGGCGCTGATGACCGCCGGTGGACCGGGGGAGCTGATCGAGCGCGCTGCGCTGCTCGGCGCCGTGGGGGAGCACCGGGTCGACGTCGTCGCCGAGCTCACCGTGCTGCAGGAGCAGGCGACCGTCGCCGAGCAGGCCGCCCAGCAGGCGGTCGGCGAGGCCGAGACGCTGAAGACCGAGGCCGCCGGGCTGCTGGCCGCCGCGCAGGTGCAGGAGGTCGCCGCCCGCGACCAGGCTGCTGCCCTGGCCACCCAGCAGGTCGAGGTGGAGCAGGAGCTCGTGCAGGCGCAGCAGACGCTGTTCGGCCTGGAGGGTGCGCGGCAGGCGGCCGAGGAGCGCGCGGCCGCCCAGCGGGCCGCGGCCCCGGCTCCGGCTCCCTCGCCGTCCCCGTCCGCCCCGTCGTCCTCCTCGGGGAGCGGCCGCTCGGCGCCCGCGCCGGCTCCGGCTCCGGCTCCGGCGCCCGCGCCCGCGCCGGCTCCGGCTCCGGCTCCGGCTCCGGTCCCGGTGGCACCCAGGCCCGCCCCGGCGCCGGCCCCGGTGCCGAACAACGCCGGTGCCCCGTCCGGGTCGGCCGTGCAGACCGCCATCGCGGCGGCGAAGACCCAGCAGGGCCTGCCCTATTCGTGGGGTGGTGGCGGCAGCCGCGGTCCCAGCTACGGCATCCCGCCGGACACCCACATCTGGGGCTTCGACTGCTCGGGGCTGACCGAGTACGCCTACGCCCAGGCCGGCATCGCCATCGGTGGCACCAGCCGGGCGCAGTGGGCCCGCTTCAGCGACCGGACGGTGGGCCGCAACGACCTGCAGGCCGGCGACCTGGTGTTCTGGGGGAGCGGCAGCAACTACAGCTCGATCTACCACGTGGCCCTGTACATCGGCGGCAACAAGGTCATCCAGGCTCCGCAGAGCGGGGATGTGGTGCGGATCAGCACCATGTGGTTCGGCAGCGACTACTTCGGTGCGGTGCGCCCCACTGCCTGAGGCCGGCCCGGCACGCGTGTGAGGCGTCGGGCAGCCACGGGGGGAGCTGCCCGACGCGAGCGTCAGGCTAGCAGTCCAGCCGGTCTCCGGGCAGGGGACGACGACGCCCCGAACGGGTGTCGTCGTCCCCCGCACGACGCAGCCGCGGTCGCCCGCACAGGCAGGTGTAGGACACTCGACGCGTGACCGCCGCAGGCAGCTCGCCCGCCCCCGAACAGCCCACGCCGCCCTCGGTCGACGCCGCCCGCCTGGAGCGTGCGCTGTTCGAGATCAAGCGGGTCATCGTCGGCCAGGACCGGCTGGTCGAGCGGATGCTCGTGGGGCTGCTGGCCCGGGGGCACGTGCTCCTCGAGGGCGTCCCCGGCGTCGCGAAGACCCTCGCCGTGGAGACCCTGGCGACCGTCGTCGGCGGCAAGTTCTCCCGGCTGCAGTTCACCCCGGACCTGGTGCCGGCCGACATCATCGGCACCCGGATCTACAAGTCCGGCCAGGACACCTTCGCCACCGAGCTCGGGCCGGTGTTCGCCAACTTCCTGCTCGCCGACGAGATCAACCGTGCGCCGGCCAAGGTGCAGTCGGCGCTGCTGGAGGTCATGGCCGAGCGGCAGGTGTCCATCGGCGGGGTCACCCACCCGCTGCCCGACCCCTTCCTGGTGCTCGCCACCCAGAACCCGATCGAGAACGAGGGCGTCTACCCGCTCCCGGAGGCCCAGCGCGACCGCTTCCTGCTCAAGGTGCTCGTCGACTACCCGAGCCCGGAGGAGGAGCGCGAGATCATCTACCGGATGGGGTCGACCCCGCCGCAGGCCCAGCCGGTGCTGGGGCCCGAGGACGTGCGCCGGCTGCAGCGCACCGCCTCGGAGGTGTTCGTGCACCACGCGCTGGTCGACTACGTCGTCCGGCTGGTGGTGGCGACCCGGGCGCCGCACGAGCACGGGATGCCCGACGTCGCCAGCTGGGTCTCCTACGGCGCCAGCCCGCGCGCCTCGCTGGGCCTGATCGCCTCCAGCCGGGCGCTGGCGCTGATCCGCGGCCGCGACTACGTGCTGCCCCAGGACGTGCTCGACGTGACGGGTGACGTGCTGCGGCACCGCCTGGTGCTCTCCTACGACGCGCTGGCCGACGGCGTGCCGGCCGACCACATCGTCAAGCGGGTGGTGCAGAGCGTGCCGCTGCCGCAGGTCACCCCGCGGCAGCGCGCCGCCGGCTACGGGCCCGGTAACCCCGGTGGCCCGTCGGTGCCCGGCTTCGGCGGTCCGTCGTTCGGCCCGCCGCAGGGCAGCCCGAACGGTGCCCCGCAGGGCAGCTCGAACGGTGCCCCGCAGGGTGGCGGTCGTCCCGACGGCGGCTTCGGGCCGCAGTCGGTGTGACCGGTCCGGACGACACCGGCCGGGCGGTGGGGAACGGCGCGCCGCCGCACTTCGGCCCCGGCAGCAACTCGGCGGTGTTGCTGCGCCGCCTGGAGCTGACCGTCCGCCATCGGCTGGACGGGCTGCTGCAGGGCGACCACCTCGGGCTGGTGCCCGGCTCGGGCAGCGAGGCCGGTGACTCGCGGACCTACCACCCCGGGGACGACGTCCGGCGGATGGACTGGCCGGTGACCGCGCGCACCCAGGTGCCGCACGTCCGGGAGACCATCGCCGACCGCGAGCTGGAGACGTGGGTCGTCCTCGACCTGTCGGCGAGCCTGGACTTCGGCACCGCCGAGTGCGAGAAGCGGGACCTGGCGATCGCCGGGCTCGCGGCGGTGAGCCACCTGACCGTGCACGGCGGCAACCGGCTGGGCGCCGTCGTAACCACCGGTGAGCGGGTTGACCGGTACCCGGCCAGCCCCGGGCGGCTGGCCGCCGACCGGCTGCTGCGGTCCGTCGTCGCCACCCCGCGGGCCGGCGCCGGCCGGCGCGGCGACCTGGCCGAGGCGCTGGAGTCGTTGCGCCGCCCGCCGCGGCGCCGCGGACTGGTGGTGGTGATCTCGGACTTCCTCGGATCGGATGCGCAGGGCACCGCCGACTGGGAGCGCCCGCTGCGGGGGCTGTCGGCCCGGCACGACCTGCTGGCCATCGAGGTGGTCGACCCGCGGGAGCTGGAGCTGGCCGACGTGGGGCTGCTGACCGTCGTCGACCCGGAGACCGGCCAGACGCTCGAGGTGCCCACCGGCAACGCAGAGGTCCGCCGCCGCTTCGCCGAGGGCGCCGCCGCGCAGCGCCGTGAGATCGCCGCCGCCCTGCGCCGGGCCGGTGCCGGGCACCTGAGACTGCAGACCGACCGCGACTGGCTGGCCGACGTCGTCCGCTACGTCGCCGACCGCCGGCGCGCCGGCAGCGGAGGGGCCTCCCGATGACCTTCCAGTCCCCGTCGTGGCTGACCGCGCTGCTGGCGGTGGTGGCCCTCGTCGGCCTCTACGTGGTGCTGCAGCGCCGCCGGGCCAAGTACGCCGCCCGGTTCACGAACGTGGCGCTGCTCGGTTCGCTGGTGCCCAAGCGGGCGGGCTGGCGCCGGCACGTCGCGTTCGGGCTCGTCGCCCTGGGGCTCGCGGTGCTGGTCACCTCGCTGGCACAGCCGAGCACCGAGGTGCGGGTGCCCCGGGAACGCGCCACGGTGATCATGGCCGTCGACGTCTCGCTGTCGATGCGCGCGACCGACGTCGAACCCGACCGCTTCCAGGCCATGCAGCTGGCGGCCGAGGAGTTCGTCGAGGTGCTGCCGGAGCGGATCAACCTGGGCCTGGTCGCCTTCGCTGGGACGGCGGCCACCCTCGTCACGCCGACCACGGACCGGGACGAGGTGCTCACCGCGATCGACAACCTCGAGCTGGCCGAGGCGACCGCGATCGGGGACGCGATCTTCACCTCGCTCACCGCCATCACCAACTACCAGGCGACGCTGGCCTCGGAGGGCATGGAGGCGCCGCCGGCCCGGATCGTGCTGCTGTCCGACGGGTACAGCACCGTGGGCCGGGAAGCGACCCAGGCGATCGACGCGGCCAACGCCGCCTCGGTGCCGGTCTCCACGATCGCGTTCGGCACCGACTACGGCACGCTGGACATCAACGGGGAGCGGGTGCCGGTGCCGGTCGACCGGGCCACGCTGGAGCAGATCGCCGAGGAGACCGACGGCAGCTACAGCGAGGCGGCCAGCGCCGAGGAGCTGTCGGAGGTGTTCGAGGACCTGGGCAGCCAGATCGGCTACACCACCGAGCCGCAGGACATCAGCCCGTGGTTCGTCCGCGGCGGCCTCTTGTTCGCGTTCCTCGGCGTCGTCGCGTCCCTGCTCTGGACCAACCGGCTGCTGTAGCCCCTCCCCGGGTGCGCCGGGGAGGGGCAGGTGCTCAGCGGGTCGGGTCGAGGACGAGCTTGCCGGTGGTGCGGCGGGCGAGCAGGTCCTGGTGGGCCTCGCGGACGGCGGTCAGCGGGTAGCGACCGCCGGCGACCGGCTTCAGGCTGCCGTCGGCGACCATCGACAGCAGGTCGGTCATCGCGGCGTCCATCATCTCCGGCCGGGTCATGCAGTGCGCCAGCCAGAAGCCGATGACCGCCCGGCTGGTGCCCATCAGCGCGGGCACGGCGACCGTGGCGGGGGCCTCGCGCCCGGCCATGCCGTAGGCGACCAGCCGGCCGAACGGGGCCAGCGCCGACAGCGACCCGTCGAAGACGTTGCCGCCGGTCATCTCCAGGACGATGTCGACCCGCTTGCCGCCGTTGGCCTCGCGGAGCGCGGCGGTGAAGGCCTTCGGGTCGTCGTTCGCCAGCGCCGGGTCGACCGTGGCGTCGGCACCGAGCGACTCGGCGAGCTCCCGCTTCTCCGGGCTGGAGGCGGTGGCGATGACCCGGCCGGCGCCCCAGCGCTTGGCCAGCTGGATCGCCAGCGTGCCGACCCCGCCGGCGCCGGCGATGACGACGACGGACTCGCCCTCGGCCAGGTGGGCGGAGGTGCGCAGCAGGTGCCAGGCGGTCGCGCCCTGCAGGACGACGGCGAGCGCCTGCTCGTCGGTCACCCCGTCGGGCACCGGCCAGGTCAGCCGCGGGTGCGCGGCGACCTGCTGCGCGTAGCCACCGCCGGGCAGCAGCCCCACCACGCGCTGGCCGCCACCGGCCGGGGTGCCGACGAACTCGGCGCCCGGGATCAGCGGTAGCTCCTGCTTGGCGAGGTAGCTGTCCTCCGTCTGGTGGGTGTCGGCGAAGTTGACGCCGGCGGCGGAGACGTCGTAGAGCTTCTGGCCGGGGACGGCCTCCGGCTCCGGGATGTCGACGATGTCCAGGACCTCGGGCCCACCGAAGCGGGTAATCTGCACGGCTCGCATGCAGTGAGGCTAGGGCAGCCGTGCGGGTCCACCGTCAACAGCTGAGGCGGCCGCGCCGACGACCGCGTTGTGTCGGTCTGATCGCTGGGCGGCTGCGGCCAAGCGTCTGGTTCAGACGCCCACGGCGCCCAGCTTCCTGGACCGGCAGCGGGCGGCCGACCGGCAGCGTGGCAGAGATGGCTTCGAGCGCTGACCAGCTCGGCCTCGCCGTGACACTCGCGGAGGTGGCTGGGTCCAGCTGACGTCCCTCGATCCCGAGCGCGCCCCCGTATCTTGACGTCAACCGACCCGCATCCCGACAGGAGCTCCGCCGATGAAGCCGCCTCTACCCGCCGCTGAGATCCGCGCGCTTGCGAAGGAAATGGGCCTCCCAGTCGGTTCACGCGGCGCCATCCCGGCCAAAGTGGTACAGGTCGTCTACCAGGCGCAGAAAAACATCGCACTACGCCGGCGCGCACGCGCCGCCGGTCGTGTGGTGCTGTTCCTTGCGCCTGACATCGTCCGAGCCGCGGCCAATCGCGGGGCTCGCCCGAGGCAGTAATCACGGGGGCCTGGCTAGGGGACCGCCGGCGAACGGCACCAGGCTGACGGCGCCCTTCACGCCCGCTCCCGATAGCTCGCGGCCCGTCGACTTTCCTAGAGGCGCATCCATGTGAGGACCGTAGGCCGAGCGGCTAGGTTCGCTCCAGGGCGCACTCGTCGAGTGCCGGGCCGTCCAGGGACTCCCGGCGCGGGGCGACCAGGTCCGCCAGCCCGCAGGAAGTCGTGGCAGCGCGATGATGCTACTCATGACCACTCCGATCGATCTTCGCCAACTGGCGGCCACCTACGGTGCCGTCGACCGGGTTACCTGGCGTCAAATTCAGGAGTACTCGTAGGAGTTCTGGGACGTGCTAGCGGCACTTACGCCAGATCAGCGACGTGAGTTTCGTACCAAGCTCCTGGACGGCCGATTCCCTCCAACGCTGCTGGCTTCAGCTGCTTATGAGGGCCAGGACGACACCGACGTAGCGGCCCTGTCTTTATGGACCCGCTACCAGCCGACGTCGTCATCCGAACTCGCTGCCTGGGTAGCAATCATGGTCGCGGTGCTGACGCACCTCGACAACGAAGCAAATCCTGCT
Organism: Modestobacter sp. VKM Ac-2979; assembly: GCF_026967995.1. NCBI lineage: Bacteria > Bacillati > Actinomycetota > Actinomycetes > Geodermatophilales > Geodermatophilaceae > Modestobacter > Modestobacter sp. VKM Ac-2979. Next base: position 10,852 of record NZ_JAPVBO010000010.1, read on the forward strand.
CCGGCTCCGCCGCCGCTGACCGTCATCGTGATCGAGCTACCCGTGGAGAACCGGCCTACGGAGGAGCTGCCACCGGCTGGACCGCCGACGTCGTCGGCTGAGTGAGGCCGCAGCCTTCGCGGTGCACCTCTGCGGCGGGCGCTCGTGCTGACCTGAGTCTCCGACCTCGAGCCCGCGCTGTGGTGCGGGGGGCTACCTCAGGAAGTCCGTCCTTCGTGCTCTGCGAGCGCCCGTTCGAGCACGTCGAAGAACGGATGACTCCTCCATGCGCTTCGATCCCCGATGATGTAGAGCCGGTGTCGTGCACGGCTGACGGCGACGTTCACCAGGTTGGGAGCGGAACTGGCCCACCGTTTGGCGCCGGGGCGCAGGGGATCGCCACCGAGGACGAAGAAGACGACGTCGGCCTCCTTGCCCTGCGCGGTATGGACCGTGCCGGCGACCAGGCCGCGGTGATCCTCTTGTAGGCCTTCTAGCGCGGTGGCGACCGCGCGGAAGGGCGAGACCGCGATGACGTCCGCCATCTGGACACCCTTGTGCGCGAGGTGGGCCAGAGCGGTTCTCAGCCGCCGGATCTCCGCGCGCTGGAGGTGGTTGCCCTCATCGGCGGCGCGGACGTCGAGCCATTGACTGCGGGGAAGCGTGGGCCTCGGGTCCGGCCGGTTCCGGACCCCGTCGATCATCAGGCCCTCGTAGGCGATGCTGTTGCAGATGCCGAACATCGGCGCATCGCAGCGTCGGTGCACCCGCAGTGGCGCACTGACCCAGAGCGGGTCAGCGCCGTTCTTCAACGTCGTCCCGTAGCGGCCCACCCGGTCGGCGAGCCGCTGCACCGACGTCATGGAAGGAATCCACTCGTCGTCGACGGAGAAGGCGGCCGCGATGTCCTGCTGGGCGCGGCGCGGCACCGTGACAACCGGGGTCAGCTGCATGGGATCACCGACGGCGAGAACCCTCTTCGCGCGCCATATCGCTCCGACTGCCGCCTGCGGGGTCGCCTGCCCCGCCTCGTCGATGAGCAGCCAGCCCAGCGCACCCGGTCCGAGCCCGTGCAGCATGCGGCCCACCGAGGCGAAGGTCGTCGAGACGAGAGGCACGACTAGGAAGAGCAGCTGCCACGCTGCGCGCCGGGCCTCCGGTGCGAGAGTCCTTGGTGCGGCTCCGCTCACGACGTCCAGCGACGCCTGCAGGTCCCTGCGGATGTTCGGCACGTTGGCCCAAAAGGCCTCGTGCAATCGCAGGGCGGCGAGGAAAGCCTTGGACCGGGCCTCGTCGAGGCTGCGGTCGAGCCAGGCGGTGTGCAGCTCGCGCCACTCGTCGTCCTGGAGCCACTCGGCCGTGGGGTATGCCGACCCCACGGTTGCTGCGTCCTCCCGGACCGCGCGATCGAGCGCGTCGAGGTCCGACCGCAGCCGGCTCCGCGTGCGGAGACCCGTGTCCCGCTCGCCGGTGATCCTGGCGGCGGAGGCGGCGAGATCGTCGAGAATGCGACGTGCTGGCGCCGCGGCTGACTCGGCCTCGGCCAGGTCCGCCTCAAGGCTGACCAGCATCCGCCGCCATTCTCGCGTCGTCCCACGGCTGAACAGCTTCTCCAGCCATCCCGGCTCGTTCTCTTTGTGCCGCACGTAGCGCACCGAGCGCTCCCCGACGACCGACTCGAGGCGTCGAAGGGTCTCCCCGGCAAAGTCCACTTGGTCCGCGGTCGAACGCAGTTCCGCATCCAGCTGGGAGATGCGGTCATCGGTCGCAGCCAGGTCGAGGCGAGTCTGCCTCGAGCGGTCGAACCGGTCCTGCGCCTCGCTCCGCTGCTTGAGCAGCACACCGACGTCTCGGCGTGCCTTGGCGAAGGCCTCCCTCCGCTCGCGCCAGGAGGGCCGGTCAGCCGGCGTGGACTCCCAGTTCTTGAGCCGCTGCTGAAAGCCGAGGACCACGTCCCCTGGGGGCTGGGAGGACGAAGTCTGGGGGCCCTTGCCGAACCAGAACGCGGAGAAAAAGCTGCCTCTGTTCGCGCTTTTGCCCAGGCGTGCGGCCAGCAGCCCCCACGCGGCGACGGGAGGCAGCTTCTTCTGCTCCTTGGTGCGTTGCCGGTCGGCGATCTCCGACGCTAAATCGGCGAAGTAGTCGGCGACGCCGTCCGGATCGTGGATTTCCTGCCGCCGCGGCAGCTCGTCGGAGACGTTCTGCACCGCCGCGTTGTTTGAGGAGGCGAGGAGCATTTCGAACCCTGTCACCTCGTCTCTCAGCGCGCGGATCCGTCTGCTGTGGTCGCCGACCTTCCACTCGTGGGTCGTGGCGGTGAAGGCCTCGGCGGGTGCGCCGAAGGCGGCGAGGGCCTCCGCGCGCCGTACCACGTTGCCCGCGAGGACGTCGCGGAGCATCGTCGTCTTCCCGGTGCCGGGCGGTCCGTTGACGCCCATCACGGTGGCAGTGCTGCCCAGGGAGGCGAACGCCTCGTTGACCGCAAACTGCTGGCTGGTGGCGAGGTGCATGTCGGGGCGTGACAGCCACCGGCCGACGGGCAGCCGTTCGACGCGGGTACCCGCGATGACCTCCTCGGGTCGCTGGCGGATGTCCACCCGGTCAGACTCCGGCACGCCGCCGGCGGGGGTCAGGTACTGGCGGAGGGCGGGGGCCCACTCGGAGGTGGCGACCGTGTAGAGATCGTCGAGCAGGAAGCTGTTGAGGAAGTCCGGCAGCTGCTCCGGAGCGGCCGCATCGCGGAGCACCGCCCTGCTCGCGATCCGCACCCGGGCGGTGGCGACCCCCTCGAGACCGGCGACCCCCGCCACCTTCGTGGCGAGCTCGACCAGGTCGGTCAGCAGGCCGGCGTCGATGCGCGGCCGGTCGGGCGCTTCCGTGGCCGGATCCGTGGCCGGCTGCGAGCCGGTGGCGCCCTCCACCCTCTGGCGCGTCGGTGCGAGTCGCTCGGTGAACTCCGCGGCCAGCCGATCCTGGGCCTCGTCGAAGCCTGTGGACCAGCGCGGGTCCGCGACGCCCGGGTCGACGGTGCGGCCGAGCCCCCACAACGCCGAGGACAGGACGGCGCTGTCCTCGACCATCCGGCCGTCGGCGTCCACCAGGAGCATGGCGCAGGCGCTCGTCCCGCCGGGGCGCTCGTCGTGGGCGTCCTCGTCGTGTGGGAAGACCCGGTGCAGGTGCTCGTAGACGGCCTCGAGGTCGTACACCCCGAGATAGATGACGTGCTGCCAGTCCCTGGCCTTGTCCTTGGCCTTGTCTCCGGTCTTGTCCCTGATGGGCTGCGGTGGGGCCATCACGTCCCACGGCAGCGGACGGCCGGGGCTCCAGTCGACCACGGGGCGATCGGCATGCCCGGGATCCGGATTCTTCACCTGTTGCGGACTGAAAAGCTCGAGCAACCGCCAGAACTCGACGACGTCGACCTGCCGGGCTTCCGGTCGTCGAGTTCCATTTCCCCCCGATGCGGTCATGCGGCCACGCTATGGACGTCGTGGGCTTTCCGCCCCGTGAAGCTCGGTGGCTGGACCCGGCGCCACTTTCCACGGGGCGAAGGACGCCACGTCGGGAGTGGCCCCGCGTGCCCTCATCCCCTCATTTTTTCGGCGACGGAGTCTGCATCCGGCTCGCTGCAACCGCTGTCAGGCGTTTTGATGCGGATCCACACTGTCCCGGTTGTGACCACACCGCTGCGCGGCGCCTCCGCCGGCGGTTGGCGGAGGCGCCTGGTTCAGGGACGGTGTAAGCAGTTGTGCGACAGCCGGTGGTGGGTGTCGGCGAAGTTCACGCCGGCGGCGGAGACGTCGTAGAGCTTCTGCCCCGGACCGGCTTCCGGCTCGGGGATGTCGACGACGTCGAGGACCTCGGGACCGCCGAAGCGGGTGATCTGCACAGCACGCATGGGGGTGAGGCAATGACCTGCTCACGCCCGAACGTCATTCCGGCCAGTCCCGCCGGTCGCCGGCGACGCCGGCCGCCGGGTGCTCGGCCGCGGCGTGGTGGTGAGCCGCCGGCCCCAGAAGTGGAAGTGGTCGTGCCACGGCGTGTCTCCGGACCGCTCGAGCCAGAGGGTGACCGCGCGCAGGGATGTTGCGGCCCGGTGGACGACGGCGAGCTCGTCGTAGCGGGCGGACAGGGGGTGCCCGCAGCCCCACCGCTGGTGGTGGGCTTCCCATCGCTCGCGCGGGCGGCTGCCGGGCCGCCAGTCAGTCGCCCGCGAGCCGCTGCAGCCGGGTGGTCAGCGCGGTCCGCCGGTCGGCGTTCCCGTGCAGTTCCACGTACCGCTGCCCGAAGCCGGCCAGCAGTGTGTCGTCCAGCCGACGCACGGCACCCGGGGGATAGCGGTAGTCCATCCGGGCCGGGATGCCGCTGTCGTCGGTGCTGCGCAGCACCTCGCCCAGCTCCACCAGGCTGGTCACGCCCAGTTCCAGCAGCAGGCCGGAGATCCAGGTGTAGTGGTCCGGGCGCGACCAGCCGGCGTCGGCGTACTGCCCGGCCAGGAACGCAGCCAGCTCGCGGGGCGCGATCCGAGGGTCGTCGGGGTCGGTGTCGTCGGCCTCGTCGGCGGGAACTGGTGCCCGAAGGCGCTCGCGGATCGCGGTGAACTCCTGGTCGGCCAGCTCCAGCAACCCGGCGGCCAGGGTGAACCGGCGGTCGAACTCGGAGGCGTGCTCGGCCGGCACCGTGCCCTTGTAGCGGATGTCGTGCTCGAACTCAGCCCAAGCGTGCTGCAGCACCGTGCGCACCTGCACCTGCACCACGCGCCCGACCAGTTCCGGCAGCTCGGGCGCCCGGCCCGGGTCCACGCCGATCAGCAGGTGCCGGCTGGAGTAACCGAACCGGCCCTCCTGCGCGGTCCGCCGACCCATGTCGCGGTCGTCGATCACCCGCACCTGCGCGGCCAGCAGCTCGGCGACCGCCTCCACGTCGCTCTGCACGTAGGTGATCACCCGCACGCCGATCTGGTCGGTGATCTCCCGCGCCGGATCCGGGTAGGCGAGCACGCCGTCGACCGTGCGGGCCGCCTTCTCCGCGAACGAGGCGATGGTCTTGGTCCGCCCGGTCACCGACAGGTAGTTGATCCCCGCGTCGTCGAGCACCCCGGTGACGAGTGCGAGCGCCTGCGCCCCGGCGACCAGGGTCTCGGGCCGGCCGTCGGCGTACGCCTGGATGGCCTGCTGCACCGGGTCGGCCGCGGGTGCGGCGACCCGGGGGCCGGGCTGCAGGTCCGGCGGCAGGGTCGGGGTCACGATGGCGCCGCCGGCCGCGTCGCCGTAGGTGGTCACCTCGTCCGGGCGCCGGACGGCGATCCATCCCACGTAGGCGCACACCACGGCGTCGACCTGGTCCTCCGCCACCCGCAGCTCGCTCTTGCGGGTGGCGGCCTGCACCTGCTGGCGCAGCCCGGCGAACGGTGCGCCGAGGTCGAGCTCGACCACCGCGCCCAGCAGGTCGATGAGCAACAGCAGTTCCGCGCGCATCTGCTCGAGCACCCGGCCCGGCTTGTTCTTGTACTTCAGCGTACGGCCCAGTCGGAACAGCGCCACCGTCGCCGCGTGCGGGTAGACCTCGATCCCACGGCGGTCGCGGCCCGAGCGGGGATCGAGGTCCAGCCGCAGGCGCCGGCCGATCCGCCCGGCCCGGGTGTCACCATCGGTGAACTCGGGTTTCCCGGTGTTCGTCGGGTGCGTCCCGGCCTGGAACCTCGCGAAGTCGGCGTTCAGCGCCCGCTCGGCGGCCCGGTTGCCGGTGGCGTTGGTGACCACCAACGGGGCGTCGATCGCCACGATGCACGGGCCGACGGTGAACGGTGCCAGCGCGGTCTCGATCTGCTCGTCGGTGCGCACCGCGCAGACGTGCACCAGCCGGCCGGCGTCGTCGAGCACGGCGAGGCCGGTGGGCTGCTTGAGCCCCCAGGCGAGGTCGATCCCGATGTGCTGCACGGCGTCAGCTTGCCCTGTAGCGCGCCTCGTCGGGGCTCGTCCCGCGGGATCTGCCTGGCGTGTGCGTGTGACGATCTGCCCGAGGTCGCTCGGATGAGCGCCGTTCCACTGGCCGAACTGTTTGCCGGGTGGACGATCGCGAGGACACGGAGCAGCTGCGCGGAACCCGTCGCTCCCGCCGGAGGCCCGCCTGCTGGCCGCCACCTGCTTGGTCGACGAGCGCTCGCGGGGCGTGATCAGGCCGATGATCGCGAGGGAGCCGATGACCGCATCGCCGACCTGCACGTCGTCGCAGCGTCGCGGATGCGCACCTGCCCCGTACCGGCCCCGGGTGCTCGGAACAGCGGGCCATGCGGTCGCCGCCCGATGCCCCGTGGCGCCGGATCATGTCTCGGTAAGCGGGCAGGGGCCGCCAGGGCCCGGAACGCAGAGCTGCAGGTCGCCGGCTCACCAAGTGCCCACCCGGTTGCCCACCTGCACTCGAGGGCTGGCATCCCGTCCCCGGCAAGCGCTACGCGGAAGCCGCCGTCCTTGAGATGGTCCTCGATCTTCCACGCGCACCCTCGCCCGCGTCCCGCGCGACGATCGCTCAACGACATGCTCCCGGCCGGTCAGCCCATGGGGACTCGTTGCACGAGCAAGACGAGGATCGGGCCGCCCAGCGCATCCGCCGCTGGGCGAGCGGGTTAACCGACGCGAAACACCAGAGGCTGAACGGCGAAACGACCCGCTCCTAGCTTCAGCCCGACCCCATGCCGGGACGGCACCCCCACCCCGCCGAGGGTGTGGCTGAGATACGGAGCACCTCATGACCTTCCGCCACCGCACCGTGCGCACCGGAGCACTGCTGACCGCCGCCGCGCTCGTTCTCACCGCATGCGGGTCCGACGACGGCGAGTCCGCAGCCGCCAGCGGCGGGGAGGGTGACCTCGGCGACCTCACGCTCCAGTTGTCGTGGATCAAGAACGCCGAGTTCGCCGGTGAGTTCTTCGCCGACAGCCAGGGCTACTACCAGGACGCCGGGTTCGGCTCGGTGACGATGGACCCCGGTCCGGGCGCCATCGAGACGCTCGTCGCCACCGAGGACGCCGACTTCGGCCTCAGCAACGCCGTCTCCGCCGCCCAGGTCATCGCCGAGGAGGACGCGCCGCTCAAGATCGTGGGCACCAAGTTCCAGAAGAACCCGTTCACGATCCTCTCGCGCGCGGACGGTGGGAACATCGCGACACCGCAGGACCTGGTCGGCAAGACGATCGGCGTGCAGGCCGGCGGCAACGAGACCCTCTTCGACGCACTGCTCGAGGTGAACGGCATCGACCCGGCCGACGTGCAGAAGGTCCCCGTCGAGTACGACCCGGCACCGCTCGTCGACGGCGAGGTCGACGGCTTCCTGGCCTACCTGACCAACGAGTCCATCACCGTCCAGTCGCTCGGCATCGAGGTGACCAACCTGCCCTTCGCCGACAACGGGCTGCCCTTCGTCGCCGAGTCGGTCATCACCACCGACCGCATGATCGCGGAGGAGCCGGAGAAGGTGAAGGCGTTCCTCGAGGCGGAGATCCTCGGCTGGCAGGACGCGCTCGCCGACCCCGCCGAGGGCGCGCGGATGGCGGTCGAGGAGTACGGCAGTGACCTGCAGCTGGACATGGAGAAGGAGCTCGAGCAGTCGGCGGTGCAGGCCGGCCTGATCGTCACACCCGACGTCGAGGCGAACGGCCTGTTCACCATCTCCGACGAGCTGATCGAGCAGAACATGACCACGCTCGAGGCGGCCGGCATCGACCTCGAGGCCGCCGACCTCTTCGACCTGTCGCTGCTCGAGGAGCTGCTCGAGGAGAAGCCCGAGCTCACCGAGCTGCCCTCCTGACCCGGCCGGACGCGACGGAGAGGTTCGACATGGCCCAGGTCGCAGAGGCGTCGACGAGTGCCGGTGCCGGGGGAACAGCTCCCTCGATCGGCACCGGCGTGCGGATCGACCACCTGAGCAAGACCTTCCGGGTCGGTCGCCGGACGGTGGCCGCCCTGGAGGACGCCACCTTGTGGACGGACAAGGGCAGCTTCCTGTCGCTGCTCGGCCCGTCCGGCTGCGGCAAGTCCACGATCCTGCGGATCCTCGCGGGGTTGGAGGAGCCGACGTCCGGCTCGGCGCTCGTGGAGGGCCGGACGCCGCTGCAGCTCCGCCGCGGGAACGAGCTGGGGATCGCCTTCCAGAACTCCGCCCTGCTGCCGTGGCGGTCGGTGCTGTCCAACATCCGGCTGCCCTTCGAGGTCTCGGGGCAGAAGCCGGACGACGCGCTGGTGGCCGAGCTGATCGAGCTGGTCGGCCTCGGGGGCTTCGAGAAAGCGAAGCCGGCCCAGCTGTCGGGCGGCATGCGCCAGCGCGTGTCGATCGCCCGGGCCCTCGTCGTCACCCCGTCGGTCCTGCTGCTCGACGAGCCGTTCGGCGCGCTGGACGACATGACACGCCAGCGGCTCAACGTGGAGCTGCTGCGGATCTGGACGGAGAAGCCGGCGACCACGCTGATGGTCACCCACAGCATCTCGGAGGCGGTCTTCCTCTCCGACCAGGTCGCCGTGATGAGCGCGCGCCCCGGGCGGGTGCAGGAGGTCCTGCAGGTCGACCTGCCCCGACCGCGGACCCCCGACCTGATGCGGACACCGGAGTTCCACGCCCTGCACGACCGGGCCTCGGAGCTGCTGTTCGGCGGGGCGTCCGCCGTGCCGGGTGAGGTCTGAGCGTGCACCTCTCGCGAGAGTCCATCCGCTCCCTGCGCACGGGCGCGGTCGGCATCCTCGCGTTGGTCGCCGTGTGGTGGCTGGCCGCGCTCACCGTGCTGTCCGGCGCCCGGGTGCCGACCCCGGACGGCGTGCTCACCACCGCGGTCGAGGCCGGCTGGGGCTTCTGGTCGCTGCACTTCGGGATGACGCTCCAGGAGGCCTCGGTCGGCTTCCTCTACGGCACCCTGGCCGGCCTCGTCGTCGCCTCCCTGGTGCTGCTGTTCCCCGTCGCCGAGCCGGTCCTGATGCAGGTGGCGGTGATGAGCTACTGCGTGCCCCTGGTCGCCATCGCACCGGTGCTGTTCATCGTCATCGGCAACCCGGACGAGGGGGAGCGCTCCGGCACCGCCACCGCCCTCGCCGCCCTGGCGGTCTTCTTCACCACCGTCGTCGGCACCGTGCTCGGGCTCCGCTCCGCCGATCGGGCCAGCCTCGACGTGGTGCGGGTCTTCGGTGGCGGCCGGGTCCGGCAGCTGCAGAAGGTGCAGCTGATCTCGGCCCTGCCCTCGATCCTCGCCGCCATGCGGATCGGCGCGCCGGCTGCGTTCCTCGGCGCGATCCTCGGCGAGTACGTCGGGGGAGTGCAGCGCGGCGTCGCGCTCATCCTCAAGATCGCCCAGCAGAACGTCGACGTCGAGCAGGCGTGGGCGGTGGGGATCGGCTGCGCGCTGATGGCCGGGACGGTCTACGCCGTCCTGGGTCTGGTCGGCCGGGTGGTCACGCCGTGGTCGAAGGGAGCGGCGTCGTGAGCACGATGCTGCCCGGTACCGACCGGGTCACCGGCGGGACCGGGTCGCTGCTGCGCTCCGTGTTCCGCCAGGTGGCCACCACCGTGCTCGTGCTGGGTGTGGTGGTGCTCCTCTGGATCGCCGCGCTGCGGGTCTGGGACGTCTCGACGTACGTCGGCAAGACCCCGGCGGAGGTGTGGACCAGTCTCTTCGGGGACGCGGACTCGGCGGAGCTGCGCGCGGAGATCTGGACGCTGTTGCAGCAGACGTTGATCGACGCCGCCGTCGGGTTCGCCGCCGGCATGCTGACCGCGATCGTGCTGGCGGCGGTCGTCGTCCGGTACAAGCTGCTCGAGGGGGCGGTGATGCCGGCCGCGGTGGTGCTGCAGACCGTCCCGCTCATCGCGCTGGCGCCCATCCTGATCCTGCTCGTCGGCCGCGGCTACGCCGTCGTCGCACTGATGAGCGCGATCGTCGTCCTCTTCCCAGCCCTGGTGAACATCGTGGCGGGGCTGCGCTCGGTCACCCCGCAGATGCGGGACCTGGTGCTCGTCTACGGCGGGTCGCCGTCGACCGTGCTGCTCAAGGTGGGGTTCCCGTCCGCGCTGCCCGCGCTCTTCGCCTCCGTGCGGATCGCGGTGCCCGGTGCCCTGACCGGCGCGCTCCTCGCCGAGTGGCTGGCGACCGGGAAGGGCATCGGTTACGCCGTCGTGTCCGCCGCCAACCGTTCGCAGAACACCCGCGTCTGGGCGCTGGTCGTGGCCATCACCCTGACCGCGCTGCTGCTCTACCTCCTCGCCCAACTGCTGGAGACGGCGGTGCTCAGCCGGTTCGGGCGCGCGGTGGGTCAGCGGTGAGCCTCGCGACCAGGGTGCACTCCACGCCCGTACCGGCCGACCCGGCCATCGACGCGATGGTCGCCGCCCTGCCGAAGATCAGCCTGCACTGCCATCTCATCGGCAGCGTGGCCCCGCAGACGGTGATCGACCTCGCCCGGAAGCACGGCGTCGCCCTCGGCCGGTCCGCAGAGGAGCTGTACGACCACCACAGCTACGCCGACCTCGGTGAGTTCCTCCGCGTGCTGGACGTGGTCGGCTCGCTGATCCGCGACGTCGACGACTTCCGCAGGGTCACCTACGAGTCCCTGACCGCCGGTGGCGCAGACCACGGAGTGCTCTACCGGGAGGTGCACCTGAGCCCGCCGGGCCACCCCGGGGTGCCGTACCGCCGGATCCTGGAGGGCGTCCTCGCCGGAGCCCGGGACGCGGAGACCGACACCGGCGTCCGGGCCGCCTTCCTGGTCGGCCTCTGCCGGGAGCGCAGCGGCGCCGCCGCCGTCGAGCTGGTCGAGCAGGTGGTGGAGCACCGCGCCGACGAGGTGCTCGGCATCGGGCTCGACTACGCAGAGGTCAACGGGCCGCCGGGCCGTTTCGTCGACGCCTACCGGCTGGCGGCGCGGCACGGCCTGCAGCGGACGGCGCACTCGGAGTCCGGCCCGCCGCAGCACGTCGAGGTCCTGCTCGACCAGCTCGGCTGCAGCCGGGTCGACCACGGCTACCACGTGGTGGACGACCCGGTCCTCACCGCGCGGTGCGTGGCGGAGCGGGTGCCGTTCACCTGCACCCCGGTCAGCTCCGACATCGGTCGCTACTCCGGCAGCGGGGACGGCAGCCACCGCCGGATCGCGGAGATGGTCGACGCCGGGCTCTGCGTGACCATCGACAGCGACGACCCACCGATGTTCGGCACCGACCCGACCCACGACTACCGCGTGCTCGCGCACGCTCTCGGCTACCGCCGCGACCAGCTCGCCGCGTTCACCCGCAACGCCGTCGAGGCCTGCTGGCTCGACGAGACGGACAAGGCCGGCCTGCTCGCGCGGGTCGAGGCCGTCGTGTCCACCACCCCCGATGCACCCCCACCCGTCCCGAAGGGCCGAGCATGACCACCGCGTTCCACGTCCCGACCGTCGACATCTCGCCGTACGTCGGCGCCGGCACCCCGGAGGAGCGCGCAGCCACGGCGGCGGCCTTCGACGAGGCGGCCCGCACCGTGGGCTTCGTCCAGGTGCTCGGTCACGGCATCCCGACCGCCGTCACCGACGCCTTCGCGGCCGCCCTCGACGAGTTCTTCCTCCTCCCGCTGGAGGTCAAGGAGCAGTACCGGACGCCGCCGGAGATCAACCGGGGCTACGCCCCTCCCAAGACGGAGTCGCTCAGCCTCAGCCTCGGGCTCGCGCCGTCCAACCGCATGCACGACTTCTTCGAGGCGTTCAACGTCGGGGCTGCGGTGTCGGACTTCCCGGGACTCGACCTGCCCGAGGCCGACTACCCGGAGAACGTCTGGCCGGCCGAGGCCTCGTCGTTCCGCGGTGCCGTCTCCGCCTACTCCGACGAGGCCTCCCGGGTGGCGCGGACCCTGACGACGATGTTCGCCGACGCGCTCGGCCTGCCGGACGGCTTCTTCGAGCGCTACACCGACCACAGCCTCGACGTGCTGAGGATGAACAACTACGCCCTGGAGCCCGGCGCGCTCGAACTCGACGGCGATCTGACCGGCATGGGGGAGCACACGGACTACGGCATCGTCACCGTGCTCTGGGCCGACCAGGTCGCGGGGCTGCAGGTGCTGGGGCGCGACGGGGCCTGGCACGACGTCCAGCCGGCCGACGGTGCGCTGCTGATCAACCTGGGTGACCTGATGGCGCGGTGGACGAACGAGCGCTGGATGTCGACCCTGCACCGGGTCAAGCCGCCGATCGTGGACGGCAGCATCCAGCGGCGGCGCAGCGCGGCGTTCTTCCACGACGGCAACATCGACGCCGTCATCGAGACGCTGCCGACCTGCGTGGGCGACGGGTCGCCGTACTCGCCGATCACCGTGGGGGAGCACATCCGCGCCAAGCTCGCCGGCTCCCGGGCGGGTGTGGCCAACACCGAGGCCGAACGCGAGGCCGCCCGGGTGTTGGCAGCGCAGGGCAGCGCCTGAGGGCCGGACCATCTCCCTCCCGCGACGCGTGGTCCACGCGGTGCGGTGGTTGCGCTCGTAGGCCCATGTGGTGGCGTCCCGCCATCGTGCGGCGGCCGGCCCCCGCTGGCGCCGGTGCTGAGGTGCCACCGGTGCCAGAACGATGAACGACCTCACCCGCTGCCGCGAGGAGTCGGAGTCCCTCAGGCTCGAGGCCTCGCGGCATAGGGTCCCGGCGAGATGGGGGTCGGGGTCAGGTCCATGGGCGTCGGCGCCACCCGAGCCTTCCGCACCGGCAAGGTCGTCACGATCGAGCGCATCACCGCTCTCGACCCTCCCCGGCGTTTCGCCTACGAGGGAGCGCGCAATGCCTTCATCTCCGACTACGCCGCGGTGATCGAACTGGACGAGACGTCCTCCGGGGGAACGGTCATCCGGTGGTCAGGCAGCTACACCGCTCGCTGGGGCACCCGGTGGCTGATGCGTCGCATCATGCGCGCGGTGATGCAGAAGATGGCGGACGGTCTGGCGTCCTACTCGTCCGCGCAGTGAACCCGGTCGGGCATGGGGTCGCCGGCCCGACAGCGGCAACCTCGCCCAGGGCCGTCCGGTCACGGACCGGTCGGCCCCGTTCTCGCTGCCGGAGTGCGGCGGCACTGGGGATCCAGCCTCCGGCGTTGGCCGCGAGTCCGCTCAGCTCGGTCGGGTCAGGGAGAAGGGGTCTTCATCCCGGCGGCGAGGACCTCGGCGTAGAGCGGCGCGAGGGCGGCGATCTGGCCCGTCTCGCGGGCGGAGAGCATCGCGCCGTACAGCATGGTCACGAACTGCTCGGTGCTGATCGCCGGCCTGAGCCAGCCGGACGCGTGAGCGGTGTCGACCAGGGTGTGCGTTGAGCGCTGGAACCGTTCCATGAAGCCTTGCCCATCGGCGCTCGGGCGTGTCCCCGAGATCAGCAGGCGAGTCAGGCCCGGGTCGCATCTCAGGTGCAGGATCTCGAGCAGGAAGCTTCGTACCGCCTGATCGGGATCGGCTGCGGCCGTGACCGCCGCACGCTCGGCGATGCCCACGATCTCCGCGAACTGGTCCATGGCCAGCGCCTCGAGAAGATCGTCGCGGGTGGGGAAGTGGCGGTACATGGTGCCCACACCCACTCCAGCCTGACGTGCGATCGCGTGCATGCGCAGGGTGCCGTCTCCCTTGTCGTACTCGTCCCGCGCTGCCCGGAGCAGCGCCTCGCGGTTGCGGGCGGCGTCGGCTCGTACCGCGGGTGTCGGGGCGGTCATGACGTCAGCTTAGCAATTTCGCGATCGAAGTGGACGCAGCGTCCGGTTGTGTCGTACCTTGACCCTGTAAGCGGACGCAGCGTCCGCTTCACCTCCGAAAGGGGAGAGAGATGAGAACTGACGCGAGGATCAGGACCGACTTCGATGCGGCGAGCACCGCGGACGACGTGGTTGCTGGTCGCGATCTGACCGGCACGGCGGCGATCGTGACGGGAGCATCCTCGGGACTCGGGATCGAGACGGCACGTTCGTTGGCCCGTGCCGGCAGTGCGGTGACTCTCGCTGTCCGCGACAGCGCCAGGGGACGAGTCGCAGCCGAGGACATCATCAGGACCACCGGCAACCGGGACGTCACCGTTGCCGTGGTCGAACTGACCGACGGCGCTTCCATCCAGCGGTTCGTCGACAACTGGAACCGGCCGCTGCACTACCTGATCAACAACGCCGCGGTGATGGGCTCTCCGCTGGCGCGGACAACGGAGGGGTGGGAGATGCACTTCGGCACCAACCACCTCGGACACTTCCGTCTCGCGCTACAACTCCGCGATGCACTGGCTCGCGGAGCCAGCGCGCACGGAGAGTCGCGGATCGTGGCGCTGACGTCCACCGCACACGTGATGTCGCCGGTCGTCTTCGACGACGTGCACTACGGAGCTCGGCCGTACGACCCGATGGCCGCATACGGCCAATCGAAGACTGCGAACGCGCTCTTCGCCGTCGAGGCGACCCGGCGTTGGCGAGATGACGGCATCGTCGCGAACTCGGTCAACCCTGGCGCCATCAACACCGGGCTCCAGCGACATCTGACCCACGAGCAGGCCGCGGAGTTCGACCGCCTCGAAGAGGCAGGCACCTTCTCGTACAAGACCGCCCAGCAGGGCGCCGCCTCCACGCTGGTAGCTGCACTGGCTCCCGAGTTCGGTGTGCACGGCGGCCACTACGTCGAGGACGGGCAGGAAGCGACCGATCTGCCGGATGACGACACGACCGCACCGCCTGGTCAGGGAGTTCGTCGTTGGGCAACCGACCCCGATGCCGCGGCGCGGCTGTGGGACCTCTCACTGAACCAGATTGCCGGGGTGTCCTGATCATGAACGACCACGATCTGCTCGAGGGCTTCGAGTCGAGCACACTGACCCACTTCCCTCACGAGTACCACGTCCGCGTGGTGTACCTGCTCATCCTCGAGTACGGACCCGAGGAGGCGAAGGACAGGATGCTCGCGGGCATCCGCGGCCTCGCGTCGAACTTCGGGCTGAGTGGGAGCTTCGTCCACATCACCCGGACGGTCGCCTGGACGAAGATCGTCGCCAGCCAGATCGAACAGCCGATGTCGTCCGAGGAGTTCGTCCGGGCTCATCCGGCGCTTCTGCGCAAGGACCTGCTCGATGACTACTACGGCTGGGGACGCCTGTTCACCCCGAGTTCCCGACGGAGGTTCGTCGAGCCGAGCCGCCCCTTCCCCACCGCGCCCGGCGAGTTGCCGTCAGCCGCATAGGTCGACTGGCACGGTCGTCGATCACGAAGTGCGGGGTGGCCAGTCAGGTGGCGACGACCGCATGGCGCGTTGGGAGAGCAGGAAGGACCGGGTGGCTGCAGAGATCGGCGCAGCCACCCGGTTCATCCAGTAGGACGGCGGCCGCAGACTCTCACGGGTCCGAGGGACGGCTGGCGGATCGAGTCGCTCATCTGCCGATCGGGATCCTCGCGTGTGCATCCTCGACTCGCTGGTGTCCCCGCTCGCCTTCGACGCGACTCGACCACCGCGGCAGCGAGGTGGATGCACTCTCGTCGACGGGGACGGCCCGGTGCGAGGTCGGGATCGGGGCCGGCTGTCCCTTCGACCTGGGCTGACGCATCTCCAGTCGGGCGCGTGGCACCTGCCGTGCCTGGGACGGCGACACGGTCTCGTGAGGGGCACGCGCCCTCACCCGGCCCGTAGCCCGGTGGCCCCACCGGAACGACGCCACGACCCGGTCTAGGGCTCTGGCGCGAAGGCCTGCGTGCCGAGGACGGCGAGGAGTGCGAGTCTGCTCGCGGCCTCGGTTCCCGGAGGCGCGGTGAGCACGAGCAGCACCTGGGACTCGTCCTCGGTGAACAGCGCCTGGCAGTCGACCTCGATGGGACCGACCTCGGGGTGCAGGAGGACCTTGTGGTCCTCGAACCGTCGGCCCACCTCGTGGGCGTCCCACAGTCGCGAGAACTCGGGGCTCGTGCGGGTGAGCACCTGGACCAGCTCGCCGGCTCGCGAAGCCGCTCCCATCGACCCGTACGCGGCACGCAGCGAGGCCACCTGGGCGCGGCTCTGCCGGTCGCGGTCGGCCTCCGGGTAGCGCCCCCGTTCCTGCTCGGGGTTCACGAACCAGCGGTAGATGCCGCTGCGTTCCAGGCCGGTCAGGTGGCTGACGTCCCCGAACAGGGCACGGGCCGGGTCGTTCTGCACCAGCGTCTCGCCCAGCGCGGACAGGATGAGCGCGGGGGTGTCGGTGAGCCGGTCGAGGACGCGCAGCAGCCCGGGAGCGATGTGGTCGCTCCCGCCGATCGGGTCGGGAGCATCGTGTCCGGCGACCCGGTAGAGGTAGGCGCGTTCGTCCGCGGTCAGCCGGAGCGCCCGGGCGAGCGAGGCGAGCATCTGCGTGCTCGGCTGCGGCCCGCGCCGCTGCTCCAGACGCGTGTAGTAGTCGGTCGACATCGCGGCGAGCTGCGCCACCTCCTCCCGCCGGAGCCCGGGGGTGCGCCGGCGCTGGCCTGCCCCCAGCCCCACGTCCGCGGGCTGGAGGCCACTGCGGCGCCGGACGAGGAAGTCGGCGAGGTCGTCCCGGTTCACCGGACCAGTGTCACCGCTCCGCGCCTGCCGCAGCCAGGGATCGGCGATCCCCCGATCACCGCGCTCTGCCACGCCACCCGGACTCGGCTGACGCTGAGGGCATGGACATCGCAGGGAACACCGTCTTCATCCCCGGCGCGACCAGCGGCATCGGCCTGGCCCTGGCGCTGCGTCTGCGCGAGGAGGGCGACACCGTCATCGTCGGCGGGCGACGCACCGCGCTGCTGGAGCAGATCACCGCCGAGCACCCCGGGCTGCACGCCGTCCAGATCGACACCACCGACCCGGTGAGCATCCAGCGCGCCGCCGCCCAGGTCCTGGCCGAGCACCCGGAGCTCAACGTGCTGGTCACGATGGCCGGGATCATGCGCGTCGAGGACTGGACCACCCCGAGCGGGTTCCTGGCCTCGGCCGAGGAGACGGTCACGACCAACCTGCTCGGTCCGATCCGCCTCATCGGCGCGTTCGTCGAGCACCTGCGCTCCCGGCCCGACGCGACGATCATGACGGTCTCCTCCGGGCTGGCGTTCGCTCCGCTCCGGGCCACGCCCAGCTACAACGCCACGAAGGCCGCGATCCACATGCTGAGCGAGTCCCTCCGGCTCCAGCTGTCGGGCACCAGCGTGGCGGTGGTCGAGCTCGAGCCGCCGTCGGTGCGCACCGCGTTGCTGCCGGGACAGGAGGAGAGCGAGTTCGCCATGCCCCTCGCCGACTTCATCGACGAGGTCACCGAGCTGATCCGGACCCAGCCGGACGCGCACGAGATCCAGGTGGAGAACGTCGAGTTCCTCCGTTTCGGCGAAGCGCGCGGCGACTACGACCACGTCGTCGCGACCCTCAACCACCTCGACCCGCACGGCGACTGACGCCCTCGGGCCCCGGCTCAGCTGAGCAGCTCACGTGACGGGCTGAGCAGCTCACGTGACGGGCAGCGCCGCCAGCCGGGCGGCCAGTTCTGCGTTGCGACGCAGGAAGGGCGCCCAGCCGTCGGGTGCCCGGGTGCCGGGCACCGCCTGGGAGCAGGTCTCCTGCTCCCAGGCGCGCAGCCGGCCGTCACGGATCCGCAGCCGCACCAGGACGTCGTCCCCCCAGGCGGTGACCACCTGGTCGCCTTCCTCGCCGGGCGCGGTGACCCGCTGCGGCGCGACCACCCACGCGACCGCCTCGATCTCCTGCTGGAGCCGGGCGGCGGCCTCGAACGCGTGCAGCCCGGCCGCGGCGTCGCGCCGGGCGGTCAGGGCCGCCAGCGCAGCGGCGACCGCCGTCGGCTCACGGTCCAGCACCGACGCCACGGCGCCCGCCAGCTGCGCGACGGGGAGGGCCTGCCCGCCGCGGACCCGGGCCAGCTCCCGCTCGCCGGCGGTGCGGGTCGGGCCGGCGTGACCGAGCGGGTACAGCCGTTCGAGCCCGGACACGGCCAACCGCACCTTGCCGGCCCCCAGGTACGGCCCGAAGAAGCGGACACCCGGTGCCGGTCGCTGCGTCGCAGCGAGGCCGAGGCGCGGCGCCTCCGGCGAGGGGTCCAGGCAGATGCTGACCGGCACCTCCAGTCCGCCGACGATCCGGTTCCACGGTGGCAGCGACCGCTCGAGCAGGTTGCGTTCGGCCCAGGCCGCCTCGTGCGCGGAGTCGCAGACCAGCGCCTCGATCCGGGCGACCCGGGGCACCATCCGCCGTAGGTGGCGGCGGTCGCGCAGGTCACCCCAGTAGGAGCTGACCCGGCGGCGCAGCTCGCCGGCCCGCCCGACGTACAGCACGCGGCCGCTGCCGTCCCGGAAGCGGTACACGCCCGGCGCGACCGGCAGCGCGGCGACGGCGTCCGGGCGGGTGGGCATGCCCCATCGTGCGCACGGCGGCGGCACCCGTGGTGGCGCCGCGCCCCACGACTCCCCGTTGTCCCACCGGTCACGTCCGGGTCCGGCGCGGGGGTGGTGGAGACGCGTCGAGGGGGACACCCCGGAAAGGACGTCCCCCTCGCCGTCGTCGCACCGGGCCCTCAGGTCATCGGGTGGCCTGCGCCTCGCGACGCGGGAGCACCCAGTCGGGGCGCACGTAGTGGCACGTGTAGCCGAAGGGGATCCTCTGCAGGTAGTCCTGGTGCTCTGCCTCGGCCTCCCAGAACGCGCCGGCTGGCTCGACCTCGGTGACGACCTTGCCCGGCCAGATGCCCGAGACGTCGACGTCGGCGATCGTGTCCAGGGCGACGCTCTTCTGCTCGTCGCTGGTGTAGTAGATCGCCGAGCGGTAGCTCCGGCCCACGTCGTTGCCCTGCCGGTCCTTCGTCGACGGGTCGTGGATCTGGAAGAAGAACTCCAGCAGCTCCCGGAACGAGATCACCTCGGGGTCGAAGACGATCTCGACCGCCTCGGCGTGATCGCCGTGGTTCCGGTACGTGGCGTTGGGGGTGTCGCCGCCGGAGTACCCGACCCGGCTGGAGAGCACCCCTGGGCGCTGGCGCAGCAGGTCCTGCGCGCCCCAGAAGCAGCCGCCGGCGAGGATCGTCGTCTCGGTGGTCACGGTGTGCCTTCTTCCCTCGGACGTCATCGACACCGGGTGAACACCACCACGGGTCCCGGTGTTTCCTCAGGCGCGGCGCCGCACCCGGTGGACGAGTGACCCCCTGATCGTCGTCAGCCGCCGGGAGAGGACGGCGACGTGCGTGCTCCTCGCTCGACGGCTCCGGGACCACGGGGAACCGGCGGTGCCATCCGGAAGACCGGCCAGCCGACCTCGGTGCGCCAGGCGCCCGGGTCGGGGGTGTCGCGTGGCCCGACGAGGTAGGTCTCCCGCACCGGGCCGGCCACGGCCAGCGCGTTGCTCACCACCCAGGTGCCGAGCTCGCCGTAGGTGACGTCGATGTCGTCGTGCTCCCCGGCGTGGGTGGTGACGGCGAGTTCGACGGCCGGCAGGGTGACCGGGTGCACCCGGCCGCTGCGCGGCGGTTCCGCCGTCGGCCGGTAGACGAGGAGGTGCCCGCGGCCGTCCTCGAACAGCGCGTTGTCGTAGAGCCCGCCCGGAGCGCCGGTCGGCTGGCGGACCACGGCGTCCAGCTCGGCCATGGCGCCGGCGTACCAGCCGAGCACCTCCTCGTGCGCCACGTCGTCCTCGACCGCGGCGACCGTCGTCGCCGGGACCGCGCGGAGCTCGACGTCCAACGGGGCCGGATCCGGCCGGAGCAGCCGGCGCAGCGATGCCACCGCGGCGCGGGTCCGATCGAGCTCCGCCTCGAGCCGCTGCAGGTGGTCGGCCACGAGGGTGGCCCGGGTGCTCGGGTCGGGGGAGCGCAGGATGCGCTGCACGTCGGGAAGCGGGACGTCGAGCTCCCGCAGCCGGTGGATGACCTGGGCGATCGGGATCTGGTCCGCGCTGTAGTAGCGGTACCCGGTCGTGGCGTCCACCGCAGCGGGCTCGAGCAGGCCCGCGTCGTGGTAGCGGCGCAGGGTGCGCACGCTGAGGTGGGTCAGCCGGGAGAACTCGCCGATCGCAAGCACGGGTGCACTCTGCCCCCTCTCCCCGGGGGAGAGTCCAGCGCTTGACCCTCCCGCATCGGGAGACCGCACCGTGGGGCCATGACCTCACCGACCAGCATCCGGCCCGACCAGCTCCCGGAGACGGTCCGCGGCTACCTCGCCGCGCACGACGCCGGCGACGCGGACACCGCGCTGCGCGCCTTCACGCCGACCGCCGTGGTCGTCGACGACGGCCTCACCTACCGCGGGACCGCGGAGATCCGGCGCTTCCTGGCCAAGGCCGGGGCCGAGTTCACGTACACCAGCGCCCTCGTCGCTGCAGAGCGATCCGACGGCGCGCACTGGATCGCCACCAAGCACCTGGTGGGCGACTTCCCCGGTGGCGTCGTCGACCTGCGCTACCGCTTCGCGATGGACGGCGACTCCATCGCGGAGCTCGTCATCGCACCGTGACGACCGGCTCCGGAGAAGTCACTCCACCTGGTGAACACCCAGACGGGCGAAGGGATCGCCCGCTGACAGAGAGGGAGAACCGATGACCAGCAACACGCTCGGGACCCGCACCGGGGCCAGCACCGGGGCAAGGCCCACCGTGGTCCTCGTCCACGGGGCCTTCGCTGACTCGTCGAGCTGGAACGGCGTGATCGCCCGACTCCGGGACGACGGCCATCCGGTGATCGCGGTGGCCAACCCGCTCCGCTCACTGCAGGGCGACGCCGACCACCTGCGCGACGTCCTCGACAGCGTGGACGGGCCGATCGTCCTCGCCGGCCACTCCTACGGCGGCAGCGTCATGAGCGAGGCTGCCGACGGGTACCTGCGGGTGAAGGCGCTGGTGTTCGTCGCCAGCTTCCTGCTGGACGAGGGGGAGAGCACCGGTGAGCTGGCCGGGAAGTTCCCGGGCAACGAGCTCGGGACGGCGCTGCGCCCGGTGCCGGTCCGCGGCCAGCAGGGGCAGACCGTCGAGGACCTCTACATCGAGCAGGAGGAGTTCCAGCCGGTCTTCGCCGCGGACGTGTCGGCGGACGTGGCCGACCTGATGGCCGTCACCCAGCGGCCCATCCTCGCCGAAGCCCTGGCGGACAAGGCGACGAAGGCGGCCTGGAAGACCATTCCGTCCTGGACTCTCGTGACGCTCCAGGACCTCGCCGTCCCGGCCGAGGCTCAGCGGTTCATGGCCGAGCGCGTCTCGTCGCACGTCGTCGAGGTGGACGCCTCGCACGCCGTGACCGTCTCCCGGCCCGACACCGTCGCCCGGCTGATCGATGAGGCCGCCCGCGCGACGACCGAGTGATCCGAGGCGCTCGGCGGGCCGCTCCGCCCTCCGCGCAGCTCAGGGGGCGGAGCGGTCCGGAACCGATGCGGTCGTCGAGGACGCGCGGGCGGCCGTCGAGCAGGCCCGGAGCGAGGTCGAGAAGGCGTCATGGGGGCGGGGGCCCGACGGTTGCTGCGGCAACGCCCCTCGGCCGGGCGCGGTGGACTCGCCGCCGCCCAGCCCCACGGATGGTCCGACGCTCGTCCGAGGACCCCTCGGCCGAGTGCACCACTGGCAACGACGACGAAGGAGCAGAGATGGGGAGTTCGGATCGCGGGCGCCTGGACGGGCGTCGAGCGCTCGTCACTGGCGGGTCGAAGGGATCGGGCAAGGCCGTGGCTGAACGGCTTCGCGAGCTCGGCGCCGATGTGCACGTCACGGCCCGGACGATGCCCGACGGGTACGAGTTCCCGGACCGCTTCATCGCGGCCGACACCTCGACCGCCGAGGGCACGGCGCTCGTCGCGTCTTGGATCGAGGAGGCCGGTGGTGTCGACGTCCTCGTGCACGTCGTAGGAGGTGCCTCCACGCCGTCCGGGGGGTTCGTGGCGATCACGGATGAGCAGTGGACGACCGAGCTGGAGCTCAACTTCCTCGGCGCCGTGCGGCTGGATCGAGCGCTGCTGCCCTCGATGATCCGGTCCGGGCACGGTGTCGTGCTCCACTTCACGTCCATCCAGCGGCAGCTGCCGCAGTACGACGCGTCTCTGGCGTACGCGGCTGCGAAAGCCGCGTTGCGCACGTACAGCAAGGGCCTGGCGAACGAGCTCGCGCCGCACGGTGTGCGGGTCAACGCGATCAGTCCCGGTGGGATCGAGACCGAGGCCTACGAGAGGTTCGTGGACCGGATCGCGGAAGGGAACGGCCTGAGCCGGGAGGGGGCGAAGGAGAAGATCCTCGACTCCCTCGGCGGAGTGCCTCTCGGCCGTTTCGCGAGGACGGAGGAGATCGCCGATCTCGTGGGCTTCCTGGTGTCCGACCAGGCGTCGGCGATCGTCGGTGCGGAGTACGTGATCGACGGCGGGACCGTCCCCACGGTCTAGACCGAGCAGCATCGGACGCAGAAGACGTGCTGCTGCGAGAGAGGAGTCGCCGTGGGTGCCATGGACGAACTGATCAGCCCAGTCGTCGTTGGACGGCTACGGGCTGCGTTGGAAGCGGTCGCGCCCACCAGCGACTTCCCCGCTCTGGTGCAGGCGGAAGGTGCCGTACGGGACGTCCGCCTCCGGGAGCGGGTGGACATCGTCCGCGATGCTCTCCGCAGCGACGTCCCGGCGGGCTTCGCCGCCGCCGAGCGAGTGGTGCTCGACGTCCTGGACGAGCCGCGTTTCGGCGGCTGGATGATCTGGCCCACCACGGAGTTCATCGCGTCGAGAGCACTCGAGACCGCGTCGACCCGGGACTTCGACGCCGCCATGGCGCTCTTGGCCCGGCTCACCGTCGGTCTGACGGGCGAGTTCGCCGTCCGCGAGCTCCTGAACGCGCGACCCGAGCGCGGCCTCCGCATCATGCAGACCTGGACGGAGCATGACAGCGAGCACGTGCGGCGACTCGCCACCGAGGGCTCTCGCGCCTACCTGCCCTGGGCGAAACGGGTGCCCTGGCTGCTCGCCCGTCCTCGTGCGACACGAGCCATCCTGGACGCCACCTATCGCGATCCGGCCGAGTACGTGCGGCGCTCGGTCGCCAACCACCTCAACGACCTCAGTCGCGTCGATCCCTCCGTCGTCACGGAAGTAGCCGCCGCGTGGGCCGGCGAGCCGGACGCCAACACCCCCTGGGTGCTCCGGCACGGCCTGAGGACGCTGATCAAGCGGGCCGATCCCACCGCGCTGGCACTCGTGGGGTTCACCGGGAGCAGCCTGCGCGTGGCCCGACCGCGCGTCTCCGGTGGTGTCGTCCCCTGGGGAGGGGACCTCACGTTCACGGCCGTCGTCACCAACGACGGGCAGACGGAGGCGATCGTGGCGATCGACTACTCCGTCGGGTTCCGACGCGCCAACGGGGCCGTGAGCGCGAAGACCTTCAAGCTCGGGTCACGACGCATCCCCGCCGGCGGCAGCACCGCCGTCACGAAGACCCACTCCTTCCGCCCGATCACCACCCGGACCTACCACCCGGGGCCGCACCACGTCACCGTGCAGGCGAACGGGGTCCTCTCGCCACCCGGGGGGTTCGTCCTGGGAGGGGCGGGCGGGGAGGAGAACGGGACACCCGATCGGCGGCAACAAGGGGCGACATCGTGAGCGACGTGGCGGCGCGGGTCCTGAGCACCGTGTCCTCGATCCCCAGCGGGCACGTGATGACCTGTGGCGATCTCGCCGAGGCGGCTGGCACGGGCGCGCGCGCCGTCGGCCAGGTCCTGCGCAACGGCGGTCACGACGTGCCGTGGTGGCGGGTCGTGGATGCCACGGGGCGGCTGGCGCATCCACGAAGTGGGCATGACCTGACGCCGCGGAGGCTCACGAGCGGGGCCGTTGACCTGACCGAGGACCCCGCCGTCGCGAGGTACCTGCGCTCACGCGTCCGTGGGTTCGATGCGTCGCGGGGCGCGAGTTGACTCCGAGAACCTCGGCGCGACGCTTGCGTCGACGTGGCAACGGTCGACAGGTCAGTTGGTCGACAGGACGTGGTGGGTGTCGGCGGAGTTCACGCCGGCACAGCACGCATGAGGTCGACCCTGGGGCGCCGTTCCTGAACCGTTGGGCACCGGTGCCGAGCTGTCCGGTGGGCAGTGGGCGATGATCGAGCCGTTGATGCCGTTGATGCCGTAGGTGACCGGCCGGTCGGGGCCGTACCGGGACCATCGGCAGCTGGGCGGAGGCAGCGTTCGCTCCCAGCCGTCGGCAGCCGTCGTCGCTCTCCTCGCAGGAGAGCTGTGCGTCATCCGCTCGGTGGTCGCCAGGCTCGTCCGGCGCCGGCTGCAGAGAGGATGCGCCGGGTGATGTCCTGGAGTTGGCGTTGCTGCGTTCTCGTCAGGGGCTCCAGGACCAGCCGCCTGACGGTCGCGATGTGTCCCGGCGCGGCTTCCTCGACCTTGTCCCGCCCGAGGTCGGTGAGGGTCGCCAGGGTGTAGCGCCCGTCCCGAGGGTCGACGGCGCGTTGGACCCATTGCCGTCGCTCCAACCGTGTCACTGCGCGGGAGAGCCGGGTCAACGTGCTGTTCGCGTAGCCCGCCAGGACGCTCATCCGCAGCGTGCGGTCCGGCGCGTGCAGGAGGGCGAACAAGACGCCGAACTCGAAGTGCGTGACGTCGGCGTCCCGCTGGAGCTGGGCGTCCAGCAGTGCTGGCAGCCACTCGAGGACGGTCGCAAAGCCGGACCACGTGAGCAGCTCATCGTCCTCGAACCCGGGCGGGTCGGGCGCCTCACCCATGTCGAAGGTCATCCAGGCAGCGCATGCGCGCAGCTTAGGTCAGTTGACGAGGCAAGTGAAGGCGGCCTAGTTTCGCTTGCTCAGGCAAGTGAAACTCGGAGGTCGGACATGGATCTACAGCTTGTGGGCAAGAGCGCGTTCATCAGCGGATCGACGCAGGGGATCGGCTACGCCACCGCTCGGGCCCTCGCTGCCGAAGGGGTTTCGGTCGTCCTGCACGGCCGTGGGTCCGAACGGGTCGAGGAGGCAGTCGCGCGCCTGCGCGCGGAGGAGTACGGCGTCGAGGTGTCCGGCGTCGCAGGCGACTTCGCGGACGACACGCAGGTCCGGGAGGTGCTGGATGCGCTGGGTGCCGTCGACATCCTGGTCAACAACGTCGGCCTCTTCGAGGTGAAGCCCTTCGCGGCGGTCACGGACGAGGACTGGCAGTTGTTCTACGACGTCAACGTCATGAGTGCCGTCCGCCTGTCCCGGCAGCTCCTGCCCGGCATGCTCGCCCGGGGCTGGGGCCGCGTCGTCTTCATCAGCAGCGAGTCCGGCGTCAACGTCCCGGCTGACATGATCCACTACGGGGTCACGAAAGCGGCTCTGCTCGCGCTCAGCAACGGCCTCGCCAAGTTGACCCGCGGCAGCGAGGTCACGGTGAACGCCATCGTCGGAGGCCCGACCTACTCCGACGGCGTCGCGACAGCGGTCCGATCCATCGCCGAGGCCCGGGGCCTCCCCGAGGCGGACATGAAGGCCGTCATCGCGCAGGGGAACGCCACCTCACTCGTCCAGCGGTTCCTCGACCCTGCCGAGCTGGCATCGCTCGCGACCTACCTCGCCAGCCCGCTCTCCGCAGCCACGAACGGCAGCGCCCTGCGTGCTGACGGCGGCACGCTCGTGCAAGTCCTCTGAGTCCTGTTGACGACCGAACGAGCAGGCATCGATGGAGTTCGGACCAGAGCAGGGCCAGGTCACGCAGTTGAGCGGTGGGATCAGCGTTCTGCCACCGGGACGGTCGATGAGCTGGGACCCCGGGACTCCGTTCAGCTACGACGAGAACGGTGCTGCGCTCCTGACACGAGGGTGACCCTCACGTGTCGGGGATGCCTCGGAGGCTGGAGCCGCTCGTCCACACGTTGTCGTTGACCGAGATGCGGCACCACGAGGCGGCAGCGCCCGGCACCTGGGACCGGTTCGAGACCCTCCGTGGTGTCGTCGGGTTCTGGTCGGCGTCGTGGTCAGCTGTGCCGTGCGACGTCGTGCTCGGTGTCCGACGTGGGCTGAGCGGCGGAGGCCAGGAGCGACAGCTTCTCCGCGGCCTCGGAACCGGCGTCCGGGTGGTACACGACCAGCATCAGGTGGTCGGTGCCGTTGACGGCCAGGCGCTCCCGGTTGAGGGTCATCTCCCCGACCTGGGGGTGGTCGAGCCGGATCGGCGTCCCCCACTGTCGGCGTACCTCGTGCCGGGCCCACAGCTGCCGGAACCGCGGGCTCGCCAGGGTCAGCTCACCGGTGAGCTCGATGAACCGTGGGTCGTCGACGTCGGTGCCGACGGCCTGCCGGAGGTTCGCGATGAAGCACTCCGTGACCTGCTCCCACTCGGGGTGCAGCGCCTGCTGGGCGGGGTCCAGGAACAGGTCCCGCAGTTGGTTGCCCCCGATGGCGAGACCGGGGGAGAGCGCGACGGCCAGGCGGTTCGAGGCGAGGACGTCGAAGTAGCGGTCCTCGATGAAGGCCGGTTGCACCAGGGAGTCCAGGAGCTTGAGCACTCCTGCCGGTGGGGTCTCCTTGCGCGGCCGGCGCTGCCGTTGCCGGGGGACCTCCGCGACCAGCGTCAGCAGGTGGGCGAAGTGGTCGTCGTCGAGCTGCAGGACTCGCGCGATGGACTCCAGCACCTGCAGGGACGGGTGCCGGTCACGGCCGCGCTCCAGCCGTAGGTAGTAGTCGGCGCTGATGCCGGCGAGCAGGGCGACCTCCTCCCGCCGCAGGCCCGGCGTCCGCCGGACCCCGCCGTCGGGGATGCCCGCCTGCTGGGGCGTCACCAGTTCGCGCCGGGCCCGCAGGAAGGACCCGAGCGGGTTCGCCGACTCGTCCACGCTCGCGACCTTAGGCCGCTGGCAGCGATCAGCGGGGGCTCTGTCGGACCCCAGGCTGTAGAGGGCTCTGGGTGACTCCCGTTCCGGCCCATAACGTCCCCGACGGCCCCTTCGGGCGGAGCACGTCGAGAGGACACCATGACCGTCACCCTGATCACCGGCGCCAACAAGGGCATCGGGTTCGAGACCGCCAGACAGCTCACGGAGCTGGGGCACACCGTCTACATCGGCGCGCGGGACGTCGAGCGCGGTGAGAAGGCCGCCGCTGAGATCGGCGCGCGGTCCGTCCAGCTCGACGTCACCGACGACGCTTCGGTGGCCGGCGCACTGGCGGCGATCGACGCGGCCGAGGGCCGCCTCGACGTCCTGGTCCACAACGCGGGCGTCCTGGAGACCGGGCTCGACGGCCCGGCGGCGCTGCGTTCCTTCGACACGAACGCGGTGGGGATCGTGCGCGTCACGGAGGCGGCACTGCCGCTGCTGCGCAGGTCGTCGACCCCGAACGTCGTCGTCATCTCCAGCAGCGCAGGGTCGTTCTGGGCGGTCACCAACCCCGAGCGGCCGGAGTCCGGTATGCCGCTCGCGCTGTACTCGGCGTCCAAGGCGGCGGCGACCATGCTGACGGTGCAGTACGCCAAGGCGCACCCGGGCATCAGGTTCAACGCCCTCGAGCCGGGCACCACCGCGACCGACATGACCGCGGCGTTCGGCATCGGGCGACCGGTCGAGGAGAGCGCCCGAGTCGTCGTGCGGCTGGCCACCCTCGGACCGGACGGCCCGACGGGGACCCTCCAGGACGAGGCAGGGGAACTGCCCTGGTGAGCAGCCGCGAAGGCCGCTCCAGCGACGCCTGAGGCCGAACAGCGCCTCGCGAGGCGGGAACGCCGAGGCGCGCCCCCTCCCATGAAGCAAGGAGCTCCGACCATGACGACCATCGGCATCCTCGGCGCCGGTCAGGCAGGGAGCACCCTCGCCCGGGCGTCGATCGCGGCCGGCTACGACATCGTGATCGCGAACTCGCGAGGACCCGAGTCGCTCGCTGGTCTGATCAGCGAGCTGGGTCCACGGGCGCGCGCTGCGCACGCAGCAGAGGCCGCTGCGGCGGCCGACTTCGCGGTCACCGCGTTCCCGTACACACCCACCGCCCGGCTGCCGGTCGAGGAGCTCCGGGGGAAGGTCGTGATCGACAACAACAACTACATGGTCTGGCGCGACGGGCACATCCCGGAGGTCGACCTCGGCCGCACGACGATCCACCAGCTGCGTCAGGAGCAGCTGCCCGCGTCGAAGGTCGTGAAGGCCTTCTCGCACGTCCAGTTCCACGCACGCCACCCGATCCGCGTCCCGGGCGACAGGCTGCCCGCCCTGGTGCGGCTGGCCAGGCCGGCCGGCGCACCCGACCGGACGGCGCTGGTCGTCTCGAGCGACTTCCCGGACGCCGTCGAGCTCGTCACCCGCCTGTACGACGACCTCGGGTTCGACGCGGTCGACAACAGCCCACTCAGCGAGTCATGGCGCAGCGCGCCGGGGACGCCGATGTGGCGCCATCACGTCGACGGACAGAGTCGCGAGGAGCTCATCCGCAACCTGGGGCGCGCCGACCGGGTCATCAGCTGATCGCCGACCGTCCCTCGTCCCGCTCGCACGGGCCGGCGCGCGTAGTACACGAGAGCCGGAGGGAGATTGCGCCACACGGTCCGGCCGATGAGCACCTCGTCGAACCGCGCCTCCAGTGCCCGGCGGAACCGTCGGGCGGCGGGGGTCCACCGGCTGTGGACGTACGCGAACGTGGTGAACACGCCATCGGACGACAGACCGGTGACCACCGTGTCGAGGAGGTGCTCCTGCTGTTGCGGCCCGAATGCGGCCCACGGCAGGCCGCTGACGACGACGTCGGCGTGCGCGATGCCGCGGTCGGTGAGCACCGTGCCGAGCTCGGCGGCGTCGGCCTGGACCACAGCGACGGCTGGGTGCCGGGTGGACAGGGCCCTGGCCAGCCGTGCGTTGACCTCGATCGCGAGCTGTCGGCCCCGACCGGCGAGCCGCTGCTCGATGGCTGTCGTCATCGCCCCGGTGCCCGGACCCAGCTCGACGATGACCACGTCTGCACCGACGGGCACCGGTGCGATCGCGGCGCGGGTCAGCTCCCTCCCGCTGGCTGCGACAGCTCCGATCGTCATCGGCGCACGGATGAACTCGCTCAGGATCGACACGTCGGGACACCTCGTCTCGGGGGCGCTGTGAGGTCGGGCGTGTTCGTCATCGCCCGTCGACCCCGTCGCTGCTGGACGGGGGATCGGAGGGGAACTGGGGCTCATACCGGGAACTCCACGCCTGTGAGGTCCGCGGAGACGGCCCACAGCCGCTGCTGGACCGCGAGGTCGTACGACTCCGGGCTGGACGTGACGACCCGGGGGTGCCCGCGGACCTCGCCGCGGCCGCTGGGGCCGTAGTACTGCCCGCCCAGGACGGCGGTGTCGGTCGAGGCCCGGAGCGTCGGCAGGGCGCCCATCGCGGCCGGCTGGGTGATGAGGTGAGCCAGCCGGTCCATCGGTGCGCGGACCACGGCGGGGGAGTTGCGCACGAGCTCGGTGTTCGACACCCCCGGGTGCGCGGCCGCCGCGACGGTGGTCGTGCCGTGCACGGCGAGCCGGCGCTGCAGCTCGTAGGTGAACATCAGATTGGCGAGCTTGGACTGCCCGTAGGCGCCGGCCCGGGAGTACGAGCGCTCCCACTGCAGGTCGTCGAAGTGGATCGCCGCGCGGATGCGGTGGCCGTTGCTGCTGACCGTCACCACGCGTGAACCGGGGACGGGCAGCAGCAGGTCGAGCAGCAGGCCGGTGAGGGCGAAATGGCCCAGGTGGTTGGTGCCGAACTGCCGCTCGAAACCGTCCTGCGTCGTCTGCTTCGGGGTGTACATCACCCCGGCGTTGTTGACGAGCAGGTCGATCCGCGGGTGTGCGGCGCGCAGCTCGGCCGCGGCGGCGCGGACCGAGTCCAGCGACGTCAGGTCGAGCCGCTGCACGGTGACGTCGCCGGTCATGCGGGCTGCGGCCTGTGCGCCCTTGTCGACGTCCCGCACGGCGAGCACCACCGCGGCGCCGCGTTCGGCGAGGACCTTGGCGGTCTCGAAGCCCAGCCCGGTGTTGGCGCCGGTGACGACCGCCACCCGGCCGTGCTGGTCGGGAACGTGCTGTGCCGTCCATGTGGTGCTCATGCGTCCTCCTGAAGAGACCGGCGGTCTGCTGTCTCTCCGGACGTTAAGAGACCACCGGTCTGCTGTCAAGAGACCGGTGGTCTGCAAATGTTATGGTCGGGTCATGACCTTCCATCGAGCCCGCAGTGAGGAGCAGCGCGAGATCCGGCGTCGGGCGATCCTGGGCACGGCGGCGGCCATGCTCGACGAGATGCCGGTGGCCGACGTCAGCCTCAACGAGCTGAGTCGCCGCGTCGGCATGGCGAAGTCGAACGTGCTGCGCTACTTCGACTCCCGCGAGGGCGTGCTCCTCGAGCTGATGAACTCCGTCCTGGAGGACTGGCTCACCGGACTGGCCGACGACCTCGCGACGGGGGTCGACACGGGCCTGCTGCTGGTGCCGCGCGCCGAGCAGCTGTCCGCGGTGTTCGCCCGGTCCCTGGCTGGCAACCGGGTGCTCTGCGACCTGCTGGGGGCGCAGGGCGGCGTCCTGGAGCGGAACGTCACCGCCGAGGTGGTGACGCGTCACAAGCACGCGGCCCTGGTGCGGCTCGCGGCCATGGCCGACCTCATGCGCCGGTACGTGCCGGAACTCGGCGCCGCGGCCGAGACGTTCTGCTTCCAGACCCTGGTCCTGGCCGGCGCCCTGGCGCCCTACAGCTCGCCGCCGCCCGGCGTGCGCGCCGCCTACGCGGCCGAACCGGCGCTCGCCGTCCTGCACCTCGAACTGCAGGACTCCCTCACGCTGGCGACCCGGACCATGCTGTTGGGGGCCGTGCCGCGCGGCTGACGTGGTGGACCGTGCCGGCTCGGTGTCGGCGGGGACGTGAGGTGCAGAGCCGCATCGTGGCCGTCCCGGCTGCGCGCCGTCCCTGAGTGGCAGCGCGGCACGGTGACATGTGAGCGACGCTCTGGACCAAGAGCGCCGCTCGCTCTACGGTGATCGCGGTGGGAGCGCCGCTCTCGGTCGAGAGGAATGCTCATGCCCCCGGTAGCCACCTCGCCTTCCTCCATCCGGCGAACGCCGGGCGTGCGACGTGGCAGGCCGGTCGGCCCGAGCGCGCTGGCCGTCGCGGCGGCGCTGTTCCTGGTGTTCCCGGCGACCCGGCCGTGGGGGGACGCCACGGCCTCCCGGACCGCCGAGGCGTTCGCCTCGCCGGCCTGGTTGATCTCGCACCTGTCCGGCGCGCTCGCCTTCGCGCTGCTCCTGCCCGGCATCCTGGCACTGCGGCAGGCCATCCCCGCCGGGCCGGGTGCGGGCCTGGCCCGGGCAGCGTCCGGCGCCACCGGGTTCGGCGTCAGTCTGGTCCTGCTCTACTTCGGCGCGGAGACCTTCGCCCTCCACGAGATCGGTCGGCACGCGCTCCGGACCGGGGAGCCGGTGCTGGAGGACCTGGTCGGTGACATCCGAATGGGGCCGGTGCAAGTGGCGGTCTTCGGCGGCGGGCTCCTCGTCCTCGCGGTGGGTGCCGTGCTGGCTGCCGTGTCGGTCTGGCGGAGCCGCCGGCTGCCACGGTGGTCCGCGGTCCCGCTCGCCGTCGGTCTGGTGCTGTACCTGCCCCAGTTCTTCGCCGCACCTCCCGTGCGCGTCCTGCACGGAGGTCTCGTCGCCGTCGGTTGCCTCCTCCTGGCGGTGGTCCTGTGGCGAGCCGCGGGGTCCTCGAGCTGGTCCACGGGCACATCGACGGGCCAGGGCTCCGCCGAAGGCGCCGTGGGCGGTGGCACCGTGGAGAGGGTGTCGCGGCCGACGGTGTAGGGCGTCCACGACCTCGGGGGCACGCGTGTTCAGTGGCGCGGTCCCGGGATGCGGAGGCGCGCGACCATCGTCCGGACGGCCTCCTCGACCGCGCGGCTGACCCCGTCCTGGTCGATCGACCAGGTGGCGTGGACCAGCCGGGGCCAGAAGACCGCGCTCGCGATCATGCCGAGGAACTGCGTGGCGGCGGTGTCGGGGGAGTCCACCGTGACCAGTCCCGCCGTGTGCTCGGCCCGGAGGTAGCGGCCGAGGGCGACGAGAGCGGGGAGCGTGCCGAAGTCGAAGGTCCGCTCGCTCAGCTCGGGGAAGCGTGGCGCCTCGGCGATCAGGAGCCGGAGCAGGTCGGCGGTCCGGGGCTGCACCAGCACCTCGGCGTACGCCCGCCCCAGCGCCAGGAGACCGGCGTGCAGGTCGCCCGTCGGGGGGACGGGGACGCTCCCTCCCGGGGTCTGGCCCACGGCCAGCACGGTCGCCTCGAACAGCAGGGCCTTGGTCGGGAACTGCTTGAACAGGGTCGCCTTCGAGACCCCCGCGCGCTCGGCCACCCGGGCGAGCGACGTCCGGTCGTAACCGCTCTCCAGGAACAGGGCCTCGGCGGCGGCGAGGACGGCCGCACGGTTCTCCTCGGCCACGCGCTGGTGGTACTCGGGCAGCTCGCGGGTCATGGCATCAGTCTGACACGAGAGGTGAGCCAGTTGACTCACCTCCCGTGCACCCCTACCGTCATAGAGGTGAGTCGACCGACTCACGTCGGCGCGAAGGAGTGGTCCCGATGCACGACACATCTCCCCAGACAGCTGCAGGCAAGGTGCTGTGGCACTTCTCCATGTCGCTCGACGGGTACGTCGCCGGTCCGGGTCACCGGATGGACTGGATGCCCGAGGCGACCAACCGGCCGGGCCTGATCGAGGAGTACGTCCAGACGACCGGAGCGGTCCTCGGCGGACGCGACGGCTGGGACGCCTTCCCGGACGCGGGCGCCGTGTACGGCGGTGACTGGAGCGGGCCGGTCTTCGTGCTGACCCACCACCCCGAGGACGCCGAACCCGCCGACGGGGTGACCTTCCTCAGCTGCGACGTCGCCGAGGCGGTGCAGATCGCCCGGCAGGCTGCAGGCGGCAAGAACGTCGAGGTGCTGTCCCCGACCATCGGCCGGCAGCTGCTGGAGCGCGGCCTGCTCGACGAGATGGACCTGCACGTCCTGCCCGTGCTCCTTGGCGACGGGGTGCGGCTCTACGACGACCCGGGCGGGGCCCCGGTGCCGCTCGAGTTCTGCAACGGCGACCCGGTCGAGGAGGTCAACCTCCGCTATCGACCGCTCGGCCGGGTCGGCGGCTGACCCGCGCCCACCGGACCGCAGCCTCAGCTGCCCTCGGGGACGCCGGGAACCGCCGCGCGACGGGACGGTCCGGGTGCGCTCCCGGTACCGGCGATGACGCTGTCCGAGCTGCAGGAGGTGACTGCGAGGGCTGCGCACTCCTGACCCGGCGTCGCCGCGGCGGAACGGGCCGCCGCGGCAGCGCGTGAGCGTGCCCTGGCCTGAGGAGCAGCCGTCGCCCGGGCGCGCGGATCACCCGAGCAGGCGGGACCGCCGGATGCGGCCGCCCGGGTCGACGGTGTCGGCGACCGCCGCGGCTCGCGCGCGGACGTCGGCCGGCAGTGCATCCGGCACGCTCGCCGCCCCCTCCACCCACGAGCCCGGTGTCGAGCCGGCATCAGCGGTCGACCACACGGCTCGCCCCCGGGCGAAGCCGGCCTCGATCCGGTCCCGGGGGAACAGGGTGAGCGGCGCGACGGCGTGGTAGAGGAAGTCGCCCGGCGGGGCGACGACGGCCCCCGGACGGCGGGCCGGTGCCCCGGCCACGTGGCGGATCTCCATCATCACGATCGCGGCGTCGTCCGCTGCCGCGGTCGCGAGCAGCGCTCCGGCGATGTCCGGGGTCGACGCGTCGAGCCACCGCGCGTCCCCGATCGCCGCGGTCGCCACCGGCGGGTCGAGGTGGATCCGGGACAGGCCCGCCGCGTCGGTCGGGCCCCAGCTGTCGGAGACGGGCTCCGCAGCTGCGCGCATCGCGTCGAGCAGCGGGGCCGCCGCGCCCGGCCCATCAGGATCGGCGATCGCGAGGTGGACGGCGACCTCCCCGTGCAGCTCCTCCGGGAACGGGGGCATCGGAGGCACGTGGAGCACCCCGATGCTCGAGGAGACGGTGCCGCCCAGTGTCCCGATGGTGCGCGCCCAGGCGTCGATGAGCTCCGGGAGCGCGTCGGCGTGCCACAGCAGCGCCCCGGCATGGAGGTCCGGCGCGGGGGCGAGGTCGAACTCCAGCGTGTGCGCGATCCCGACCCCGCCGGCCCCGCGGAAGGCCCACATCGCCGCGCGGTCCACCTCGTCGGGAGCGTCGTCCGCGGCGGTGCGCGAGCCGCCGCTGCCGTCGACGTAGTGGACGGCGCGGAGCGCTCCGCTGGCCAGTCCGTCCCGGCGGACCAGCCACCCGATGCCGCCGCCGAAGGTGTACCCGGACACCGAGACGCTGGGGGCCGAGCCGGCGAGCCCGAGCAGTCCGTGCTGCTCGGCGGCGGCGTTCACGGCCGCCCAGGTCGTGCCGGCCCCGACCACGGCGACGCGGGAGGTCGGGTCGATGGACACGTCGGTGAGCCCCGACGTGTCGAGCAGCACCGCTCCGTCGTCCACCGGCGCGCCCGCGCCGTGGCCGGTCGCCTGCGGCACCACCTCGAGCGGCGTGCCCGACGACCGCGCGAGCGCGGCCACCTCGTCCAGCGCGGGCGCGATGTCCTCGGGGCGGGCGACGACCGCGACCCGGGTGGGTCGCTGCTCGCGGGAGGAGTTGTGCGGTCGGGTCGCCGCGGCGTAGCGGTCGGAGGTCGCGTCAACGAGCACGGCTGGTGACCTCCTCGAGCGTGGGGTAGTCGGTGTACCCGCGGTGGTCCCCGCCGTAGAAGGTGGTGGGGTCGGCGTCGTTGAGCGGCGCGCCGGCTCGGACGCGGGCCGGGAGGTCGGGGTTCGCCAGCGCCAGGGCACCGACCGTGATGACGTCGGCGAGGCCGGCGTCGAGGTCGGCCACGCGGGTGTCGATGTCGGTGCCCGCCCGGTTGAGCAGGAGCGCCGTCGGCCAGGCCCGGCGCAGGTCCCGCAGCAGGTCCTCGTCGCCGAAGTGCAGCAGGTGCAGGTAGGCGAGGTCCATCGGCGCCAGGGCGCTCAGCAGGGCCGAGTACAGGGTGTGCGGGTCGGCCTCGACGATGTCGTTGTAGGGGTTGCTCGGCGAGATGCGCAGGCCGGTGCGGTCGGCGCCGACCTCGTCGGCCACCGCCGAGACGACGTCGACGGCGAACCGGATGCGGTTGGCGATCGAGCCGCCATGGGCGTCGGTGCGCTGGTTGGCGTTGTCGGAGAGGAACTGGTGGACGAGGTAGCCGTTGGCGCCGTGGACCTCCACGGCGTCGAAGCCGGCCGCGACGGCCGCCGATGCCGCGTGCCGGAACTCCTCGACCACACCGGCGACCTCGTCGGTGCCCAGGGCCCGCGGGGTGGGCATCTCCTGCGGACCCGAGGCCGTGAACATGACGCCCATGGGGCGGACGGCCGACGGGGCGACCGGCTGGCGGCCGTGCGGGGTGTTGTCCGGGTGCGCGACGCGGCCGGTGTGCATGAGCTGGGCGACGATGCGCCCACCCTCGGCGTGCACCGCGTCGGTGACCTCGCGCCAGCCGGTGACGTGGGCGGCGGTGTGGATGCCGGGGGTCAGCAGGTAGCCCTGCCCGTCCGCGGAGGGCTGGGTGCCCTCGGTGACGATCAGCGCCATCGACGCACGCTGGCGGTAGTACTCGACGTTGAGCTCGGTGGGGACGCCGTCCGGCCGGGACCGGTCGCGGGTCATCGGGGCCATGGCGAGGCGGTGCGGCAGCTGCATGCGGCCGACGGTGATGGGGTCCCAGAGGGTCATCTGACTGCTCGATTCTCGGAGTGCGTGCCGGAGCACGGGGGAGGGGAGGGCGGACGCGGAGGGCGTCCGCCGGGTGGGCTGCGGTGCCCGGACGGGGGCTGGCTGGTCCGGCGACGTCACGGGAGCAGGGCCGAGGCCTCCGCGTCCGGGCGGGCACGCTCGTCGCGGTGGATCCGCTCGGCGGCGCGTGCGGACCCGACCACACCGGCGGTCATGTAGTTGCGCCAGAGCGGGCCGACGATCCGCCGCATGACGAGCGAGCGGCCGGGGAGCGGCTTGAACTCATAGGTCCACCGGATGAGGGTGCCGGGCCCGTCCGGGGCGAAGGTCCACTCGCCGCGGACCCCCGCGACGAGGCGACGCAGGACGTTGGTGAACCCGGTGACCTCGTAGGCGAAGGACGAGGGCTCGTCGTACTCCGTCAGCATCTCCCGTGCGGTGGTCCCGTCGGTGAACTGCGGGTTCCGGGACGATCCGGTGTGGTCCCACGCCGCCGTCTGGTCCTCGACCCCGCGGATGCCGGGGAAGGGGCCCCAGCCGGTGAAGACCAGGGACAGGTCGATCGGGACGATGAGGCGGAACGCATCTGCGGGCGAGAGCGTGGTGCGGGTCTGCACGGTGATCGGGACGGTGCGATCGCCGGCACTGATGAGCGGCATGGCTGCTTCTTCCTGTGAGTGGGTGAGATCTGTCGGCGCAGGTCGAGGCGCCGGCGGCGCCTGTGCGCAGCCGACGGGAGTGGCGTGTGGTCCGGGTCAGATCGACCGGAGCACCCGGACCCGATCGGCGATGGCCCGCCGGGCGACGTCGGACTCGAAGGCGATGGCGTCGAACTCGTGCGGGGCGCCGGGGTGCAGGTGGAACTCGACCTGCACCCCGGCCCGGCTGAGCGTGGTCGCGTAGGCGGTGTCCTCGTCGCGGAAGAGGTCGAGCTGTCCGACCTCGATGTAGGCCGGCGGCAGACCCGACGCGTCCTCGAGCCGGGCCGGCGCCGCGGTGGCCGGCACGTCGGGTCCGCCGGCAGCCGCCCCGAGCAGGGCCGGCCACGCGGTGAGGTTGTCCTCGTAGGACCAGAGCAGGTACGGCCCGATGTGCGGGTCGCGCGTGGTGGTGCGGTCGTCGAGCATCGGCATGACCAGGATCTGGCGGGCGATCTGCGGGCCACCGCGCTCGCGGGTCAGGATCGACAGCGCCGCTGCCAGGCCGCCGCCGGCGCTGTCGCCCATCACGCCGATGCGGTCGGGGTCGACGCCGAGGTCGGCGGCGTGCTCGTGGAGCCACCGCAGCGCGGCGTAGGCGTCCTCGAGCGGCGTGGGGTGGGGGTGCTCGGGTGCGCGGCGGTACTCGACGGACAGCATCGGCACCCCGCTGGCGGACACGTAGCGGGAGACCGGCCCGTCGAAGTGGTCGATGCGGCCGAAGAGGTAGCCGCCGCCGTGGAAGAACAGCACGGCCGAGCCCGGGGTCACCCCGTCCTTCGCGTACCAGCGCATCGTGATCTGCGCGCCGTCCTCCGCGATCGCGACGTGCTCGCTGGTCGTCACGTCGGCGGGGGTCGGCTGGGCGGTGCCCGCGGCAGCGAGGATCGGCTCCCACATGGCGCGCCGCCCGTCGACGTCGCCCACCGCCGGCGGCGTGGCCTCCGCCATCGCTGTGGCCATGGGGGCCAGTGCGGCGGCGATCTCGAGATCGAGGTGCAAGGACATGGCTGTCTCCTTCGTGAGCTCTGTGGGTGGGGGAGGGGTGGGGTGGTCAGGTGCCGGCCGGGAGGACGACGACCTTGCCGGGGAGCCGGCCGCAGGCGGCCCGGGCGTGGAGGGCGGGCAGGTCGGCCAGCGCGACCCGCTGGGCGACGTCGATGACCAGCTCACCGGTGCACACCCGAGCGACCAGGTCGGCGAGCTGGTCGGAGTCGCTGCGGACGACCAGGTCGATGCCGCGCACCCCGCGCCCCTCGTCGGAGGGAGCAGGCAGCCCGCCGGTGGTGGTGACGAGTGCACCGCCTGCGCGGATCAGCGGGACCAGCGCGGCCAACTCCTCCTCGGTGACCGGCACGAGGTCGAGCACGAGGTCGACCGGCTCGCGCACCGCCGCCGTCAGATCGGTGAGCGTGTGGTCGATGACCTCGTCGGCGCCCGCCGCCTCGACGCGCCGAGCGCTGCGCGGGCCGGCCGTGGCGACCACCTGGGCACCGACCTCCTTGGCCAGCTGCACGGCGTACCCGCCGACCGCGCCGCCGGCCCCGATGATCAGGACCCGCTGCCCGGCGGTCAGGTCGCCGTGGTCGAACAGGGCCTGCCACGCGGTCAGGCCGACCAGCGGCAAGGCCGCCAGGTCGGCCAACGGGAGCCTCCTGGGCGCCCCCGTCAGGAGCTCCGCCGGCGCGATCACGTGTTCTGCTGCCGCCCCGGCCGCCGTCATCGGCAGGAGTCCGACGACCCGGTCGCCGACCGCGACGACGTCCACGCCGGGACCGAGGGCGTCGACCGTGCCGGCGACGTCGATCCCGGGGGTGTGCGGCAGCCGAACCGGTACCTGCCCCCGCATCTGACCCGCGCGGATGGTGGTGTCCACGCCGTTGAACGAGGTGGCGGTGACGCGGATCCGCACCTGGCCTGCGCCGGGGACGGGCTGCTCGACGTCCTCGTGGCGCAGGACCTCGGGGCCGCCGAACTCGTGGAAACGGACCGCCTTCACCACTGGACCTGCTTCCGCTGGATGTGCCGCTGGAGTGCGGTGCGAACCCAACGTCGCAGGTCCTGGCGCGGGCAGCCTGGGCCGGACTGGCCCACCCTGATGACCGCCGGCCCGACGGCCGCGCTGACCTCCTCCGCCGGTGAGGCGGCCGACCGCCATCGTGTGTTTTCAGGTCCTGAGAGCACACGCCGGCTGTGGCGCGTCAGGAGTTCCGTCACGCTCGACGGGAACCTGATCGCGACCCCCGGTGGCCTGGCGGCCCTCCTGCTGACCGCAGCGCCGCGATCAGCCGACGCTGCGCGGCTGGTGGAGGTGGTCGGCGCAACCGATGGGCGGGCGGTCATCAAGGTGGGCCAATCCGGCCCAGGCTGATCGCGCCGGGACCTGCGACGTTGGGTTGGCAAGGCACCCAACGGCACATCCAGCGAAGGCAGGTCCAGACATGAAGGCAGTGCGTTTCCACGAGGTAGGCGGTCCCGAGGTCCTGCGTTACGAGGACGTCGAGCAGCCCGTCCCCGGCGCAGGTGAGGTGCGGGTGCGGGTGGCGGCCTCGGCGTTCAGCGCCGCCGACGCCGGCATGCGCGGCGGTTTCCTTCCCATCCCGATCCAGCTGCCGCACGTGCCCGGTTACGACGTCTCCGGCACGGTCGACGCCCTCGGGGACGGCGTCGGCGGCACCACCGGCGAGGGTGGTCTGCAGGTGGGGGATGCGGTGATCGGGTTCCTGCCGATGGAGCGGGACGGCGGCGCGGCGGAGTACGTCATCGCCCCGGCGGAGGCGCTGGTCCCCGCGCCGGTGAAGGTCCCGCTGCCCGACGCGGCAGGTCTGCCGTCGGTGGCGCTGACGGCCTGGCAGGCGCTGTTCGACCTCGGTGAGCTGACCGCCGGGCAGCGGGTCCTGGTCAACGGCGCCGGGGGAGTGGTCGGCAAGTACGCCGTCGCGCTGGCCAAGCGGGCCGGGGTGCACGTCGTGGCGACCGCCAGCCCGCGCAGCAGCGCCGCCGTCCACGCAGCCGGCGCCGACCAGGTCATCGACCACACCACCACCGACCTGCTGGACGCGGTCGAGGAGCAGGTGGACGTGCTGGTCAACCTCGCCCCCATCGACCCCGACCGGTTCACCGCGCTCGTGGCCCTGGTCCGCGACGGCGGCAAGGTCGTCAGCACCACCGCGTTCATGGCCACCCCCGGCGACGAGAGCCGCGGCGTCAGCGCAGCGACCGTGTTCGTGCTGCCCAACCGGGACCGCCTCACCGAGCTGGTGTCCCTGGTCGACAGCGGGGACCTGCAGGTCGAGGTCACCCGCCACATCCCGCTGGCAGAACTGCCCGCGCTGCACGCCGAGGCCGCTGCCGGTCCCATCGAGGGCAAGGTCGTCGTCGAGCCGGCCTGAGCCCGACCCGAACACGCGCACCACCGGCTCCACGTGCTGGAGCCGCTGACCGACAGGAGCTTGCCGTGCCACTACCCGTGCTCTTCGGAGCCAACGTCGACCCGCTGTCGCAACCGGTCGGCCGCTCACTGCACCAGGCGACGCTCGTCGACCGGCTGGGGTTCGACCTGCTGACGATCCAGGACCACCCGTACCAGCACGCCTTCGACGACACCTGGACGCTGCTCACCTTCCTGGCGGCGCGGACGACCTCGGTCACCCTGGTGCCGACCGTCATCTCGCTGCCGCTGCGACCCCCGGCGGTGCTCGCCAAGGCCGCCGCGACCCTGGACCGCCTCAGCGGGTCGCGCGTGCAGCTGGGCCTGGGTGCCGGGGCGCTGTGGGACCCGATCGCGGCGATGGGCGGCCCGCGTCGGCAGCCGGCCGAGGCCGTTGCCGCCCTGGAGGAGGCGATCGACGTCGTCCGGGCGATGTGGAGCGGGGAGCGCAGCGTGCGGGTGAAGGGCGAGCACTACGGGCTGGCCGGCGTCCACCCCGGGCCGGCGCCGAGCCCCTCGCTGGGGTTGTGGCTCGGCTCCTACGGTCCGCGGATGCTCGCCCTCACCGGCGCCCGGGCCGACGGCTGGCTGCCCAGCTACACCTACATGGACCTGGCCGCGCTGCCGGCCGCCTCCGCGCGCATCGACGCCGCGGCCACCGAGGCCGGCCGGGACCCGGCCGCCCTGCGCAAGGTCTACAACATCGCCGGCCGCGTCTCCACGACGTCCGCCGGGACCTTCGACGAGCCGGTCGGCGCATGGGTCGACCGTCTCGTCGAGCTCGTCACGGAGGTGGGCATGAACGGGTTCGTCCTGTGGCCGCTCGACGACCACGAGCGGCAGTACCAGGTCTTCGCCGAGGAGGTCGCGCCAGCGGTCCGCGCCGCCCTCACGGAGTAGCTCCGCACTGACGGCCGCTCCACGACCTCGGGTCCGCCGACGCGGTGAACGGCTGCCGACCTCGCCCGGTCAGCTCCGGGCGCGCCGCCGACGCCGGGACACCCGTTCCTCCGGACTCGCTGATCTGCACTGCGCGTGTGTCGGCGGGCCAGTGGCTGGCCCGGATACGTTGACCGCTCGATCAGTCACCGGAGGCGGGGTCCCACGTGAAGGTCAACGACTACGACGGTTTCGGTGCGGCGTACTCGGCGGAGAACGAGGTCAACCTCATCAACGCCCACTACGAGCGACCCGCGATGCTGGACCTCGCCGGCGACGTACGCGGTCGCCGCATCCTCGATGCCGGGTGCGGCTCCGGGCCGCTCGCCGCGGAGCTGCGCGCCCGGGGTGCCGTCGTGACCGGCTTCGACTCCAGCGCGGTCATGGTCGACTTGGCACGGGAGCGGCTCGGTGGGGACGCCGACGTGCAGGTCGCCGACCTGGCGGCGCCACTTCCCTTCGCCGACGGCGGCTTCGACGACGTGACCGCGTCGCTCGTCCTGCACTACCTGCGCGACTGGACCGCACCGCTGTCCGAGCTGCGTCGGGTGCTGAGGCCAGGTGGCCGACTCGTGCTGTCGGTCAACCACCCGCTGCTCTACAAGATGCTGAACCCCGGCGCCGACTACTTCGCCGTCACCGAGTGGACGGACGAGTACACCTTCGATGGCCAGCCGGCCGTGCTGACGTACTGGCACCGGCCGCTGCACGCCATGACGGATGCCTTCTCGGACGCCGGCTTCCAGGTCGCCGTCGTCAGTGAACCGCCGTGGTCGCCGGACACCCCAGCGGAGCTGCTGCCACCAGGGTTCGAAGGCCGCACGTCGTTCGTGAGCTTCATCTTCTTCGTGCTGATCGCGAGCTGAGCCAGCGACTGGCCCCACGCTGACCAGGGCGGTTCAGCGGGCACGACAGCCGGTGACGGGTGCCGCCGAAGCGGGTGATCCGCAGGGCTGACCAGCCGCTGGAGTGGACCAGCGACGGACACCCTGCCGGTAGCCGGCGGACGACGCGGGCGCGGCGCCGGTCAGATGTCGAGGCGGCGCTCGGCGCCGGTGCGCCACTCCAACAGCACGATGCTGGCATCGTCCTGCAGGTGGTCGGCCTGGTGGTCGAGCACGCGACGCACCAGCCGCCGGAGCGTCTCCGGCGCGGAGTCGCCCTCGGCGGCGCCGCGGTGGACGAAGTCGGCCAGCCGTTCCTCGCCGAAGAACTCACCCTCGGGTGAACGCGGTTGTCGGCCTCACCGTCGAGCCCGGCCTGGAGCGCCTGGCCCGGATCCGCATCCTCGCCGCGCACTCGGCCGGCAACCAGGCCGAGGAGGAGAAGGCGATCGCCCAACTGCTCGCCGTAGCCGACGATCTGGGTGGCGACCTCGAGGAGCAGACCGAGAAGCTCCTGGCGGACCTGGCCGATCCTGACCGCGCCAACGACCTGACCACGCGCGCGCTGTGACGAACATGGCGCTGAGCGACCCACGAAGCAGCCACCTGATACCAGAGGACTCCCGATGACCACCCGCCCCGCACGCCGACTCACCGCTGCGGCCGGCATCGCAGCCCTCACCCTGCTCATCAGCAGCTGTAGCGGCCAGGACGACCCGGTGGCCGAGCCCACGCCGAGCTCTGCGGCGCCCACGCCGAGCTCTGCGGCGCCCACGACGAGCGCGCCGACGTCCTCGAGCGTCGTCCCCGTCAGCGCAGAAGATCAGGCAGTCGCTGAAGCTACCGACTTGGTGAGGGCGTACTACGCGGAAATCGACCGTGTGAATCTAGATCCCAACGCGGACGCAAACACCCTGCGTGACGTGGCGGCCAACGAGGCCTTCGACCTGCAGTTGCGGACGGCGCTCCAGACGAAGGCCAGGGGATTGACCCAGATCGGGGACGTACGTGTTCTCGAAGTAACACCCTTCAGCATCGACCTCTCATCCGACTCAACGACCACCCCCCCGAAATACCCGACCATCGTCATGGACACGTGCATCGACGTGAGTGGCGTCAATGTGGTAGACGCGGAAGGCAAGTCGGTGGTTGCGAGCACCCGCCCCCCTCAGTCAGCGGCGCGCATAGACGTCGTCCAGTTCGATTTTGGATGGCGCGTGAACGCCATCCAGTCAGCGGGACAGCCATGCGAAGATTAATTCGAGCAGTCCTAATTGCCCTCACCGCGGGCCTGATTGCCGTCTTTCTGACTCCCCAGACTGCCCTGGCTGATCCTGAGTGCAGCGTGCTCAACCCGACCACGGGTGAGTGCATCATCGCTATCGAGATGCCGGGGACTCCAGTAGCGCCCGAGACCCCCCCGCCTGGACAGGGCGGCGGAGGCGGCGGCGGACAAGCGCCAGCACCGGCGGCATGTGTCGATGACGCGTTCTTCCCCGTCCCCACGCCAGTGGACTGTGTCCGTGACGGTGGCTACTGGTCTAACGACCGAGACTGCTACGTGGCGGTGGCCGATCCTCAGCCGCCGGCCGGCGATCCGATCTATGGCGGCAACACCGGTGGTCTCGTGTATCGGTGCTCCTACTCCGTCACCATCGGCGGGACGGGCGCAACTTACTTCTGGTCCGACGTCCCGCCAGCGGGGTCGGCAGCGCCCCCGGACCCGGCTGTGCTCGCTCAGCAGGCGGTGGACGCTATGCAACTGCGGGCCATCGAGATCGGCATCGTCCCCGAGGCGGCGCCGGACAGGATGGGTCTGGTCGGCCTTCCGACGTGGATGTGGGTCGATCAGCCCGCCGAGAACACCTACGGGCCGATCAGCCGGACGGTGGCAGCGGGCGGTGTCAGCGTCACGGCCACCGCGGAGGTGAGGAACGTCGTCTGGTCCATGGGCGACGGGCGCAGCGTCACCTGCACAACGGCAGGCACCCCGTACGCGGATTCCTACGAACGCCAGAGCTCCCCGGACTGCGGGCACACCTACACCCGCACCAGCGCAGGACAGCCGAGCGGCGCGTACACCGTCGCGGCGACGTCGAGTTGGACCATCACCTGGGCCGGCGGGGGACGAACCGGAACGATCGACGACATCTCTTTCACCCAGGAAGCCCAGGTTCAGATCGGTGAACTGCAGGTAATCCAGACCCGGTAATCAGACTCGCCGACCGCTCCTCGGAAACGATCCCTTACGCTTCATCTAAAGTGATCGACCGTAATCCGGAGAGGGAGTGACCATGGCACGCAAGACCCAGATCGTTCTGGAGGACGACCTCAGCGGCGAGGTGCTGGAAGACGGTGCCGGCGAGACCGTCAGTTTCAGCCTCGACGGACAGGCCTTTGAGATCGACTTGTCCTCCGAGAACGCCAGCAAGATGCGTGACGACTTCTCTCGTTATGTCGGCCACGGACGGAAGGTCGCCTCGAGCGGCTCGGTTGGCCGGCGGTCGGCGAGCCGAGGCCGGCCCAGCGCAGAAGGCAAGCGGGACCTTGGACCCGTGCGGGAGTGGGCCCGTCAGAACGGCCACGACGTGTCCGAGCGTGGCCGGGTCAGGGCCAGCGTGACCGAGGCCTACGACGCCGCACACTGATCCCGGCAAGCCGCGGGCGAAGTGCCTTCTTATGAAAGCCACCTCGGCCGCGG
This sequence comes from Modestobacter sp. VKM Ac-2979, assembly GCF_026967995.1. Lineage (NCBI taxonomy): Bacteria > Bacillati > Actinomycetota > Actinomycetes > Geodermatophilales > Geodermatophilaceae > Modestobacter > Modestobacter sp. VKM Ac-2979. The sequence continues at coordinate 55,163 of NZ_JAPVBO010000010.1, forward strand.
CTGATTGGCGGCCGAGCAGGAGGGTGACGGTGCCCCGGCTGCGGGCGAAGTCGGCGTTGGCTGGTGGGCGGGAGTCTCCGGTCCGACGGCAGGAGGCGATGGTCGGCTTGTTATCGATCCCGTGGTTACTGACCGAAGCTGAAATCTTGCTGCTGGCCGCCTTCAGGCACTGCCTCCCCCCACTCCAGGCCGCCGACCTCATCAGCGTCGAGGACGACCCCGCCACCGGGGACCGCTGTGCCCAGATCCAGTGGGAGCACCTGCAGCCGGCGCTGGCCGCCGGGAACATCTTCGGCAGCAGCGGCGAGCTGCGGGTGCTGCGCGCCGCCGCCTCCCTCGTCGACGGCCAGCCGATCAACCTCGGCGACGTCGCCTCCAGCTGGACCGCCGGGGCCTCACCCCGCTGCTGGCCGCGATCGCCCACGCCGGGGGCAGCCACCGGCACCCCGAAGCGACCACCGACCCCGCCAGCGGCATGACCTTTCGCGGGGACAAGGTCCCTCCGCTCATGGCCTGGCCTCCCCGCACCTGACCAGCCCATCCGGGTCCGTCCGGGTCCCGGCCGACCCGGTCCCGGACAAGGACGACGTGGACCAGCTCGGGGTGAGCCCGGTGGTGCACGGTCAGGTGAAGGCGTCGTCGAGTGCGTCGGGGGGCATGTCCAGGTCCCGGCGTACCGGGGTGCGGGCGACCCCGAGCATCCGCCCCTCACTGCCGGGAGGCAGCTCCGAGGGGTCCCCGCCGGTCGCGGGATCGGACAGGGCCCGCTGCAGGCCCAGGGTGAACCACCGGTGGGCCTGCCGCCGGTCCCCGGTGACCTCGTAGCTCTCGCCCACGAATGAATACACCGCCAGGTCCCCGGGTCGGGGCCGCCGGATGTCCTCGGCCACGGCCCGGGCCTCCTCGACTTCGCCCGCGGCCAGCAGTGCGTGGTGCAGGAAGGTGCGAACGTCGGGTGGGACGTGGCCGCCGGCCGCCACCGCCCGCCGGCACAACTCCAGGGCGCCGGGGGAGTCCCCGGCGAAGGACAGCTGGTCCGAGGCCGCCACGTACAGCTCGGCCGGACCGACCTCATCCTCGGGGTGGGGAGCGGCGGCGGCAGCCTGCAACGAGGCGGCGGCGGACAGGTGCGCGCGCGGGGGTGCGCGCGGCCCAGGCGATCGCCTCGATGTCGTCCTCGGTCAACGGCTGACGCACCCCAAGAACCCTACGACCCACCCCGGCCCCCGGCTCCCGGGCGCCAACCGCACCGCGGGCGCCGACGACACCACGGCTCCACCCAGCGGCTCGTCCTAGCGACCCTGCCGTCGTCGACTCGTCCCGGGCGGGCTGGTCGCTGTGGGCCCGGTGGACAGGGGCGGGCGGTGTCGTCCCGCCTGCCCGCGTCAGCGCCGCGAAGGCGGCCGTGAAGCTCGCCGCCGGACCGCGGATTGCTAGCTCATCGCAGGTGAGGGTGTAGAGGCGGGCAGCGGGCTGGTGCTGGATAGAGGACGAGGTCTCCCGAGGATGGAAGTTCTCACACTGCCCATCCGCAAGACCTCGACGTGCTTGACGCTACCTTCGCTCGCCCTGACCTGACGACGTTCACCCGCCTCGATGAGCTCGGTCTGGAGGTCACCGGGCAGCTGCTGAAGCCTCATCGTGCGGTGCTGGCCTGCCGGGTCGTGGAGCCCGACTCGTGGTGCCGGCGCTGTGGCTGCGAAGGCGCCCCGCGAGACACCGTCATCCGGCGGCTGGCCCACGAGCCGCTGGGCTGGCGGCCCACGATGTTGCTGGTCACCGTCCGCCGCTACCGCTGCGGCGACTGCGGGCACGTGTGGCGGCAGGACACCAGCAGGGCCGCCGGCGATGGATGGGTTCACCGGCTTCAAGACCGCCACCACCGAGGAGCTACCCGAGGCGGTAACGGTGACGGATCCCTTCCACGTCGTCCGGCTCACCGGCGACGCCCTGGACCGCTGCCGCCGCCGGGTCCAGCAGGACCTGTACGGGCACCGCGGTCGCGCCGCCGATCCGCTCTACCGCGCCCGCCGCACCCTGCACACCGGCGCGGACCTGCTCACCGACCGCCAACGGCAGCGGCTGACCGCGCTGTTCACCGGCGACGCTCACGTCCAGGTCGAGGCCACCTGGAGCATCTACCAACGCATGATCAGCGCCTACCGCGATCCCGACCGGACCCGCGGCAAAGCCACCATGGTCACTCTGATCGCCGCACTCGGCTCCGGCGTCCCAGCGGCGCTGACCGAGCTGCGCCGCCTCGGCCGCACCCTGACCCAGCGGGCCACCAACGTGCTCGCCTACTTCGACCGGCCCGGCACCAGCAACGGCCCCACCGAAGCACTCAACGGCCGCCTCGAGCACCTCCGCGGCTCCGCCCTCGGCTTCCGCAACCTCACCAACTACATCGCCCGATCCCTACTCGAGACCGGGGGGTTTCGACCGCGACTACACCCTGGATTGCGATGAGCCGGGAAACCTGACGGCCGAGGACTCCACCGGCTGTCCTCCGCCCGGCGGTCGCGCCCTGACCATCACGCCCTGACCGTCATGTACTTGTCCACTCCGCTCTTGCCCCAGCGCCAGTTGACCAGCTCCCGGGAGAGCTGATGGTGGGTTGCGGTCTCCGCCCGGCCCCAGCCGCGGCGGGCGGCGTGCTGGATCGCAGTGTCCGGGAGCAGCAGCACCCCGCCCAGCCAGTCGGCTTCCCGCTCGTGGGCCTCGTCGTACTCCCGAAGCAGCTGGCCGTCGACCAGCTGCATCCGGCCGTGCGGGTGGCCCAGCAGGAAGTGGGCGATCTCGTGGCCGAGGCTGTTGTTGATCCGCTCGGCCGAATGGGTCGGGTTGTAGATCGTCAGGTGCCCCTGGGCGGTCTCCAGGCTGATGGCCGACCAGGTGTCGGGGTGGCCATCGGACTCATCGGTGAGCTCGGCCAGGTCGGCTGGGGAGAGGGAAGGCAGCTCCGCCGGGGTCAACAGGGCGATGCCGTGGTGCTCGGCGAGCAGGCGGGGGTCCAGTCGATCCGCCGGAGTCACCTCCAGCAGCGCACGTTGAGCCGCAGCCTCCCGCTGACACTGAGCTTTGAAGCCACGCGGGAACATCAATGAGGCCGAGGGCACGTTCCTCAGATCTCCTTGTTCTCGGGACGACCGAGGTCGTGGTACGCCGCTCGCACCAGGGCCGCCAGGGCGTTCGCCGTGGCCGGCGGCAGCGTGCGGTCAGCCCGTAGATGAGCCTCGATCGGTTCCGGCCCGGTGGTGCGCTGCGGTCCGGCGATGAACAGGTCAGCGGAAACGCCCAGCCAGTTCACCAACGCCGCGAAGCTGCCGGTGTCGGGCAGCTTCCCGTTGATCACCCGCGACAGTGTCGCTGCACTGATCCCGATCTGCCCGGCAGCCTCACGCAGCTTGAGCCCCTCGTCACCGAGCTTGGACTCGATCGCCGACGCCAACTCATGAACCCGGAAGGGAGCAGCCTCAGGCACCGCACAGCCTCCTTACGTACGAAACGGGGATGCATCCTTGCAACATGGCCGTCATGGACCTATCGTCTCATATGTGCAACGTCGTTGCACGTACTCGCTCCACGACATCGGGAGTGGTCATGGCACATCGCAGCGCACGCACCGGTCGTTACGTCTCCAGCTCCACGGCGGCTCGGCACCCCCGCACCACCGTCACCGAGCGCGGGGGCAACACCTCGCGGTCCACGAACTACCGGTCGGCGATCACCGGCCACTACGTCACCGAGAGCACCGCTCGGCGGCACCCGAACACCACCGTCACCGAGCGCGGCAAGGGCTCCTGAGGCTCAGGCGGTGCGGGTCGGCAGGCCCGCACCGCCACCCCGCCCGAGTCCAGTCATGACCGTCTAGGAGGCCTCGCCGTGCTGACCTTGCTGTCCATCGCCTTCCTGCTGCTCATCGCCTACAGCCTCGGAGCCGCTCTGCGCTCCCTGCGGGTCGGTCCCGTCCGGGAGGAGTACCTGCGCGTCGTCCGGGCCGTGCGCTGGTGGATGGTGCCGCTGGCGGTGGCCGGCCTGGTGGTCGTGGTGGCGGTGTACACCGTCCTGATCGCCTTCGGGCCGGCGTGGATGGCGTGGGGCTGGTGGTCGACCCTGGGCGGCGAAGGCAACGTAAACCTCGGTCAGACCGGCAACGAGGGGCTGTTCTGGTCGGTCACCGGGTGGCTCATCCCGGTGGGGTTCGCACTGGCGGTGCCCTTACTGGCCCGCCAGGAGGAGATGCTGTTCCGCCATGGCACCGAGAACTCCACGGCGCTCCAGACGCTGACCCGCAGCTTCGTGTTCGGGCTCGTCCACCTGGTCGCGGGCATCCCGATCGCTGCTGCGCTCGGCCTCACCGTCTTGGGGCTCGTGTGGGCCGGGATGTACCGGCTGGCCTTTCATGGTCCTCGGATGCCGGCACTCGTCGCCGCCCCGGCGGTCAACTGGGGTGAGTACGAGTCCATTTCGGACACCCGGGAGCGCCTGGCATGGCTCGGGCAGCGCTTGGCGGGCCTCGATGCTGAGGTGGCGGCCCTGCAGGAGCGCAACCGCAGCCGGGCTGAGTGGGAAGCCGACTGGGAGAAGGCCCGTGAGCGGGCCACCGATGTCGCAGCCGCGGCGCACAGCGTGAGCAACTGGTGCGTTATCGGGCTCCTGCTGGTCCTGCTGGCCTTCGCCTGAGACTCGAGCCGGCGCCGGCCCGACTGTGCGCCGGACGGTCAGTCGTCGGCGAGGGCTGCGGCGACGGCGTAGGTGGCGTTGCGGGACGTTGCCGCGGGTGCGGTCGTAGAGCCGGGTGGTGCGGGGGTCGCGGTGGCCCATGGAGTCCTGGACGTCGCGGAGGGCGACGCCGGCGTTCAGGGCGGTGGTGGCGTAGGTGTGCCGGGCCGAGTGGGGGCTGATCCGGGTCGGGGGAGGCGATGCCGGCGTCGGTGGCCAGCCGGCGGAGGAGTCGCCAGGCGGCGGTGCGGTCCAGGGGCTTGCCGCTGGTGGTGGTGAAGATCGGTCCGGTGGTGCGCTCGCCGATGAGCTGGTCCAGGACGTGCTGGACGTCGGGGGTCAGTGGGGTCTTGGCGCGGCGGCCGCCCTTGCGGCGGATGCACAGCACCCGGTGCCCGCGGTCGTGGTCCAGGTCCTCGATCCGGGCGGCGAGGGCTTCGCTGATCCGCAGCCCGTTGAGCACGAGTAGCGCCGGATGAGGGCGTCGGAGCGGGGGGAGTGGGCGCGGGCGGCGGCGAACAGGGCGTGGACCTCGCCGCGGGTGAGCCCAGACGTCATGGACTCGTCATCGACGGTAAGGCGCTGCACGGCGGTGAACGGGGAGCCGGTGACGGCGCCGTGGCGGGCTGCGTAGCGGTAGAAGCCGTGCAGGGCAGAGGTGCGGCGGGCGATGGAGGCTGCGGCGAGGGTGCGGCCGGTGCGGGGGTCACCGTGCTCGGCCAAGACCCGGAGGTAGGCGTCGGCGTGATGGATGCCGGCGGCCAGAACGTCGACTCCCAGGCTGGCGCACCAGGTGAGCCAGCCGGTGAGGTCGGCGGCGTAGGCCTCCCGCGTGCGGGGGGACCGCTTGGACAGCAAGAACCCGCGGACCAGGTCCTCCAGCGTGCTCAGCTGTTCGGGCCTGACGGCGGGGGAGTTGTCTCGGGCCGGCGCGATTGCCGACCCCAAAGTTGCGGAGTGCACCGCTGGCTCTGCGTCGGAGAACGTCGCCACCAGCGCAGGCAGCCGCTCGGTCACCGCGCACCCCCTCACGGTTAGTACTTGAGCTCCGCAGCTGATCCGCCGGAGCGTCACCCGGTGCAGCATGGAGTAGCCCACCGACGGTTCATATGAGAGATCCGTTGCTGAATGGACTGTGGCGCTCCGGGGCAGCGGCTACTCGTCGAGCTCAACGACACGGCGGGTAGCCGCGGCCGAGTGCGGCATTGCGCTACCCATCCACGCGAAGCGGCTACTTAGTCTCGCTCGGATGACTTGTGTGTACCTGCTCCACGACGACCGTTCGCTCGTGAACGTAGAACCAGATGCGCGCGGTGCCTTTCACCGTTGGCTTGTGCTGCCATCGCTCGTGAGTTGTTCCTCCGCGTGAGGTCGTGCCGAGTTCGCCGCGCAGGGGGTAGTTGGTCGGAGTATGAAGCAGGGGCGTCCCCGTAAGAAAGTCCCAGGTCTCCGTCATGGGGTTGCGGATGGTTGCGACGAGGTCTTGCCACCCCTTGCGTGCCTGCACGGTGCCGAAGCGGATCTCGTACTCGGTTTTCTTTTGGGGCCGCGGGACAAGCTCGCCGCGCTTGGCCGCCGCCACGGCTACGGACGCTCCACAGTCTCGTCGCCGTCGAGCCAATCGAGGTCTGCACTGCCGAGCCCGGCGGCGAGGGCGGAGGCGGTCTCCCTCCATGACACCAGCTCTGCGATCACGAGATGGGACTGATTGGTGGAGAACGACGCACGCGCGGCATCCACGAGATCTTGCGCGCAGGCTGCGCGATCCGTCGGCGATAGTGCGAGCATCCACGGAAAGGACTTGGCCATGCGCTCGGCGAGCGGGCCGCCCTCATCGAGGGCGACGGTGATGAGTTGCGCGGCGAACTCCAGCAGGCGGGAACGGCTTTCAGCTTCGCGCTGTGACATGAGGACCAGCGGCTCGCCGTCGCGCCGGGTCACTGTCACGGGGTGGTCCTCCGCCTCAGCGAAGACCTCGGCCGAGTGCTTGCTCAGGTCCGAGGAGCGTCGCGTCGCGAGCGAGGTGTCCAGTGCAGCCGTCATGAACCCATCGTATTCGGAATATGTTCGGAAGTCCAGAGACCATGCCGACGATGCCTGATCGCCGCTCGTCGCGACTCGGTCGCTGGGTGGGCCAACACACACCGGAGGCCGGCTGCGATGCCGGGGAGCGGGCGAGCAGGACGGGTTCGTGGACGACGATGCCCAGCCTGTCATCGGGCGACCGCTTGAGAGGCCAGCGGGGCGCAGACATGGTTGCAGGGTGCACTCTTCGCGGTCATCCAGCAGCGTGATCGTGAGAACGCGTCGGCTCGCCCCAGATACAACATAACGTGGGGCAGAGCCAGTACCAAGACGTCATCGACGGCCTGTCCACCGCCGGCCTGCCGGCCACATTCGCCCAGACCGGTGGCATGAACGCCGCGCTCGAGGTCCTCCTCGACGGCGGCCACTCGCTGCTCATCACCGACTTCGAAGACTCCCCACCGCAGCGACTACCGTCGTCCCCTCGGTTTCGAGCGTCCACTTGACCCGTGGCCGGGACAGTTTCTCCCGGGATACTGACGTGCTCCCTGTGTGTGCGCCCGATATCGGTTCCGCTGATCGTGGCTTGGATATCGGCCGGCCCGCGTGACCGGACGGAATTAGGGCTTCCGGGCGTCGTTAGAGACGATGCGATTCGTGAGCAGACCGAGGCGCTCGACCTCGACCTCGACAACATCGCCCGGTTGCAGCAACCACTGCGGATCCCGGCCGTAGCCGACACCGGACGGCGTACCGGTGGCGAGCAGGTCTCCTGGACGCAGGGTGAGGGTGTGGCTGATGAGCGAGAGGGTATCTCCGACGGTGTAGACCATATCGTCGGTGGAGCCATCCTGGACGGTCTCGCCGTTGACGCGCGTCTCAAGGCGGAGGCCATCTCGCAGGTCGCCGACCTCGGAAGCGGGCACGAGCGGCCCGAGGGGGCCGGAGTTGTCGCCATTCTTGCCGAGGATCCACTGGGACGTCAGCTTCTGCGCCCGCCGTGAGGTGATGTCGTTGAAGGTCGAGTAGCCGACGACGGCGGCCAACGCGTCGTCGGGGGTCGCGTCGACGAGTGTGGAGCCGACATAGGCGACCACCTCGCCCTCCCAGTCCAGACCTCGTTCGTTCGCCGGCACAGGCACGGGCGCGCCACTCACCGACAGTGACTGCGTCCAGCGGGCGAACAGCGTGGGATAGGGCGGTAGCTCTTCGCCGGAATAGGAACCTTCCGCGACGTGCTTGAGGTAGTTCAAGCCGATGCAGATGACACGTGCGTCAGGAAGTACCGGTGGAACGAACTGGACACCATCCACCGGGAGGATCCCGCCCTCGGGGGTGCGGCTCAGATAGCCGGCCGCGTCGGCCCAGAACTCCTCCAGCCCGGCGACCACGGCAACTGATGTGCCTTCGTCCGACAGCGCGGCGACGTCGACTCCACCGCCGTCCCGACGGATACCGACGAACCTCATGCGTCCTCCCAATGTGTCCTCTGCGGCGGTTTCCCTGCCGCCTCCTGCGAGCACGTATCCAACGCCCGCGCCCGTGCCACCTCCGTCGCACGAGACGAGCCGCGCCCGGTATCCGTTGTCGGCATATGGCTCGGGGGTGCCTCGGGGCGCGTGGTCGTGAGCGTCGTCATGAAGGCGTCTGTGTGAGGGCCGAGACCCAGAGCTCGGGCACAATCCAGATCGTCGAGGGTGTCGACGTCCTGACGGAGCCCTGTCAGTTGCGGCAAGAGGATCTCCTGGGCGCCGCTCCGGACGTGGCGTGTGCGGGAACGAATTCCGAAGTGTGGCCAGAACTCACTGTACGAACGGGCCGCGAACAGGGTCGTGCCCTCTCCCTGTGCGTCGGGGACGAAAGCAGTCGGCATGCCGACCGCTCGGACCAGCGCCCGAGTGATCTCCTCCGGCCGCAGGGCGGGAAGATCCGCGGGCAGTGCCGCGATTCCATATGGCGACCCTTCGGCTCCGCATGCGGCGGCTCCGCGTCGCAAGGCGCCGTTCAGCGAGTCCGCGGGACGATCTGCCACGAAACGCACCCGTGGGACGCCGAGAAGGCTGTACCAGCGTGGGTCCCCGCTCACGACGACCAATCCCTCGACATCGGGACAGGCGAGGACTGCGTCCCGCACGTCGCGAGCCATGGCGATGACAAGACCGCGACGGTGGTGCAGTGGCAAGTCGCATAGTCGCGACTTAGCTCGGTCCAGGGCCTTGAGAGGGACGACGACGAACCAGCCTGCTGCGCGACTCACAGCGGGGTGGTGGATAGGGTGAGCCGGGCGCGGCCCTCGTCGGAGCGGGCGGTCGCGAGGCGTTCGGCTGACGGGGTGCCGTACTCGGTGGTGCGCTGGCGGGCGGGCCGGCCGATCGCGGTGGCCATCGCCTCGAGTTCGGCGATGGTCTTCAGCGAGCCGTTCTCACTGCCGGCCATCCGGCTGATCGTCTCCTCCATCAGCGTGCCGCCGAGGTCGTTGGCCCCGCCCTGCAGCACTGCCTTCGTGCCCGCGTCGGCGAGCTTGACCCACGAGGTCTGGATGTTGGAGATGCGCCCGTGCAGCAGCAGCCGGGCGACGGCGTGGATCGCCCGGTTCTCCCGCACGGTTGGCCCCGGCCGGGCCACGCCCGCGAGGTAGATCGGCGAGTTGTGGTGCACGAACGGCAGCAGCACGAACTCGGTGAAGCCGCCGGTGCGGTCCTGCAGCGCCGCGAGGGTACGCAGGTGCCCGACCCAGTGCGCCGGGGTGTCGACGTGGCCGTACATCATCGTCGACGTCGTCGGGATGCAGACCTCGTGCGCGGTACCGATGATCTCCAGCCAGGTCGCCGTCGGCAGCTTGCCCTTGGTGAGCACCCACCGGACGTCGTCGTCAAGGATCTCCGCCGCCGTGCCGGGGATCGAGTCCAGTCCCGCCTCCTTCAGACCAGTCAGGAAGTCGCGGAACGACAGCCCTGTCCGCGCCGCACCGTTCACGATTTCCATGGGGCTGAACGCGTGCAGGTGAATGCCGGGCTGCCGCTGCTTCACCTCGCGGGCCAGATCGAGGTAGGCGGTGCCCGGCAGGTCGGGGTGGATCCCGCCCTGCATGCAGACTTCGGTCGCGCCGGCCGCCCACGCCTCGTCGACGCGGTCGCCGACCTGCTGCATCGACAGCGTGTAGGCGTCGGCGTCGGTGCGTCGCTGGGCGAACGCGCAGAACCGGCAGCCGGTGTAGCAGACGTTGGTGAAGTTGATGTTCCGGTTCACGACGTAGGTGACGTCGTCGCCGTTGACGTCGGCGCGGACGGCGTCGGCGAGCGCGCACAGGTTCTCGAGGTCGGTGTCGTCGGCGCCCAGCAGCGCCAGGTACTCCGCGTCGGTGAGCCCGGCCGGGTCGGACTCGGCGTGCAGCAGCGCCGCCAGCACCTCGCGGTCGCCGGCGGCCAGCGCGGTCGAACGCCCGTCGCGGGCCGACGTCGTGCGGTCGCGAAGTTCGGACCAGTCGCCGTAGACGGCGTCGAAGTCGCTGCGCCGGTCGGTCGTCCGCCCGACGGTGTCGACCTCGACGTGCAGGTCGGTACGCCCTGATGACGTCCACGACTCGTCCGGCTCCTGCCACGGCAGCCCGGCCGGCGTCCGCCCCTCGACGGCCAGGCCGTCCGGCCCGGCCAGCGCGGCGACGTGCGGCCGCACCCGCGGGTCCAGCCACGGCTCGGGCTGCAGCACGTAGCCCGGCTGGGTGGCCAGCCGCTCGCGCAGCGTGAACCCGGCCTCGGCGCTCAGCGCCGCGAGCTTGTCGGTGTTCGGCCAGGGCCGCTCGGGGTTGACGTGGTCGGGGGTCAGCGGGCTGACGCCGCCCCAGTCGTCGACGCCGGCGCGCAGCAGCAGCCCGAGCTCGGTGGAATCCGACAGGTTCGGCGGTGCCTGTACCCGCGCCTTAGGGCCGAGCAGCAGCCGGGTCACGGCGACCGCGGCCACGTACTCCTGCAGTTCCAAGTCATCGTGGGCCTGCATCGCGGTGCGCGGCTTGGCCCGGAAATTCTGCACGATGACTTCCTGCACGTGCCCGTGCCGCTGTGCGCCGGCCCGGATCTGCAGAATGGCGTCGACCCGCTCGGCGTAGTCCTCGCCGATGCCCAGCAGTATGCCCGTGGTAAACGGAACGGCGGAGCGCCCGGCGTCCTCCAGCACCCGCAGTCGGACGGCGGGCTCCTTATCGGGGCTGCCGTAGTGCGGGCCGCCGGGCTCCGACCACAGCCGGGTCGCCGTCGTCTCCAGCATCATGCCCATGGAGGCCGACACCGGCTTGAGGCGCTGGATCTCCTCCCACGACAGCACCCCGGGGTTCAGGTGCGGCAGCAGTCCGGTCTCCTCCAGCACCCGGATCGCCATCGCCCGCAGGTAGCCCAGCGTCGAGTCGAAGCCGTGCGCCTCCAACCACTCGGCGGCGACCGGCCAGCGCTCCTCCGGGCGGTCGCCCAGGGTGAACAGCGCCTCCTTGCAGCCCAGCGCCGCCCCCGCCCGGGCGATGTCGAGCACCTCGTCCGGCGACAGGTAGGGCGCCTTCCCCTCGGCGCGCAGCTGCCCGGGGGTGGTCACGAACGTGCAGTAGTGGCACCGGTCGCGGCACAGGTGAGTCAGCGGGATGAACACCTTGCGGCTGTAGGTGACCACCCCGGGGCGCCCGGCCGAGGCGAGCCCGGCGTCCCGCACCCGGGAGGCGGCGGTCAGCAGCCGGTCCAGGGGTTCGCCCTCGCCGAGCCCGCGGGCGTGCAGCAGGGTCTCGGCCTCGGTGGCGTCCAGCGTCACCCCGCGCTCGGCGCGGGTGAGGGCACGGCGCAGCGCGGACCCGGATGCAGCTGACCGTAGCGTCATAGCTTGGCAACCTAGTCGGCCGCAGGGGCTCTGCATACTCTTGACGACGAGCGCATCCGCTCGTATGCAGTTAGACGTGTCCATCCCACGCCGCCCCGCCGACGGCACGTGGCACCATGACCGGGGGGAGTCATGCGGACCGCATCGTTGGAAGACTCCTCCACGGACAGGCCAGCTGAGCGGCGAGAATCCTGCCCTGCCCTGCCCTGCCGCGACAGATTCCCACCGCCGGGTCGATTGCTGTGTCGATGCCCGTGAGGACGTCGAGCGCGTTGGCCTCAGCCATAGGCCGTGCCGTGGCTCCTCACGAAGGCGCGCTTGAAGGGATGCCAGCGGGGTTACGTCCGAGGTCAGGAGACGGTCGATGTACACGGCGATCTTGCGTTGCGGAACTGTCCTCGCCTACGAGACCCGAAACTTCGTACCGAACGAGGGCGACGTCGTCACCTTGTCGCCGACACGGTTCTGCGCGGTCTGCCGCGCCACGGGTGGTCATCAGGTGGCGTTGGGCACCTCTCTGCTCCCACGGCCGAGGCCTCGGTCACAGCACGAGCTCGTCGACTTCCTGCGAAGCCGGCCCGTGACCACGGTGCATGTCCTTCGCCGGCGGCGTTTCACGTTGCGGCTGATCGCCGAAGCGGCGGCCGACGGGATCCTTGAAGTCGATTTCCGCGCAGGACGCATCGCCCTCCGTAGGACAGAACCACCGTCAACGGTCTCCATCGGGCAGCCGGCGTGACCGCACGAATGCGGCTACGGCATGGCTCGAGACTCTCAAGCGGGGAAACGTGTCCGTCGACACCCCTGGGCCTGCAGTTCTGCCTGATGACGCCGACCCAGCCGCATCGATTCGTCATCCGCGACGACCTCAGGCAACGTATCGGCGCCGGCATCGCTTGGGCACGAAGCCTTCCTGCCATGGCGTAGAACCCGGAAGGCCCGCCGGACTCGGACGAGTTAACACTGAAGATCTCCAACGAAGGGTGCGTCAGCAGAGTGGCAGCCAGCAAGAACAGCTTCGGAGCCCGGGCGACGCTCGACGTCGACGGCACCGAGTACGACATCTTCCG
>NZ_JAPVBO010000011.1:0-5268 GCF_026967995.1 Modestobacter sp. VKM Ac-2979
ATGGGCTGGATGAGTATGTGGTCAAGCCCTCGGCCTATTAGTACCGGTCAGCTCCACGACTTGCGCCGCTTCCACTTCCGGCCTATCAACCCGCTGGTCTGGGCGGGGGCCTTACCCGGTTGACCCGGTGAGAGACCTCATCTCGAAGCGAGCTTCCCGCTTAGATGCTTTCAGCGGTTATCCCTGCCGAACGTAGCCAACCAGCAGTGCTCCTGGCGGAACAACTGGCACACCAGAGGTTCGTCCGTCCCGGTCCTCTCGTACTAGGGACAGCTCTTCTCAAGTCTCTTACGCGCGCGGCGGATAGGGACCGAACTGTCTCACGACGTTCTAAACCCAGCTCGCGTGCCGCTTTAATGGGCGAACAGCCCAACCCTTGGGACCTACTCCAGCCCCAGGATGCGACGAGCCGACATCGAGGTGCCAAACCATCCCGTCGATATGGACTCTTGGGGAAGATCAGCCTGTTATCCCCGGGGTACCTTTTATCCGTTGAGCGACACCGCTTCCACATGCCGGTGCCGGGTCACTAGTCCCAGCTTTCGCTCCTGCTCGACCCGTCGGTCTCGCAGTCAAGCTCCCTTGTGCACTTGCACTCGACACCTGATTGCCAACCAGGCTGAGGGAACCTTTGGGCGCCTCCGTTACATTTTGGGAGGCAACCGCCCCAGTTAAACTACCCACCTGACACTGTCCCTGATCCGGATCACGGACCGAGGTTAGACATCCAATTCGACCAGAGTGGTATTTCAACGGCGACTCCACGAACACTGGCGTGCCCGCTTCACAGTCTCCCACCTATCCTACACAAGCCGAACCGAACACCAATATCAAGCTATAGTGAAGGTCCCGGGGTCTTTCCGTCCTGCCGCGCGTAACGAGCATCTTTACTCGTAGTGCAATTTCGCCGAGCCTGTGGTTGAGACAGCTGAGAAGTCGTTACGCCATTCGTGCAGGTCGGAACTTACCCGACAAGGAATTTCGCTACCTTAGGATGGTTATAGTTACCACCGCCGTTTACTGGCGCTTGAGTTCTGAGCTTCGCCCCGAAGGACTAACCCGTCCCCTTAACGTTCCAGCACCGGGCAGGCGTCAGTCCGTATACATCGTCTTTCGACTTCGCACGGACCTGTGTTTTTAGTAAACAGTCGCTTCTCACTGGTCTCTGCGGCCACCCACCGCTGCCCCGCGCAAGGCGGTTCACAGCAGATGGCCCCCCTTCTCCCGAAGTTACGGGGGCATTTTGCCGAGTTCCTTAACCACAGTTCGCTCGATCGCCTTGGTATTCTCTACCTGACCACCTGAGTTGGTTTGGGGTACGGGCCGCTAAGAACTCGCTAGAGGCTTTTCTCGGCAGCATAGGATCATCCAATTCGCCTCATTCGGCTATGCGTCGGGCCTCACCCTGTATGCGATGCGGATTTACCTACATCGCGGGCCACACCCTTGCACCGGTACTACCACTCACCGGTAGGACTACCTTCCTGCGTCACCCCATCGCTTGCCTACTACCAGTCCGGGTCCCACGCTCCACTCGATCAGCCCCGAAGGGCAGTCACGAGCTTCGGATGGTTAGCATCGCTGGGTTCAGCATGGGCGTTCTTTCGCGGGTACGGGAATATCAACCCGTTGTCCATCGACTACGCCTGTCGGCCTCGCCTTAGGTCCCGACTCACCCTGGGCGGATTAGCCTGGCCCAGGAACCCTTGGTCATCCGGCGGGGGAGTTTCTCACTCCCCTTTCGCTACTCATGCCTGCATTCTCACTCGTGTGGCGTCCACGGCTGGATCACTCCGCCGCTTCAATCGCCACACGACGCTCCCCTACCCATCCACACACCTGGCCACTGACCGAAATCAGAGACGGGTTCATGTGAATGCCACAGCTTCGGCGGTGTGCTTGAGCCCCGCTACATTGTCGGCGCGGAATCACTTGACCAGTGAGCTATTACGCACTCTTTCAAGGGTGGCTGCTTCTAAGCCAACCTCCTGGTTGTCACTGCGACTCCACATCCTTTTCCACTTAGCACACGCTTAGGGGCCTTAGCTGATGATCTGGGCTGTTTCCCTCTCGACTACGAACCTTATCGCCCGCAGTCTCACTGCCACGCTCTCACTTACCGGCATTCGGAGTTTGGTTGATTTCAGTAACCTTGTGGGGCCCCTAGACCATCCAGTGCTCTACCTCCGGCAAGAAACACGTGACGCTGCACCTAAATGCATTTCGGGGAGAACCAGCTATCACCGAGTTTGATTGGCCTTTCACCCCTACCCACAGCTCATCCCCTCAGTTTTCAACCTAAGTGGGTTCGGTCCTCCACGCGGTCTTACCCGCGCTTCAACCTGGCCATGGGTAGATCACTCGGCTTCGGGTCTAGAGCACGCGACTCAAACGCCCTGTTCGGACTCGCTTTCGCTACGGCTACCCCACACGGGTTAACCTCGCCACGTACCGCTAACTCGCAGGCTCATTCTTCAAAAGGCACGCAATCACCCCCACGCACAAGTGCGCATAAGGCTCTCACGGCTTGTAGGCACACGGTTTCAGGTACTATTTCACTCCCCTCCCGGGGTACTTTTCACCTTTCCCTCACGGTACTTGTCCGCTATCGGTCACCAGGGAGTATTTAGGCTTAGCGGGTGGTCCCGCCAGATTCACACCGAATTTCACGGGCTCGGTGCTACTTGGGATACAACTCGGGAGGCCATGAGTTTTCGTGTACGGGGCTCTCACCCTCTACGGCGACCCCTTCCAGAGGCCTTCCACTAACACATGGCTTTCTGACTCCCTGACAGTTCGGCAGAACCATCCGAATCGTCCCACGACCCCGACCACACAACGCCTGCCGGCTTGGCATGCAATCGGTTTAGCCTCATCCGCTTTCGCTCGCCACTACTCACGGAATCACGGTTGTTTTCTCTTCCTGTGGGTACTGAGATGTTTCACTTCCCCACGTTCCCTCCACACGCCCTATGTGTTCAGGCGCGGGTCACACCACATGACTGGTGCGGGGTTCCCCCATTCGGAAATCCTCGGATCAACGCTCGGTTGACAGCTCCCCGAGGCTTATCGCAGCCTCCTACGTCCTTCATCGGCTCCTGGTGCCCAGGCATCCACCGTGTGCCCTTAACAACTTGACCACACACAACACCCACGCCCGCCCACCACAACACCCCCGCACCCCAGCAGAAAGCCAGGTTCGGTGAGCGATGTACGCGGACCAGCGCGGATATCCAGAACAATACTTACAAGATGCTCGCGTCCACTGTGCAGTTCTCAAAGTACGGAAGATGACCCACCATCCACCACCGCCAGCCCCAGAACACATCCGGGCGGTACGACGACAAGCAGGCCTCCCACAGAGCAAGCAACCCGACCCCCAACTCCCAGGCGAACCCAGGAACCAGCAGAGCCGGCCCACTCCCTCAGGACCCAACAGCGTGCCTACAACCAGACCACCCACACCCACCACGTTCCACACCCCGAAGGGCCGTACTAGCAGCAAGACGAGCGCCTGGCCGAACTGGTCAGCGTTCCACCCTTGAGCTCCGTCACGAACACCCGAGCACCCCCACAATTGAAGGCACTTCACGATCCGCGCACGGCTCTGGACCACCACACGAGTGTGGCGGCCAGTGCTCCTTAGAAAGGAGGTGATCCAGCCGCACCTTCCGGTACGGCTACCTTGTTACGACTTCGTCCCAATCGCCGATCCCGCCTTCGACGGCTCCCTCCACAAGGGTTGGGCCACCGGCTTCGGGCGTTACCGACTTTCGTGACGTGACGGGCGGTGTGTACAAGGCCCGGGAACGTATTCACCGCAGCGTTGCTGATCTGCGATTACTAGCGACTCCAACTTCATGGGGTCGAGTTGCAGACCCCAATCCGAACTGAGACCGGCTTTTTGGGATTCGCTCCACCTCGCGGTATCGCAGCCCTTTGTACCGGCCATTGTAGCATGTTTGCAGCCCTAGACATAAGGGGCATGATGATTTGACGTCATCCCCACCTTCCTCCGAGTTGACCCCGGCAGTCTCCTATGAGTCCCCACCATCACGTGCTGGCAACATAGAACGAGGGTTGCGCTCGTTGCGGGACTTAACCCAACATCTCACGACACGAGCTGACGACAACCATGCACCACCTGTGCACGACCCTTTAAAGGACCTGCCATCTCTGACAGATTTCCGTGCATGTCAAGCCTAGGTAAGGTTCTTCGCGTTGCATCGAATTAAGCAACATGCTCCGCCGCTTGTGCGGGCCCCCGTCAATTCCTTTGAGTTTTAGCCTTGCGGCCGTACTCCCCAGGCGGGGCGCTTAATGCGTTAGCTGCGGCACGGAGACCGTGGAATGGCCCCCACACCTAGCGCCCAACGTTTACGGCGTGGACTACCAGGGTATCTAATCCTGTTCGCTCCCCACGCTTTCGCTCCTCAGCGTCAGTTACTGCCCAGAGACCCGCCTTCGCCACCGGTGTTCCTCCTGATATCTGCGCATTTCACCGCTACACCAGGAATTCCAGTCTCCCCTGCAGTACTCTAGTTTGCCCGTATCGACTGCAGGCCCGAGGTTGAGCCTCGGGTTTTCACAGCCGACGCGACAGACCGCCTACGAGCTCTTTACGCCCAATAATTCCGGACAACGCTTGCACCCTACGTATTACCGCGGCTGCTGGCACGTAGTTGGCCGGTGCTTCTTCTGTAGGTACCGTCACTTTCGCTTCGTCCCTACTGAAAGAGGTTTACAACCCGAAGGCCGTCATCCCTCACGCGGCGTCGCTGCGTCAGGCTTTCGCCCATTGCGCAATATTCCCCACTGCTGCCTCCCGTAGGAGTCTGGGCCGTGTCTCAGTCCCAGTGTGGCCGGTCACCCTCTCAGGCCGGCTACCCGTCGTCGCCTTGGTGGGCCATTACCCCACCAACAAGCTGATAGGCCGCGGGCCCATCCTCAGCCGATGAATCTTTCCACCACCAGACCATGCGGTCAGCGGTCACATCCGGTATTAGCACCAATTTCTTGGAGTTATCCCAGAGCTGAGGGCAGGTTGCCCACGTGTTACTCACCCGTTCGCCGCTAGGGCACCACCCCGAAGGATGGGCCTCGCTCGACTTGCATGTGTTAAGCACGCCGCCAGCGTTCGTCCTGAGCCAGGATCAAACTCTCCGTAGATGATTTGATCGCAGCTGAGACCGAGAGTTGGCACTCTCGTTCAATCAACCAAAGGAATCCCAACGACACCCCGAAGGACGCCGAATGGGGGTATTGATA
>NZ_JAPVBO010000012.1:0-2774 GCF_026967995.1 Modestobacter sp. VKM Ac-2979
AGAGTGGCAGCCAGCAAGAACAGCTTCGGAGCCCGGGCGACGCTCGACGTCGACGGCACCGAGTACGACATCTTCCGGCTCGACGCGGTGGAGGGCGCCGACAAGCTGCCCTTCAGCTTGAAGGTCCTGCTGGAGAACCTCCTCCGCACCGAGGACGGCGCGGACATCACCGCCGACCACATCCGCGCCCTGGCGAACTGGGACCCGTCCGCGGAGCCGGACCAGGAGATCCAGTTCACCCCGGCCCGTGTGGTGATGCAGGACTTCACCGGCGTCCCGTGCATCGTCGACCTGGCCACCATGCGCGAGGCGATGGCCGACCTCGGCGGCGACCCGCAGAAGATCAATCCGCTGGCCCCGGCCGAGCTGGTCATCGACCACTCGGTCATCGCCGACGTCTTCGGCACGCCGGAGTCCTTCGAGCGCAACGTCGAGATCGAGTACCAGCGCAACGGCGAGCGCTACCAGTTCCTGCGCTGGGGCCAGGGCGCCTTCGACGACTTCAAGGTCGTCCCCCCGGGCACCGGCATCGTGCACCAGGTCAACATCGAGCACCTGGCCCGCGTGGTCTTCCCGCGGCAGGAGGGTGACCGCACCCTCGCCTACCCCGACACCTGCGTGGGCACCGACAGCCACACCACCATGGTCAACGGCCTGGGCGTGCTGGGCTGGGGCGTCGGCGGCATCGAGGCCGAGGCCGCGATGCTCGGCCAACCCGTGTCGATGCTGATCCCCCGGGTCGTCGGCTTCAAGCTGTCCGGCCAGCTGCCCGACGGCGCGACCGCCACCGACCTGGTCCTCACGATCACCGAGATGCTGCGCCAGCACGGCGTGGTCGGGAAGTTCGTCGAGTTCTACGGCGCCGGCGTCTCGGCGGTCCCGCTGGCCAACCGCGCCACCATCGGCAACATGAGCCCGGAGTTCGGCTCCACCGCGGCGATGTTCCCGATCGACGAGGAGACCATCACCTACCTGGAGCTGACCGGCCGCAGCGCCGAGCAGGTCAAGCTGGTCGAGACCTACGCCAAGGAGCAGGGCCTCTGGCACGACGCGTCCCGCGAGCCGGTCTTCTCCGAGTACCTGGAGCTGGACCTGGCCACCGTCGTCCCCTCCATCGCCGGCCCGAAGCGCCCGCAGGACCGGGTCGCGATCACCGACGCCAAGGAGGCCTGGCGCGAGGCGCTGCCGGCCTACGTCTCCGACGGCGAGACCGGCGGGGAGGACCGGAAGCCCGGCGTCCCGTCCAACGAGCAGCCCTACGGCGTCGAGTCCGCCGCCGACGAGGCGTCCGCGGAGTCCTTCCCGGCGTCTGACCCGGTGAGCCCGTTCGGGCACGGCAACGGCGAGGCCGGCAAGCCGCACCCGTTCGTGTCCGACCACGTCCTCCCCGACCGGCCGAACAAGCCGACCAAGGTCGTGATGGAGGACGGCACCGAGACCTACGTCGACCACGGTCACGTGGTGATCGCCGCCATCACCTCCTGCACCAACACCTCCAACCCGCAGGTCATGATCGGCGCCGCGCTGCTGGCGAAGAACGCCGTCGAGCGGGGCCTCACCAGCAAGCCGTGGGTGAAGACGACGCTGGCGCCGGGGTCCAAGGTCGTCATGGACTACTACGAGAAGGCCGAGCTCACCCCCTACCTGGAGAAGCTCGGCTTCTACCTGGTCGGCTACGGCTGCACCACGTGCATCGGCAACTCCGGCCCGCTCCCCGAGCCGGTCTCGGCCGCCGTCAACGAGGCCGACCTCGCCGTCGTCTCGGTCCTGTCGGGCAACCGGAACTTCGAGGGCCGGATCAACCCCGACGTCAAGATGAACTACCTGGCCAGCCCCCCGCTGGTCATCGCCTACGCGCTGGCCGGGTCGATGGACGTCGACCTGAACAACGACTCGCTGGGCAAGGACACCGACGGCAACGACGTGTACCTGCGCGACATCTGGCCCTCGCCGCAGGAGGTCCAGCGGGTCATCGACCACGCCGTCTCCGCGGAGCAGTTCGGCCGTAGCTACCAGGACGTGTTCGCCGGCACCGAGCAGTGGCAGGCGCTGCCCACCCCGGAGGGCGACACCTTCGAGTGGGACGCGCAGAGCACCTACGTCCGCAAGCCCCCGTACTTCGACGGGATGCCGGCCGAGCCGTCCCCCGTCGAGGACATCTCCGGGGCGCGCACCCTGGCGGTGCTGGGTGACTCGGTGACCACCGACCACATCTCGCCGGCCGGCTCCATCAAGGCCGACAGCCCCGCCGGGAAGTACCTGCAGGAGCACGGCATCGAGCGCCGCGACTTCAACTCCTACGGCTCCCGGCGCGGGAACCACGAGGTGATGATCCGCGGCACCTTCGCCAACATCCGGCTGCGCAACCTGCTGGTGCCTGGCACCGAGGGCGGTGTCACCAAGAACCACCTGACCGGCGAGACCACGTCGATCTACGACGCCTCGCGGGCCTACGCCGAGGCCGGCGTGCCGCTGGTGGTGCTGGCCGGCAAGGAGTACGGCTCCGGGTCCTCCCGTGACTGGGCGGCCAAGGGGACGGCGCTGCTCGGCGTCAAGGCGGTCATCGCGCAGAGCTACGAGCGCATCCACCGGTCGAACCTGATCGGCATGGGCGTCCTGCCGCTGCAGTTCCCCGAGGGCGAGTCGGCCGAGTCGCTCGGCCTGACCGGGGACGAGGAGTTCACCATCACCGGGGTCACCGCGCTGAACGACGGCACGATCCCCCGCACGGTGAAGGTCAAGGCGGGCGACGTGGAGTTCGACGCGCGCGTCCG
>NZ_JAPVBO010000013.1:0-278 GCF_026967995.1 Modestobacter sp. VKM Ac-2979
ACGACGGTGGCGCCGGGGGCGCACCGGGTGTGCGTGTTCGCGATCGACGTGGACGTGCCCTCTCGGAACGCGGAGCTGGGCTGCCGGTCGATCACCACTCAGCAGGCCTTGCCGGTCGGGAGCTGGGACGGGTTGTCGGCGTCGGGGGCGACGGTGAGCGTGTCGGGTTGGGCGTTGGACCTGGATCAGCCGTCGGTGTCGTCGAAGGTGCACGTGTACGTGGACGGTCGGGGCGTGGAGTTGACGGCTGACCGGTCGCGGCCGGACATCGGTGCGGC
>NZ_JAPVBO010000014.1:0-250 GCF_026967995.1 Modestobacter sp. VKM Ac-2979
GGGTTCGGAATGAGACCGGGCGTTTCCCTTTCGCCATGACCGCCGTAACACTGTGAAGATGTACCCCACCCCGACACACATCCCGGCTAACCGGGACGGTGTCTGAGGAGGAGCGGAACACGAGGGTCCCGTACCTTCAGAGCTGCACAGTGGACGCGACATTTTCTTGCAACATGGGCTGGATGAGTATGTGGTCAAGCCCTCGGCCTATTAGTACCGGTCAGCTCCACGACTTGCGCCGCTTCCACTT